>JAPKYO010000024.1 GCA_026394265.1 Candidatus Bathyarchaeota archaeon
TTCTCGCCGTCCTCGTCGAGGAACGTGACTTCTCGTGGTCTTAGTCCCCTGTTCTCCCGGAGGATGTCCATGACGCTGAAGTGGGCCGCGATCTTGCCGCCGCTCCTCTCGACGTTGTTCCCCGAGCACTCTAGGGTGCAGCCGTCGACTGCTATGCAGGTGCTCTCGGCGACCCGGCGCCTCGCCTCCTCGTCTCCCATGACGAGCAGGGAGAGGCAGAGGGTCTCCGCCTTCCCGGGGCGAAGCTCGTCGCAGACCCGGAAGACGGCGTCGCGGCTTATCGAGCCGAACGACTTCCCTATCCCGCTGCAGGGTATGACCAGTATCGGTTTCTTCAAAGTCTATAGCCCCTTGATCTTCCTCAGCTCCTCCGAGACCTTGCCCTTCATCGCCTCGAAGTACTCCTCGGCGGTGATGAGCCCCTCCGATTCGGTGGATGGCTCGATTATGGCGAGCCAACCCTCGCCGTATGGGTCCCGGTTGATGACCTCGGGCCTCGATTCGAGGGCGGGGTTTACCCTCCTTATCACGCCGTCGACGGGGGAGAGTATGTCCCGGACCATCTTCACGGTCTCGTAGCTCCCGAGGAGCCCGCCGCGCTTCACGATTGTGCCCGGCGGGGTGATGTCGGCGAAGACGATGTCGCCGCCTCGCCTCTGGGCGAAGTCCGTGACACCGACCCTGACCACGTTGCCCTCGGCGCTTACCCAGACCTCGTCTCGGCTGTAGAGCAGCCCCCTCTTGGCCCTGAAGACAAACTTGTCCGCCTTGGTTTCGAGGTACTCGCTCAAGCCTTCACCTTCTTCTCCCCCCGGGGGAAGTGTTTACGAGTCGCGAGGCCGAGGCGGACGAGGCTGAGCATCAGCGGCACCTCGAAGAGCGGGCCGATGACGGTGGCAAGGGCCGCGCCGCTGCCTATGCCGTAGAGCGTCGTCGCGACGGCGATGGCGACCTCGAAGTGGCTGCTGGAGCCGATGAGGGTGCAGTCTATGCAGGTCGGGTAATCCCAGCCAAGGTACCAGCCCGCGAGGTACGTCCACGTGATCATCACCGCGTAGTGGATGAGGTTGGGCACCGCGATGAAGAGCACGAGAAGCGGGTTGCTGAGTATGATGTTCCCCTGCAGGCTGAAGAGGACGATGAGCGTCACGAGGAGGGCGACGAAGCTGACCTTGCCCATTCCCTCCCTGTAGACATCGTCGAACCACTCCTTCCCCTTCCTCGGGATCAGGATCTTCCTCGTCACGGCCCCCGCCGCAACTGGGACGAGTATGAAGAACAGCACACTCATCGCTATGAGGTCCCATGGGACTGGGATGCCGCTGACGCCGAGGTAGAAGGCCGCCATCGGCGCGTAGAGGAGTATCATCAGCACCGCGTTTACGGACGTGTTGATGAGGCCCTGCGCCATGTCCCCCTTGGCAAGTAGCATCCACCACATCACCATCGCCGTACACGGCGACAGACCAAGCAAGATCACCCCCGCTATGTAGTCGGGATGCCCCGCGAGGAAGACGTTGGCCAACAGCGTCATCAGCGCCGGCGCGATGATCCAGTTCGCGAAGACCGTGAGCATGAGCGGCCTCGGGTTCTTCGCCGCCTTCTTCACGTCCATGAAGTCGATTCCGAGGATCGTCGGGTACATCATGAAGAAGAGGCAGATGCCGATGGGGATGGATATCTGCGCGAACTTTAGCGAGTCTAGGTACTCCCCGAAACTGGGCGCGAACCTACCGAGCAGCAGCCCAACCACTATGCAGAGCCCTATCCAGACCGTGAGGTATTTCTCAAGAAAACCCAACTTCTTCTCCGTTATCGCGTCACCCTGTGTTATCTAGGGAGAAGCCGCGTATCATATTAAGTTATGTGGATATGTGGATGGGTGCGCGTTTAAAGGCGGCGCCGCCTCACCGATAATCATGGTCACGGTCCTCTTCATCTGCGTTCACAACGCGGGGCGGAGCCAGATGTCCGAGGCGATCTTCAACAGCCTCGCCGGCGGCCGCCACAGGAGTATAAGCGCGGGCAGCCAGCCCTCAGCCGAGGTGAACCCCCTCGTCGTCCAAGCACTCAGGGAGATCGGCCTCGACATAAGCGGGAACAAGCCGAAGAAACTGACTAAGGAGATGGTCATGCGGGCAGACATCGCCGTGACCATGGGCTGCGGCGAGGACGCCTGCCCCGTCGTCCCAAACGAGCTACGGGAGTGGAAAATCGAGGACCCCCACGGGCAGCCCATCGAGAAGGTCAGGGAGATACGCGACGAGATACGGGGGCGGGTGGTAGCCCTCATCGAGGAACTCGACGTCCAGTGATCAGACGGACCTTATCGGGTTTGCGAGGCTGATTATGGTACGGCTGTTCGTTATGCCGGGGACCGCGTTGAGCCTCTGGAGGAAAGCCATCAGCCCCCCCGGGTTCGCGGCCTGCACCTTGATGAGCATGTCCCACTCCCCATCCGTGTAGTGCGCCTCGACAACCTCCCCCATCGACTTGAGCGCCCCGTCGACGTCCCCCTGGCAACAGGTGTGGAAGTCGAGCGTGAGGCCGATGAAGGCCGTCATCCCAAGCCCCAGCTTACCGTAGTCGAGGAGCGGCCTGTAGCCGAGGATCACCCCCTCCGCCTCCAGCTTCCCGATCCTGTCCTTGATCGTCGGGCTGCTGAGCCCCACCTCACGGGAGATGTCCGCCAGGGCGATGCGCCCGTCCTGCTTGAGCAACCTGATGATCTCCTCGTCTACCTTATCCATTTCAGTGGCCTCGATTTCTTAGGTTACGGGGCGACCCCCGCGCATTATACCTAATTTATTAAGGAAATAAGTCTTTTCTCCTTGTTTTATTAGTGGTTAGGTTTATTTTTCCTCTGTTACGTAACCCCATGTGGTCAAATTGAAGTTTGTCGATATGAATGCCGGGCTCGCCGGCTCGGAGGTTCCCTAAAATGGACGGCGTGTTAGCCACCCTCGTCTTCGCCGCGGGGATAGCCGCGGTCATCATCCTAACCTCGAAGTTCAAGATACAGCCGTTCCTAGTGCTCTTCTTCGTGGCGCTCGCCGTGGGCCTCGCCTCCGGGCTACCACCCGAGGGGATGGGCGGCATCGTCGTCGAGGGCTTCAGCAAGGTCCTTGGCTACACCGCCGTCATCACCGTCTCCGCCCTGATCATCGGCGTCATAATGCTTCAGACGGGCGCAGTCTTCGTCATCTCCAAGGCCGTCCTCGGCCTGCTCGGCAAGGAGCGCAGCCACTACGCCATGGGCATCATCGGCTACATAGTCGCCTACCCCGTACAGTGCTGCGATACCAGCTTCATCATGCTCAGTCCCCTCCTCCAGTCCCTGACTGCCGGTGGTGGCCTCGACATGATGGTCTACGTCCTCACCCTCTCCGCGGGTGCGTTCGTGAGCTACGCGATGCTCTTCCCCGCCGCGCCGCTTCTCTCCGTCACCATACTCGGCGCAGACATCGGCTCAGTGCTCATACTCGGCTTCGCCGCCTCGATCCCCGCCCTCATAGTCGGGCTCATCGTCGCGGGGTACCTCGGCAAGCGGAACAAGCTAAACGTCGACACGCGGGGAGCGAAGACGCTTGAGGAGATCGGCGCACAGTACGGGAAGCTCCCCGGGATGGCCTCCGTCTTCTCGATCATAATCGTCCCCACCGCCCTCATCATAGGGCGCAGCCTCCTGAGCGGCATACTAGACGGAAGCATGCTACCCCTCCTCGACTTCATGGGCAACCCCGTCATAGCCCTCCCCTTGGGCGTCATCCTAGCAATCGTCCTACTCGCCCGCAACAGGGGCATAGAGGACATCAACGGCATGATCTCGGAGGGTGTCACCAAGTCGGCGTCGGTGCTCATGATCGTTGGCTCGGGCAGTGTCCTCGCCCTCGTCCTGCAGAAGACGGGCGTCGGCCTATTCCTCGGCAACCTCGCCGTGGGACTCAACCTCCCCGGGCTCCTCGTCATCTTCGTCATCGCGGCTCTCCTCAAGACGGCTCAGGGAGGCACCACGGTCACGATGACCACCGCCACCGCCATAGTAGGGCCGCTCCTCCCCGCCTTGGGCGTCAGCCCCGTCATGGCCGCCATGACCATCTGCGCCGGAGCAATGATACTGATGCACGTCAACGACAGCTTCTTCTGGGTCGTCTCCGGCTTCACGAAGATGGAGGTCGGAACCGCCTACAAGACGCTGACCGTCATCATGGCGGTGATGGGCATCGTGGCATTCGCCTGCGTGGCGTTCCTCGGGCCACTGCTCGGCTTCGCCTAGAACCATACAGGGCAGGTCCCTCTGACCGCTTACAAGCGTATAGTATGGAGAATCGTCCAGCTCAGGGTTAGAGAATGTCGCCAGCGTCGTAGACCCTGACCCTCTGGAGTCGCTCCTCCTCGGTCAACTCACTTCCCTCCTTCTCGGCCTTCTCATCCTCGTCCGACCAGTGCCTGCGTTTGCCCAGCCGCTTCGCGGCTTCGAGCTGCCTGAGGTGAATTACCGAGACCAAGAGAACACATAGGAGCCCGGGTGCTGCGGGTTTATAGGGTTAATCGAGTGGAAACATGGATTATTTTGTTAGGGGTGCCACGTGCCCTTGGCGACCTTGGGCACGAAGCCGTGAACCGCCTCGGTGCTGAACTTGAGGGTCTTCCCCTCCTCAGCCGACTTGTAGGCGAGCATCATCAGCCGGGTGACGAGCAGGCCGTCGTGCCACGTCTCCGAGGGCGCTATTCCCCTCCTGAAGGCGTCTGCCATGTGCCTGTGCTCCGCCGAGTAGCCGTAGGCGGCCGCCTCATCCGGAACTATCGGCATCAGCCCCTGCTCAGCCGCCTGCTTCTCCACGAAGTCCTCGGACTGCCCCGACTTTATGTTCCTGCTGAGGAAGACGCTGAGCTCCTGCTGCAGGCTGTTCATGGCGACGGAGTACTCGGGGCCGAGGACCTCCACGCTGAGGCGTAGGCCGGGGCCGGTGTAGCACCAGCTGACTTTGGCCTCGGAGAGGACGCTCTCGCCTTCGTCGTCGTATGTTATGTTGACGCTTGCGTAGTCCTCGGCGGGTGCCTTGGAGTAGTCGACGCCATACTGTGCCTTGAGCTGGCTCATGGCGGGCTCGTGCGTCCACTTTAGGCTCCGAATGTCAGCCTGCACGGAGACTGGCTTGAGGCTCCCCGGCTTCTCGGGGTCTGTGAGCAGGAACCTCGCGGCCTCTATGCTGTGGCACGCCATGTCGAGGAGGACGCCACCCCCGCTCCGGAGTGGGTCCCAGAACCAGGGCATATGTGGGCCACCGTGCTCCTCCGCGGCGCGAGCGAGGTATGGCCTCCCAGCCTTCCGGGCACCGTAGCGCCAGATGGCGTCCCTCCCGCGGACGACGCTGGGGGAGTAGACCTGGTTCTCGAGGTAGCCGTGGAGGAGATTCGTCTTCTCGACGAGCTTCACCATCTCCTCCGCCTCGTCGGCGGTACGGCCGAGGGGCTTCTCGCAGGCGACGCCCACGAGGTTGCCCTTGCCCTGTCGGGCCTCCTCGGTGATTGCTTTCACCGTCTCGAGGCGTGCGAAGTTTGGGTTCATCACCCAGACGGCGTTCACCGCCTTGTCGGCGAGCATGGCGTGCAGGTCCGTGTATGTCTTCGGCTTCCCGAGGCCGAGCCCCTCGCAGTAGGTGGCGAGCTTCTCCGCGCCCTCCCGGTGTGGGTTGTAGATGGCGGCGACGTCCGCGTCCCTTACGGTTGTCCATCCCTGGGCGGCGAAGCGGGCGATGAAGCCCGAGCCGATGAAGCCAACACCCAGCTTATTCATGGTGGAGACTGTGGTGAGGCGCGGATAAGACCTACGGCTTCCGCGCGGGTTTACCTGACTCCACACGCACGAGCCTGCCCTCCCTCACCCGCCCTAGATCGAGGGCGTGGTCGCCGCAGAAGACGACGTGGCGCCCATCCGGCGAATCCACGGCAACCGCCTTACGGCCTATGAACTTAGAGGCATCCATCTGTGAGAGGCGTAGCGCGTCATTTTGTGGGCGGGCGAAAAACTGTAACGCGGCGATGGTGGGCGCCAAGCCGCCGTCTTTACTTCTGGCGAGGAGGATGCCGATCGAGTCCGTCCTCAGCTTCCGCAGGGGGAGGGTGATGACCTCGGGGGACACCGCCCAGTAGCCCTCCTCCCCCTCAAGCACCTCGCAGCCATCAAGCTCGTCCCCGTCGAACCCGTAGGATTCGGCGAGAGAATCGAGAAGCTCCCTCTTCTCCTCGGCGGATAGCAGCCTCAGCGACATTTCAGTATCCTCGCTACGAAGAATCCCTGCGTGCCGTGGTGATGGGGGTAGAGTCGCAGGCACCTCGTGACCCTTTCGTCGTAGGTGGTGCCCTGCCACTCGGGGATGCCCACCGCGTGCCGACCAGGCACCTCGATCTCCTCAACGTCGGCGTCCTCCCTGCTCTTGAGCAGGTGGTCGATGACCCCCTCGTTCTCCTCCGGGGACAGCGTGCACGTTGAGTAGACGAGCGCGCCGCCCGGGGCGAGCAGGCTGAAGCAGTTCTCCAGCAGCTTCACCTGAAGGCGGCTGCACTTCTGCACCCTGGAGGGCTTCCAAAGGGCGAGCGCCTCGGGGTCCTCCCCTATCCGCCCCTCGCAGCTACACGGCGCGTCGAGGAGCACCTTGTCGAAGATCGGCCCCGTGTCGGGCAGCCGGCTCATGTCGAGGGTGGTCACAGCCGCGTTCAGCACCCCCATGCGGCTGAGATTGAAGCGCAGGACCCGGGTGCGGTGGGCGTCGACCTCATTCGCGGCGAGTGCGCCCCCGTTACCCATGAGGGCGGCGATGTGCGTCGTCTTGCCCCCCGGCGCGGCGGCGGCGTCCATCACAACCTCGCCCGGCTCCGGGGAGAGCGCCTCCGGGGGCAGCAGCGACGCCGCGTCCTCGATGTAGAAGAGCCCCTGGAAGTGGGCGACGGAGTCTCCGAGGCCATGCCCTCTGTCGTTTATCCAGAATCCGGTGGGGCACCACGGCACGGCATCGAGGGCTAGACCCTGCCCGGTGATCAGCTCCCTCACCTCCTTCACAGTCGCCTTGAGTGTGTTCACCCTGAGGCACGCCCTCGGCGGCGCCTCAAGCCCCTGCAGGTACTCGCCGTACTCATCGCCTAAGATGATGGCGAGGCGTTCACCGAGGGCGGTGGGCAGGGGAGTCAAACCAGATAGAATAACGCGGCTGGTTTATAGAGGGTTTTCCCTCTAGTGGACCATCCGCTTGAGCTCCTTGGAGCTTATGGCGTGCCGGTACGAGTCCCGTGCCTGCATCTCCTTGTAGTCTTCGTAGCTCATGTTCGTGTTCGGGTAGAGCTGCCTGTACCTCTTGTATGGGAGCCTTATGTCCCCCTCGTGCTGCTGTATCAGCCGGTTCCTCGGGCGGGTGGCGCTCACCATGACGGCGAACTCGATGACGAGTATGGGGACCGCGACCCAGAGCAGGCTCACTGTTTGGCCGCCTCCCCCCCAGTCTTCTTGATGGGGAGGATTTGTCCACCCTCGAGGCCGAGGATGTTGAGGACGTCCGAGTTCGAGGGGACGATGATCTTCGTCTGGTTGGAGAAGGTGTCCCTGATGACCTCGAGCTTCTTGTTGATCTGGGCGTTCTCCTTGAAGTACTCGTTCGCGGCCTCGCTGACGAGCTTTATGGCCTTCGCCTCCGCCTCGGCTACGAGGAGGATGCTCTGGCTCCTGCCCTCGGCGACGAGGATGGTGCCCTCCTTGTCCTGCTCCGCCGCCTCCTTGCGGCCCGTCGCCTGCAGCCTCGCCTGGCGCCTCTCCTGCTCCGCCGTCTTCTGCTTGTGCATCGCCTCCTGTATGTCCTTGGGCGGGTCGATGCGCTGCACCTCGATCCTGTTGACCTTCGTGCCCCACTTGTCCGTCGCCTCGTCGAGCACCTTCCTGAGGTCGATGTTGATCTTCTCCCGGCTCGTGAGGCAGGTGTCGAGGGTCATCTCGCCGACGACGTTCCTCAGAGTCGTCTGCGCCAGCTTCACGATGGCCATCTCGAAGTCCTCGATCTCGTATATGGCGCGCTTCGGGTCCATTATCTGGTAGTAGACGACGGCGTCGACGTTTACGACGACGTTGTCCTCGGTGATGATCTCCTGGGGTGGGACGTCTATGACCTGTTCACGCATGTTTACGCGGTATATCTTCTGCTGGATGGGGACGATGAACTTGAGGCCGGGGCCGGCGGTCTTGCTGTATGCGCCCCAGCTCTCGATGAGGCCTCTCTCGTACTGGCCCACGATCTTTACTCCTGATACCGCGAGGGCTATGACGCCGACCACGACGACTAGCGCGATCACCGCTAGCTCGATCTCGAACTCTGTCAAACCAACAAGTGCAATCATTGTTTCTCCTCTCCCTCCATCTCCTCCACGATGAGGCTGACCCCCTCGACGCGCAGCACCTTAACGTTGGCGCCCTTGGGTATGACGTCGTCGGCCTCGGGTCTTGCGAACCACTGCTCGCCGAATATCTTGATGAGGCCGCCCTCGACGGGCTTGATGTCTGTCTGGGCGACGGTCTCCCTTCCCACCAGGGCGTCGACGTTCGTCGGGGTGAAGTTTGCCTTGGCGTGTTTCACGTTGGGGTTTCCGACCATCTCGACGATCTGGTACTTGGAGCCCTTGATCAGGTTGATGCGCCTGATGAGTTCGCCGAAGTCGTCCGTCTTTACCCTGAGGGTGAAGCCGTCGTCGCATCTGACCAGGCTGTAGCTGGCGCCGTGCTGCTGGCTGAACTTGTCGAGGACCTGGTAGAGTTTGAACTCGTCCGCCTCGACCCTCAGCGCTACCATCGTGGACATTTCCAATTAACCCACTGTAAAGGGAAGTATATAGGGTTATCGAGGCTCATCTATTGGTATCTATTGTGGTCTATGTGGGCCCAATATTCGCGTCTGCTGTTCATGGTGCTTTGGGTGGTGTGTGTCTGGTTGCGCGTGCACGTGGGGGGAGGGGGTATGTTCGTCATCATCACGATTCGGGTTGTTTTAACCGTTTTTCTGGTTTGGCGCCTTTTTCTGGGTCCGTTGGCGGCGGAGGACGGCGGAGGGCGCGTGTGTGGGTCAGGGTTGTGTGAGGAACTCGGTGGCGTCTACGGCCCTGTATCGCGCGAAGAGGTCGCGGGCGTAGTGGAGGGCTTCCGCCGGGCAGTAGGAGACGCATCTTAGGCAGAGCTGGCATCCCTCTAGGTTCTCGGGTCTCACGTCGGCCCTCATGGCCCTCGCCGGGCAGATGCGCTCGCAGAGTCGGCAACCCGTGCACTTTTTCTCGTCACGGTGGACGGGGGTCAGGCGCCCGAAGAAGTTCCAGGCCCGTCGATTCGCCAGGGCGCGTGCGGCGAGGTCTGGGATGATGGGTATCCTCCCCCACCGGGCATCGCCCTCCGCCAGGTCTACCGCGAGTCTCCTCGTGGACTCGAGTCCCTTCTCCACCTGCCTACGTGTCTTCTCTGGGTCGTATCTCCTGATGAGGGTGTTGAAGGGCATGTGGATCTCCTTGGCGCCGAGTGGGGTGTAGCCCTTCTCGGCGAGTATTCCCCTCGTGTGGTCGAGGATACCGAGGCTTCCGCCGCCGAGGGTCGTTATGGCGAAGGCGCCTGCGCCGCCGCCGGGTGGGAGGCGGTGGAGGAAGTCGAGGACGATAGGGTAGGTGACAGCGGCGGCGGTTGGGAAACCTATTCCGAGGGTGTGCCCCGGGTCGACGGCGGCGGGGTCCGACCGCTCTATCGGGTGTAGCTTCGCCTCGACGCCTCTCTCCCTGAGGGTCGCGGCGATCTCCCTACAGGCGAGGAGTGTGTTGCCGGTTCCTGAGAAGTAGTAGATGTCGGCGTGCTCCATGGTTCGTCTGTGTCTGCTGACGTATATTACTGGGTAGGTGGCTTGTGGGTTGCCACACACGATAACGAGAAAAAAATTTTTTAAGGGAGTTTGAGGTCGGCGAGTATCTTGGCGAGGCGCGTGCGTCCCTCCTCGGTCAGGGGGATCTTTGGGCTCCTGCTTGTGGCCGTGCCGATTATGCCGCGATACTTGAGGGTCTCCTTCTCTATCTCGGCGGTGGCGCCCGGGCTGCCGTGGAATAGGTCGACCCACGGCTTGTAGCGGGCGTAGGCGGCCTCCGCCTTCTTCGCGTTGCCCTTCTTGGCGGGTGTCCAGATCTGCTTGATGAGGTCCGTGAGGCAGCCGCTGGGGATGGTGCCGTCGGCGCCCAGCTCCGCCTCCTGCAGGATGAGCTTGGCGGCCATGCCCCCGAAGACGGAGACGCGGCCGGGCATGAGGCGGTTTATGTCTCGGAGCTTGTCGAGTGTGCCGGGGCCTTCGAGTTTGATGCTTGCGAGGTTGCTGTGTTCGTCTGTGAGGTCGAGGTAGGTTGTGGGGCAGATGTGTATGCCCGTGGCGTCTTCGGCGTCCTGCAGCATGACGGGGAGGCTGGTGGCGGCGCAGATGGCGCCTATGTGCTTCACCACTATCGCCTTGCTTGGTGTGTGGCTGAAGTAGGGGACCATGGCGATGACGCCGTCGGCGCCCCTGTCCTCCGCGTGCTTCGCCAGACGGATCGCCAGCTCCGTCCCGCTGTGGCTCACGCCGAACAGCACGGGCACGCGCCCATCCGCCGCCTCGACCGTCGCGTCGAGGATATCCATCCGCTCATCCTCACTGAATTTGAAGAACTCCCCCGCGATTATCCCCGGGCAGACACCGTCCGCCCCCCACTCGATGTTCGCCTCCACCTGCGCCTTCATGCCCTCGACGTCGAGGTTACCCTTCACGTCGGTCACAGTACACAGCGCTGGGAAGACCCCAAACCAATCCGGCTTAATCATGACTCTATTTTATCTGGATGGTAAATATGATTATCGACGAGTTTCACTCACTCTTTTTTTAGAATATTTTTTATATTAATGACCGGTTAACTTTATTATTTGTAGAACCTGTAATGAGCCTTACTGAAATTAAAATATATGAAGTTGATTTAGATTTATTAGATATTAGTAGATACAATGTCAGACGTACAGGTATTAAAAAAGGATTAAATGAATTGGCTGAAAGTATACGGCTTATTGGTGTACAGCAACCGATCCTTATTACCCCTAATGACGGTAAATATGATGTTATAATAGGGCAACGCCGTGTATTGGCTTCACGTTTAGCTGGTAAAAAAACAATTCCTGCTATAATAAAGACAATATCCAATGAAAAAGAAGCATATATCCTATCCTTCAGTGAAAATATACTTCGTTCCGATTTAAATTCGAAAGATAAAATGTTATTTGCTCAAAAAATGAAAAGTCTTGTAGGATCTATTAAAGATATAGCCTCAGAAATAGGTGTATCTGAACAAACTATTAGAAATTGGTTAAGTTATGCCGACGTTCCAGATGAAATTAAAAAATTAGTTGAAAGTGGTCAATTAAGTGCTAATACTGCTTTACGGATCATAAGAAAAATAAGTGATCTAAATACAGCAATTGAAATTGCAAAAAGAATTAATGAAGCACCTCGTGGACAAGATAAACATATTATTATACAATATGCTTCAGAAAATCCAACTTATTCTGTTGATAAAATTTTAAGCGATTCTAAAAAATTTAAATTAGAGATTAAACTACTCTTAACTCCTAAGATTGCTTCCGCTTTAAATGCAGCTTCGAAACAATATAATATGGAGGAAGAAGATATTGGATTGGATGCCATTAATGATTGGTTAAAAGACAGGGGTTTTATAAATGAATGATAAAAATAGAGAAAATGAATTGTTAGCAATTTTATTTTCAAATACTAAACGTAAAAATCGAGTATTAGACTTAATTACTTTAGGCACTTATTTCACTGAATTAATAGCTCTATACCAATCGAGAAAAAAAGTTGCTGAACTGATAGGAATAAGCGAAGAAATGGTAAGACAATTTTTAATACCGCTAAATATGCCTCCTGAAATACAGGATTTAATAAAAAATCGATCAATAGATGATATAGATACCATCCTAACTTTAAATCGAATCAAAGATAAAAATTTAATGATAGAAATAACAAATAATATTATTAATTTAAATACAAAAACAAGTAGAGATATAATTAATTTAATAAAAGAAAAAAACATACCTGTAACAACGGCAAAAGATATTATTTTATCCTACCAAAATGAAAAAATAAATGTTGTACTTATAGATCTTGATGAAGATGTTTATTCATTTTTAAAATATCTATCTATTGAATTTAATGTTCCCCCTGCTTCACTTTCAAAAATTATTTTAGTAAATTGGTTGAATTTATATAAAAAATATGGTGCTTCTGATGAGTTCTTTTAATCTTTTAAAAACAGACTTTAAAAATATAGATCATTTATTAGCACAATGTCAAAATGGTCATGATCGAGCAGCTGTTCAAGAAATATTAATCAGTAGAATATTTAGTAAAATTTTAAATCTACCTTTTTTTGATAATTCAAATAACGATCTATCAATTTTAAATAAAGTGGTTTGGTACGGTACTCTTTCTCCTCGGGTGTGCTCAAAAGGTACATGTGACGCTAAAATATATGGTCATGGATTTAATGCCGTTATGGAAGTAACTAGAAGAAAAGGAAAATCTCAGTGGGATTATGAAGGTGTTCAAATTTCCGATAGTATAGATAGAAATATTGCACAAGAGGGATGGAATAGTAAACATACTTATGGATTATTAATAGTGCCAACTATTTATAAATATACTTTTGATAATTTGAAGTACGTAGTTAATATAAATAAAAAAATTATTATTTTAGATTATGATATACTATCTAATTTATTAAATATAAATGATATGGTTTTTACTTTAAAAAATGGAGATATTATCTTCCTTTTTGAAGAAATATTTAAAGCCTTTAATGGCTCTTCAACTGTAGAGGAATATGTCAAAGAAGTTGATGCTGTAATTAATAAATGGAAAAAAACAATAATATATAATGATCTAACTAAAAAAATAGCGATTGATACAATTTTAATTATGAAAGAACGTATGAAAAGTTATATATTTATGTCTGAATTAACTGAAAAATTATATAATGATTTTTCAATTAAACATTCGATCGAAGAACTTAAAATACCCTTTGATCAAGAGCTTATTGTTAATTGTATAAATATGTACGGTGTTGGCTATCATAAACCCAACTATTTTCATGATGATGAAATTCAAGGCACAACTTTTCCTGACTATGAAATTATTTTAAATAAAATAATCGATGTTTTTTATGAACGACTTAATTAATAACAATTTGCTTAGTTCGATAATTTAATGAAATGCATCCCTTTCGTAATCCTTTTGGGTGTATACATTTTAAACAATGCGTGCATAAATCAGAAACCCCTATTTTTCCATTTACCATACTTATTGCGTTTAAGGGACAATTTCCAATACATGCCCCACAATTTATACAATTCATTGCTTTTTCTAATTGTTTTTCAAATTGATTTCGTATTTGTTTTTGATCTGAATAATACTTCACTCTAATATTATTATTTATTATTGCTAAATCTAGATTATGATTTTGAATGGTTATAAATTTATTTTTCTTATTGATTGGACCAAATATTTTTAAAAATTGAATGATTTCATCTTTCTTATCAATGTTATTAATATTGTAAATATATTGAGGTTTTATAGAACAAGTATTTTGTTTATAAATTCTTTCCTTCTCATATCTTGACACTCTATATCTCCATTTTTCTTGTTTAATCCAATTTTCAATATCAGTAATGTTATTTTTTTTACTGTAATTAATCAAATAAGAATGTAATTTATTAGATAATTTTGGATGTGTGGTCTCCATTTTTTTAAATTCACGTAATGATTTCTCGGGACAGAGCCAGCAACCGATCCTTGAATAACCCTTTAAGTAAACCTCATTAATCGGTATTTTTTTCCAAAATATATATAACCAAACTTGAAGGCTGTTCCACTCTAGTATCGGGAAAAAAAGAATTTGTTTTGGGATTGTATTATTTACTTGGATGAGATCGTATTGTCCTCGCGAAGATGACTCGTTTTTTCGAACTCCACTAGCTGTTAAAACATTTTTATCATATTGCTTGTCAATGAATTGGTTGAATGGAGCGAATTTCATAGTTTTACAGCACCACCGCATAAATTTACTCGGTGGACCCAATTCGTCACATAATGTAAAAAAATCCTTTTCCGGTTTGAGTTCAAATAAAGTAAGATCCCATTCTTGTGCCAATTTTTTAATAAATATCTCGGTTTCCGGATAGTCAATGGTAGTGTTCATCCAGATTGAATCAAAAGTTGGGATGATTTGCCTAACCAAATTGAGGGTTACTACCGAATCCTTCCCCCCCGACAGAGAAACCGCGAAAGGGTGATCCTCATATTCACTATAGACTTTTTCAATAAATTGCAGACTTTCGTATTCTGCCTGCTCAAGATATGTAATATTTGCTTCAATCACAGTTTTTAATTCGCTTCCTAGAAGCTTAATTGGGTTCTTTTTAAATTTATTATTTGGAATAATTTTCCATTTTAATGAGTTTTCATCATAAGTAACTCTGAATATCTTTAAACCATCAGCGACAACTGATCCGTTATAATAGAAACACAGTCCTTCTGGTAAATATATGCCTGGATCGTATCCTTCTGAAATTAAAAGTTCCTTGCACCATCTTTTTTCATAATCAAAAATTGGTCTAATTTCACCCTTACCTAAAAATGCGTTTTTCACCTGGTGTCCACATAATGGACAATCTCCATTTTTTAATATTGGAGAATTACAGTTATCACACCAGTACACCGTATTATCATGGATTTTTTCCATTCGGAATTACATCCAGGTGTGCCTGGTGAGAATATACTCATCAGATACACATTAACTTTTTGTAGTTAATATCCCCTGGGGACCGTATTTATTACATCCGCCTGGGTCTATAACAAACGGTCTAATCTCTAATTTTATCGCGTTTATCTTAAACATCTTATCCAAGCTCCTGGTATCTTAATCCTTTAATACAATTTCACTCTACCCAATTTAGTATGTTGTCGACGGCAAGTGTTTTCAGAACATCCGGCGGAACACTCACCAGTGGTTCGATGGCGAGGCCACCCTCAGCATCAGTCACGATATACAACGCTGGGAAGACCCCGGCCTAATCAATCTTTGCCATGATTACTGATTACGCTTTGGTAGCTTAATTATTATCAGTGGAAACGACAGATTAATGTGTTACATTTACTGTAACACAATCGGTGTATATGGGCACAGTCACCGTCCGCGTCCCCGAGGAGCTAAAGGATAAGATGAAGAAGTATGGCATAGAGGCGGGCGAGGTAGCCCGTAAGGCGTGGGACGAGGAGGTAAAGCAACGGGAACTCGAGGAGGCTAGGGAGGCCGCCGACAGCCTCGGGGAATACTTCAGCCAGTTCCCCAAGGAGAAGATCCTCGAGTGGATACACGCGGACAGGGAGAAGCGATAAATGCGCCTCTTCGACGCGAGTTCCATAATCGAGATACTCTCAACCGAGAGGCGGGGAGGTGTGGACCTGTTCAAGGAGGGGGCTCGAACCGATCTGACCCTCTTCGAGGTCGGGAACGTGGTCTGGAAGACTCGTAGCCAGCGGGGGTTAAAAAACCCGGGGGAGGCGACGAGCCGCGTGAGGGAGGCGGGGAAAGTGCTCAGACTCATGGCTGTGGCACACCTCGAACCCGGTGAGGCTGAGTATGTTCTGGAAGTCGTTCTCAGCCACGGGCTCAGTTTCTATGACGCCTCCTACCTCTACATGGCGATCCGCGACGGGTTGACCTTAGTCACAGAGGATGAGGCACTGAGGAAAGCCGCCGTTAAAACCGGATGCCCCGTTGAAAGGGTCGCCGATATAGAGATGCGATGACCCCTCAAACGGCAAGTGTTTTCTAAACATTCGGTGGAAGTCTCACCAGTGATCAGATGGCGAGGCTACCCTACTCCAAGAAGACGTTGAGGGCGATGGGCCCTCAGCGCAGTTTCGGCCCCGAGGCGACGCAGGCGGCGTTCCTCCTCGGCGGCATCGGCACGGGCAACGTGAGCGTCGGTGCTCGCGGCGAGTTCCGCGACTGGGAGATTTTCAACAGGTCGGCGAAGGGGCAGAGGATGCCTTACGGCTTCTTCAGCATCGCCGTCAAGCAGGGGGGCAAAGTCGACACTCGCGTACTCGAGTCCCGCCTCCAGCCACCGTACGCGGAGAGCCACGGCTTCCACCCGAGCACCACCGCGGGGCTGCCTCGATTCGCCCACAGCGAGATGCGGGGCGAGTATCCCCTCTGCTGGGTAGACCTCTGGGACGAGGAACTCCCCCTCAAGGTCACACTCGAAGCCTACACACCCCTCATCCCACACGAGCCCGACGACTCCGGCCTCCCAGCCGCCGCCCTCACCTACACCGTCAAGAACACCGGCACGACGCCCATCGAGGCGACGATAGTCGGCAGCCTCACGAACCTCGTCGGTCACACTGGCGTCGACCAGTTCGGCGCCCTCAAGACGCAGGGATTCGGGGGCAACGTAAACGAGCTACGCGGGGAGCAGGGCCTCACCGGCGTCTACCTCTACTCGAAGAAGCACCCCGCCGACGACATCCTACACGGCAGCCTCGCCCTCGCAACAACCAACAAACACACCACCGCCAAGCCCCACTGGCTACGCAGCGGCTGGTGGGACCCACTGCGCGAGTACTGGGACGACCTGCAGGACGGGGCACTCACCCCCCACGGCTACACCGACCCCAGCGAGGAGGGCAAAACCGACGTCGCCAGCATCGGCGCCACCGAGAAGATCAAACCCGGCGAGGAGAAGCGGTTCCACTTCATACTCGCGTGGCACTTTCCCAACAGGGTAAAGCACTGGGATCAGCGTCTCTGCTCCTGCGGGGGCGACTGCGAGCAGGGCGTCGTCAGGAACCGCTACGCCGTGAAGTTCGATGACGCGTGGGACGTGGCACGGTACATGGTGGACACGTGGGATCACCTCGACGGCATGACGCACGCCTTCCACGACGCCCTATTCGGCAGCACACTACCCACACACGTCCTCGACGCCGCCTCCGCAAACATCACCGCCCTCCGAAGCAACACCTGCTTCTGGCTCGAAGACGGCACATTCCTAGCATACGAGGGCTGCTTCGACGACGCCGGCTGCTGCAGCGGCAGCTGCACACACGTCTGGAACTACGAACAGACACTCGCCTACCTCTTCCCCACCCTTGAACGGAGCATGCGGGAGACCGAGTTCCGCAGCGAGACCCACCCCGACGGGGAGATGAACTTCCGCGTCAGGAACGCCTTCCCCGGCACGATCAACGTCGACACCGCCGACCCTGCAAGCGACGGCCAACTCGGCAGCATAACGCGCGTCTACCGCGAGTGGAAGCTCAGCGGGGACACGGCGTGGATGGCGGGGCTCTGGCCGCAGGTCAAGCTCAGCATGGAGTACAGCATCGGGACGTGGGACCCCGACGAGGACGGCGTCACCGACGGGCGCCAGCACAACACATACGACATACAGTTCTACGGCCCCAACCCCCTCACGGGCATCATCTACCTCGCCGCCCTCAGGGCAGCCACGAGGATGGCGGAGGCCGCGGGCGACTACGACGCCGCCGACCGCTACAGCCGACTGCTCGCCAAGGGTGGCAGGAAGCTCGACAAGACACTATGGAACGGCGAGTACTACGAGCAGCGCCTCCCCGACGTCGACGCCCACAAGTACCAGCACGGCGCCGGCTGCTTGGCTGATCAACTCCTCGGGCAGCTCAACGCCCACCACGCCGGCCTAGGCTACCTCCTCCCCCCACGGAGGGTCAAGAAGGCCATCGGCGCCGTCTACCACCACAACCTCCTCACCGACTTCACCCACCACGACAACTGCCAGCGCACATACGCCCTAAACGACGAGGCCGGCCTCCTCCTCTGCACCTGGCCCAACGGCGGAAGGCCCCGGATACCCTTTCCCTACAGCCACGAGGTCTGGACTGGGATCGAGTACCAGGTCGCCGCCCACCTCATCTGGGAGGGCCTCCTTGACGAAGGCTTAGCCGTAGTCAAGGCGGTGAGGGACCGCCACGACGGGGTCCGCCGCAGCCCGTGGGACGAGTTCGAGTGCGGCCACCACTACGCCCGCAGCATGTCGAGCTGGGGCCTCATCCTCGCCCTCTCCGGCTTCCGCTGCGACATGGCGGAGAAACGCATCAGCTTCAGCCCCCGCATCAACGGGGACGACTTCAAGACGTTCTGGAGCACCGGCACCGCGTGGGGCACATACACCCAGCACAAGACCGCCGACGGCAAGACGAAGCACAGCGTCGAGGTCATCCACGGCGCCCTCCGGGGCGTCAAGGTGAACGGGGAACCCCACCAATCACCGTAGACCCGGGGCATCCGCCAGCAGCCTGGCGATGAAGAAGCCCTCGCACCCATGCGTCTTCGGGTAGAGCCTCTGGGCCTCAACGAGCCCGCGCAGCCCGGGCGCCCCCAGTCTCGGCGCAGCCTCTACAAGCCTGAACCCGGGGTGCCCCCCGAGGAAGCCCCCCACGACACCCTCGTTCTCCTCCACCGAGACGCTGCAGGTGCTGTATACGAGCGCCCCACCCGGCCTCACGTGCGCCGCCGCGTTGTCGATGAGCCTCCCCTGTAGGGCCGCGTACTCGTCGATGGAGGCGCGCGTCACCCTCCACTTCGTAGACGGGATATTGTTGAATGTGCCCGTCCCCGAGCACGGTGGGTCAAGCAGGACCAGTTCGGCGCTCACATCCGGGAGCCCGTCTGCCCTCGAAGCGTCCCCGAGCACCGGCTCCGCGATGGTCACGCCCATCCTCTCCATCAGCCGCCCCCATGACGCGAGCCTCCCCTCGTTGACGTCCACCGATATGATCCTCCCCCGGTTGCCCATGAGCTGGGCGAGGTGGCTCGTCTTAACCCCCGGAGCGGCGCAGACGTCCAGAACGACGTCCCCGGGCCCCGGCGCCGCGACCTCCCCCACGAGCATGCTCGCCTTGTCCTGCAGGATGAAGCCTCCCTCCCGGTAGGGCGCGGCGTCGGTCAACCCCGCCGAGCTTCCGAGAACCCGGTGGGCGTGGCGAATCCCGGGCACGGCCTCGAATCGGAAGCCCATGGCCTCCAACCCGGGGATCGGTGACTCGCCCCCCCGGAGGGTGTTGACCCGAACATACTTCGGCGTCTCAACAGGCGACATCAGGTCGACCGCTATCTCTCCCTCAAACGTGGTGCGGATATACTCAACATACCATGTGGGTAAGAAGTTCTCATAGGCCAAAGCCTCCACGCTGCTCAGACTCCCCCACGGGATCCTCTGGAGTGGAATGAGATCGACCGCCTCCTCCACCGCCTTGAACGCCCTCCTCCCGAGAACCCCCCTGACGTACTCGGCGAAGCCATGAACCTCGGCGCCCGAGCCGCCGCCGTAGTGCACCATGTAGGCGTAGAGCCTGAGGAAGCTCCTCAAACCCACGTCCAGGCTCTCGACGTCGCCAGGCGCGAGGGACTGGTTGATGAGGTAGTCGAGGGCGTTCCTCCTCATCGACACCGCGTAGACGAGTTCACCCGCCTCCCCGGCCACCCCCCTGTCTTTGACCCCGAGCTGCTTCAGCGTCTTCCTCAGGGCGGCGTCCTCGTTCATGTCGTGAAGCTCAGACCAACTCAGGGCCTCCAGGGCAACGGTCCGGGCCAAACTCAAGAAAATCAATACTCTACCTCGCACCGAGACATATAACCTGCTGCACAAGTAAACCGAACCGAACGCCATCGGGCAGATGGCGATCAAACGCACCCGCTTGAGATGGTTAAAGTGAAGGGATTCCAACCCCTAACACATGCCAGAATGCGGTATCTGCGGGGAAAATGCCGAGAAGCTATACCGGTGCACAAGTTGCGGCGTAAAGTTCTGCGAAAACGACGGCTCACCCGAGGAGAAGAAGTGCATCAACTGCTCGGAGAAGGCCAAGGAAACCCTTGAGGCCGAGCACGAGGAGGAACGCGATAAAGCACACGAAGGGGAAGAAACAGAAAAAGAAGAGGAAGAGGCCGAAGAAGAAGAGGACAGGGCCGAAAACCCAGACGATTACAGGTAATTAACCCGGTGTCGCGCCAAGCACCCCGCGGGGTCGGCAGGGCGTGAAACCCGTCGTCGAATCCACGGCCCGCATCTGCCCGGGACACATGTTCCCTGGTGCCGAGGTCACCCGTGTCAGCTGCTAGGGGAGGTTTACCCGCCTCGGCTGAGCGCTGGTAAACACTTTAATCCGGGTTTCCCCCTCGGATGTGAGACCACCATTGTCCTGGGACGCTGAGTACTCCAAGAACAGGCAGATCTGGGGCGAGAGGCCGAGCGAGCTGGCCCTCGAGGCGGCGAAGCGCCTCGTCCACAGCAAGGGCAGGCCACTCAGGGTCCTCGACGTCGGCTGCGGCTACGGCAGGGACACCATCTACGTCGCCAAGAGCCTCGGCTTCAGGGTACTCGGCATCGACGTCTCGGAGAAGGCGGTGGAGTTGGCGCGGGAGAACTCCGTAAACGCCCTTGCGGGGGAGGCGGAGTTCAAGGTCACCGACTTCCGCGATCTGCGCGGGTTCTTCGACGTCGTCCTCGCCTCGAACCTCTATCACCTGCTCCCACCCGAGGGCAGGCGCGACCTCGCCGCACACGCCGCGAGGCTACTCGCCCCCGAGGGCAAGCTCTTCCTGAACGCCATCTCCGTCCACGACGGGGAGCACTACGGCGTGGGCACCCCCGTCCCCGGGGAGGAGAACACGTGGGTTGACGGCAAATACATCCACCTCTCGACCGAGGATGAGCTACGCGGCGCATTCCCCGCCCTGAAGATCAGGGAGCTATACGAACATGAGTACGAGGAGCCACACCCTGGCGCAAGGACACACAACCACATCGCTTGGATACTGGTCGCCGAGAAACTGGGGTAAACGAGTTATAAATCCCCGGGAAAAGAATACACTTATTATACTTTGTATACAATGTATACAAGAATGGATAAGACGATCAGGGTAGACGAGGAGACCTACAGCAGGCTGGTCGAGCAAGCCGGGAGACTACAGACATTATACAGAAGGTCCATCTCCCTGGACGAGGCCGTCAAGTACCTCCTAGAAGGCCACGCGTCTCGGGAAAGCGTGGTAGACCTGGCAGGGTCATGGGATGTAACCGACGATGAACTCAGCGAGATAAGGCGCGGGCTCGAGGAGGGCTGGGAGAAGTGGCGCTGAGACCCGTCTGCGTGGACAGCGATGTTCTCATCGACCACCTCCGGGGGGACTCTGAGGCGACGCACCTGCTCGAGTCGCTCGAAGCCGGGCACCTACTATCCACGACGGCCATAAACGCCTTCGAGCTCTACTACGGGGCATACAAAACTAGGCGGAAAGAGGAGAACACCGAGGCCGTGGGGCGCCTCCTCGGTCGACTCATCCTGCTGGACGTTGGCGTGAGGGTCGCTGAGAAGGCGGGTGAGGTGGCGGCGCAGCTCGAGGCGGAGGGCGTCTCCCCCGGATTCAGGGATATACTCATCGGGGCGACGGCTGTGACGAATGGCTGTGAGCTACTGACCAGAAACCCCCGGCACTTCGAGAGAATCCCCGGTTTGAAGCTGGTTAAGATATGATAGGTTAAGTGGTTTGGTGCGGTCGCCGGGATTCGGACCACGATTTGTTGCTTTCTTTCAATTGAATGTTTACTCGACTATTGAATTGCTGCTTATCTGTTGATTAACGCGCGTTTTTAAGTCAATAACTGTCTTAAGTTGACTGAGCATTCAACAATTCATGAAGAAACTTGTGCTCGATATCGAGACCGAAAACACAGGGGCCGACATCATGGCGGATAATAAGAGAATCATATCGGTTCAGCTTGGTAACTCGGCTAAGCAGGAACTATATTTCGCTGATTCAAAGGATACAAGCCGATCCCTATCCACGGTTAAATCTAGAATTTCCTCCCTTCTCTCCGAAGGGATAGTCTTCGCTGGCTACAATGTGAAGGGGTTCGACGTTCCCATGCTCAAAGAATTTCTCGACATCGACATCCCGAATGAAAACTTGTTGGAACTGTATGAGACAGAAAAGGTGGCTACGTTATGTCGACTTAAGAATAGACGTACTCTGCGATTAGAGGAAGTATGTAAGGGGTTCGATATAGATACAAGCCACAAGGATGAGATGAACCACGAAGCTGAGAAGTATAAAATGAGGCCGGACATTGTAAAAAAGGCTCAAACTGCGGCGAAAGAGATAGTGGACCGCAAGGGTTGGAGCTTCGACTTTTCGTACAATTATACCCTGGACAAGTTGGCTGGCGGTAACGCGATCTACGATTCATACTTAAAGTTCGTTGAGCGTGATGGTTCTCCTGATACGTTATTCCATAGGTACGCAGTTGGAGATATCATCAGTGAATACCGACTTTTGCAGGCAGTCACTTCCTGAGAGTCCTACAACTTCGATGTTTCTTAAACGGAGGGCGTTAATTCAGTAGTAAATTCGATGGTCGAGGATCATTATATAGAACCGGTTAAAATGACATCCCGATCGAAATACTGGACAGGGAATTGAGTGAAGGAGTTGGTGCGGTCGCCGGGATTCGGACCCGGGTTTCCTGCGTGGCAGGCAAGGCGCGAGCCCGCGCCTACACGACCAAATCCATCTAAATTTAAACCAATTACCTGACTTTAAGGCATTTTTAGAGGTCGAGCACCATCTGGCCAAGAAGACTGTCTACGCGCACCAATCCTACATCAAGAGACTCATAGAACACAATGCCTCCCACGAGGTTGGGCGTGAAGAAGTTCGAGACTTTATGAGAGAATATTTAGATGCAAGCATCTCAGGCTACTGCAATGCGTTAAAGGCTGTACGAATCTTCTTCAGGGACTACCTCGGTCGAGGAGACCTAGTTGAGGGATTCAAGTTCCCTTCCACACCCTTCAAGCCAAGGACCATACCTGAGAGGAAAGCACTAACCGAGTTCTACGAGGAGATTCCAAGCATCGAAGGTAGGTTATACTTCATGCTCTATGCATCCTCTGGGCTCAGGAGAAGGGAGGCATTAGGGCTTCACCCCAAAGATGTTGACATGGGGATGCGGATGGTGACTCCCAATAAGGGTGTGTCTGGTACGAAAAACACATGGGTGAGCTTCTACGGCTCTGAGCTTGAAGAATTGCTTCGTGAGTACAAGCCAAGGATAGGTGAACGATGGATACCCATCAAGACAGATAATTTCATGGAAGCATGGAGTGTTCCTTTGATGAAGACGGGATTAAAAATCACTCCTCAGGTTCTGCGTGATTGGTTCTGCGTAGCTATGGGTGAGGCGGGGGTCCCTGATAGGTATGTTGACGCCTTCTGCGGCAGGTTACCAAGGTCAATACTTGCTAGACACTATACTGATTACTCACCACAAAGACTGAAGAAAATCTATGAACAAGCCAACATCAAAGTATTTTCTTAGCTTGACAATCGACGAGTTCCCTTCACTCCTAGAATCTGGTTTCGAGTACGTCTCGCACTTCGAGAGCAGGAAGGTATTACGCAAAAGGAAGTGAGTTTCCGAGGCCTTGAAAACAATTCTTCACTCCAATACATATTCGAGAGGTCAACCATGTCAACCTTATTTTCTTATTTATTTGTTAAAAATGAGAGAGAATAAGATAGAGAATATAGAATTTATCCTTGACGGGACTGACCATTAAACTCGGGTTATGACACAACTAAAAATATTAGGGGATTAGTACAGGACCCTCTGCGAAATTGTTGAATTTTTGATGTGTTATTTTTCTTTAAAAAACTAAATAATATATATGCTCAGTGTTAAATAAAGGAATACCTTATATTTTATTATGCAGTTTCCACAGGCCGCGCGCATCATGATTAAGAGTATTCACAACTCTATTGGAAACCAAACTAATACTTCCATTAGTGAGCCTAAGAAATCTAAAAAATGGTTGATAATTATACTACTAATTATAGTAGCCGCAGTCCTATCGGTCTCCGCTTACATTTTAATGAATCAAGCCCCTAAAAGCTGGAGCCCAAAAGTAGGAGATTTTGTAGTCTATTCAACAGCAATCAGTGGGATTAATGGAACTTGGCGTATACAAGTCGAGTCAATATCTACAAAAGATATTACATTAAAAATGACTCAAAGAAGTCTCTTTGGCGAGAATATCACAACAACTGTGGTACCATTGAATAGTACCTTGGGAATTGAAATAAGTTCAATGACGCAGTGGCCTAAAATGACATTGGTTAAAAAGGTAACAGAATCGGTTTCAACAAAATGGGGCTCAAAAACTGCTGAGCATTCCACATACACTGTAAATCAGTCTGGAACCACAATGACGATGGATTTCTGGATAGTCAACCGGGTAATGGTAAAATGGACTAATCATATTATGGGTGATATGGGCATTCTTGGCATATTGGATATAACTCTTACAGCAAACTTGACCGATACAAACGTCTCTTCTATAATAGGCTAATTTGTGTACGCGCGCATATTGATAATAATCGCATAGATAAGATAGTAATTATTAACATAAGGTCAAAAAACAAAAATCCTTTAACAAAAGTTGGATGCTATGCTTCACATATCCAAACATAGACTTCGGTCACGTAGCCGACAAGTCGTAATTCGAGAGTATAGGTACCCGGTGCCAACATTAAGCATTCGGTTCCGGCTGAAACGCTAGTCCAAGCCCATTGTGCTTGTGGATTCATCGGTAAGTTAGTAGTGGAATAAATTCCAGAGTGAATTTTTATTAAACCCCCGGAAGTTGTTGTATCGGCTTTACTATACCAAAACAATTTACAGATGCCACCATTAGTACTGAAAGTGTAAACCTCAACTTTCGGGTTGAGATAACCAGAATAAGTTGGATTAATTACTAATCTATCTGCCCATTTAGCAAAATCCAAGCTTGTGCCCGTTGGTCCTCTTGGGCCAGTCAACCCTTGAGGTCCAGTATATCCCATTATCCCTTGAGGACCTTGTGGACCAGTGAGACCTTGAACTCCTTGAAGTCCTTGTACCCCCTGTATTCCCTGTGGACCTCTGTAAGTCTCCTTCAGAGGCCCCGTAATTAAGACATAAGTGCCTGCAATAGCTAAAATAGTAGCAACAATAGTAATTACAACGATTTTCACAATTTGTTCGATTTGATTACTCAATTTTTATCGTCTCCAATTTTATTGAATAATATATAAGAATGTAATCAAGGCACCCAAGACTCTATTGTTATCTTCCAGCTAGGAATATTGGCTTGACTAACCTCTAAGTAATAATTTCCGGGTGCTAGATTATGATAAACTGACGACCCACTGCCATTCTGAATGAAGACATTATAAAAAGCATAATCATAACTACTTGCTCCCTGTTTGTATCCGTAATAGCTAATCATTCTCATTGAACCCTGAGCGTAAGTCCAGTTCACTCTAATATCACTAGTTGGGATGTTGAAATAATCTGTTGACAAACTAGAGGAACCAGTAAATGTCTTAATTATATTCCATTTTCCAGATTGTAAATTGCCTGTACTTTGGCCTTGAAGGGTTAAAATTCGAGTATTCAGAGTATTAACTTGTGTTTGTAAATCTGCTATTTGGTTATTTTTAGTGGTGATAGTTGCCTGTTGAGCGGCTATTGTACTATCGCTTGTAGTTACTTGATTTTGTAGAGAGGAAATTGTTGAGTCTTTTGATGTAATTTGTCCATTCAACGTATTTACCTCACTCGTTTTTGTATTAAGTTGGTACTGAAGCGTAGATAATTGGTTCTGAAGAGAAGTTTTCTCAAGTGTTAATGAATCAACTTGTCCTTTTAGTGTGTTTGTACCCGATGAAGAAACGGTGTACCCTGCGGCACTACCTACTAGGAGTCCGATAACACAGCCCACTAACAATATTTTAGTGTCCATTTCTACTAAATTAGATTAAGCTATTATTAGTATTTTCGTATTAATAATCAGAACTAATATTTCTGATTTTAATTCGTTAATGGGTTCATTATTATTTATTAAGTTGATAATCTCGAATCTGAATCACACTTCACTGACTATAACGCTCCGAATAGCGCCTCTACTCGATGCTAATCGCGATTAAACGTAGGTGATTCCGCACCCTCTCTTCCTTAAAAAAGAAACAAGAGATACCACATCTACATACTTTCTATCACAAATTATTAAATAGGTTACTCAAGGACCTTGAGGAATATAACCCAACTTACTTTGTAATCCGCTAATATCCCAAATAGTTACTTTAGTATCTGGATAATACACACCCCCAACATAGCTTAGACTAGGTGTGCTAGGTCCGGACGCATAGTACCATATATTGAAAGGCGGAGGAACTCTATCCCCATATTCGTTTAGTTTACAGGGACCACTTATCCCATTCATACTATTGCACACACTTGGAAAAGCAGCTACAACCTTAGATGCATCCGTCGAACCTACAAAGAGACTGGTCTGAAGAATTGCCCATGCTGCATCGTATATGTATGCAGAGTAAACACTGAACTGTTGTCCGGTTAATGCCTCATAACGAGCTTTCATAGAGTTGTAAGAGGCAGTACTAGGTTCTTGGGCTAGTAAGCTGAAAACTCTCATATGATTTACCTGATTGGGAGCATCGGTCATGCCCCGTGTGGAAATCGCTGTGCCGTCAGCCCCAAAAAATGGGCAATTATAAAGCGAAGGGTAATCCTCACATTGAGTGGCTATTATTGCGAACTCGTCGAAGCTCAGGAGCAGAACACCGACTCTCTCCTTGTTACCACCGTTGGCTGCATTGGCCGCTGTAGCCATGCCGTTTGCCTGTTGGAGGTAATTGGAGAAGTCGGTTGCCTCTGCCGCGTAGCGAACTATGTCGCCGGCAATGTTGCCGCCTTTTGCCTTCCAAACGGGGACGAAGAGGTTGACGATACCGTCACCCCAAGAATCGCCGCGTTGAATGATTATAACCCTCTTGATGCCATAGCTCCAAAGAATATCTGCAAGTGCTGGGGCAGTTGCGCTGTCTGCAGGGCACATCCTGAATAGCCTATCATTGGCAATCGCTAAAGTTGGACTAGTTGAACTGGTACTTACCAATAGCATATTATTCGAGTTAGCATATGCAAGTGAAGCTTGCGCTTGGCTCGACCAACCTCCCCCAATGACGAGTGTAACACCCATTGACTTGAAATTCTGAATCTTCTCTAAATGAGTATTAGCTTGACCATTAGCGTTCTCAATAAGGAACTGCACGTTTATGTTATATCCTAAACTTCTCACATAGTTTGTTAAATCGGGAGCAACTATTTGTTCGAGATATGGTTTAGCGGTCTCGTAAGCAGTAGTTGTTGCTGCGATGTAGCCAATTTTAATTGTCTGTCCCGGTGTGATAGTACCTGAAGTCAGTTGCTGTCTTAACTGATTGTTTTCATTTGTCAACGCATTATTTTGCTGAAGGAGTTGTATTATTTGCTGTTTTAACAGGGTATTGTTTGTAAGTAAGATTGAATTATTGTTTTGTAGCTGACTTAAATTATTCAGAGCTTTGTCTCTTTCCTCTGTTAACTTAGAGGTACTGATTTGATACTCTAATTTACTTACCGTTTGCGAATAAGTATATCCACCAAATGCACCACCACCTAAAGAAGCGACAATTAATAGGATTATAATTAATAATGCTTTTCCGGATATTGTAACTGAGTTTTTTTCTTCCCTTTTTGATTCCTTTACATTTGGAATATAATCATTTTTTGGAATGTTTTGTACTGAGTTTTTTGTTGAGAGAGGTTGATTGATATTTGTTTTTTGGACTGGTTTTATTATTGGCTGAGGTGCTACCTCTACTTTTATAGGTTCAACGAATTTTGGTGTACTATATGGTTCAACTTTCGTTGCTGGAGTAATGAGCTTATTATTGTAAAAAAAGGCCACTAAAAAGACAACTCCGCCAACAATTGAAATTAAAGCTCCATACCCGAAAGTGATTGCTGAATAAATAATACTAGCTAACTGCTGAGTGAAAGTCGTTGCTCCTTGATTAATCATCTCTTGAACTATTACAGATTTAAGTGAATCAATACCAAATATCCATAGAACACCAGATAAAATTCCAGAAATTCCCGCCCCAATTGACACCTTCGGGTAAAAAATCGAGACTAATGCAAAAATTATGGCTAATGGAAACAGTACTATTGTTAAAAACATTGCAGCTACACTAGGGACATATCTGCTAAAGTCGGGGGCAGAACCGGTACTTGACTGAGATGGCTGTGACCATGCATTTGAGGCTGAACGGTAAATATCTACGAGAGATAAATTATACTGTCCTAAAACATTCACACTTATCCAAGGTACTGGTAACGCTATCAATAGTGTCACTAACCCTATTATTGCAATAATTTTATAGGGATTAATATTAAAATTAGCGTTATTATTGTCACTTTTTACATTTTGACTAGGTGTGTTAGCTGTAGTTGGATTTTGTTCGATTGAAGTAAGTTTGCCACAATAAGGACAATATTGAAACGAAGTGTATCCAAAATCTTTTCCACAGTGTGGACAAGTATTCGTCATTTATTCACCTCAACCGAACATTAATTTTGACTTATCATACGGTTCCATATACCAGACACCACTAATCCAATTCCCGAAAGTATTACTAAATATAATCCAACTCCGACCTGAATGTAAGCATATTGAGTTGTCTGAATGCTCGTTATACTAGATGAATCCATTATACCAGTTAAGGCCAGAAAAATCCCAAGTATTATTATTACAATATTTGTGGTATTTTTTCTCGTTCTTTTAATTCCTAAATATAAAACTCCTAGTGCTGCAATAGAAAATATTAATGTAAACATTCCATCTTTATCCAAACCATTTAGGGATATTGTGCCAAATATGGAACTCATTGTTGCCCAAGGTAGAAAACTTCCTATTGCTCCTAAAAGCCCAGATAAAGCCCCTAAATATTCAGGAGTTTTAATTTTAATAGGAATGTTTTCTGAAGCAATTTCGTTTCTTTGATATGGCACTTCTGGTGAAGTATTTTGTGGAGCAGTAGTTGGCGTTCCACAATTTGGGCAAAAAGCAGGTACAGGGTCAGGCAATTCTTTACCACAATTCACACAATTTACCATATCTTTTACTCACAATTTTATGAATAAGTGGATAATCTATATAATTGTATAGGATAAATAATACTAACATATAGTAAGAATTCTGATTTGTAAGTTATTAAATGAAATGAAGATTCGTATGCCTGCCTATTCTAGGATTTAAGGGATGCAGGTTTGTCTTAATTATATATATTGTATTATTTATGTTTCAAGACCTTGAGAGTCTAATCGCAACCCTGCATCCTCATCATATTCTCATCCGTTCACGTGCGCAACCCTCAATGAAATGGGAATTGCGCGCGCTTATTTAGGAAACTGTATAGGTTAATTGAACAATTCCATACGCCGTTGTTGTTGACTGCTCTGCTAGTATTTTTCCATCAGATGCCTTTATTCTCAAAACTAAAATATTGGAATCTGAACCCATTTTCTGAGCATTCACAGAAACAATCCAAGGTCCAGAACTTGGTGCACTAAGAGTTCTAGTAGTTGTACCTGTGCCGGACCATGAGACTGATGATGATACACCGTTCATAAGTGCGCCTTGCCATTGACCACCGTATTGAACCTCAACAATAACCGTCTTCGGTGTCGATATAGGGGAACCAGCACCACCACCACCCCCTAGCATAACTAATACGATTAAAACCACAACGCCGATGACAACATTCCTTTTAGTTAAGAGTCCTTTTTTTGGAGGAGGAATAGTTACCTGAGGCGTGCTCACAGATGGTGGAGGGCTTACTCTTACTCCACATTTCGGGCATATTTCAGCATTTTTGTCTATGGTGGCACCGCAATTAGAGCAGAATTTTGTTTTACTTTCCATGAATCAATTAACGGCCTATTAATATAAAAAATTTAATATTAAAGATAATTTTATATAAAATAGGTAAGAAGACTCACAGGGTTGACGTCTCGAATAAGTCTCGAAATAATATTCTGTTTACAAGCCCTCGATAACTCATTTTCTTATCCGTAATACCTTCCGGTCTTCATAATCCGAGACGTACTCGAAGCCAAACTCAATCAGAATGAACTCATCGATTGTTGAGGCTCACGTATGAGGATGCAGGGTTGCAGGGTTGTTTCAATTACATATATTGTATTATTATTTTTCAGGACCTTTTTGGAACCTAATCGCAACCCTGCGCGCGCATGCGATTAAAAGCAGGTGGTTTCGCACGCTCTACTTTTCTATTATGTCATAATATCGAATGAAAAACAGCACAGTTAAACAATAAGTAGACTAAAGAAATTATTACACAGCAGACAAAGACGTAAACCAACGTCTTGAATGCGATAAAATATCTGCCTATCTTCTCCCGGTTATTTGTAGGATTTTTATCAATTTCAGAATGTATCTTATCTATAATATTAATAAATTTTGTTCTATTCTCAACTTCAATATATTCGTTCATACTAAATAGTTTATTGATAAAAGATTCCCAGTAACACACCCTCCCTAAAATGTAAGTTGTACACCCAATATAAAATATTAAAGATATAGCAAATATGTGTAGATTAGAGATATAGAGAATATTGGAATACTTATCTTGACCTAGAAACGCTTGTTCAATAGTAAAAAGCAGTACAGATAGAGCAAGCCAGTAAGTCACAAACTCTTGTATCTTTGGTCTAAAATATTCAAGAATAAATTTTCTATCAAACTCATCTAAAGTTGGTTATAGGTTTTGCCTCATGTGCGCGCGCAAGTGTCACCCTTGTCACTCTTGTTATATAACTTATAGGAAAAAAATTAAGAAGAATAAAAGATATAAACAAATCATCAAACAGCTTGACCGGGCTGACAGACTCATTTTAGACGTATTCCCTTAAAACTTTGGACCCTTGAACCAGACCTACTCGGCCTCGACTCCGTAACACCATAGGATAAGACTAATTTGCAGAAGTTCTGGTAACACTCTGCAATCAATCCCCTCTCTCTACAATATTCGTTGTATGCTTCGTATAGTTCCATCTTGGGTATTTGACCGCTCGAATTAATAGTGGCACAGTCTCTAAAAAATGCAGCAACGGTATCGAGCACATCCACGAATTTTTGACGGATATTCATAGCAGAGGGTGAATCGCTGAATTTACCCTTAGTGGTTAAGCGCCTCAACCCCTCCAAGGCCCAGTTCAACATTCCTGATAGCTCCCTATCGGTTGTAAGTTTAGAGATGAGGTCAGGGTCCGAGTTCTTCCCATCAACGAATTTATTGGGAAATTCAATCATAATCCATCGCTCAAAGTAGGCATTTGTATCATCGACACTGTGGGGTAGCTTGTTTGCAGAGAAAATCATCTTTGCATGGTTTGAGAATATGAACGGGTCCTTGAACTTCCTCTCAGCCTGCATTACACTCTCGCCTGTAGCCTTCTTGAACTTACCCGTCGCCTTCACATCGTTATCAGACAGGTCATCGCATATGTTCGCCAGCTTACCCTCAAGTTCTGCTGAAGAAAATCGATTATTCATCTCTTGAAGGGCGACGCCTGAGATATTCGCCTGCCCGAGGAACTCGATTAAGAGCCTCAAGAACGTGGTTTTTCCGTTTTTCCCAGTTCCAAGAAGCATTAAGGCATTATGATAAGGATAATTTTTCAGAAGACAATAACCAACCATTTCCTGCAAAATTAGTGTATCTTGAGGCGAGACCACCTCGCTGATGAACTTCTTGATATTGGGGCAGTCAGCTTTGGGGTCATAGGTTATGGGTAATACACTAGTGAAGAAGTAGTCAGGTGAAAAACCCAACAGCTTACCTGAGGAGACCTGAAGCAGCCCGTTCTTTAAAGCGATGATGTCCCGGGGGTCCTTGAACGAGGGTTTATCCTTGAACCCCTCGATTCTGACTAACTCACAGGCTTCCCTGATGTACCTTGGCCGTGAGCTAGCGCCCAATAGTTTATGAGCCATCTGCTCAGCAACGGTCTCCCCCTTTGATTGATATACTCCCCTTTTCGGGGCATAAACATACAAGTCACCCGTATCCCTCAGGGTGACAAATCCTCGCAAGCTAAGAATTTCCTTAGCTAGGACGATTGGACGAAACGCATTCTCGTGGAAGTACTTCGACGCCTTGCTCTCTGTTCGTTTCAACTTTAACCGAGGTAAAAAAAGGCCATTAAGCATTTAATTGGTAATTAAGGAAACACTATGTCCGCTTAGACATACTTAAAACGAACATAATCCCAATCCAACCCAATGGATTATAATAGGCTAATTTCAAATCAGGCTGCACAACTATTCGATTTAGACCCACTATCATGGAACCTCTTGGAAAAAATTACAAAACAACCAGAAAATATTTACTCATTAAATCGCAAAATTGAAGGAAGTTCGCGCCCCGCTATTAAGACCCGTTTTGATGGTTCAGTTAGGTTTGTCGGGCTCGAAAAAGAGACATTCATTATCCCAATCCGACGAATCATGCATCACGATAATAAGAAAATATTTGCAAAGTACTATTACCTTGAGTTCAAGGGCTTCCTAGCCTCGTTAAAATTCATGAGATTCAGCTCCCACCCTTTAGTAGCTTATCTTACTGAGAGTCTCAAAATGCGGGGATACGAAGAATTAAATGACTTTTTAATTGAATATGCACAGACCGAGATTGCATTATGGTTCCAAACCCATATAGACAACGGCATTTCTCTGACAAGATTGAAAGTTCCTCATCTATTCTATTACAAAACTAAGAATATTGAAACAACATTTGGGAACATTCGGAGCGCTTCGGAGCATGTGATGCCTCAACTTATTGACAATCCAGTGGTTAGGGAGGCCCTTGAACTCGGTCGCTGGGATAAAACCTATTCTGATGACTGGTTTAGGCTAATCGGGCGAAAACATAAGTTAAAAGATAAAATTCCCGATAAATTCAGGTACAATTCAATAGTAACTGAAATTCAAGATAGGTGGTTTATCTTAATGTTACAGGAAGGGATTAAGAAGTACACTGAAGGCGTCGCTTAAATAACTCCCAAGTAGCGCGTACGCGTGGGTGATGCGCATATATGCGCATGAAAACAAGTGTAAATTTATCGATAAACGCAGAAGTGGTTGAAAAGGCCAAAGGATTAGACCTTAATCTCTCAAAGGTCTGTGAAAACGCCTTAATCCAATCAATACAGCAAATAAATGTCCCTAATCATGAAATAGGGACCAATTATAGCGATGAAGGTTGGTGCGGTCGCCGGGATTCGGACCCGGGTTTCCTGCGTGGCAGGCAGGTATCCTACCAGGCTAGACTACAACCGCGCGCATCCAGAAATGCTGGGGGCTGGTATTAATCTCTTACCCCGCGGCTACTTCACGAGGAGCGGGAGCAGGAGCAGCGCCGTCATGCCGACGAGCTTCATGTAGATGATGAGGCTGGGGCCGGCGACGTCCTTCAGGGGATCGCCGACGGTGTCGCCGACGATCGCGGCCTTGTGCGCCTCGGTTCCCTTCCTCCAGAACTCGCGCTCGATCAGCTTCTTCGCGTTGTCCCATGCGGCGCCGGTGTTGTTGAAGAAGACTGCGAGGGCGACGGCGCTCACCGTGATGCCGAGCATGAGCGCCACCAGCGTCTCCGCACCGAAGACGAAGGCCACCACTATCGGCGGTATTATGGCCAGCAGGGCGGGGGCCGTCATCTCCCTGAGTGCGAAGCTTGTGCTTATGTCGATGCAGCGGGCGTAGTCGGGCTCCGCCTCCCCCTTCATTATGCCGGGGTTGGCCGCGCACTGCCCCCTGATCTCGTCGACCATCGCGAGAGCCGTCTTAGCCGTCGACCCTATGAGCAGGCTCGATATGAGGAAGCTCAGGGTTACGCCGATGAAGAGGGCGGCGAGGTTGAAGAGGTTCATGAGGTTTAGGCTGTGAATGTTTGCCACCTGGAAGTAGGTGATGAGTATGGCGAATGCGGTGAGGGTGCCGGTGGTCATGCTGAGGGCCTTCGTGTAGGCCTTCATGCTGTTCCCGACGGCGTCGAGGTGAGCCAGGTTCTCGCTTGCCCCCTCGTTGTGGGCCATCTCCGAGACGCCGTCCGCGTTGTCCACGATGGGGCCGAAGGCGTCGGTCGACATGATGTAGCCGACCATGAGGTCTGTGCCGATGTTGGCGATGGCGATGGCGAAGAGTACGTTGCCGTTTATTATGAAGCTGAACGCGGCCGCCGCGACGACCCCCACCACGGGGACGATGGGGCTCTGCAGCCCGTACGCGATGCCGGTGATTATGTTTAGGCCCGCGCCGCGGTTGCTCGCCTCGGCTATGGCCTTGACTGGCTTCCCCTCGAAGCCCGTGAAGTACTGTGCCGTCCACATGCTCACGATTACCGCGGCTATCCCGCTCACGGCGGCGTAGAATATCCGGACATCACCCACGAGGGCTATGGTGAGGAAGTATGCGCCGACGATGCTGAGGCCCGCGGTCACGATTAGGCCGGTCCTTATGGCTGTCTCGGGCTTCTGGTTGAGCTGCTTTACGAGTGCTATGCCGACTAGGCTGGCGAGGTTGCCAACGCACTGTAGGAGGAGTGGGTAGATGAGGGCGCCGGGGCCGTAACGTGGCACGAAGGCGGCGCCGAGGATCATACCCGTTACCACGTCGCCGCTGAAGCTCTCGAAGAGGTCCGCGCCGCGTCCCGTGCAGTCACCGACGTTGTCACCGACCAGATCCGCGATTACGGCGGGGTTGCGGGGGTCGTCCTCGGGGAGGCCGAGCTCTATCTTGCCCACGAGGTCGGCGCCGATGTCCGCGCCCTTGGTGAAGATGCCGCCGCCTATCTGGGCGAAGAGGGCGGTGAGGCTCGCGCCGAAGCTGAAGCCGACGAGGTCCTCGGGGTTACCGAAGACGAGGAAGAGTAGTGTTAGGCCGAGGAGGCTCAGGGCGGGTACGCTGAGTCCCATGACGCTGCCTCCGAGGATGGCGGTGCGGAAGGCTGCGAGCCCCGAAGTCTTCGCGTCCTCCGCGACGCGCCCGTGCACCTTGACGACGATCCTCATCACGGCGTAGGCGGAGACCTGGCTGAGCACCGCCCCTACGAGGAAGCTGACCGCAGAGCGCCAACCCAGCAGGTAGTAGATCACAACCGCGAGGATCGGAACGAATGGGGCGATGACTCTGAGCTGGCGGTTGAGGTAAGTCGCGGTGCCGACCTCGATCTTCTCGGATATGCCCCTGATCTTATCCGACTCGATCCTGCGGCGGAAGATGGGTAGGGCGACGTAGACTATTAGGAGCCCGGTGAGGGCGACGGTTATCAGCGGGATGGAGAGTGGGTCCAACGTGTCTTCCTCGATAGAATATAGATCTCTTGGATGCGGCTAATCGATGTCAGTGCCGTTCTCCTTGTGGTCTTGAGTCAGGCGGGTTTCACATCGCATATAAACCTGTTTACTAGTTTTGCCTTATTTTGCCTGAACGAAGGCAAAATTAGCTAAAACGTTTAGCCTTCCCGCTTCTTCAGGATCATCTCGGCCGCGACCTCGGCCGCTATCCCGCAGACCTTGAGGCAGCCGTTGTCACCGTGGCCGCCGCTGTTTATGAAGTCGGTCCTCTGCGCGGCGTCGGCGAGGTTCCAGCTCTTGCCGTAGAGTGCCTGCTGCATGTCCCTGCAGAGCGTCGAGGGGAGGGGCTTCTTCAAAGCCCACTCCTTCTCGATGCGGTGCATGAACTCGTTGCTAAGGACGTAGCCGTCGGCGATCGTGCCCTGAAGCTTGGGGAGGTCTTCGAGCTTTTCCCTGCCCTCCTCGATGCCGAGCGCCATGAGTGCGCCGACGAGCGCCCCGCAGGATTCGCCCCTCCTCGCCATGCCGCCGGCGAAGGCGGTGGCCGCCTTGAGGCTCTGAACGTTGCCGATGCCGAGTCCTTCTTGGAGCGCGGATAAGACGGCTTGGCTGCAGCCGCTGTTGTTCTCGTTGGCGTGCGCCTTTGCGCGTATCGCCTTGACCTTCCTCGAATCTACCATAATCGAGATGACGGCTGGACTCGGATTTAAACCCTAACTCGGCTTCCCCACCTTTGGGAGCAGCCTCTCCGCCGCTACCTCGGCGGCGATCCCGCACACCTTGGGGCACCCCTCGTCGCCGTGCCCGCCGCAGGCGTAGAACGCCTCCCTCTGCGCCGTGTCGCGAAGGTCGTAGCTCCGCCCGTATATTCCCCTCTGGAGGTCCCAGCAGATCGTCGACTTGAGTGGCTCCTTGAGGCCGAACTCTTTCTCTACGCGGCGCTGGAACTCGGTGGCTATCGCGTCCGCGTCGGCGCAGGCAGCCGCGTATGCTGGGGTGTCCGGCATCTTGCTCCGCCCCTCGACGAGGCCGACCGCCATCAGCGCCCCCAGGAGCGCCCCACAGGTCTCCCCCCGCCGGGCGACGCCGCCGCTCAGAACCGTCGCCGCCCTGAATGACTCCAGGTCGCCCACCCCGAGTCCCTCCTGAAGCGCCAGAAGCACGGATTGGCTGCAGCCACTGTACTTGTCGTAGAAGAGGGCGCGCCTCCTGATCTCCTTAACCAGAACCTCATCAACCATGACTGAGTAATCGACAGAACCCGATTTAAGACATCGGCCTGAACATTCGCCAACGTTTATATCGGATCCAGATCGCATCCAGTCGGGATATGATCGGCCTACACCTCATGCTCGACGGCGTCATGCGTGAACCCGTTACACGTGAGACCGTAGACGCGATACTACACGAGCTGCCCGGCAGGATCGGGATGAAGATACTCGCCGGCCCCGTCGTCGTAGCGGGCCACCCCGTAAACCCGGGGTGGACGGGCTTCGTCGTCATCGACAAGAGCCACATAGCCATCCACACATTCACCGAGGGCAACCGCATCAGCATCGACGTCTACAGCTGCCAGCCCTTCGACGCCGAGGAGGTCGAGAGGTACCTCAACGGCAAGATCGGCCTGACCCGGGTCAACAAGAGGGTCGTGACCCGCAGCGAGGCCTAGCTCAGTTCGAATGTCTCCTCAAGCTGCCGCGTGGCGCGGAGGGCCGCCCGCCTCGCAAGGATGAAGAAAATTAATATCACGACTATGATGACGAGGCCGCTGCCCAGTTCTCCCAAGATGCCTCCGAATGTCCTCGCTATGAGTGGGAAGCTGACGAGCAGGATCGTGGTGGCCACCAGGGCGAGCGTCGTGAAGTAGAGGAAGCTCTCCATGCGGCCGTTCACGGTCTTGTGGAGCTTACCCACCCTGGAGGCGACGCCGTGGATCAGCTTCCTGTAGACGCCGCGCATCCTCAGGCTCACTATGGCGACGATTATGATGGTGAAGCTGGCGACGGCGATGTCGACGTAGCCCCTGATGACCAGCGGGAAGAAGATGGGCGTCACATAGGTTATCGCCACGTTCCCTACGCCGACGACGAGCAGGATTATCGCCACCCTCCTCATCAGCTCCCAGAAGGCGGAGCGTATCTCCTCGAAGACGACCGCCTCCTTCCCGAAGGCCTCGGCGACGACCCTAAACGTGCCCTCCAGCCGTTCCCTGAGTTTCTTGGGGAAGATTGAGGCGAGGCGATCGGGCAGCGTCTTCTCGAACATGATGAGGCCGCTCGACATGACGGCGGAGCCGGCGAGGGCGATGACGCTTATCAGGTAGAGTTCCTCGCTTCCGAAGCCCGAGTCGACGGCGTTGCGCGCCAGGATGACTCCGAACTCGCTTATCGCCAGCATGTAGAGCCCCAGCCTGAACGCCTGCTCCAGCCTGATGCCCATGACCCAGCTGCTCAGGCTGAAGCCGACGAACTTGACGAAGACGACGAAGAGGGAGACGAGTATGGCGATTGTTATCAGGGCGGGGTCCTTGACGACTGGGAGGCTCGCGCCGATGCTTGAGAAGAATATTAGGCTGCTGAGGTCCCTGAGGCTCTTCATCTTCTCCTCGACGGCCTCCTGTACGCCGATGTTGCTGACGACGAGGCCGGCTATGAAGGCGCCGAAGGCGGTGCTCAGCCCGGTGAGGACGCCGACGTAGGCGTATGTGAGGACGACTGCGAGGCTTAGGGCGAGGAATATCTCGCTCTCCTTCCCCGCGGCCCACTTGAGGGGGCGGCTGAGGATGCGGAGGCCGATGTAGACCATGAATATGACGCTGAGGAGGATGCCCGCTAGCAGCTGGATGATGTTGGTGGCGCTCGGCCTACCCGCCGCCGCGAGTACTGGGAAGACGCTCAGCCCGACGATTGCGATGATGTCCTCGAAGGCGCCGACGCCGAGGATGATCCCCTTCGTCCCCGGGTCCTTCACCCCCCTCTCCTCAAGCATCTTGAACGTGATTGCGGTGCTCGTGTTCATCGCCATGAAGACGAGTACGAGTGTCTCCCCCCACGAGAAGTTGAGGACCGTCCCGAAGAACATCGTCAAGAGGGACACGATCACTATCTCCACCGCAACTATGCCCCCCGACTTCAACCCGCCGCGGCTCAGGAAGTCCAGCTTCACGACGAGCCCGATCTCGAAGGAGATGAGTATGATGCCCAGCTCGCTGAGGAATGTGAGGAGTGTGCTCTCGGTGTCGACTAGGTGGAATACGGGGCCGACGATTACGCCGCCCAGAATGTAGCCGGCGATGGCGGAGAAGCCGAGTCGCCTAGCGAGGATACCGCAGACGCTGGCCGCCACGAGAGGCACAACCAGTAGCAGAATAGCGTCCTCAGCCAAGGCACTCACCGGCGCCCAGCGGCGCCTCCCCTAGCTGATTCGCAAAACCTCAAAAGGGTTACGGGGGGATGAGTCAAGGTTTATCTCTATTGTTTCCTCAGCCACCCCTGATGCAAAGATGAGCAAGAAAGACACAGCCATGGCGAAGAAGTTCAAGGAACTCTCCGTAGTCGAGAACGACTACGCCGTAAAGCTCGACGCCGAGGTGCGCGGCTACGGCAACGAGATAGTCCGCGACATCGTCGGCTCCGTCGCCGTCGACAGCAAGAAGCACAGCGGCCTCTTCAAGGCGTGCGCCGCCATAGTCGAGGGCGACAGCCTAAGCCTCACCGAGGACGAGTACAACGAGCTCGTCGGCAGCCTCGAGAAGCACGAGGCCGTCGAGGGCAACATGATCAAGACCGTCGACGAACTACTCGCGAAGACGAAGGACGACCGCATCAAGATGATGCTCAACCACATAAAGAGCGACGAGATCAGGCACCACCTACTCATCAGGGCGATGACGAAGATGGTGGTGAAGAGGGAGATCATCCTCGAGAAGGATGTCTGGAACCAGCTCTTCAGGGATGTGCTGACGCACGGCCACGCGCCGCCGGACCAGTGGGAGCAGCCCGAGTAACCCCATCGAGCGGATAATTGGGGGCCTAGAATGGAAAAGGGGGAAAAATACCCCCCTTTCTCCGCGAAGGGGATTATTTTGTGGTGAAAACTTCTTTCGCGACGTTCCTAGGGTTAAATTTAAATAAATTACGTCCCCTGACTAGAGTTGCCTGAAAATAGCCCCCGGGGAAAGATGTTACCCAATAAGGACGATTATCTGAGCGTGGAAGCCGGGTACGACGGCAGTGGGTTAGAGATCAGGCTAAACGGCGGCGCATACAGGGTCGAGTACCCCGCCGAGATATGGGGCCCACTCGACGACGAGGCGAAGAGGATGATCGTCGACCACGTCGCCTTCATGTCGACCAACTATCTCCCCATCGTCCTCGGGAAAAAGGGCATAGTCTACGGGACGCGGCAGCCGATGCTGGAGAGCCTCGCCTTCGAGAGCACCGTCTTCGACATCCCCAGCAGCGCCCTCCTCGACGGCAGGTCCGCCATCGACACGCTGCGCCGGTACTATAACACGGACTTCGTCTTCGAGGGCGGCGAGACCATCGTATGGGGGAAGAAGTACAAGCCGCGAGACCGCGCGATCATCAGCTTCACGAGTGGGAAGGAGAGCCTGCTCACACTCGCCGTCTGCAGGGAACTCGGCATAGAGCCCATCCTCGTCAACGTCGTCGAGCCGAGCAACATATACGAGGAGAAGCACAGGAGGAAGCTGCTTGAGGAGATGGCGGAGGAGTATGGGGTGGAGTGGTACATGCTCCGCCACGAGCCCGGCGTCTTCCACGACGGCCGCAGGATGGGGTACAAGCCCAGCAGCCTCGGCTGGGGCACACAGCTCCTCTACTACCTCTTCCTCTACCTCCCATTCATGCTCCACACCCGGGCACGGTACGTATTCTTCGGCAACGAGAACAGCTGCGACAAGGAGGCCACCCACCCCGAGGGCTTCCGCACAAACTACTGCTTCGACCAGAGCAGCCGGTGGACGCTCCAGATGGATAACGCGGCCCGGATGCTGACGGGTGGCTCGGCGCGCGTCGGTAGCCTCGTGGGGCCACTGAACGAGATCGCTGTCACCAAGGTGCTCCACGACGGGTACCCGGACCTCGCCAAGTACCAGATGAGCTGCTTCTGCGAGGACCCCCCGGCGGAGGACCACAGGTGGTGCTGCGCCTGCAGCAAGTGCGCGCGCACAAACGCCTTCATCAGGGGGCTCGGCTACGACCCGGCGCGTGTCGGGTTCTGGAAGGACATGTTCACCGAGGAGCACGCGGGGCTATTCTCGGCGCTGAACGGGGCGCAGACCTTCGGCTTCGACAAGTCGGGGCTGGGGAGGGAGGAGCAGGAGCTGGCCCTCTACATGGCGGCGCAGCGGGAGCCCGACAACCCCTTCCTGCAGAGGTACATGAAGACAAGCATATACAACGGCATCTCCGGGGAGGGCGGCGCCGGGAACGAGAGGTTTCACAGGGACTACGAGTTCTACATGACCCCCCAGCCCTACGAGGCGATGCCCGGGGAACTCCGGGAAAGGGTCTACGCCATCTACCGCGATATTCTGAGCAGGTGAGGCGGCTCGCCCCCGGGGCGCGTGAAGCATATATATCCCCTCCCCCCGGATAGGATGCCATGTCGTCCATCCACAGGCAGCGGAAGAACGCAAGGGACCGCCTCATGAGGGCCGAGGGCCACCTCAGGGGCGTCATAAAGATGATAGACGAGGAGAAGGAGTGCCCCGACATCCTCATCCAGATCGCCGCCGTCAAGGCCGCGCTGGACAAGGCCGGCGTCGTCATACTCGAAGACCACATCGAGCACTGCCTCGTCGAGGCTGTGAAGTCGGGGGACGTCGCGCCGCAGCTCGAGGAGCTGAAGGGCGCGCTGGAGAAGCTCCTCTAGGTGCCTTCGATGGTCAACAGGAATAAGGCGGCGCTGCTCGCCGTCTCGGTCGGGCTCGGAATCATCAGTTGGGTGACGCAGACCCTCGGCATCCTACAACCCGAGGTCTACAACGCCCTCTCCCTCATCGGCGCCGTCCTTGGCGTCCTATTCATCGGCCACAGCGCCATCAAGACCCTCCTCGGCGGTGTCTTCGGCATCGACCTCCTCGCTACCGTTGCCATAGTGGCGTCCATCGCCCTCGGTGAGAACCTCGCAGCGGTTGTCGTCGTCCTCATGCTCGGCGGCGGCGAGATACTTGAGGAGTACATAAGCGGGCGCGCCAACAGGGCGATAGAGGAACTCATCGACGCGTTCCCCAAGAACACACTCGTCGTACGCGGCGGCGCCGAGGTCGAGGTACCCGTCTCCGAGGTCAAGCCCGGGGACGAGGTCGTCGTCAAGCCGGGGGGCATAATCCCCGTCGACGGCGCCATAGTCTCGGGGCGCGCCACCGTCAACCAGAGCAGCGTCACGGGCGAGCCCCTACCCGTCGAGAAGGCGGAGGGGGACGACGTCCTCAGCGGCTCGATAGTCGAGTTGGGCGCAGTCCACATACGGACGCGCGTCGTCGGGGACGACAGCACCTACGGCAGGATAATCGCCATGGTCAAGGAGGCCGAGGAGAATCAGGCCCCGATTGTTCGCCTCGCGGACCGCTTCGCGGGCTACTACATCCCCGTCATACTCCTGCTCGGGATCGCGGTGTACTGGTTCACGCGTGACCCCCTCAGGATGGCGGCGGTCTTCATAATCAGCTGCCCCTGCGCCCTCACGCTCGCGACGCCGATGGCGGTCGCCGCCAGCATAGGCAACAGCGCACGCAAAGGTATACTCATCCGAAACGGGGAGAGCCTGCAGAAGCTCGCCACCGTCGACACCGTGGTCCTCGACAAGACCGGCACACTCACACTCGGCCGCCCCGAGGTGGCGGAGGTCCGGGGCTTCGGCGGTGCCACCAGCCATCAGGTCCTCGCACTCGCGGCGGGCGCGGAGCGCCACTCCGAACACCCAGTCGCACACGCCGTCATGAAGAAGGCGGAGAAGGAGGGCATCAACCCGACGGACTGCTCGGAGGTCGAGACACACCCCGGCCTCGGCATCTGCGTCACCCACGGCGGGACACGCGTCACCGTGGGCAGCGAGAAGCTCCTCCGCCGGCAGGGCATAGCCATAACCGACGAGGCGGCCGCCTTTTTAGCCCAGCAGAGGACGAACCAGTCAACGATCCTCGTCGCCAGGGATGAGGCGCTCATCGGCGCAATAACCGTCTCCGACACGATACGCGACAACGTCAAGGACGTCATAGCCGACGCGAGGCGGAGCGGTGCGCGGAGGATAGTCATCCTCACCGGGGACAAGCAGGACGTTGCCGACGAGGTCGCCGCCCGCGCCGGCGTTGACGAGGTCGTTGCCGATCTGCTTCCCGCGGAGAAGGTCGCTCACATAAAGCGCCTCAAGGAGTCAGGCAAGGTCCTCATGGTAGGGGACGGCATCAACGATGCGCCCGCCCTCGCGACCGCCGACGTGGGCGCAGCCATGGGCCTCACGGGCACGGACATCGCCATAGAGACCGCGGGGATAACCCTCGCCAACAACAACCTCGAAGGGGTCCCGAGGCTCCTCAGGATCGGGCGCGAGACGATGAAGAACGTGAAGCTGAACATCGCCTTCGCGTTGACGGTGAACGCCATCGGCATAGTCCTCTCCGCGATGGGGCTCGTCACGCCCCTGACCGCGAGCATCATACACGAGAGCAACGCCCTCTTAGTGATGCTGAACAGCCTCAGGTTGCTGAGGGTCGACTAGCCCCTTCTCCGAGGGGGATTGCACTCTTTGGGCGTCACTGCATCGAGTAGTTGTGCGCCCCTCTCGCTGAGGACGTAGGTCCTTGAGGGGTAGCGTCCCCTCGTCTTGCGTGTTGAGGATACCCTGATCAGGTCCTCTTTGAGGCAGTAGGCGAGGTATCTGTTCAGCCTCCCGTAGCCGCGTCCCCTCTCTTGGCTTAGTTTAGAGTAGGTGGCGGGTGCGTGCCTCTTTACCTGTCCTAGGAAGGAGGTTAGGGTTCTAAGGCCATGGTTATCCATCTATCAAAATTTAGCTAAATACTCTTGTTTAAAAACATTTTTAAATAATGGATGGGTGAAAAAGCATAGACATGTCCGAGGATGATGAGAAGAAGTATAAGTATCATACCGTGAACCTCCCCGAGAACCTCGCCTCAAAGATCGAGGAAGTGATCGGCAGCGAAAAGCACGGTTACACGAGTGTACCCGACTTCGTGAAGAGCGCCGTACGTAGATACCTTCGGGATCTTGGCTACTTAGTTTGATCGCGTGCTAATCTGTTTAAAATAGATGCAAGCGACACAAAAGCCACACTCGAGGAGCACGCCAGCAACCCGGAGACGGGGTGCAAGGACTGGGGCGTCTTCCTCGGCGTCTCCGGCGCCAAGCGCAGGTTCGTTATAGTTGGGAAGGACGTCGTCGAGGGGCACCGAGAGTGGGGCGCCACGCGTATCCCCCTCGAACTCGTAGAGGAGATATGCCTGCTCCTCCCGCGGGAGAGCGTCGCCTCTGTCATAGGCGAGGCCGAGGCACTCGGCAGGAGGATCAGGCTCAGGAAACACGGGAGGGGAGAAGCGAGGGATGTTCAGGTTTCTTAGGAAACTGATCGGGATGGGAGCGACCCGCGTGGTCTACGCGGAGGCATCGGGGGAGAGGAAGGTGCGCGTCCTCGAGGATACGCCAGTGATAGGTTCACGCTCATCATCGCGCTGATGATCGTCTTCTTCGTCGGCCTCATCAGCCTCGAGGTGATGCACATAGCGTTCCTCGGGGCGTGGAACGAGGCGATATTCAACGGCCTCATGCTCGTCGTCGGCACAATCGTCGGCGCCGTCTGGAGCAAGAGCCAGTAGACGCGGCCCCAAGCCTTACCGTCCTTTCTATGAATGGGTCGAGTCGATGAATTCCCGTAACGATATGACCTCCAGCTCCGTCACCCTCTTCATGGCGTCGTCGTTTGTGACAAACGCGTCAGCACCCCCCGCTAAGCAGGCGGCGATCTGGATTGCGTCGGCGGGCCTGAGGTTGTACCTCGCCCTGAGCCCGGCGGCCTCCTCAGCGACTACAGCGTCGACTGTCCTCATCTCTAGGTTCGGGAACGTCGTCAACGTGTAGATGTAGTCGTCCACGAGATCCTGTTTACCGAGCCTCTTGGGGTTGACGAGCACCTCCATCATGGTCAGAGTGGAGGTCATCGCTTTGGTCTCTCCCCTTTCGATCATGTTGAAGATTTCGTCAGTCAGCGGAGCATAGGTGGGGTTGTCTTCGTATTGGTAGATGAAGACCATGGTGTCGAGCCCGATGAGGGCGTGTCCGAGAAGCGCCTTTCTCAGCCTTCCCGCGGCTTCCAATCGTCTCTCTCCTTATCGACGTACTCCGCCGCATCGACGCCCTCCCAAGCCTCCTTGTGAAGACCTCTCATCCACTTCGTGTAGTTCGCGGGTTTCTTTCTCATGACGATCTTGCCCTCTTGGAGGGTTACTGTGAGTTCGTCGCCGGTTTCGAGGCCTATGTTGTCCCGGATATCCTTCGGTATGACCACTTGGCCCTTCCCGCTCACGCGGACAGTCTCCGTCAATTCCTACTCCCCATTCATTCTTCTTACTTTCTGAATATATGTCTTACTTTTTCCATTGATGTAAAGCGGGAAATAGTGTAACATAAGAATCGGCTCGACTTTGACCGCAACTTTCAGACTCAAAGCATTAAAACAGCCGCGCCTCCTGCTGCTCAAGGTGAGTTGGGTTGATGGGCGAGGAGGAGATGTGGCGCGCCGTCGAGGCACGCGACGCGTCGGTGGACGGCAAGTTCGTTCTGGCAGTACGTACTACCTGTATCTACTGTCGCCCCTCCTGCCCAAGCAGGCACCCGAAACGGGAGAACGTCGAGTTCTACCCCACACCGGAGGCCGCCGAGGCCGCCGGGTACCGCCCCTGCCTACGCTGCAAGCCACGGGACACCGACGCCCCCCAGATCGCTTGGGTGAAAAAGGCCTGCGACTACATACGCCGTCGCCCCGAGGAGAAGATCACACTCGAATCCCTCAGCCGGGAGGCGGGGGTCAGCGCCTACCACCTGCAGAGGACATTCAAGCGCGTCATGGGGGTGAGCCCGCGCCAGTACCAGGAGACGTGCCGCATCGAGCGCCTCAAGGGGCAGCTGCGCGAGGGCAAGCCGGTGACGAAGGCCGTCTACGGCGCCGGCTACGGCTCCACGAGTTGGCTCTACAGGGACTCGAAGGCGAAGCTGGGGATGACTCCGGGGGCCTACCGGCGCAGGGGCGAGGGGATGAGCATACGGTACAGGATCGTGGACAGCCCCCTGGGGAGGCTCATCGTCGCCCGGACCGGCCACGGCGTCTGCTACCTCGGCATCTGGGACGACGAGGAGACGCTTGAGGCTTCGCTGCGCGCCGAGTACCCACGGGCGGAGCTGACACGCGAGGAGGGAAAACCTGACCCGTGGACGCGTGGGATACTCGAATACCTCGCGGGCAGAGCCTCGGAGCTGGGCGGCATCCCCGTCGACGTCGTGGGGACGGAGTTCCAGCGCAGGGTCTGGGGGGAGCTTCAGGCTATACCCCGGGGGCAGACGCGGACATACGGTGATGTGGCACGATCTATGGGTCGCCCCGAGGCGGTGCGCGCCGTCGGCAGGGCGTGCGCCACAAACCCCGTCTCACTATTGATCCCCTGTCACAGGGTCGTCGGCAAGTCCGGGGACCTTCACGGCTACCACTGGGGGCTCGACTGCAAGAAGACGCTGCTTGAGGCGGAGAAACGCACCGCCGCCCCGTGACTACGGTTTTCCGCCGAGGTAGTCGAACCACGCGACGCGTGCCGCGGCGGACCGCCATGGGCGCCAGGCCTCACCTATGGCGTCGAACTACTCCAGCGAGGGGGGCGCGGCCAGCCCTTTGATGCGCGTTATGGCGCTGATGAGGGCGAGGTCGCCGCGCGGCCAGACGTCGGGGCGGCGCAGAGCCATGAGCAGGTAGATGTCGGCGCTCCAGCGCCCGATGCCCTTTAGCTCCATGAGTCGCCCACGAGCCTCATCGTCACCCAGCCGCTCCAGCTCCCCGAGGTCGAACGAGTCGTCGAGTAGGCTCCCCGCGAGCAGCCGCACGTAGCCCGCCTTCTGGCGGCTGAAGCCTATCCCCCTCAACTCAGCGTCGCCCAGCTCTAGGAATGTCTCCGGCGCGGGTTCCCCGGTCCTCGCGGCGAGTCGGTCGTACGCCGCCTTGGCGGATGAGAGTGAGACCTGCTGTTCGAGGATTATCCTGACGAGTGCGGGGAACCCGGGTGGGCGTGCCCAGAGTGGCGGCGTGCCGTGGCGCCTGACGACGGAGGCGAGGTCGGGGTCGCGATCCGATAGGACGTCGACGGCCTCCCTGAGCCTCCCCTCGTCGAGTAGCTGCATCTCCATGTGCGCTCCGGGCTTCCACTCTGGTTGATGGCTGATAATCTTAGCGCCCACCCGGGGCTGCGACGTTGTTCGCCGTCGGCGAGGTGCCGCTAAAAAAAATGTGGTTCTACTCCTTGACGTTGGTTACCCCCGCGTTGAGGTGTAGAACCGATGGGAACTTGGCTAGGTAGTGGACCCACTCCTGGCTGATGGTCTCGGGGTTTGCGGCGACGTACGCCTCGTGTTCCTTGCAGTAGCGTCCCGTGCATTTTGGGTCTGCGTTTATGATCATGTGCATCCTGAGTGAGCCGGGGCCCTGGTCGGTTTGGTAGCCGCACCCCTTGACGGGGCACGTGAACACGGATATGTGCCCCCGTTCCTTGTCGAGTAGGTAGTACCTATTGTACTTGGGGTCTATCTCCATCGTCGTGCTTCTTCCCGCCTGTGGCCCCGGGCGGCCCCCGCTCTCTGGGGTTCTGGTAGAATCTGTCCGCCGCTGACACGCGGTCTGGTTCGGCCTCTGCCCGGGCCTCCGGGTGGGCGCTGGGGATTAGCCCAACGATGGGAATTTTTACGCTTTTGGTTGCATGGTCTCCGCGGCTCGATGGACCGCTCGGAGCCAATATGATCTGCCGCATGAGGGGTAATAAGCTTAGTGTCTGCAGACGGTAACCACAGACCCCTCTCGCCCTCGATACAACCTATCTAGAAAATTCGGATTTACCTCTTTTTCCACTCGAACAACCCCTCAAATCAAACCAACAAGGAGACACCCCCAACAAATTCACCCCCACAACCTTCAATAGACCAACGAGAAAAAAAGGAGCAAAACATAAACCAAACACAAACAAATACACCACAAACAAGTGTATATCAGAGCCCTCAACCAAATACAACCGCAGCAAACTACCTAAGAGACCAATGAAGGAGACAAACCCGAGGCATACGAGAAAACACTGAACCCCACCTAGAAGAAGACTCAATTCCCCCACATACGGGTGAAGACCGACTTAATACACCCCCCTCATCCTCTAGATGCGCGGTTTCTCACACGAGTAGAGAGTTGAAGCAAATAAGAAGCTTTTATGAAAGCTTCTCCTCCGCATCGAGGAACCTCCTCACATTGGCTATGGTTTATTTCCCCCTCGTCCACTAGATGGCTATTTCATGGATGAAGATGAGTCGCCTGTTCACCACATTTTTGAGTCAGAGTTTATTGGATGAGTTCACGATTTTGTCTTGGCGTGGATAGCTGAGTTTGCGTATAACTGATCCGTATATGGCTGAGGGAGTCGTGGAGCCGCCTCGGTTTTATATATAAGACAATAAACTGCCACGGTTTTATTGCGGCCCAGGAATTCAATAAAAGGGTTGAGAGAGCCATTATTTTTTCGCTTATATTTAATATCACATATTATTTGTTTTCCCACTTAGAGATATTTAATCCCATATATTTGAAGATTAATTATTTAATCGAATTAATTGATGATTAATATCCGGTGTTTATTTATTTAATGATGATTTGGATTTACTCTTTGTTTTACTCCATCTCGGTTAGATTTATGGATCAAAGCAGATTCAACCCGATATATGGACCGTTTTTCCTCATACCTCTTCAGACAAGTATACGATAGAGTCGCCGGTCTAGGTGATTGACTAGCCGAACTAGACCAAGTCGTCGACTGGGAAAGCTTCAGACCAATAATACGGGCAATGTACGCAAACAACACCCACCTCGGAGGCGGATCGAATACTGACGAGGTGGTGATGGTGAAGCTCCTCATCCTCCAGCAGTGGTACGGCCTCATAAGCTGGAGAAACTGGAACTCAACCGCACCACAATCATATTCCGCAACGGCTCAATAATCATCGCCCTCCCCAACAGTGAGAACCTCCTACACGGCTACACTGCTCCTCGTCGTCTGCGACGAAGCCGCCAGAACATTCACAAGCCCTAGGACTAGAGATCAAGGGAAGCATAGGCGTAATCATCCAAACCCTCAACGAGAAGCTCGCCACACAAGCCGACGCACTCGACGGGATTGATGACCTATCCCGGGTCATTTACCTAAATGTCGACACCTATCAGTCGGCGAGGCGGGAAATCGAGGCACAAGCACCAGCCCGGAAAAGGGGGACGCTGATCCCACCCCCAGCCGTCTACGCTTCCGAGGGGAGAATCTCACGACCGATTGTAACCTTACCCCCTCGGGACCCGCACTCCGACTCCGGATACCCGCACCAGATAAATATCACCGAGCCGTCTGAATGTCATCTCCCTTCAAAGACGTCGGAGAATTCCCATTTGGCCGAACTTACCCTCGCCGTATCCTCACAGATCTTCCTCCTAGCCCTGCTCGCCTACGCATACCTCAGATACAGGGCTCGCGACATCAGGGGACACGGCTACATCCTCGTCACGGCGACGTTCATCCATTATGCCTCGGTCCTCGCCCTCATGGTCCCTGTGCTGATCGGCGAGTACCCCATCTTCGCTGCCGACCCCTTCGATTTCTTCGCCCTCGCCAACATCATACACGCCGTGACGGGCGCTGCAGCCATGATACTCTCCACGTACATCTCTGCTAGGTGGCTACTCAACCGCTTCGACACACGCGGGTGCCGGGGGAGAAATATGATGCGCCTTACCATCCTCAACTGGGTCGTCTCCCTGGTCATCGGATTGATCATGCACCTCACTACCTGACCTCCCGTTCCCTCGGTCAACGTTTAAACCACCTCCTTCCTAACTGGGGAACAGGAAGTAAAACTACCATGAGGTACTCGGTGGAGGTCGACAGGGAAGCGTGCATAGCCTGCGGTGTCTGCTACTCAACGGATCCGACCCATTTCGAGGGGGACGCAGCCGGTAAATCGCAGGTGCTGGGGGGTAAAACGAACGGAAGATCCACCGGACCACTGGACGACAATCTCAAGGAGGACGCCCAGCGAGCTGCCGATTCCTGCCCAGTTGCGGCGATAACCGTCGGCTAAACCGAGAGACGAACCGGCCCCCCGCGCCCGATTTGATTCCCCCCGGGGGCCGTGCGGGGGTCCGCAACTATTAAAACGCTCGCAGACAAACTGAGACGCGATCAGCCGTGGAAGTACTCTGTGCCGGCAGCTTCATGGTCGATATCGTCGCCCCCCACCTACCTGCCATCACTCCCCCCGGTGGCCTCATCTACGCGCCGCAGGGCATCACGCTAAACGTCGGCGGTCACTCGGCGAACGTCTCCGTCGACCTCGCTCAACTCGGGCAAGCCTCAGTCACGGCGACCGGCTGCATAGGCGACGACATGCTCGGCAGGTACATACAGGAGACGCTGAGGAAGGCCGGCGTCGACCCCGCGCCGCAGGTCCTCGCCGACACGCCCACGGCGAAGAACATAGCTTTAACCGTCGAGGGTGAGGACAGACGCTTCATTGCCGAGCTCGCTGCGAACACGCTTCTCAGCCCCGACCACGTTATCGCCTTACTGCGTGGATTCCCTCGCACGCTTTTCCTCGGGACAATCGGTGGGCTGAAAAACATCGATGGCGACCTCACGCGCGTCCTCGTCGCCGCACACGCCGCCGGCACCACAACTATCGTCGACGTGATACAGCCAACCGAGCCCGACTGGGGTCACCTGACACGCGCCCTCGGCCACATCGATGTCCTCCACCTAAACGCCACGGAGGCACGCCTCGCCACCGGCGCCGACGAACCCCTCGCAGCCGCCGAGGCACTCCGCCGCCTGGGCGCCGACACCGTCATCGTGACGAGTGCCGCCGAGGGACTTACGGCGCTGAGGGGGAAAACCCGGATAACGATGCCCGCCTTCGACGTCGAGGAGGTCGACCCCACGGGCGCAGGCGACGCACTCTGCGCAGGCCTCATACACAGCCTCCTCGCCCTCAAGAACCCCGCCGAGGCAACCACCGCCGAGTTCATGCACGCCCTCCTCGAGGGACAGGCGGCGGGCGCCACCTGCGTCACCTCCCCCGGGGCGACAACCGCTGTAACAGCGGCTCGGGTTCGAAAACTCATCGAGGCGCAGGGAGACTGGGTGCTCGCCTCCACCTCAAGCCTATAAACGTGGGCGGGGGAGACTCACACCATGGAGACGCGGCGCAGGATACCCACGGGCTCAAGCAGCCTAGACGCCCAGCTCTCCGGTGGCCTCGCCACGGGGGAACTTTCCCTCGTCTACGGGGAGCCCGCGGCGGGGAAGACTACACTCGCCCTCAGCGCTGCCGCCCAGCTTCTCCGCCGCGACCCCGCAGCCAAGACCATCTACATCGACTCCGACGCCAAGTTCACACCCACCCGCCTCACACAGATGACCGGATCGGAGGAACCCCTCAGACACCTCGTCTACACCCGCCCCACGAACTTCGAGGAGCAAGCGGAAGCCCTCGACCGCCTACCCGAACAACTCCAAACCGGCGACCTAGCCATCATCGACTCCGTCACGGGACTCTACCGAGTCGAGACCGGTGACACCCAGAAGACATTCATGGAGAACAAGGAGCTTAACAGGCAGCTCGGCCAACTAAAGGAGGTGGCCCTCGCCACGGAGGCCGCCATCATACTGACGGGGCAGGTCCGAAGCGTACTAGACTCCCCCACACCCGCCGTCGAACCCGTCGCCCAGCGCTTGCTCCGCTACTGGAGCGACAAGGTCATAAGGCTGGAAAACACAGCGACCCAAGGAGCCAAACAGGCCACAGTGGAGAAGCCCCGGGGCATGCGCGGCGCCGCGAGGTTCAAGATAACGGAGAGAGGCGTAGAGGACTAGGAGGGATGCAGGGTGGAGGAGATCGACTGGTTCCTAGGGACGGTCTGGCTCTTCCTACCCGCATACTTCGCCAACGCCGCACCTGTCCTCCTCCATGGTGGGGGTCCACTCGACGGCGGCAGGAACTGGGGCGACGGCAAGAGGATACTCGGCGACCACAAGACCGTCTACGGCACCCTCAGGGGGATAGCTGTGGGCAGCATCTTCGGCTTAATTCAGGGCAACCCCGCACAGGGGCTTCTCTTCTCATTCGGCGCCATCCTCGGCGACCTCCTGTTCGCCTTCATAAAGCGGCGCCTCGGCATACAACCCGGGAAGCCGCTCCCCCTCTGGGATCAGGTCGGCTTCATAATGCTTGCCATCCTGTTCGGCAGCCTTGTCGAGCCCCGCCCCACTTGGCAGCAGGACGTCGCCATGATCATCACAACCATCCCCGTCCACTATGTCTCCAACCTCTTCGCCTGGGGGCTCAGCTGGAAGAAGGAACCATGGTAGACATGACCGCGAATGTTCTGGCGGGTAGAACGGGCGTTCTAAACCCTGCATTTAATAGACCATAGTCTCCCGTCTCTTGATCCTATAGAAAACCCGGAGAGGATTTTAACGTGTGGTTTGTGGGTCGAGTTGGAAATTGTGGACGGGAGAGACAAAGTATGTCGAAGTGGACGAAGCCAACTTTAGGGCGTCAGTCTAGCCTGTTTATCGACGCCGCGCACGAAGCTCTACAGGGTAGAGGGTTTGCGCCATTTATGGCCTCGGTGCCCCTTCAAGCTCGATGCGAGTCTCCACTGTGGGACAGAGTGACTGTTCTAATCTATGGATTTAATACTGGATCGGCCGCGTCTTACCTTACTTGGGTCTCGGGAACTATTGATTGGGGGTAACTGGAAAGGTTATTATCGCCACGGGGAGTATGATAAATCAATTTGAAAGAAGGAAAATCGATGCAGAGGAAGCTCCTCGCCGCGCGGCTCGACCTCGCCGAGAAGATATCCGAGATCGCCGCTAGGAAGGGGACTCTGTACGATTATGTGAACGACGTCCTGGAGCAGGTGATCAGGATCGAGTCTATGGGGCTGAGCCTGAGGGAGATGTACGACGAGGTGAGGGTGTTCAAGTCTGCGAAGGACGTTGGGTTCATTCTGCTGCCCGAGGCTCTGGTCTTGGGCTTGGCTGAGAAGGCGTATAAAGCTGATCACGGGTCTCTTGAGGCACTGTTCTTTGAGAATGGTCAGTGGTATGGTAAGTATTACGGTGACGTTGAGCGCTTCGAGGAGGTTCTGAGGACGTATCTCTGGTCCACGAGCGAGTTCGAGATAAAGAAGAGCGGGAAGGGGCGCGTCTTGACCTGTCTGGGCTCGTCCTTCTCCGTCGGGTACCTTAAGCTTCTCGGGTTCTTTTTCGAGGGGGCGATGGATACTCTTGGGTTCAAGACCGCCTCGAAGGACGTGGCCAAGGGGATAATTCGGATATCGTTCCAACCGAAGGTAGGGTAAATGGGTCGAGCGCAGGAGGACAAGCCGAGGGAGAAGAAGCTCATCCGGGCGCCAGAGGACTTAGTGGATGAGTTGAATGAGGCCGCGGCCCTGCAGGGGAAGACCTTCTACAGGTATGTGACCGAGATCTTCGAGCAGGCTCTGGAGGCTAATAAGATGAAGAGGACCCTGGGCTCGATAATTGATAGCTATAAGCTCTCGGAGATCAGTCGTAAGACGGGGATGGTTGCCGTCCCGGGTGAATTTCTGGAGCAGGGGTTGGCCAGCGCCTACCCCGAGGGTGGGATGGATTTCCTCCAGATTTGGTACCAGGCGGGTAGGATGTACGGTCTCCTCCTGAAGGGTAAGTTTAATGACGAGTTGGATGCCTTCATTCGGTTGGTCAGGGAGAGTCTCTGGTTGGTGAACGAGGTGGAGGTAAAGAGTGGTGAGGACTCCGTGTCGTTGAGGTTTGTTGCGCCGTCGATCTCTAAGGAGCGGAGTAGTCTGTTGTTAGGGTTTATTGAGGGTGCTTTGGCTTCCCTTGGGTATGAGGTCGTGGAGAAGAGGGAGTATAAGGGGATAATCGATATCAAGATTACCCCTATTAGTTAAATACACGCCTTTTATAGCTGCGTTTTTGCATGTTTTCTCTTGGGGCTCGGGTCTATTTTTGGGTATTATTTTTTAGATTGTTTAATAAAGGTTGATTTTGTCTCATAAATTCTCGTTAATGCGAGATTATGTGTTTTCATGGCTATTGATGTGGGAGAAAACGATCAACATGTAAACAAAGGGTGATAGGTTGTTGACATAACCTATTTATGGAAAACGGCGTAGTTTTAAACGCCTCAAAACGAGGATGAATGAAATGAGTAGAAACTCTCGTTTAATAACAACAACGATACTAGTCGCTCTCTTTCTCGGGAGTACACTAAGTGTGCTCCCGATAGGGCACGCGGCTACTTCTGGCACTCTAGCATGGGTGAAACCAGATTTAGTCGCGCCTGGAGGGCCTATTGAACTAGATGCCTCCGGCCTCTCGGCCGGAGGCGCGTCCGTATACTTCTACCTAAGTGATAACGGCGATTCTGAGACTACCACTGGCGATATCTACGCTGGTAAGGTAGCTACCGCCGATCTAGACGTCAGTATCACTATATGGGTTCCCTCAGCGACCCCTGCAGGAGACTATTATATTAAAGCTACAGACATTCAGGGGACTGGTAAATCCGCAGTAGTTACTGGCGACACGGTCGAGGTAGTTACTGAGTACCCTTCCGTTACCATCAATGCTGATGACACTCCCGGCAATTTCGGGGATTATCCTGAAATTGCCATAAAGTCCGCGGGAGACTATGACGCAGCTACAATTTACTGGGACGCGTTCAGTGACGATGGTTTTGTTGCCCTTGGTGACGTAATTGCCTCGGGCAAGTATACCATAAACGCAGATACTGATGATTGGGCTGTCCCTGATGGGTATAAGGGTGATCACAAGGTGATCATCTACTTGGAGGGTGCTGACAGTTTCGCAACTTATGTAACCTTCACGATGGAGCCTTCGGCCGACTTCGTGTCCATAGCCGCTTATAGCATTGCTGCTGATGCTGCAAACCAAGTAATAACCATCACTGGTCACGGCTTCCCGAAAGGTACTATCGACAAAGATACTGGAGTAGTCGTTACTTCAAAGTCCTTCGCTGGGAGTAATCTCTGGGAGGATACAGCTATTGTCGCCGCTGATGTAGATGTCGGAGACGGTGATCCTGATGCAAAGGGTTATTTCACACTCGATGCACGCGTTGACGGTGTCGATGCTGGAACACTATCAGTAGAAATCAAGGTTGACAGTACCTCAAACGCCTTCGATGATGTTCTCCTAAGTTCTAAAGCTTCCACCGACTTCACTCAAATTAAGGATGCAAAGCTGACAAAAACTGAAGCAATAAACGGCAAAACCCTAGGCATCTGGATGATTAACCTGCCAGCTTCTGAGAATGTACTTGTCGAGATGATAGGTACTGATACTACTGCAGATTTGACCGTTGGGACTTCTGATGAAAATGGTGCCTTCAAGGAGGCTCCAGAACTTGATGGCTGGCCCGGTGATACCTATCAGGTAAGAGCCACAGTTGGCGCCAGAACAAAGATCATAGGAACCTTCAAGATACTACCCGACTTTGAAGTACAAGATGAATTCGGAGATGCACTTGATGCTACAACTGTCGAGACACTTTATCAGTTGAGTGGAACCGGTTTCCCAGTCAACGCTGAACTTGACTATGTATACTGGGGTACAAAGAAAATCGCAATCAACTTCGTTGTTGATGTAGATGGCCTAGTTATGGTCATAGAGAATGCTGATGGAGATCCACTGGCAGTTCCTCATGTTAGTGGCGGTGGTAAAGCCGTTGCGGTCAAGATGACCGGCACTGACGTCAACCTCGACAAGGCTATCGAAGCAACGAGTTCAGTCGTGATCGACCCCTTCCTTCTAGCAGCGGACGATGCCGACAACGATGTCGGTTTCCTAGATACAACTGCGGATCCAGTATGGACTGACTTTGATGCCGCTCCATTGGTCTTCCCTGGTCACCCGGTGAAGATCGTTGGATTCGGTTATCTCGCCGATGAAACGGTTACAGTCAAACTATATGATGGAAACGACAAGCTACTAGGAACTGCTACAATAACGAGCGGAGGAAAGACCGGTTCAGACGGTGACTTAACACTAGTGTGCTGGTTACCTGCTGTAAAGGCGATGAAGTTAAGTGTCGAGGATGCTTACCTAACCGTAGCTGGCTCAGGAGATAATACGGCTGATAGTGAGACATTCACCACAACGGCTATTGCTGATGATGACTCGACTGGAATGCTGATCTTCGGCATCGAGGACGACGGCGATATTGACACAAGCGTCAAGGTCGATGACGTTCAAAATGTTGCAGGTGTTGGCTTCTGGTCCACTAGCGTTGACCTAAGAATTGGTGAAGATAAGCAAAAGTCTGTCTCTGTTACTTATGGTTACTTTAAAACTACAATGACTATCCCAGAGTTGGAAGGAAGTTTGGTTGGTACCGAATACACTTTCGACTCTAACAAAGCTGCTGCTTCCGAAATGACCTTTATAGTCAAGCCTAAGATCGTTGCCAGTCCTGTCAAGGGATATGCAGACTCTAACTTCGTCATCACTGGTAAAGGATTCACAGATGGCGAAGATGTCTCCCTTGTATGGAGTGGAACCGATGAAGAGCTTGACGCAGTTGACGGTGCCGACATAGACACAGGTACCTTCACGATGACTCTCACGGTACCCGCTGCCGTTGCACAAGCCTACAAGATATCGGCAATAGTTACTGACGAGACATGGGCTTCAACAACCTACACGGTACTGGACGAGAATGCTGCGAACACAACTAAGACACTTGACGAGATCATCGCAATGCTCGGTGCTCTAAACATTCCACAACTCAATACCAACATCCAAGCTACTCAGACTGCTGCGACCGCCGCTGGTACTAAGGCTGACGCCGCAGCCACTGCTGCGACCGCCGCTGGTACTAAGGCTGACGCCGCTACCGCCGCCGCAACCGCCGCTGGCTCCAAGGCAGACGCTGCAACAGCTGCAGCGATCGCCGCTGGCACCAAGGCAGACGCCGCGACAGCAGCAGCAACCTCCGCCGCGACATCCGCGAAGAGCGCAGCCGACGCCGCATCTGGCCTGACGACGCTGGTCTACGCCGCAATCGGCGCTAGCCTCGTTGCCGCACTAGCTGCAATCGTCGCGCTGATGCAGATCAGTCGCAAGATCGCATAACACAAATCCCCATCTTTCTATTTTTTTCACTTCAAGCACCCCAGCGCTAGCTGGGCTTCTTGTTGCCACATTTTTTAAGTACCCGAACCATGGTGCGTAGGATGCTCTCCCCCGTCGTCATCAGTGCGCTCATCCAGACGGGGGTCATCGTGATACTATGTGTCGGCTTCACATTCACCTACATGGTGGAGAAGTTCCCAAACTTCGCACACACCGCCCTCGCCACATTCGGCACCGTCCTCAGCTACTCACTCGTCAGAATCTACGGATTCAACCCCTACTCCACCATCCCCCTCTCGATGCTCTTCTGCGGACTGATCAACATCGGCATCTACGTCGCCATCGTCCGCCCAATCAAGGCCACGGGGGCCCGCGAGATCACAATCACTTTCGCCTTCTTCGCGCTAGCTCAGGTGATGGCCTCCATAGTCAACGTCTACAGCTACTGGTACATGCTCACCCAGGGCGGCCCGACGTCGGGGTTCAGCCTAGTCTCATGGGACTTCAAATGGGAAGGCTACCCCGGTATCCTACTCGTCATCCTCCCCGTATGCGCCATCCTAGTCGCCGCCCTCTGGCTCTTCCTAACCCGGGTGAAGCAGGGAATCGCGTTCAGGGCCGTCGCCGAGGACGAGGCACTCGCCTCAAGCCTCGGCGTCAACGTAAACATCGTCCACACCCTCACATGGCTCCTAACGGGCGCCCTCGCCGGCCTCGCGGGCGCCATGATACCCCTCTGGAGATACACGGGCCTCGGATACAACGACGAGTTCCTCATGCTCGTCATGGCGGGCAGCGTCATGGGCGGCATAAACAGCGTCGCCGGCGCCCTCATCGGTGGCTTCCTCGCAGCCACCTCCCAGAAGCTCCTCGGCGCCCTCGCCATAGCCATCTACGGCGTAGAAGCCGCCGCGTACGAGGCACTCTACCCCTCCATACTCATCGCCGCCATACTCATGCTCGAACCCGAGGGCATAATGGGCTTCTTCGACCACCCACACAACCCCCTCAGGGGACTCAAGATGAACGTAAACCGTCTCCGCGACTACCTCGCCAAGGTTATCCACGCCACTTAAATCGGGAGCCGAATCCCTACATGGCGATGCCCGAGCCGAGCCCAGGCTGGAGGAGCCTCTTCCCCTACGACCCCTACCCGCAGCAGGTCGACTTCATGAACGACGTAGAGGCGACCCTGGGCTCAGGCGGCACCCTCATCGCCGAGGCGTGCAACGGCTTCGGCAAGACCGTCTCAGCCCTCAGCGCCCTCCTCCCACTCGGCAAACCCATAACATACGCCACACGAACACACGACCAGGTCCGGCAGGTACTCTCCGAGGTGGAGAGGATCAACGTGCACGCCGACTCCAACTACTCCGCCGTGAACCTCGCCAGCCGCGACTACCTCTGCCTCAACCCCGAATGCAAGGGCATACCAAGCAGGGAGGCACAGGAACTCTGCGGCGTCCTCCGCAAGGAGGAGCGGTGCCCCTACAGGTCCGAGCTAACAGAGGCGCCCACGGGTCTCCCCCGGGTCCTATCCGTCGACGCACTCATCACCACGGGCAGACGCATACGGATCTGCCCATACTTCCTCGCCCGCCGCGTCGCAAAGACCCGCAACCTCACCGTCTGCCCCTACCCCTACGTCTTCGACCCAAAGATCAGGATGGCGACGGGACTCGACCTCGAAGGGCGCCTCCTCGTCCTAGACGAGGGGCACAACGCCGACCAAGTCGGGCAGGAGACCCTCAGCGACACCCTCAGCGACCGCAGCCTCGCCGCCGCATCAGACGAACTCAAGTCAGTGGGCATGAACAGGGCACCCCTCAGACGGCTCGAGGACCACCTCGCCGAGGTCGTCGCCGACCAGCCCACCCTCGTCAAGGCCGAGGAAGCATACGACAACGTCGCCCACGCCCTCGGCGGAGACATCACCACATTCACCGAGAACCACGCCCCCGCGGTAGAAGCCATAAGGGGGAGGAAGGAGAAGGCCGGCGAGCCCCCGCTCAGCTACCTGAACGGTGTCCTCAGCTTCCTCGAACTCCTCATGGAGAGCAGGAAGGACCGATACGTCGCCATCTACCAGAAGGCAAACTATGGCTCAAACCAGCTCGAGTACAGGTGCCTCGACCCGAGCCTCGCCATACGCCCAATCGTCGACACCGCCGCGGGCACCCTCTTCATGTCCGGCACCATAAGCCCCCTCCCACTCTTCGCCGAGGTACTCGGACTCAACAAGGCCCAGCTACGCAGCTACCCCGCCATACAGACCAGCGACAAGATCAAGATGACCATCGACCCAAGCGTCACCACAACCTACCGCGACAGGAGCCCCGAGATGCTCCGACGGATAGGCGAAGTCGTCTCCGAGGCACTTAAGGGCGTACCAAACGGCGCCCTCGTCTTCTTCCCACAGCGCACCCTCATGGATAGCAGCCTCGACGCCTGGACGCAGGCCGGACTCATACAGGTAACCGGCGGCCGCCCCTTCATCTCGGGCAAGTCCCTCTTCAGGGAGGGCAGAGACGCCCGCACAAACCAGGACACCGTCACTCGGTACAAGGCCGCCGCCGTCACCCCTCAGGGTGCCGTCCTCACATGCGTCTTCCGGGGCAGGAACAGCGAGGGCAGCAACTTCCCAGACGACCAGTGCCGCGGAATAGTACTCGTCGGCGTCCCCTACGCCAACTACGGCGACCCACTCGTCCGGGCACAGATCGCCTACTACGACCGCAGAAGCATGGGCCTCGGAAACAGGTGGTACACCATGGACGCCTTCCGCGCCTCAAACCAGGCCCTCGGCAGGGGCATCAGGAGCCGCGAAGACTGGTGCCACTACTGGCTACTCGACCAACGATACGCCCAGCACCAGGACCTCATAAGCGCCTGGGCCAAAGGCGCAGGACCCACCATCGCTGGACCCGAGACCCTATAAACGTCCCCAGCCACAATAATTCGAAGTATTATGCCCACCCTAGACGAGGCACTCTCAAAGATCAGCAGAGAGGAGATAGTGGAACTCTCCAAGAGGCTCATACGCGTCCCCAGCGTCACCGGGGAGGAGAGGCGCGTCATCCTCTTAGCCCGGGATATTATCGAGGGCTTAGGGATAGAGACCAGGCTCCTCGGCTCGGAGGAGCGCCCCATACTCACCGCCACAATCAACCCCGAGGCCAAGCGCCTCGTCGCCTTCAACGGCCACCTAGACGTCGTCCCCCCCGCCAGCCTCGACGCGTGGAGCCACGACCCCTACGACCCCCAGCTCACCGGCAACACACTCACCGGGAGGGGGAGCTGCGACATGAAGTCCGCCTGCGCGGTCATGATACACGTCGCCGGCATAATCAAGGACCAGGGCCTCCCACTCGGCGTAGCCCTACACCTCGTACCCGACGAGGAGAAGGGGGCCACACACGGCACGAAGATGCTCCTCGACGAGGTCAAGAAGGGCAACCTGCGCCGCCCCGACTACGCCGTCATCGGGGAGAAGAGCAACCTTAAGCTGCGCATCGCGGAGCGAGGCGGCTGGGGCTTCAAGATCAGGTTCAGGGGGCGCGCGACACACACCGCCTACGCGCGCTACGAGGGCGTAAACGCCATAGCGAAGGCGTCGAAGGGCGTCCTCGCCCTGGAGAAGCCCATAGACAAGTGGCACCCATGGATAGGCGCCCCCGTCCTGAGCGTCAACGCCGTACAGGCGGGGACCGCTGGGAACCAGGTGCCCGATGAGTGCACGATAAGCATAGACCGCCGCCTCATCCCCGGGGAGACCCCGGAGACGGTCGCCGCAGAGGTCAAGCAGGCGCTGGACGAGGCGGGGAAGGGCGACCCGGACTGGCGCTGGGAGATAGACGCGCCGAGGGACGTGGACGGCAAATGGGTCTACACCCCCGCCAACTCCACATCCCCCGACACCGAGTTGGGCAAAGCCTTCAAGGAGGCGGTGAAGACCGCCCTCGGGAGGGAGCCGGAGCTATTCGTCGAGTGGGCCGGGGGCACAGACGGCGCCTACTACCGCGAGGCGGGGATACAGACGATCGGCTTCGGCCCCGCCGGCGAGCACATGCACGGCCCAAACGAGCTGGTCTACGTCGACACCCTCGTTGACCAGGCGCGCGTCTACCTCGCCCTCGTCCACAACCTCTCAAAATAAACTCGACTCCGAACCGGTATCCCCCCCTCTGCTGGAAGCGTCGCTCGGGGTAACCCTATTCCTTTTACCTCGTGCGCCCCATATACTACCAAGTCGGTGACAGCAATGCCAAAGCCCTCGTTACCCGAGACGCCGGAGGCGTTCAGCCTCTTCGGAGACCCACTAAACCCGCAGCCTCCACGCCCCGAGGTCGTGGAGAAGCAGAAGACCCTCTACGAGAAGGCGCTGAAGGACTGGGAGAAGAACCCAAACGACGCCGACGCCATCATATGGCTCGGGAGACGGACCGCCTACCTCGGGCGCATAAGGGAAGCCGCCGCCATATTCAGCAGGGGCATAGAGCTACACCCAGAGGACCCGCGTATGTACCGCCACAGGGGGCACCGCTTCATAAGCCTCCGCCTCTTCGACCAGGCGATCGACGACCTCGAAAAGGCGGCGGAGCTCATCGAGGGGACCCCCGACGAGATAGAGCTGGACGGCATACCCAACGAGCGCGGCGTCCCCGTCAGCAGCCTCCACTTCAACGTCTGGTACCACCTCGCCCTCGCCTACTACCTGATCGGCGACTACGAGTCCGCCCTAAGCTGCTACGAGGACTGCCTCAAGGTGAGCGAGATACCCGACAAGCTCGTCGCCACCATCCACTGGACCTACATGACACTGCGCCTCCTCGAGCGGAAGGATGAGGCGGACGAACTCATCGCCCCAGTCACGGAGGATATGGACATAATCGAGAACCAGCACTACCACAGGCTCCTCCTCATGTACAAGGGCGTCGTCACGCCCGAGGAGGTCATGAAGGAGGCGAGGAAGCAGGGACCACTCGCAGTCGCCACCGTCGGCTACGGCGTCGGAAACTGGTACCTCTACAACGAGCGCGAGGAGAAGGCCGTCGAGGTGTACAACGAGATCCTCGACACCGGCGGCTGGGCAGGCTTCGGCTACATAGCGGCCGAGGCGGACCTCAAGTGGCTCAGCCTCCCACAGGACTAGCAGGTTAGCGGTCGGGGGCGCATCCCCAAATATTACGATTAACTAACATATCCCTCTAAAATTTGATAATCAATGTGAAATGATATATCCTAAGATTCCCCCGAAGACTCGGTCGATCCGTCGACAAGTGGGACACAAGAGAAAGTGAAAAAATGAGTAAGGATTCTAAGACGGTAGAAGCAGCCTCGAAGAAAATTGATGAACTGTTAAAGGAACTCGACACCGATCCCGAGAGGGGTCTAACCTCGGTCGAGGCGAAGACGCGTCTGGAAAAGTACGGCGAGAACGCCCTCGAAGAGGAGAAGAAGGAGACCTTCTGGGACGCCCTCAAGGAGGAGGCGCGTGAACCTATGATACTCCTGCTCCTCGGCGTCGGAGTCCTCTACACGTTCTGGGGAAGCCTACTCGACGGTGCAACCATATTCACCATAATAGCGATCCTAGTCCTGAGCGAGGTCTACAACGAGTGGAAAGCAGAGAGGGGGATAGACGCACTCAAGGAGCTGACCACACCGAGACCGCTCGTCCTAAGGGACGGCAAAATCTCGGAAATCGCCTCAGAAGAACTCGTACCCGGCGACATCCTCCCACTCAGCGTCGGTGAGAGAATCCCCGCCGACGCACGACTAGTCAGATCATACGGCCTCCAGCTCGACGAGTCGAGCCTCACGGGAGAGTCGCTCCCCGTCAACAAGGCGGCGGACGCCGTCGTATCGATCGGGACGCAGCTTACTGACATTGAAAACATGGCCTTCTCAGGCACTCTGATCGTGCAGGGCGAAGGGCTCGCCGTCGTAACCTCCACGGGTCGGGAAACCGAGCTCGGCCACATAGCGACGCTGACCGAGGAGGCCGAAGAGGAGGTCACCCCACTGCAGGAGGCGATGGAGGAACTCTCAAAGACACTGGTCTGGGTCGCCCTCTTCTTCAGCGTCTCGATACCCGTCCTCGGCTACCTCAGGGGGCAGCCTCTGCAGACGATGATCTTGACGGGGCTCAGTCTGAGTTTCGCCGTGATCCCCGAGGAACTGCCCATCATCATCACGATGGTCCTGGCGGTCGGCACCTACGCCCTCAGCCAGCGGGGAGCCCTCGTCAAGCGCCTACGGGCATCCGAGACCCTCGGCAGCGTCACAGTGATCGCCACCGACAAGACCGGCACCATAACCGAGAGCGTCATGAAGCTGGGCCACATGTACTGGGACGGGAAACTATCTGCACCCACGGGAGACCCCTCGGAACGCACCATTCTCGAGATGGGCGTCCTCGCGACAAGGGGGCAGACAACCCTCGCGAGCGACAGACTCCGCGGATTCAACCCCATGGGCGCGGCGGTCGCCGACTCGGCCTCGAAATCAGGCGTCGGAATCCCCGACCTAGCCAAGTGGAACCTCATCAACGAGTTCAGCTTCGACAACAGGACCAAGATGGCCTCCTACGTGTACCGCGTCGATGGGAAACTCCGCGTCTACACTAGCGGCGCACCCGAGGCGGTGATGCAGCGGTCAAAGAAGGCACTCAAGGGCGGCAAGGCAGTCACCCTCACCGCAGCGGAAAGAGAGAAGATCACATCCGCCGTAGGGGAGATCGCCCTCCTCGGCGAACGCGCCCTCGCGATAGCCTACATGGACGTCAAAGACGAGGACGTCGACGCGCCACCCGAGGATGGCCTCGTGCTAGTCGGCATACTCAGCTTCATCGACCCGCCACGCGCAGAGGTACCCGACGTCGTCAAGATGTGCAAGGAGGCGGGCATCAGGGTAATCATGCTCACCGGGGACCACCCCGAGACGGCTAAGGCGGTCGCGGCGAAGGTCGGGATCGACTCCGCCACCGTTCTCACGGGCCCGGAGGTCTCCGCCATGGACGACGCCAAACTCCGCGAGGCTGTGAAGACAACCAGCGTCTTCGCCAGGATCACTCCCGAGCACAAGCTCAGGATCGTGAAGCTCCTCAAGGAGAACGGAGAGGTCGTCGCCGTCACTGGGGACGGGGTGAACGACGCCCCCGCCCTCAAGGAGGCCGCGATAGGCATCGCGATGGGCGTCCGAGGCACCGACGCCGCAAAGGAGGCCGCCGACATGGTCCTCACCGACGACAACTTCGTCAGCATCGGCAGCGCCGTCAGGGAGGGCAGGAAGATATTCGACAACCTCCGCAAGGGCGTAAAGTACTACCTTGCCGTCAAGGTGGCGCTCGTGCTCATCTTCCTACTCCCGATAGTGCTCAACGTGCCACTACCGTTCGCACCGATCCAGATCATCCTGCTTGAGATGTTCATGGACCTCGCCGCCTCAAGCGGATTCGTCGCGGAGGGCTCCGAATCCGACCTGATGAAGAGGCCACCCCGTGACCCGAAGGCAAAGTTCCTTGACCGCGGCACCCTATCTGGCATATTCGCGAGCGCCCTCAGCCTCTTCGTCGCGGTCAGCTTCTGCTACCTCTACACCTACTACCGTACCAACAACCTAGTCTACGCACAGACCGTAGCCTTCTCCGCTTGGATAATCAGCCACATCTTCCTCGCCTTCGTCCGCCGAAGCGAGAACGAGCCACTCCTCAAACGGGGTTTATTCAGCAACAGGGTTATGGTTCTCTGGGCAATCGCAGCCGCGGGCATGCTGCTCGCCGCCGTCTACCTTCCGTTCCTGCAGGACCTCGTCAAGGTTACGGCCATCAGTACACTCGATTGGGGGATGATACTGGGGGCCAGCTTCCTTGCAACCGCGTGGATAGAGGCGGCGAAATACCTGAAAAGGAAGTGACGACCGGAGACCCCCTTTCTCATAACTTTCATGGGCTCCCCCGGGGGCTCGACCGCATCCGATAAGTAGCCCCTCCACCTAACATCGTGGCGGGGACGTACCGTTGAGCAAGAAAAGAGAGGATTACGTCAGGGAGTACCTCGATTCAGCCAAGAGGCTAGGCATCGACCTCGAACCCCCCTCGCAGCCAATCACGAAGACAGCGGAGGCGGCGTGGGCCGTTGACTCCTATACCGTTGAGCCCGGCGACGAACCCGCCGATAAGAGTCCCCAGAGGAGGACGCGGTGATGCCCGAGCCCCACAGACTCACCGTCTCCGAGGCCGCCAAGAGGATAAAAGAGGGCCAACTCACCCCACTCGACCTCCTCGAATCACTCCTCGCGAGGATCGAGGAGCTTGAGCCAAGGCTCGACGCGTGGGTCACCGTCGACGCGGAGGGCGCGCGAAAAGCGGCCAAGACCCTGACGAGGGAAGCCACGGGGGGCAAACTGAGGAGCCCCCTCCACGGCATACCCGTCGGCATAAAAGACATCTACGACACTAAGGGGCTCAGGACCACGATGGGGTCCCCCATCTTCGCCGATCACGTCCCCGGGAAGGACGCCGCAGTCGTCACCAAGCTAAGGGAGGCCGGCGCGGTCATCATCGGCAAGACCGAGACAACCGAGTTCGCCTACCTCGACCCGGCCCCGACGCGTAACCCATGGAACACCGGGCACACCCCTGGGGGTTCAAGCAGCGGCTCCGCCGCCGCGGTGGCAGCTCGGATGTGCCCACTCGCCTTCGGCACACAGACCGGCGGCTCAGTCATGCGCCCCGCATCATTCTGCGGCGTAGCAGCCATCAAGCCCACACACGACCTCCTCAGCAGGGAGGGCATCTACCCACAGTCGTGGAGCCTCGACCACGCCGGCTTCATGGCGCGAAGCGTCGAGGACCTCAAACTCGCACTCGGCGCCCTTACGGGGGTCGAGACCCGGTCGAGGATCAGGAAACCGAGGATAGGCCTCCCCACCACATATTTCAACGAGGCCGGGACAGAGGAGGTCACAAAGAACTACGAGGAGGCGGCGGCGAGGCTAAGGGGCGCCGGGGCGGAGATCATCGACTACAAGCTCCCCGACATCTTCCCCGTCATCCACTCCGCGCACAGGGTGATCATGTTCTCCGAGGCGGCAGCCGTCCACGAGGCCAAGTTCAGGGAGAGCCCCGGCCTCTACCGCCCCCACATGCAGGCCGAGATATGCTCCGGCCTCCTCATCCCATCCTCGACATACCTGCACGCCCAGAGGATACGGGGCAAATTCAAGGCGGAGTTAACAGCCTCAATGGGTGGCCTCGACGCCCTGCTGACACCGACGGCGCTCACACCCGCCCTAAAGGGACTCGCCTCCACCGGCGACGCCGCATTCAACGCCCCGTGGAGCCTCGCCGGATTCCCAACCGTAACCATACCCTCCGGCCTAACCGGAGACGGGCTCCCACTAGGCATCCAACTCATCGCGAAGCCCTACGAGGAGGCAAAACTCCTCGGAGTCGCCGCATGGTGCGAGTCGGCCCTCCCCTTCGACGCCGAGCCTCCCCTCCAGTAAGAAGCCTCAAAGAGCACCCAGCCCCATCCAGCGAGGTACCGGGAGTGGAGATTCCAGAGCCGCAACTAGCCCACCGTCTTGATCTCCCTGCCGTTCTCGATGGCGACCAACTCGACGTACTTGGAGAGGCCGGAGGTCTCGACCTTCTTCCCTATGACCTCCTCGATCTGGAAGACCCCCGCGGGGTTATCCATATAGATCTTAATCGACACGGGCTTGTCGCGCCCCTCGTCGATGTCCACCTTCTTGATGGAGGTCGCGGAGATGCTGTGCATGTCCACCTTCCCGCCCCGGTAGGGTATTCGGGCGCGCCCCTCCGCCATGTCCGTCCCATCCGCCACCTTCGCCGCACCCGCCTCGATGCTCAGCGCCATGATCGGGTCCTCGTGGGCGTAGATGGCGTGTAGGGTCTCACACTTCATCTTCAGGACCAACTCGTGGTTCCCTGGGTAGACCGTGGAGTATACCCTGTCGAGGATCGGCGCAGCGAGGTAACAGCTATGCATGATGTGGTCAATCCTGTGCACGCTGTTCCCTATGTCGTGCAGGTAGCTCCCCGCCATCGTGATGAGCTTCGCCCCCTCCAAGTCACATATCCCGTTGGCCACCGTCGTCGGCTCCGCCACCCTCGATATGCGGTCGAGTATCTCGAGGCTACTCCCAGCCGCGATGCGGGCGTGAACCGGCCCATGGTCGTTGTAGTTCATCCTCTTCACAACCATCTCGTTTGACATCCTGAGGTAGGTCTGGACCTCGGTGTCCCCTTCGAGGATGTCGAAGACGCGGCGCACTCGTGGCTCCTCCAGGTGGTTGAAGATGAGTCGGTTGGATACGGTGACCATGGGTATCGGTTGAGATGGGGTTACGGGGCCATAAACGTCTATCTAGGCACGCTCACGCGATGAATGGGACGAGCAGCACCGCCGTGATGAAGGCGAGTAGCCCAGCCGTCAACGCCACGGTAGCTGCCAAGATTATCGGCCTCGCCCCCAGCTTCAGGATGCTGCTGAAGCTGACCTTCGACCCGACCCCCGCGAACGCCGTGGCAAACGTGAAGGGCAGAATGGTCCCCGAAAAGAACCCCTTAATGGCGACCCAGTCGACCCCCGCCCCGAGGAGCGGCGCCACGTTGAGGTCGAGGAGAGCACAGACGATCGACCCCGCCGTGAAGGCCACGGCGAAGAGAGGCACCGTGAACGAAGCCTTCCTTCCCACCCCCTCACCCCTGGAACAGTACCAGGTCAGCAGGAAGACGACTGGCCCGATCATGAATATCCTCACCGACTTGATCAGCATCGCCGCCTGAACCACGGAGGCGTCCACGGCCCCGGCCGCGGCGATGACCTGCGCAGTCTCATGCACACCGGCCCCCACCCAAACCGCGTAAGCATCAAGGCTACCCCCCAGCAACCCGTTGATGGGCGTGTTCAGGAACAGGAAGGGGTAGAGGAACATGGAGACGAGGCCGAAGAGGGTGATGCCCGAGACGGCGAGGCCCGACTCCTCCTCCTTCGCGTTTATAGCGGGGGTGAGCGCCGCGATGGCCGAGGCGCCGCAGATCGCCGTCCCCACCCCGATCAAGGAGGCGAGCCGCCGATCCAGCCCGAGCCTAGCCCCAAGCCAGAGGCTCAGCCCTAGGGCCGCGAAGATGACCACGAAGGCCGCCACGACCCCGACGCCGACGCGCGTCCAGATCAATGCACTCGTAACGAAACCGAGTACCGCCACCCCGAGCTTGAGAAGTTGCCCCGAGCAGAACCCAACACCCGTCTTAAATATGCCCCGCAGACCCACGGTGTTCGCCACCGCGATGCCTATGACGAACGCCCACATCATGGGGCTCACCGGCTTGTAGAGTCCCCAGATGGCGAAAGAAACCAAGGCAATCGCTATGCAGTAGACTAACCCGGGGAGGGCGCCCCCTACGCCTCTAGGTGGTGAGACCAATAGGCACCATCACCGGCGTCCCAGTTTCTAAATCTTTCCAAGCTACCTTATCGGCAGCGATACGGTGAAGGTCGTGCCCTTGCCCGTCTCGGTCTCGAAGGAGATCGCGCCGCCGTGTGCCTCAACGGTCCTCTTCGCCGCGGCGAGTCCGAGGCCGTAGCCCCCCCTCTTCTTGGCGCCGAAGGCGATGAATATCTTGTCTCTTATTTGCTCGGGTATCCCCGTTCCAGTGTCCCCCACCTTTACGACGACCCCGTCACCGTCGATGCGCGTGGACACGTGGAGCATCCCACCGTTGGGCATCGCCTCGACGGCGTTCTTCAAAACGATGGTAAAGACGCGCCGGATCTTGCCGATGTCCAACATTATATCGGGAATACCTGGATCAAGACTCTTCGAGACTGTGACACCCGTCGGCACGGTGATGTCCTCGAAGCTCTTCTCGATCAGCCTGTTGACGTTGCCCTTCATCAACGTGATCTCGTGGCCGCGATAATACTCCCTGAAGCCGTCGAGAAGCCCCGTCGCCTGCTTCAAGGCCTCGCTGATCTTGGGATAGTAGGTCGTATCCCCCGGCTTCCTCTCCATGAGGAAGAGGCTGTTCGTGATGATCTGAAGGGGTCCCCTGAGGTCGTGTGCCAGCTCCGACGAGACCCTCGTCATCTCCGCCTGGAACTCCGCCTTGGCGCGTTCATCTACCGAGGCCTGTAGCTCCTCGTATCGCCGCTCACTCTCAGCTAGGGCACGTCGAAGTTCCTCGATGGACTTTGGCTCAGCCTCCCTCATGCCCTTTCCCCAGCATTCTACAGGCGCTCAACAGAATATATCCATCTTATGGATTTGAAAGATGATAACCCTTAAACCGGGGTTGCGGGAGACTGTAGCCTACCCTTGAGGTTAGGATAGTGAGCAAGAACCAGTCAGCGACGGCGGCGATCATCGGCGGATTCATAGTATTCTGCCTAAAGCTTGCAGCTTTCTTCATCTCGGGCTCCGTGGCGCTCCTCTCAGACGCGCTGGAGTCCATAGTCAACATAATCGCCTCATTCATGATGTTCATATCCATCCGCATCTCGGGGGCACCCGCCGACGTGGACCACCCCTACGGCCACGAGAAAGTGGAGAACATCTCCGCATTCGTAGAGGGCGCGCTCGTCATCGTCGCCGGGCTCCTGATCGCCTACACCGCCATCGGCAGGCTGTTCAACCCCGTCGAGCTCGGCAGCATAGACATCGCCCTCGGCATCTCCCTGCTCGCCACCGTGACAAACGGGGGGCTGTCACTCTACCTTATGAGGTCGGCCAAGGCCCACGGCTCGATGGCCCTCGAAGGCGACGCCAAACACCTACTATCCGATGTGCTCTCCTCCATAGGCGTCGTAATCGGCCTCTTCATCGCCAGCCTCACAGGATGGACCATACTCGACCCACTCCTCGCCCTCGTCATGGCATGCATCGTCTTCAAGATGGGCACAGAACTCGTACTCAAGGCAGGAAACGGCCTACTCGACCAGGCGGCCGACGACGAGCAGAAGAAGATCGAAGACCTACTGAACGCCCACCACCCCCAGTTCGTCGACTACCACAACGTGAAGACCCGCCGCAGCGGCAACAAGGTATTCGCGGAGCTACACCTGATCGTCGACCCCAACCTCACCGTCCAGAAGGCACACGACCTCACCAAGCACCTAGAGGAGGAGCTGCATCAGGAGATGCCCGAAGTCAGCCTCACCATCCACGTCGAGCCCCCAAAGGCCCACGGCGACTCCGACTGAGTTTTTCAACTAGAAGCCGCACCCAGATACAGGTGCAGCCACTTGGGCAACATAATCGACAAGTTCTCCCTCAAGAAGCAGGTTGGGATAGTCACAGGCGGGGGGCAGGGGCTGGGTAAGGTCTTCAGCCTCGCCTTCGCCGAGGCGGGTGCAGACGTCGTCGTCGCCGAACTAAACCACGAGACCGGCCCCGAGACCGCCAAAGAGATAGAGGCAATGGGGCGTAGGTCCCTCTTCGTCGAGACCGACGTCAGGAGTAGCCTCAGCATAGAGGCCATGGTCGAGAAGACCGTCGAGCGCTTCGGTCGCATAGACTTCCTCATGAACAACGCCGGCATAGTCAAGTGGTGCCCAGCCGAATCTGTCACCGAGAAGGACTGGCGGGAGGTCATAGACGTCAACCTCAACGGCCTCTTCTACTGCAGCCAGGCCGCGGCGAGGCAGATGATCAAGCAGAGGAGCGGGTGCATCATCAACATAGCCTCGATGTCCGGCTACATAGTGAATCGCCCGCAGCCGCAGGCGAGCTACAACGCCTCCAAGGCGGCGGTCATCCACCTGACGCGTAGCCTAGCCGCGGAGTGGGCGCCCCACAACATACGCGTAAACGCCATCGCCCCCGGCTACATGGACACCGCGATGACCCACAAGGCATTCGAGGACCCCGCTTACGGTCCCATCTGGACCGACGGGATACCCATGCGCCGCCCGGGCCGCCCCGAGGAGCTCGCCCCCCTCGCTGTTTTCCTCGCCTCCGAGGCCTCAAGCTACGTGACGGGCTCAACGATTCTCATAGACGGCGGATACACGGCCTGGTAGCCCATTCTTTATATATACCCCGTGTCCCTCCCCTTTAAAAGAGCTAAAGTATTATTATTTTTAAACATTAAACGACTCTATCTTTCTGGGAAACGCATTGAACCTAGATATAGTTTTCCCAAAGAGTGGAAAGAAAATCACATCGATGACAGCGATAGGACTACTCGTCCTATCCGCGCTGCTTCCTGCGATGATGACTGTGAGCGCCGTAACGCCGCCGTCCCTAGGTGGGGACTATTACTCGGTAAACGGCGTCCTAGACACTGACACCTACACCCTCTACCCCTGGGATGATTCGAGCATCAACATCGGCTTCTCCAAATACGGTGAGCTGATCAGCGCAGACGATTCTGTCGGCCTAGAGTACAAGGGCATCGACGCCTTCGCCAGCTCCGTAGTCCCACAGAACCAGTGGAACAACGGCTGGCTGATGGACATACACTGGGTCGACAACGGCTGCCTCCAGAACATCTGGGCATACGCCCTCTTCTCCGACTGGGTGACCGCCGGAGGAAGCTGGCGGCAGAACCAGATGAGCTACGACGCCTCAGCCGCCGGTGACATACACGGCGGACGCCGAACAAACGGCTTCGCCGTATCCGACCCCATACAGGTCGTATACGACGGACCACGCAAGGCCATCTACCTACTCCAGACCCACATCTACGACAAGGCCCCCGGAGAAGCCGGCGGATGCGAACTCGTCGAACTGACGATCCAACTCGTCTTCGACAAAGTCCAGAAGGACTTGATGGAGATCAAGGACATCAAACGCATCTGCGGCCCCGACAAGGTAGTCGGCCCCCTCCAGATAGAGTTCAGCCAGAGGGGCGAATGGGACCTTGGCAGCTCCACACTCAACAACGAGAAGACCTATGCCGAGTTCTACGACAACCTAGAGACCGTATATGACGAACACCCCTTCTTCTCAACGGAAGAAGACGTGACCTACGACCTCTGCCAGATGCTCAACACGCAGACCAGCCTAGTCGGATACGCCGCCTTCTGGCCCCAACTCACATCCAAGTGGGTCACCGGGACCAAGACGCTCCCAATCGTGAGCGTATTCGGCACAGCCGACAAGCTGACGAGCCTCGAAACCTTCAGCCACGACGTCACCGTCCCAATGGAGTGGTCCTATCCACCAGACGAATACCCCTGGGTCAAGTTCTTCACGTATGAGAACGAGACCACCGCGAGGACGACCATATTCCTACCCTACGCCCCCGAGACGTACCCCACCGGCGCCGGTGAAATGACGGAGATCCCATGGGTCTTCGTCTGGGACACCGCCAACGCCTGCTGGCAGGAACTCAACCTCGGACCCGACTGGAAGTGGATCAACGTCCCAACTGAGGACCTCCCACTCGGCATCGACGTAAACCAGGCCGTACAGCTACAGTACCCCATCCCCTCCACATTCGGCAAACAGTACCTAGTCCTCTACAAGATGGAGGCCAAGGGCGCCATAACACACACAAACATCGCACCCCTCGAATGCACCTCACCCAGCCTCTTCGAAGATGAGACCTACATCCCATCCTACGGCATGTACACCGAGCCCGCGGCACCCTTCGTCATCGGCGAATGGGACTTCGAGCTTGACTTCGACCACGTCGAGAACTCGACGCACCAGTTCCGCTGCGTGAGCGTCTACGGACTCACCGACCTCAACAATGCAGTCGACCCCGACCAGCACATCAAGGTCGGCGAAACAACCGTTGACGGCTTCAGGATCGACAGCGAGGTCCAGTACCAGCTAGCAAAGACCTTCAACCCCATCGACCTCAACGACGCAGCCGAGAAGGACACATTCAGGTGGTGCCAGAAGGGAGACCTCACCACCACGATAACGCTCACCGCACAAAACCACGACAAGTACGGCAACGAGTACCCCGAGTGCCCGCTGCAGAGCCTCTGGATACCCAGCAAGTGGGGCGCATACTGCAACGACTCCGAGAAGGTACTCCTGCTCGACTCAGCCGGCGCTGCTGAGCCGCTCCTGCTTACACGCGGAACACAGTACACCATAGGCGGAGCACCGTGGACCATCACTCTCAACCCATCCAAGATACCCGGCTACAGCGCATACGACTACTACAAGATCCTCTACACGACAAAGGTTGTCAGCACCCAGTCCAGCCTGCATGACGGACGCTACGAGTGGCTCGTGGTCGGCGAGACCAGCCACGCAAGCGACTCCATAGGCTCAGCCATGCTCGGCGTCGGATACGCCGACTGGAAGGACGTGGAGGTCTGGATAAGCGCACTCGACGTCGAGAGCGAATCCTACGGCCCATCCATCCCGCAGGTACTCAGACGCTTCGCCACCATGCAGCACAACAGGCTCGACTACCAGTACGCCAGCGACGAGGGAGACGCACGCTACGCCTTCCGCGACGACTGGTCAACCCCAGAGGACTGGGACATGCAGACCACCATCAACCCATACGCGATCTCTAGCAGCAACATCATCGTCGTCGGCGGCCCCATCAACAACGCCGCCGCCAGCTACTGGAACGACTTCACGGACGCGCTCGTCTTCACCAACTACGGCTCAGGCTACTACGCACCCGGCTGCTGGGCACGCACCAGCCAGCCAAGCCTCAGCACACTCAGCCTACGCGGGACAGACATGGACACCCTCGCCATCGACGACCTCTGGTACAACAGCGCCACGACAGAGGACACATACGGCTACTCCATAGTATCCGTCTACAAGGACCTCAACGAGACCGTCGGCCTAGTCGTCTACGGCTACACGGCCGAGGACACATACTACACCTGCTACGCCCTACGCGGCGGACTGCTCGCCTGGTTCCAGAACCTAGACGAGGGAGTAACCACGGTAGTCCTCGAGATCAACTACAGCAGCCTGCACCCCGTCACCTTCCACGTGAGGGAGTGCCTCGGCCCATTCACCGAGACCACGGGCTTCGACACCAGCTTCAAGACCACAGAGTACAGCCAGAACTTCACCATCGCCGCGACGGCGGTGACAGACGAAGCAAAGAGCCGCGAAATCTGCTACAAGCTAGTAGACATAGACTGGTGCGGACAGGTCCACCCCGACCCATAGAACCCCCCTCCTCCCTTTTTCTCACCCAGCCCCCCTAGGGCTGAGTCTTCTCCCTAAGCTGAAGGACGAGCAGCAGGTTGACCACAAGCATCGCCGCGCCCACGTAGAAGGCCGCGACGTAGCCGAAGGGCACACCCGCGAGGGTCAGCACAGCGGTGAAGAATATGGGGCCCACGACGCCGCCGAAGTCGAAGAAGGTCCTGTAGGTGCCGATAGCCATGCCCCGGGACGCGCCGGGCACCGAGTCCGCTATGAAGGCCGGCGTCACCCCGTAGACGATGCCCCAGAAGAACCCGTTAAGGAACATCATCGGCAGCATCCACTCGAAGGACTGAGTCAGCGCGAGCCCCACCAGGCTCAGGGCGCCTACGACGAAGCCCCCCGCGAGCACCCTCCTCCTCCCCAGCCTGTCGGAGAGGGTCCCACCGAAGAGGTTCCCCGAGATGTTCCCCGCGGTGCTCAGCGAGACGAGAAGCCCGTACCCCGCGAGGCTGAAGGCGAGCTGCTCAGTCACGTACAGCGGCATCAGCGTCCCCATGAGGCCGTTGTTCATCATCATGCAGACGAAGTTGATCAGGCAGCACGCCACGAGTGTCCTGTTTAGAAGCCCCTTGAGCACGGCGCGGCTCGGCAGCACCGATGAGAGGCTCCCCGGCACGAGCTGCTGCCCGCTGCCCCTGACGAGGAGCACGACGCCGAGCGCCGCGAGCCCTACGGCGGAACTGATGAGGAAGTTCACGCGCAGCCCGAGGGAGGCCGCGAGGAAGCCCGCCGCCGTCTGCCCCAGGAAGCTCCCCGTCAACTCCACCGCCTGGAAGAGGCCGAGGTACTTGCCGCGTGTCTTGTTTGGGAATAGGCTCGCGACATACGTCATGCCTATGCAGAAGTAGCTCGCGTCCCCCACTCCCCAGAGGGCGCGGGCCACGATGAGCACGCCGATGTCCGTCGTCAGGTAGCAGGCGAGTGCCCCGAATATGCCGAAGAAGCGCCCGACTATCAGCAGCCTGCGTATGGCTATCCTGTCGCTGAGCACCCCGATGGGGAACTCCGCCATCATCCGGACGACGAAGTAGCCGGAGACGGCGAGGCCGACGAGGAATATGGGGGCGGTGAACTCTTTGCGCACGAAGGGGGCGAAGATGGGCTGGACGAGGCCACCGGCGAACATCGTCAGCGTCCCCCCGATGATCATGAGGAGATACTCGCGGCTCTCGGGCTTCAACGGGGGTCGCGGATACCGATGCCCCGCGCGGATTTAAACACAGAGCCCGTGCCTCAGATAAGTTTTTCAGCCCACGCCCACCGAACTCTTCCGGTGGATTCTACGAGCAAACGGGAGCTACTCGTCAGCAAGATAGAGAACGGGATAGTCATCGACCACATCCCCTCGGGGAAGGCCTTCCAGGTCCTCCGCCTCCTCAAGGTGGAGCCCGACGCCCAGGCGCTCATCGCCCAGAACGTCGAGAGCAAGACGATGGGCAGGAAGGACCTGATAAAGATCGAGGGCACCTACCTCACCAGCACGCAGATTGACCTCATCGCGTTCCTCGCCCCCGACGCCACCCTAAACATCATACAGGACTGGGACGTGAAGGAGAAGAGGCGGATACAGCTGCCGAAGCAGGTCGAGGGCATATTCAGGTGTCCCAACCCACTCTGCCCCACCAACGCGCCCTTCAGCACCTTCAAGACAAACTTCAAGGTCGAGAAGGGGGAGCGCATCGAGGAGACCAAGCTCAACTGCACCTACTGCGGGAGCATAAGCTACTACGGCCCAGTCTTCGACCAGCTGACGAAGGACGGCTTCAGCATAGAGGGGAGCGGCCTCGTAAGCCAGGAGAAGATCGAGCGCGTCCTCCTCGACGCCCTCATCAAGGGGGGCGCACTAAGGTTCCCAGCCACCCCCAAGGAGCTGTTTCTGCTCAAGAGCGGGCGCAAGAGCCCCTACTTCGTCAACCTCGGCGCCCTCACCGACGGTGAGAGCCTCGGCAAGCTCAAGTGGGCATTCGCCAGCTACATCGCCCTACAGATGGAGAAGGGTGAGCTAGCCGACTTCGACTACGTCTTCGGCCCAAGCTACAAGGGCATAAGCCTCGCCGCCCTCACATGCGAGGGGCTCAGGGAACTCTACGGCATGAAGAAGCGCTTCATGTACGACAGGAAGGAGGAGAAGAGCTACGGCGACATGACCGCGGACAAGGTCATTGTCGGCGCAGGCTACTACAAGCCCGGGCAGCGCATACTCGTGGTAGACGACACCATCACCACGGGCGCCACGAAGATAGACACGTTCGAGAAGCTCCACCTCCTGCAAGACCACAAGGTCGTCGGCCTCATCATCGCCGTCGACAGGCAGGAGAAGATGGGGGACGCCGACTACATCGAGGCGAAGACCCCAACCGAGAACATAGAGGAGGAGCTGGGCATCAGAGTCTTCAGCATCCAGAACATCAAGACCATCTACGGCCTCATCAAGGAGGGGCTCGACCCCGAGATGAAGAGGCTCTGGCTGGAGTACTACAACAAGTACGGCATCGTGAAGCTGGAGTAAGGTAACCTATTTTATCCGCCGCCCCGTTTCCTCAGCCATGGAGCATTTTGATGTCCTCGTCGTCGGCTCGGGCTCCGGGATGACCATCGTCGAGGGCGCCCTCAACAAGGGGCTCAGGGTCGCTATCGTCGAGAAGGACCAACTCGGGGGCACGTGCCTGAACAGGGGCTGCATCCCCAGCAAGATGGTGCTCTACCCAACCGACGTCGTGCAGGAGATCAAGCACGTTGCCTCCCTTGGGGTCAAGGCGACCATAGACGACGTCGACTTCCAAGCCATCATGGACCGCATGAGGCGCAGCGTCGCCGAGGACCGACACCACATGGAGGAGGGCGTCAAACACGCCGAGAAGCTCGCCTACTACCCGGTGAGCGGCGAGTTCACCGGCGACTACCGGATGAGGGTCGGCGCCGAGGAGATCGAGGCGACGAACATCTTCCTCGTCTCGGGCGCCCGCCCCGAGATACCGCCGATAAAGGGGCTCGACAAGGTGAGCTACCTCACCAGCAGGGACGTCTGGGACATGAAGCAGCCCCCCGAGAGCATGATAATCATCGGGGGCGGCTACATAGCCGCCGAGATGGCCCACTTCTTCAGCGGCGTAGGCGTAGAGGTCAAGATACTCAGCAGGAGCCCCCGCCTCCTCAGGCACGAGGAGCCCGAGATCGGCGAGACCCTCACGCAGGCGCTCAGAACACGCATGGTGGTGAGGACCGGTGTCGAGTTCGTCGAGGTGAACGAGACCGGCGGCATCAAGGAGGTCACGGTGAAGGAGGAGAAGGGGGAGAAGCGCATCTACCGCGCCGACAGCATCCTCGTCGCCGCGGGGCAACGCGGGAACGCGGACCTCCTACACGTTGAGAAGACGGGAGTGCAGGCGGACGACCATGGCTACATAAAGGTCAACGAGTTCTACGAGACGGGGAAGCCCCGGATCTGGGCATTCGGGGACGCCATTGGGAGGGCGATGTTCAAGCACGTCGCCAACAGGGAGGCTGAGCTCGTCTGGCACGGCTTCGACCACGATCACAAGCAGGCGCTCGACTACGACAAGGTCCCTTACGCCATATTCAGTTGGCCGCAGGTCGCCGGCGTTGGCATCACGGAGGAGGAGGCCGCGCGGAGGGGGCTGAAGTACCTCGTCGGGGGGTACGCTTACGGGGACACCGCATACGGCTCCGCGATGGGTGAGGAGGACGGATTCGTCAAGCTCATGGTCGAGGAGGAGACCTACAGGATCCTTGGGTGCCACATCGTGGGGCCGCACGCCGCCATACTCATACACGAGGTCATCGTCGCCATGAACGCCGGGGACGGCTCAGTCTACCCACTCGTCGATGCCATGCACATCCACCCCGCCCTAAGCGAGGTCGTGCAACGCGCCGTCTGGCACCTACAGAAGCCGGGGCACAACCACGCGTAGTCGAGACCGTTATATTCCCCAGTTTTCCACCTCCCCCTAGGAGATGGTTATGCCGTGAACGTCGTCGACGCCATAAACACGCGCAGGGCCTACAGGTCGCTCGAACCCGTCGAGATAACCGATGAGATGGTCAGGGACCTCGCGACACACGCCGACCTCGCCCCGAGCTGCAACAACAACCAGCCGTGGCGCTTCGTCTTCGTAAGGGACCCGGGGCAGCTCGCCAAGGTGCACGCGGCGTTGACCAAGAGCAACAAGTGGATCGAGCTGGCGAGCATGATAGTAGCCGTCTTCAGCCGCGCCGGGGAGGACTGCAACGTCAAGGAGCGAGTTTACCACCAGTTCGACACGGGGATGGGCACCGCCTTCCTCATACTGCGCGCCACGGAGCTTGGCTCGTCGCCCACCCGGTCGCCGGCTACGACGAGGCCGCCGTCAAACAGGCACTCGGCGTCCCCGAGAACTACCAGATCATCACGCTCGTAAACGTCGGGAGGCACTCGGACAAGATCCACCCCTACTTGACGGAGAAGCAGGCCGCAATCGAGGTGGAGCGCCCCGCGAGGTTCCCATTCGAGAAGTATGCCTTCCTAGACCGGTACACGCCGCCGGAGCCCCCACAGCAGACCTAGAACCCTCTACCACCTAGCGGCTTCAAAAATAAAAGGGGCGGGTGGTTTCCCGTCTACTTCGTGGCGATTGTGTACTTGACGCCGAGTGGGGCGAGCGTGTCATCGATCCGCTCGATGAGCATGTTGATCTGCTCCATCTTCGGCTCCTTGAACCACTCGAAGACGAAGTCGAAGTCACCCATCTTTATCCCGCTCTTGCTGATTATCGTCCCGCAGCGCTTCTCGGGGACGCCGCCGATGGGCGAGAAGTAGTTCATGATGCCCTCCTGGGTGTTGAACTGGGGCGTCGAGGACTCGATCATGGTGTCCATGATGCAGACCTCGGGCATGTTCACCGCGATCTTCTCAAGCGCCCTGATGGCCTTGAGGAGCGGCGGACCGTAGACCCGGACGTAGCTCTTCAATCTTAGAACCTCAGATACGTTGATGGGAACGTATCTTAATAAAATTTAGCATCTGGAAGTGGATAGGTTAGAACTTTTTTAGCTGCTTCTCGACCTCGGCGTAGTCTGGCTCAACCCCGGGGTCGTCGGAGACCCACTTCCACCGGAGCATCCCCTCGCCGTCTATGATGAAGACGCTCCTCTTCGCCACGGTGTATCCCTTCATCCCGGCGAAGTCCCGCAGCTCGACGCCGAATGCCTTCACGGCGTCGCGGGTGTAGTCGCTGAGGAGGGGGAAGTTGAGGGCGTTGTCCTCATGGAACCCCCTGAGGGAGAAGGGGTCGTTTACGCTGATCCCGACTACCTGCGCGTCGAGCTTCTCCAGTTTGGCGAGGTCGTCGCGGAGTGTGCACATCTCCTTCTTGCAGACGCTCGTGAAGGCGCCGGGGAAGAATGCGAGGACGAGCTTCTTGCCACGGAACTCCTTGAGGCTGCGCTGCTTGAGGTTCAAGTCGAAGAGGGTTAGTTCGGGTGTCTTCTTTCCGATCTCGACCATGTTTTTCACTGGGTTCTCTTGGGAGTGGCTGAATTTTAACCCGATTGAGGCATTAGGTGGTCTTGACGGGGTAGCAGAGGAGCACTTCAACTCCCCCCTACCCTAGGGTTTGTCACCGAGGCTCATAGAAATCGAATGAGATCTGGGATCGGCGGATTATAATGCTTATCAAGAGTTAGCCGACCTTGACGCGTCAAACCTCATAAACCCTCTCGGGGAAACATCCCTCAGGTGCATGTCTTGCCGAAGATCGATGGTTTGGTAACGTTCCTCTACTACGACGACCTCGCCGAGGCGACGAGGTTCTACACGGAGGTCATGGGCCTCAAGGTCATAGTCGACCAGGGCTGGGCTAAGATTCTGAGGCTCACGGGCAGCGCCAACGTGGGCCTCGTCGACGGCAAGAATGGCAGCCTGAAGCCGAGCAAGAGCAAGCCGGTGATGGTGACGATACTCGTCCCCGACGTTGACGCGTGGTACGCCCACTTCAAGAAGCTGGGCGTCGATACGATGAGTGAGCCGCACGACGAGCCCGGCATGAACCTGCGCCAGTTCATGCTAAAGGACCCCGAGGGCTACGTCATCGAGATCCAGCACTTCTACTAGCCCCACTATCCGGGATATTTTGGTAAAGCATAAATTTCCCCCTTCATGGCTCATCAGGATACGTGATGAGCGTCAAGACGCCGCGCCAGTACTACGACGAGGTACTGGATGCGCTTCAGGACCACCACAAGGCATTCAACAGGTACATCCCCCTCATCGCAAGCGAGAACATTCCGAGCCCCGCCGTCCGCGAGGCCCTCACCACAGACTTCGGCAACCGCTACGCCGAGGGCTGGGTAGGCGAGCGCGTTTACGCGGGCTGCGAGTGGATAGACAAGGTCGAGTCCATCTGCATCGACTTGGAGAAGAGGCTCTTCAAGGCGGAGTTCGTCGACCCCCGCCCCATCTCGGGAGTAGTCTCCAACCTCGTCGTCTACACCGCCTTCACGGAGCCCGGCGACACCATCATGGCGCTCCCCATCACCTGCGGGGGCCACATCACATACGGGCGCAAGAACCTCGGCGGCACCGCCGGCGCGGTCACCGGCCTAGAGGTCGAGTACCTCCCCTTGGACTACGATGAGCTGAACATCGACGTCGATAAGACGGCGCAGAGGCTCATGAAGCTCGTCGAGGAGGGCAAGGCGCCCAAGCTCGTCATCTTCGGGGGCAGCGTCTTCCCCTTCCCCCACCCCGTCGAGGAGCTGGCGGGCGTCTTCCACGACGCGGGCGCTATGATCCACTACGACAGCGCACACGTCAGCGGCCTAATCGCGGGCGGCAAGTTCCAGG
>JAPKYO010000032.1 GCA_026394265.1 Candidatus Bathyarchaeota archaeon
TTCGTGACCTGTCTCCTCATCAACGATTTAGTCAAGGTCCCCCTTGCCAAGGACCTGAACGTCTCCCTATGACGCCACCATACACCACATGATCGTTCCGGATACACCAAAACCGGGGCTTCGGACCCTTCATCAAGGGGAACGGAGCCCGCTCACCATTGACGCCCCAGTTTTAAAAGAATGGTCAACAAACACCACACGGGAGAACCACCGTGCCCGGCCTCGAGGACTTCTGCGACCTGCTATTCGAGATATCGAACGAGGACAGGCTCAGGATAATGGAGGAGCTTGGGGCGGCGCCGCTCCACGCCACGGGCGTCTCACGCAGACTCGACATACCCACACAGGAGGCGAGCAGACACCTACTAAGGCTCGCCGAGGTCGGGCTGATAGCCAAGAGCCCCGACGGCCTCTACTCCCTCACCCCATACGGTGCACTCAGCCTCCGCCTCCTCGAGGGGGAGCGATTCGCCTCCGCCCACAGCGACTACTTCGCCACCCACACCGCCGCATCGGTCCCCCGATGCTTCGCCTCACGAATAGGCGAACTCTCGGAGGCCACCATCGTCGACGACGTCATGATCACCCTTCACAACGTCGAGAGGGTCATCCGGGAGGCACGCGAGTACGTGGTGAGGATGACGGACCGCTACCAGTTGACAGCCATCCCCCACATCGGCGACGCCCTTGAGAGGGGCGTCGAGTTCAGGGCCATCGAGCCCCTGAACATAGTCAGGCCCCCCGGCTACGAGCCCGACCCCCGCCTCACGGAGGCGGATGGCAGGTGGAAGAACAGGGCGGTCGAGGGGCTCGGGGTCTGCCTCACCGCATCGGAGAGGGAGGTAGCTGCCTTATGCTTCCCCGCCCCCGACGGGCGCTTCGACTACCGCGGCTTCTCGTCGAAGGACCCCGCCACGCACAGGTGGTGCATGGACCTCTTCGAGCACTACTGGGGCGCAGGCGGCAGGATAAGGGACGACTAGCCGGGATTCTTGCCCGTGTGCCTCTTCACGATCTCCTCGATCTCCCCCTGCATCCCCGGGTTCGCCTCGATCACCTCGTCCAGCTTCGCTATGTTGCTCCTCCACATCTCCTCGGAGGCGGCGTCCCAGCCCCACGCGAAGTTGAAGAGATCCATCAGGGAGTGTATCGAGCCCTTGAGGCCGTCGAGGGCAGGGTCGACGTTCCCCGCGATCCCCCTGTCCTGTATGAGCATCTCCAGCATCGGGAAGTAGGCAATCCGGGCGTCGCCCTCGAGCGTCACTTCGACGCCGCCGTCGAGCGGCTTGATCTTCTCCCTGGGCACGCCGAGGCCGCCGAGGAACTCGACGGCGTTGCCCATGGCGATCGCCATAACGTCGGGGGGCAGGTAGGTGAAGAACTCACGGTAGACGAGGGTGCATGTGCCGGAGGCGGCGCGCTCCATCTTGACCTCGAGCCTGTCCGGGACGAACCCGACGCCCTTACCCACGCCGTACTTCTTGAAGACCGAGTTGATCTCCCCAAAGAGGGAGCCAGCGTCAACGTACCCGCCCAAGTCCATCAGCACGCATAGACGATGAATGCGATATAAACGAAGCCCTACGTGGGGAGCGCCGCCGTCGCCTTCCGGAAATACTTGAGCACGTTCATCCCCGAATCCGTTATCTCGTACCTCTTCACGTCCCTCTCCTTCCCCGCGAGCTCCTCTTTCTCCGTTATCAGCCCCTGCGTTATCAGGTTGTTAAGCACGTTCTGGAAAACCTTCCAGGAGAGGTTGGCGCTATACATGATCCTCGTGGGTTTTGCCTCGCCTTTCATGATAATCTCGAGGACCTCTATGTAAATCTCGACCTTACCTCTCCTAGGCATATTGATGACACACTTCGGGGGCCGAAACATAAGGTTTTCCAAACTGTTCCCTGATACGCGTTTGAGACCTCCCCTTAGCCCCTCCTCTCTTTCTCGTTCACAAAAAAACGCTTAAAAATCGGAAAAAAGGCGTTGAGCACTATATAAATTTTATGAATCAGGGAACCACAACGGCTTTTATCACCCACACCATGATGAATCCGGGTCTCACAGATGTCGCTAAAAGAGAAGATTGACGTCCTCGACTTCCTCATAAGCATACTAAAGGAGCACGAGGAGAGCCTCTACGAAATCACCCAGAGGCTAGAGAAACTCTCCGAAAAGCTAGAAACGGAGGAGATCAAGCCAGAAGACAAAAAGCTGATAGACGAGGCGAAGAAGGAGGCTGAAGAGGTGGTCTCCGGCAAGTCAAGCATCCTCATAGTAGACGACGACGAGTTCCTCACAGAGACCTTCAAGGTAATACTCGAGACTGTCGGCTACCACGTCGAGATCGCCTCATCGGGAATGCAGGCGATACACAAGACCCGGGACAGGGACTACGACCTGATCATCCTCGACATAAAGCTCCCCGACATCAACGGCGATGAGGTCGCGCGCATCATGAAGAAGCAGGGGAAGCATACGAAGATCGTCATGATAACCGGCTACGAGAAGCTCGCCGAGGGACTCAAGGACGAGCCCGTCGAGGTGAAGGAGGTCCTGATGAAGCCGGTCAGCCCCAACAGCCTCCTCACGGTGACCAAGAAGGTCCTTCAGGACAACAAGTAGCCTCCTTTTACTCAATCTCCGGGGGAGGGGTTTAATCCCCGGGGAAACCACTTCTAACCCGAGTTGGGGGACAGATCAGTGGTCGCCGCCGAGGCGGCCAGGCTTCTATACAGCGGCGCAGCCGAGGAGTACATGCAGGCGAAGGAGATGGCAGCCGCAAGCCTCGGCGCAAAGGCGGTGCCTAGCAACTACGAGGTGGCCGTCGAGCTTGACCGCATCGCGGACGAGGCCGAAGGGGGCGAACGGCAGAGGCGCCTCGTTGAGATGAGGGGGACCGCCCTCGGGGTGATGAGGAGCCTCCGCGCCTTCGCTCCACGCCTCATAGGGAGCGTCTGGAGGGGAACCGCGAGGAGGGGGAGCGACGTGGACATCGTCGCCCTCGCCCAGAGCCCAGCCGAGGTCGAGGCCGCCCTCAAAGACTACAGGATCAAGGAGAGGGGGGAGGTCACGTTCAAGGGCGGCGTCCACGCCTACCACTTCAAGCTCGACGCGGGAGCCGACGAGGTCGAGGTCGTCGTCAGGGCGCCAGCCGAGTACACGGAGGACCGCTGCGACATTTACGGCGACGTCAAGCGCGGCGTCACCCTAGCGGAGCTGGAAAGACTTTTGAGGGTTGACCCCCTACGCAAGTTCGTCCCCAGGAGGCATTCTAGGTGAAGCTATTCGGTTCATCGGGCATACGCGGCTTGGCAAACGTCGAGATAACGCCGATCCTCGCCCAGAGGCTTGGCTCCGCCCTCGCGACGATACACGAGGGGGGAGAGGTCGTCGTGGGGAGGGACACGCGCGTCACGGGACCCATGCTGGAGGCATCGCTGAGCGCCGGCATCGCCTCGTGTGGAGGCGACGCCAAACTCGTAGGGCTCCTGCCGACCCCCGTCATCGCTTGGCTCACCCGTGAACTCGAGGCAAACGCCGGCGTCGCCGTCTCCGCGAGCCACAACCCGCCACAGTACAACGGCCTCAAGGTCTTCAACGCCCGCGGCATGAGCCTCACAGAGAAGGAGCAGGGGCCCGTCGAGGCACTCCTGCAGGGCGGGGAACTCGACTACGCCCCCTGGGACGGCGTAGGCTCCGCAGACGAGGTAGACGCCGCCTGGATGTACCTCGACGCCCTGCAGGAAGGCGTCGAAATCGGCAAGGATTGGAAAGTCGCCTGCGACCTCTACTGCGGCGCGACGAGCACGATCGCCGCCGACGCCTTCGAGGCAGTCGGGCTGCGCGCATCCATGATCAACAGCCACCCCGACGGCCACTTCCCCGCAGGGGACCCCGAGCCCACCACCGAGAACCTGCACCGGCTGGGCGCCTACATGAAGGCGACAGGGGCCGAGGTGGGCTTCGGCTTCGACGGCGACGGTGACAGGATGATGGCGGTCGACGAGACGGGGACACCCGTAGGCGGTGACAGGCTGCTCGCCGCGTACGCCGGCCACGTCGTCGAGCGTGAGGGGGGAGGAATCGTGGTCACCCATGTGGGCGCATCGATGTGCGTCGAGGACATGGTCGAGGCCGCCGGCGGCAAGGTCGCACGTGTCCGGGTCGGTGATGCCTACATCACCGAGGAGATGGAGAAGCGGAAGGCCGTCTTCGGGGGCGAACCGATCGGCGCGTGGGTCTTCCCCGAGGTACACATGTGCCCCGACGGCATACTCGGCGCCCTCAAGCTCCTCGAAGCCCTAGAGCAACGCGACCAGACACTATCACAGTTCGTATCCGAGGCATCCGAGTACCCGACGAGGAGCGCCAAGATCGAGGTCAAGGACAAGGCAGGGACGATGAGGGGCGTCGAGCAGGGCTACCGCAAGACATTCGGCGAGGCCGCGGTCAACCGCGTCGACGGACTACGCCTCCAGCTCCCCGAGGGGTGGATACTCATACGCGCCTCGGGCACCGAGCCCCTGATAAGGCTCACAGCTGAAGGAAGGGATGAGAAGGCGACCACCTCCCTGCTGGAGCGCGGGAGGGAGCTGGTCAAGGAGGCAACAAGGTGAAGGCAGTCATAATAGCGGCGGGCAAGGCCGAGAGGCTCAGACCACTAACGTCGACGAAACCGAAGCAACTCATACCCATAGGTGGCAGGCCCCAGCTTGAGTGGCTCCTCAAGGGCGTCGCCGACGCTGGCATCAAGGACGTACTCATAGTCACCCACTACATGGAGGAAAAGATCAAGGGGCGATTCGGCGACGGCTCGGACCTCGGCGTGAAGCTGACATACACGAGGCAGACGGAGATGCTGGGCACCGGCGACGCCTTCAGGTACGCCGAGAAATTCGCCGCCGGCGAGGAGTTCATCGGCATGAACGGCGACCTCTACCTCAGCCCCGGCATCCTCAGAGAGGTTGTGAACGACCACGAGGCGGGTGAGTTGACGGTCACGGGGCTCGAACGCGACCCCTACCTCTACGGAGCACTCAAGCTGCAGGGGGACAGGGTCCAGGGAATAGTCGAGAAGCCCGCCCCCGGCACGGCGCCGAGCAACGTCACAAACGCCGGCATCTACATCTTCCCACCCGGCATCTTCGACGCCATCAAGGCCACCAAACTCAGCCCCCGGGGCGAATACGAGGTCACCGACTCAGTAAACAACCTCATAGCCTCCGGCGCCTCCGCCCGCGTCCACATGCTCGACGAGGGCGACTGGCTCGACATCGGCCACCCATGGCACGTCCTGGAGGCAAACACGAGGGCCCTAGCAAAGCTGGAGTCGAACATCGAGGGAACCGTCGAGGAGGGCGCCCACATACAGGGACCCGTCTACGTCGCCCCCACCGCGAGGATAAGGAGCGGCGTCTACATCGAGGGCCCCGTCTACATAGGCCCGGACTGCGACGTCGGCCCGAACAACTACATCAGGGCGGGCACCACCCTCGTCGGCGGCAACCGCGTCGGCGCCAGCTGCGAGGTGAAGAACACCATCCTCATGGAGAAGGCCGCGATCCCCCACCTCAGCTACGTCGGCGACTCCATAATCGGGGAACGCTGCAACCTCGGCGCGGGCACGATCACCGCCAACCTACGCTTCGACCACAAGAACGTCAAGATGACAGTCAAGGATCAGCGCGTCGACACCGGCCACCGCAAACTCGGCACGGTGATGGGGGACGACTGCCAGACGGGCGTCAACGTCAGCCTCCACCCCGGCGTCAAGGTCGGTGCCGGCGCCTGGATAGCCCCCGGAGTCACCGTCGACAGCGACGTCCCCGAGGGCATACTCCTCACCCACGATGGGCCACGCGAGAAACCGAGGACAAATTAATTAACAGGGCACGCAGCGTCTTAGCCCGATGGAGAAGAAGGACTTCAAGAGGCTCTTCCCCCACATAGCCGACGAGATGGATTCGGGGACCTCGAAGGTCGACCTCAAGAAGGCGACTGAGCCGCCGTCCTCCACAGAGCCCGGCTACAAGGAGGACAGGAAATATGCGGGTTTCCTGCCGGGCGCCGTCGACTTCATTAGAAGATGCAAAAAGGTCGGGGAAGCGGAGGAGATAATCGGCTTCCTCGAAAAGAAGGGGGACATCAAGAAAGATGAGGCGGACGCCCTCCGAAAGCAACTGCGGGAAGAGGGGCTTAAAAGCTTCGGCCCCCACAAGGGACCCGGCTTCTACGATAAGTAGCCCAAAAAAAGCATTAATAACGCGTTTTAAAGAACGTTACGGACGAAATAAAATTGAAAATAGTATTACTTTAATTGCCATATGATTCGGGCAATTCCTAATGATAGGAGTACAACACTAATAATGAGTGGCAAAAGCAATAATGCAGGATACTTTAAAAGGTACATACCGGACCACATCCGCTCCCCTACATAATCAGAAGGATAATCAACAAACGCAAACGCAGTGAAAAAAGGTGCACTGAGGAAAAGCCAAAAGGACAAAATTAGAACTCCGCTAATTAACAATGCAGCCGTAATTTTGTTAGCCATATTATTATATAAATAAAGAATTGACCTTCTTAAAAGTTAGTTTCGGCATATAAATTATTGCGAGATAATCTTCTTAAAATAGAGCTATAAGCCTCAAACGCGTATATTTTAGGGATGTCCTTCTCCGAGAGAAGAGCCACCTTACTCAGGATACTCGAAATCGAAGAGAGCATAAAGGACATCGAGCACAGCAACGAATACCTCACGATGAAGAGGGGGCTCAAGGTCCTCGAAAACGCACGCAGCGGAGGCGGCGTCGTGATCGTTAGCTCACCCGACGACCTGACGAGGACGGTGGAGATGAGGAAGAACAGCGCCGACGTCGAGGACTGCATCCTCAAGTACAAGGCGAAGATGCAGAGCAACGCCGAGAAGATCGATAGCCTCAACCTCGAAAAGTCGAGGCTGAAGAAAGAGTTGCTCAACGGCCCAAACCGCTGATAGCGAAGTAACCCCCATAAAAATGCGTTATCGGTGGCAAAAACAGCTAATTTTTGGCCCTCCGCGGCATCCAACTTTTTAAGCTGCGCCGTGTGCAAAGACTAGGAAGGTAGGCATTTGGGTAAAAAGAAGGTGCTCAGCGAGAAGAGCCTGCACACGATGGTCTACCCCTCGAAGAACGACGTCCTCGGCATAGCGCAGAAGATGCTCGGCTTCGACAGGGTGAGCGTCAAGTGCCAAGATGGCTTCACACGCGTATGCAGGATACGCGGCAAGATGAAGCGCCGCACCTGGATAAGGGAAGGCGACATCGTGTTGGTGAGCCCCTGGGACTTCCAGACGGAGGAGCGCGGCGAGATATTCTGGCGCTACACCCAGGGACAGGTAGAGGAACTCAAGCAGAAGGGCATCCTGAAGATCGACTAGCCGAGGGCACCCGGCTCGGAATACACTCCCTTCCAGATGGGTCAACGATTCTAAGAGATTTTTCTGATACCTTCGTCGTATGGGCGTCGGTACACCCCCCGGGGCGTCTCCCCTTTTCCCCCATCGGAGCCGTTTTAGGGCCCCTTTTTAGATTTGAGTTTGAAATAATGGTTTTCGTCTATCTTTTTTCGTCTTTTTTCATCTTTTTTTATGTAATTTTATGTAATTTTATCTTTTTTTATGTGGGCTTACGCGGCGGGATGAGCCTGATCATCTCCGGGGTGGGGGTCTACGACGCCGAAAAGGGTTTTAGACCCGACGCCCCCAGCAATACCGATACACATGCCGCCCCTCGTAGGACTTGTAGGCAAGGCAAACGTAGGCAAGAGCACATTCTTCGCCGCCGCCACACTCAAACCAGTCGAGATAGCAAACTTCCCCTTCACAACCATCAAGGCGAACAGGGGAGTAGGCTACCTGCGCACACCCTGCGTCTGCAAGGAGCTCCACGTAAAGGACCAGCCAAACAACAGCGCATGCATCGACGGCGTCCGCCTCGTACCCATCGACCTCATAGACACCCCCGGCCTAATCCGCGGCGCACACGAGGGAAAGGGCCTCGGCAACCAGTTCCTCGACGAGGTACGCCGAGCCGACGCCCTCATAGTAGTCTGCGACGCCGCCGGCTCCACAGACGAGGCCGGAGTGAGCTGCGCCCCCGGCACACACGACCCCATCGACGACATCAAACTCTTCGAAGAAGAATTCGACGCATGGCTCAACGCCATAATCAGCAAGGACTGGGAGCGCCCAGCACGCACAGCCGAGATGAAGCGCGAGGAGATATGGAAGCACCTCGACGAGAAGCTCAGCGGACTCGGCATAACACGCGGACACCTACAAACCGCCTGCGAGAAGGCGAAGCTAAACCCCTTCAAGGGCGCACAGTGGACACGCGAAGACAGAGCCAGATTCTCGACGGAGCTACGCAAGGCGTCCAAGCCACTCATCGTCGCCGCAAACAAGGCGGACAAGGACCCCGCCTCCGAGAACATCGAGAAGATCAGGGCAGCCGGCTACAAGGTCGTCCCCACATGCGCCGAGGCGGAGCTAGCCCTGCGCCGAGCAGCCGAAGCCGGCCTCATAAAGTACACCCCCGGAGACAAGGACTTCACCATCCTCCAGCCCGAGAAGCTCAACCCAAACCAGATCAAGGCGTTGGAGAGCATCCGGGAGAAGGTCTTCAAGAAGTGGGGCGGCACCGGCATGCAGGAGGCCATAAACGAGGCGTTCTACGGCCTCCTCGACATGATAGTGGTCTTCCCCGTCGAGGACGCTGAGAAGCTCACAGACGGCAAGGGCAGGGTGCTCCCAGACTGCTTCCTAGTCCCCAACGGCACGACGGCGCGCCAGTTCGCTGGCGTCGTCCACACCGACCTCGCCAAGAGCTTCCTATTCGCCGTCGACGCCCGCACGAAGCGCCGCTTGGGAGAAGCACAAGTACTCAAGGACAAAGACGTAATACAGATAGTAGCCGCGAAGACAAGGTGAATGTGATGAAGGACGTAAAGGTACTCGTGTGCGACCCCATCGATGAAGTCGGGGTCAAACTGCTCAAGGAGGCCGGCTACCACGTCGACCTCAAGACGGAGATAACCGCCCAAGACCTCGTCAAGGTCGCCGGCGCCTACGACGCCCTAGTCGTCAGGAGCCGAACAAAGGTCACCAAGGAGGTGCTCCAAGCGGGGAAGCCCAAGCTCAAGATAGTCGCACGCAGCGGCGTCGGCCTCGACAACGTAGACGTCGAAGCCGCCAAGGCACTAGGCGTACAGGTCGTCAACAGCGCCGAGGCCCCCAGCAACGCCGTCGCCGAGCTAGTCCTCGGCTACATGCTAAGCCTCAGCCGCAACATCGCCAGGGGAGACGCCTCCATGAAGCGTGGCGAGTGGGCGAAAAACAAGCTCACCGGCTTCGAACTCAGCGGCAAGACCATGGGCATCGTCGGCTTCGGCCGAATAGGCTTCCTCGTCGGGAAGAAGACGAAGGCCCTCGGGATGCGTGTCCTCTGCTACGACGTTCTCATCGATAAGATGATGAACTTCGTGCAGGAGGCCGGCGCCGAGTCCGTGCCACTCGACAAACTCCTCACCGAGTCCGACTTCGTCACTGTACACGTCCCACTCCTACCCCAGACGAAGCACATGTTCAACGCCGCCACTATCGCCAAGATGAAAAAGGGTGCCTACATTATCAACGCCGCCCGCGGAGGCATCATTGAGGAGAAAGCACTCGTCGACGCCCTCAAGAGCGGTCACCTGGCGGGAGCCGCCATCGACGTCTACGAAGAGGAGCCAACGAAGAACATGGAACTCGTTAAGATGGAGAACGTCGTTTGCACCC
>JAPKYO010000035.1 GCA_026394265.1 Candidatus Bathyarchaeota archaeon
CTGCACCCTAGAGTGCTCGGGGAACAACGTCGAGAGGAGCGGCGGCAAGATCGCGGCCCACTTCAGCGTCATGGACATCCTCCGGGAGAACAGGGGACTAAGACCACGAGAAGTCACGTTCCTCGACGAGGACGGCGAGAAGCTGTCGAAGATACTCGCCGAGAAGATCGCGGCGAAGGTCGACGAACTCTGGGAGGCTTCCCCATGAAGATAAAGCCGAAGATAGGCGTCGTCTCCTGCAGCGGCGAGTGCTGCGGCCTCGGCACGTTGAGCCGGGTGGCGACGCGCCTCGCCCTAGAGGAATCCGACGAGACGGTGACCATCTGCCTACCCCTATTCCTCGCCGGGGAGACGGAGGAGCACAGCTTCGCCAAGGATCACCCGACCATAGCCGTGGACGGCTGTGGCAAACGGTGCGCGTACAAGGCCATCGCCAAGTACAGCAAGGAGCCCGCCGCGGGCATCGACGTCGAGGCGCTACTCAAGGAGTGGGGCGTCGCTCCACCCGAGGACAGGAGGACCCTCGACGGCGACGGATTGAAGGCGGCGCGCCGAATAGCCGAGTTGCTCGCCGTGAAGATCGATAAGATACAGGGGGCCGCGTAGGTGACCACCTACAAGACCACGACCGAGTGGAGGGGCGGCCACAGCGGCGTGGTCCGGCTGAGCAACGGCCCCGTCCTCCCGTTCTCCGCCCCAGCCGCCATCCAGGGCGTGGAGGGGGTGCTCACCCCCGAGGACGCCTTCGTCGCCGCCCTCAACACCTGCTACGCCCTCATGTTCATCTGGAGCGTCGAGCGGCTCAAGATAGACCTCGTCAGCTACACCTGCGAGGCGGAGGGGCACGTCGAGGAGTTCCTCGACAGGACCTCGACATTCGACGAGATGATCCTCAAGCCGAGGATCGTGGCGAGGGGTTGCACCGAGGAGAAGATCAGGCGTGCCCTCGAGCTTGCCGAGAAATACAGCCTCATCTGGCAGTCGATAAAGGCACGCGTCGTCCTCGAACCCGAGATCAGCATCATCTAGGGTAAGCCCTAAAGCCCCCGCATCATTGGATTCCTCGTGAGTCGCATGTCCCTCGAAGACTACAACGCCAAGAGGAACTTCTCGAAGAGCCCCGAGCCAGCCAGCGAGGAGGCGGAGCATCCGGGGAGCATCTACGTCGTGCAGGAGCACCACGCGAGCCACCTGCACTGGGACTTCAGGCTGGAGCGGGACGGCGTGCTGAAGAGCTGGGCGGTGCCGAAGGGGCCGCCCGAGGCGCCGGGGGAGAGGAGACTCGCGGTAGCTGTCGAGGACCACCCGCTCGGCTACGCTGGCTTCGAGGGCACCATCCCCGAGGGGGAGTACGGCGCCGGCACCGTCCAGATATGGGACAGCGGCACATACGAGACCCTCCAGTGGACGGGGGAGAAGATCGAGATCAGGATACACGGGCGGCGCCTCAGCGGCTCATACGAGCTCGTCCGCTTCAGGAAGGCCGGGGAGAAGGAGTGGCTCATCTTTAAGAAGAAGGGCTAGCCGCTCCACCAGTGCGGGTACTCTACCCTCATCGCCTTGCCCCTGAACCAGACCGCCATCTCGCCGTCTAAGGGCTGGAGGAGGAACCCGTCGAGGAACCGGATGCCGTCTGGGGGCATGGGGAGGCCGAACCAGTGGAAGAGGCTGCAGCCCACCCATGTGTCGTGGGTCACGTAGACGTCGACGCCGTCGGGCACCGCTGTCCTCAGCCGGGCCTGTGTGAACTCCGCGATCATTCGGGCGAACTCGCCGGAGGGGCGGAAGACCTTGGGGGGCGAGAGGCCCGCGAGCCACCGGTTCATCATCTCCGCCACCGCCACGTCCTCGTCCCCGCACTTCTTGATAACGCGGTCGATGTAGTCGTCCATGGCCTGAGGGTTGAAGGAGGTGCGGAAGGGGAAGATGTCAGCCATCTCCGCCCTACCCCCAAGGCGCCTGATCCCCTCCCGAATCGACTCAGCAGTCTCCCGGGAGCGGTCCACGACGGTGTGGTAGAGGCGGTAACTCCTGCCAGCGGGCAGGCCCTCCCCGAACTCGATCGCGGCTGCCCTCCCCTTCGGCGTCGAGAGTAGGGTGTTGCTGTTCGGCCCCGTGACCCCGGGGCGCTCAGTGTGCCGAATGTGGATCATCGCCGGCTTGCTCGGCTCAAGACCCACCGCGTCGGCGAGTAGGCTGCGCGCCGATGCTCCCCAGTCGACTCTGTCAAGAACACCCGCCATGCAGAGGATTGGGCGTACTCGGTTTATGTAACCTGCGCCTACTCGTAGAAGTCGGGCTTCGGCGCCCACGCCGGGTAATCCACCTTCCTGAGCAGGGGCTTGTTCTTAGGCCACATAGGCTTCTGCAGGTACGTGTAGCACTCGCTCCTGCTCTGCTGCAGGGTGTTGTGGAGCTTCGTCGTCTTCCGGTACTCGCGGAGTTCACCGATGTCGAGGACAGCCCCGATGGTCATCTGGCGCCCCTTCGCGGCGACGGCGATGGGCCTGCCCATGAAGTCGACTATCATGCTGTTCCCGTACTTCGCCTCGTTCGCGTTCACACCATAAACCATGTTCTCGATGCTCCTCATCTTGTTCACAGTCGTGTACCAGTCGTAGGGGTCGAACATCAGCTCCTGCGGGTAGGGCGGGAAGACGGTGGGCTTGCATATGACCTCGGCGCCGTTGAAGGCGAGCTGGCGCGCTACCTCGGGGAAGAACTGGTCGTAGCAGACCATGCAGGCGAGGTTGCCAAGCTCCGTCTTCGCCACGGGGAACAGCGGCGCCTTGTAGTCGTCGAGGACGTCGTGTGGGCTCGTCGACAGCTCAAGGGGTATCCACGGGTTGACCTTGCGGTACTTGAGTATTATATTGCCCTTGGGGTTCATGATGATGGCGGTGTTGAAGAAGAAGTCGGGGAACTCGGGGTCACGTTCGTGGAGGCTGGCGGAGACGTATGTGTTCCACTTCTTCGCCTTCTCCGCGATGGCGTCCGTCTCAGGCCCCGGCATCTCGATGGCGGAGGCGACCCTCATCTTCTGGTCCTGCTTCGGGTCGGATTCGTCGTATTCGTGGCGTAGGATGTTCTCGGGGAAGACCACGAGCTTTACGGGGATCGTCTCCTCCCACGTCTCTAGGCTCTGGAAGCTGGCGAGGACCTTGGCGAGGTTCGCCTTCTGGCGCTCGGTGATGTTTGGCATCTCCTCGGGGTTGATGCGCATGAACTGGACAATGGCGGCGCTGTACCTGTTTACCATATTATCTTCCTCTGTGAGACGTGCGTTTATTATCTCTTACGACATGTTTGTGTTAAAACAGGGCTCTAATGTCTCGGATGGGGCTGTAAACCGGCTCGTGTTCTTCTTATACTCCTAATCGGGCATATTCAGCCAATCCGAGGTGTACAAGGTGACGAGGAGCAGGATGAAGAGGGACGACCAGCAGTGGGTGCTGGACTGGATCGTCAAGACGACGGGGCGGGTGCAGAACCTCGCAAACGACGAGCGTGACCTCCCCAAGGAGGTCAAGTCCTACAGGATGATACCGCGTGTCCTCTACAAGGAGGCTCGCCACATCGAAACGATTGCGAAGGCGGCGGAGGCCGCGGGCCACACCGACACGGCGCGCCAGCTCTACCGCAGGGCGAGCCAGGTCTACCACGAGGCCCAGCACAGCATCTTCGAGGACGCAAGCATTATAGGTTAGTGTCCATAGATTTATAACGGGTTTACGCGCTTGGGGGCTTAGGTGAAATGGAAACGGAGAAGGAAAGCAAAGCGTTTAGAGTTTGGAAAGAGGACAACACAGAATTAAGTGCTAAAGTGTGGACGCGATATACACAGCTTATGGATGGATTCATGAAAGAAAATAACATAGCTACTTTTGAGGATTTATATCAGATGAAAATTGAGGATAATAAAAGTGCAGACGCTAGAGATGCAAATAAAGTTGAAAGACTGATTAAGGGATATTTTACAATTCTTCAGACTAAGGGTATTGAGCATAAGTTAAAAGATGGTCCAAATGGAGAAGTCAGGACTAAAGTATTTTTATTGAAGCCACAGACAGCACTTCATTTTGTTAAAGCCTGTCAGAGTTTTTTTACCTCACAAAAATTAGATTTAGATATTAGTCACGGAGATTTTGAAATTGAGGAAAGCATGGGTC
>JAPKYO010000016.1 GCA_026394265.1 Candidatus Bathyarchaeota archaeon
GGCGCCCTGGGCCCCCGACATCAACGTCCCCGTCCCCGAGTGGAAGAAGAAGCAGGCGCGCCTATACGGCAGCCAGAAGGCGTGGATCGAACACGACACCAAGTTCAGGAAAAGCCTCGACACCGTCAAGGAGGTCCACGCTGACTTCGAGAAGACCTTCGGCCGCGGCTATGGCAACGGCCTCATCGAGGAGCATAACTGCGACGGCGCCGAGGCGGTGATAATCGCCATGGGCACAATCGCGTCCACGGCGCGCGTCGTCATCGACGACCTACGCGCCGAGGGGAAGAAGGTCGGCCTCGTTAAACTCAAGTGCTACCGCCCCTTCCCAGTCGACGACATAAGGGCACTCGCCGAGAAGTACCACGCCATCGGCGTCATCGACAGGAACGTCAGCCTCGGAGGCGGCGGGAACGTGCTGAACGAGACGCGTAGCGCCATCTACGACATGGCTGAGAGGCCGAAGATACTCGGCTTCCACACCGGCATGGCGGGGGACGAGGTCACCACGCAGATGGTCAAGAGGATAGCGGAGAAGACGCTCAAGGCGGTCACGGAGCCGGTTTCCACCGCCGTCGAGTGGATAGGAGGCGCCTAAGATGAGTAAGATGACACCTTTCCAGCGCGTCGAGGGCGAGGAGATAATGGCACTCGGCAACAGCAGCTGCCAGGGCTGCGGACACGCAACGCTCGCGAGGATCATATTCAAGGTCCTCGGCAGGAACACAGTCTACACCTCGGTCCCCGGCTGCATCTGGATCGCCCTGCAGGGGAGCATCCCACTCTACTGGAGGGGCACCGTCTTCGAGGGAGGCGGCGCACTAATCTCGGGCATCGCCAACGGCCTCGAGGCGGTCGGGAAGGACATGAACGTCGTCGGCTTCTACGGCGACGGCGGAACCGCCGACATCGGGCTACAGGCCATGAGCGCGGCGGCGGAGAGGAACGAGAACGTGCTCTGGATATGCGCCGACAACGAGGCTTACATGAACACGGGCGGGCAGCGCAGCGGGCTTACGCCCATCTACGCATCAACGACTACAACACCGGTGGCCTCGGAGAGCAGGGGGAAGAAGTCGAACAAGAAGAACCTCCCCTTCATCATGGCGGCCCACAACATACCCTACGTCGCCACCGCAAGCGTCGCCTACCCCAACGACCTCATCGGCAAGCTCCAGTACGCGAAGGACATCAAGGGCTTCAAGTACATACACATCCAGAGCCCCTGCCCAACCGGCTGGGGATTCGACCCCGCACGCACCATAAGGGTCGCGCGCCTCATGGTCGAGTCGGGCATGTGGCCCCTCTACGAGATCAACGAGGGCAACTTCAAGCTCACCTACAAGCCGAGGGAGCTGAAGCCCGTCAGGGAGGCGCTGAGCCTGCAGGGCAGGTTCAGGCACCTAAACGACTCCGAGTACGAGTACGTACAGGGGCAGGCAGTCGACAGGTGGAGGCAGCTCCTCGACGTCGACGGCAAGAAGCTACCCCTCTAAGCCCCTCCTCGGGGGTTCCATTTTTAGGCTTAGATCATCTATACTCAACCATGGCTGGGCGCAGGGTCATCCTCGTCGTCCGCGACGGCTGGGGCTACTCGGGGGAGACTTATGGGAACGCCGTCAGGCAGGCGAATGTCCCTAACGACACGCGCTACATGAAGGAGTACCCCTGGACGCTGCTGAAGTGCACGGGCAACGCCGTGGGGCTCCCCGAGGGGACGCAGGGCGGCTCCGAGCCGGGTCACCTCACGATG
>JAPKYO010000036.1 GCA_026394265.1 Candidatus Bathyarchaeota archaeon
GTGGGAGTGGTGGTTATCCCATGCTCATTCTGAGCGATGGGGATATCGCGAAGCTGCTCTCTATGGGGGAGGCGATCGATGTCGTGGAGTGCGCCTTCGCCCAGCTCCGCAGGGGGAAGGTAGTGATGCCCACCCGGAGCACCATAATGCTCCCACGCTACAACGGGAGCATCAGCTTCATGCCATCCTATCTCGATGAGTCGAGGGCGCAGGCGACGAAGATCATAAGCATCTACCCGGACAACCCGAAGAGGGGGCTGCCGACGACGGCGGCTTGGATCGTCGTGAACAACCCCGAGACCGGGCAGGTGGAGGCCTTCATGGACGCAACCTACATCACGGGGGTGAGGACGGGCGCGGTCTCCGGCGTCGCGGCGAAGTATCTCGCCCCCAAGGATGCGAAGATTGCAGCAGTCTTCGGGGCCGGGGCGCAGGCGCGCAACCAGGCGTGGGCCGCCGCCACGGTGCGGAAGCTCGACGAGATCAGGGTCTACGACCCTATCAAGCCCGCCGTCGACAAGTTCGCCATCGATATGGAGGCCCGCCTCGGGATACCCATAGTGAAGGCGGCGAGCGGCGAGGAGGCGTGCAGGGACGCGGACATGGTTCTCACGGCGACCACCTCGAAGACCCCGGTGGTGAAGCGTAAGTGGCTCGGTGACAGGGTACACGTCTCCGCCATAGGCGCCTTCTACCCCGACTGGAGGGAGTTGGAGACGGGGATAATCGTGGACGCCAAGGTCGTCATAGACGAGTGGGAGGCGATAAGGCTGGAGTCGGGGGACATTCTCATCCCCATACAGGAGGGCGCCATAACCGAGTCCCACATATTCGCCGAACTCGGCGAACTCGTCACAGGGGAGAAGCAGGGCAGGACGCCCAGTGACGGCTTGACGGTCTTCAAGAGCGTCGGAGTAGCCATACAGGACTCATCCGTCGCCAACCTCGTCCTCAAGAAGATCAGATCGAAAGCATAACCCACAGCTTCTTAAACCCCTTAAGGGACATCACCCCACTATTGTCTGGTAATTTCGATGAGGATAGATGTCATCATGTTGATCGGCGGTCTGCCCGAGGCGGACCTTAAGAAGAGGCTAGAGATTCTCCGTAGCTACGCGTCTCCGGGTACCGAGGTGAGGCTCATATTGACGAGGAACCCGCCGCCGTCCGTGGATTCGCTGGCGGAGATGGAGCTGGCGGCCCCCGGGATACTGGAGAGCGTCGTCAAATCGGAGAGGGATGGCGCCGACGCGGTGCTCATCTGGGGCGGCCACGACCCGTCCCTACTCTCGGCCCGTAGCCTGGTGGATATCCCCGTACTCGGCCCCGGGAGCGCCTCCATGCACGTCGCCTCCTTCCTCGCCGACTACTTCAGCCTCATAGTCCAGCTCCCCGAGGTGGAGCAGCTGGCATGGCGCCAGATAAGGGACTACAGGCTCGAGGACAAGTGCGTAGGCGTCTACAGCGTCGACATCCCCGTGCGGGAGCTGGGGAAGCCGGATAGCTACGACGCGGTCAAGGAGACGGTTATCGAGTCGATAGAGGATGGGGCAGACGCGGTCTGCTTCGGCTGCATGGCCCTCAACAACCACGTGGACAGGCTCACGGAGGAGCTGCGTGAGTCCCACCCCGGTGCCACCATAGTGCACCCGGGGAGGACATCGATCAGGTTGGCGGAGATGCTCGTCGAACTCGGGTTGACGCAGAGTAGGTTCACCTACCCGAGTCCCCCGAAGCCCGTCAAGCTCTGACCACGGTGTTGCAGATGCACGCAATGAGGCGCAGGGATAAGGAGATCACCGACGAGGCCGAGTTGAAGGCGATCCTACGAGAGGCGAAGCACGTGACCGTGGCGATGAGCCTCGGCAACGAGCCATACCTCACCACGCTCAGCCACGGCTACGACGGGGACCGAAACTGCGTCTACTTCCACTGCGCCCCCGAGGGGAAGAAAGTCGATATACTGAGGGCGAACCCACGCGTCTGGGGGCAGGCCCTCATGGACAACGGTTACCAGCAGGGGAGCTGTGACCACCTCTACAAGACGGCACAGTTCCACGGCAGGGTAACATTCGTCGAGGATCAGGTGGAGAAGGAGCACGCCCTCCGCATCATGATCAGACACCTAGACGACGACCCCGAGAAGATCATCGCGGAGCAGATCACACCCCACTCGACGGGGCGCATCCTAGTCGGCCGAATCGACATCGACCACATGAGTGGGAAGAAGGCCGACAGAGTGATAGTCCAACTCTAAGCCTTTTCACCACCCACAGGAAACCCCGGGCGATTTTATTTCCCAACCGGAAATAAATTCGGCTTTAACATCGCCTCAACCACTACCTATAAACCCTCGTTCGTAGAAGAGACAAGGATTCACCGGAGTTGAGCCGTTGGCAAAGAAATTCAACGTGAAGGTGGACGAGGCAACCTGCAAGGGCTGTGGGATCTGCGTCCACATCTGTGAGAAGAAGGGGGGCAAGAACCTCAAGTACGGGCAGAAGAGGACGCTGCTCGGTGGCGCCCTCCCCGAGGGTGAGGGCAACTGCACTGGCTGCCGCTGGTGCGAGCGCTACTGCCCAGACTTCGCCATAACCATCGAGGAGGAAAAACCCCATGTTTAACCCCGGTAAACATCTTGTGTTAGGTAACATCGCGTGCGCCGAGGGGGCGCTCCGCGCCGGGTGTCGACTATTCGCCGGCTACCCCATCACACCTGCGAACGAAGTTACCGAGCACATGAGCGGAGAACTCCCTAAAGTGGGTGGCTACTTCCTCCAGATGGAGGACGAGATCGCCAGCATCGCCGCCTGCATCGGAGCAAGCTGGGCAGGCGCAAAGGCTATGACAGCTACAAGCGGCCCCGGCTTCAGCCTCATGCAGGAGAACCTAAGCTACGCCCACATGACAGAGACGCCGCTAGTCGTCGTTGATGTGCAGCGCAGCGGACCTTCGACGGGGCAGTCGACTGATGCCTCACAGCAAGACTTCTATCAGGCTCGCTACGGCGCACACGGCGACTACGAGATCATAGCCCTTTCACCGTGGAGTGCCCAGGAGATGTTCGACCTCACCGTCCGCGCTTTTAATCTCGCAGAGCTATACAGAACCCCCGTCTACTTCCTCCCAGACG
>JAPKYO010000014.1 GCA_026394265.1 Candidatus Bathyarchaeota archaeon
GGATCCATTCATGCACGTCGTAACTTACACGACAAGGCATTTGGCTACCTTGAGAGAGTCAGAGTTACTCCCGTCGTTTAGCGGCCCTTAGCTCGGTTGAAATCAAGTTTGAGGTACCACCACTGGACAGGATTCAATAGCCGTACACACCCTTACGGGCTAGCGGCTACCTATGTTTTTATTAAACAGCCGGAACCCCCTAGTCACTGCGACCTACCGCACCCTCTTGCGAGAATGCCGTAGGCACCCCTTATACCAAAGATACGGGGCTAATTTGCCGAGTTCCCTCGCGTAGAGTTACCCGACACGCCTTGGGCTACTCACCCTGAGCACCGGTGTTGGTTCTGGGTACGAATACGATAGATCCCTTCCGCAGCGCTTTTCATGGGCTCCAGGGATCAGCGGAATCCCTCTAAACGAGAGACTATTCCTATTTTCATCTGGTTCTCACCATTACGGTACTCCCCAGACTTGGATAGTTAAACAGAATGACAGTTCTGCTCCACTTACCCCGAAGCGTTACGCTGCGGACCTTGTGTCGCCACATGTACTATCGTAGTACAGGAATGTTAACCTGTTTCCCATTCGACCAGGCATGTTAAAGCTGGCCTTAGGATCGACTAACTCCCGGCTGACGACGCGTTGCCGGGAAACCCTTGCTCTTTCGGCGATCGAGATTCCCACTCGACTATGCTGTTACTACCACCGGGATACTCAATCCCGACCGGTCCACAGGACTTCACAGCCCTGCTTCTGCCCAATCGGGACGCCCATCTACCAGAATCCGTTTACGCGGACCTCTAGGGTATCGGCGGCTGGCTTAAGACCCGTCCATCTTGGAGGCCCTAAGCCTCGGCGGGTGATCTGTTACGATTTCTTTGAAGGGTGGCTGCTTCTAAGCCTACCTCCCCGCTGTCTTAGGCTTACGACGCTCTTTAGTTTGTCACTTAGCCAGCACTTTGGGGCCTTAACCCCAGTCCGGGTTGCTCCCCTCACGAAGCACGAGCTTAACCCGTGCGTTCCGTCTCCCCAGTTCCACGGCTCTGGCGTATTCGGAGTTCAAAAGGAAAGTGAAGGGTTTCCCCTCCGTGTTTTCCGATTGGTGCTCTACCCCGCCAGATGCCTCCCTGGAGACTATGCTGCGACATACTTCGATGGGAACTAGCTATCAGCAGATTAGATTGGTCTTTTGCCCCTATACCAAGATCAGGGGAGCAATTTGCATATTAGCACCCTTGCAGGCTTCCATCAGGCTTTCGCCTGACTTCACCTTGTCCTGGCATAGATCATCTGCTTTCTAGTCTGACCGTTGTGACTTCGGGCCCTTTCAGACCCAGCGACTTGCCTTGCGGCTGCTCGCATTTCGGTTTCCCTGCGCTTTCGGGCGTCGCGCCCTTAAGCTTGCCACAACGGTAAACTCCCCGGCTCGTGATTCTAAACGAAGCATGAGACCCCGGATTACCACACTCGTACTGCCGGGTTACCCCGGCCTCCTTCGTGTGGATTACCTTACGGGCCTCAATCGTCAATAACTACGTGGGTTCAGGCTCTTTTGACGCCCCTCTCGGGGGACTTTTCATTTTTCCGTCACCGTACTAGTGCGCTATCGGTCTTGGGTTGTGTTTAGCCTTGGAAGCTGATGTCTCCCAGTTTCACACGCCAATCCCAAGGCGTGCTACTCCGGAAACAAAGCAGTCACTTTCGACTTTCGTATAGGGGGCTATCACCCTCTATGGCGGAGCTTTCCAGAACACTTCTACTTCGTCGACTAGAGACAACCTTGTCCCATACACCACATCTTCGCCAGTTCATCGCTGGAGAATTCAGTTTAGGCTCTCTCCTTTTCGCTCGCTGCTAATCAGGAGATCCCAGTTGGTTTCTTTTCCTCCCCTTAATAGGATGTTTCGGTTCAGGGGGTTCCCGCTCCTCACGGAGCAACGCCCGAAGGCGTTAGGAAGTCCAATTCGGGTATCCTCGGATCTCGGACTGCGTGCGTCTACCCGAGGCTTATCGCAGCTTGCCGCGCCCTTCATCGGCACTCAAGCCAAACCATCCACCACGTAGCGTAGTATATCAGCTCTTAATTGACCCGGTCCCACAGCTGGAGTCGGAACCTGTGCACGGCTTCATAGCCACTTCAGGGGATTCCATCCCCCCTGGCTCGCCCTTAGCCCCTCAAGCTTGCGCTCGGGAGCCGCATATTGTGAGATTGATTTGGGTCGGGTAGATACTTCTCTCCGCATTCACTGCGTCGTTTTGTCTTAGGAGGTGATCCGGCCGCACCTTCCGGTACGGCCACCTTGTTACGACTTAACCCTCCTTACGAGCCCCAGGTTCGACGCGACCAACTTACGATCACGCCTCACCCGAAACTCATTCGGGTGGTTCGACGGGCAGTGTGTGCAAGGAGCAGGGACGTATTCACTGCGCGATGATGACGCGCGGTTACTAGGCATTCCATGTTCACGAGGGCGGGTTGCAGCCCTCGATCCCAACTGAGGTAGGGTTTAGGGATTGGCTCCATCTCTCGATGTTGCAGCCCTCTGTCCCTACCATTGCAGCCCGCGTGTGGCCCAGGATATTCGGGGCATACTGACCTGCCGTGGCCCGCACCTTCCTCAGCCTTGTCGGCAGCGGTCCCCCAAGAGTGCCCAGCGGCCCTTTAGGCCCTGATGGCAACATGGGGTACGGGTCTCGTTCGTTACCTCACTTAAGAGGACACCTCACGGCACGAACTGGCGACGGCCATGCACCTCCTCTCAGCTCGTCTAGCAAGACCTTCAATCTGGCCTTCACTCTGCTGTCGATCCTGGTAAGATTTCCGGCGTTGACTCCAATTAAACCGCAGGCTTCACGCCTGGTGGTGCTCCCCCGCCAATTCCTTTAAGTTTCAGCCTTGCGGCCGTACTCCCCAGGCGGCTAGCTTAACGGCTTCCCTGCGGCACTGGGGCGGCGCGTGGCCGACCCAACACCTAGCTAGCATCGTTTACAGCTGGGACTACCCGGGTATCTAATCCGGTTCGCTGCCCCAGCTTTCGTCCCTGACCGTCAGGCGTGTTCTAGTGAGCAGCCTTCGCCACTGGTGGTCCTCCTGGGATCAAAGGATTTCGCCCCTACCCCAGAAATACCGCCCACCTATCCCACCCTCTAGCTGTATGGTATCACCCGCGGTCCAACGCTTAGGACGCTGGATTTAACGGGAGACGGATACAGCCAGCTACGGACGCTTTAGGCCAAATAATAGTCCCCACCACTCGAGGGGCTGGTGTTACCGCGGCGGCTGACACCAGTCTTGCCCCCCTCTTATTCCCACAGGATATTACTCTATGGAAAAGCAGCCCTTATCGGACTGCACTCGAGATAACCCCATCGTACTTCCGTACATTGTGGAGTTTTCGCGCCTGCTGCGCCCCGTAGGGCCTGGGCCCCTGTCTCAGTGCCCATCTCCGGGCTACCACTTTCATGGCCCGTACTGGTCAAAGGTTTGGTGAGCCGTTACCTCGCCAACTGCCTGATCAGCCGCAGCCCCATCCTCAGGCACACGACAAACATGATCGCCGTGCCTTTGGGCGTGGAACCATTCCAGGCCTCCACACCTATCGCGGATTAGCCCCAGTTTCCCGGGGGTATCCACGTCCTGAGGGTAGGTTAGCTACGTGTTACTGAGCGGTCTGCCGCTCGTCCTCATGGTTGGACGCGCGCGACTAGCATGGCTTAGTCCCATCTCGATAGCAGTGGGGTCCGACGGGATCAATCGGAATGATATACCGCAAATGCTGTTTTAACACAGGAATGCGGAGGAGTTCTACGTACCTACCCAACCCATATCCGACCCGAAGGGTGTGACCCCTTTACTCAGGTCGTCATACCTGTTTCCGCCACTGGAGCCGATCCTTCATCCTGAGGCCAAACGCCTCCGTCGGATCGAAGCCGCCGACTATGGGCGGAAGACGCTCGACGCGCCAACAGCCATACCTCTGGCTGTAGATAAAAACGTTATGTTTTCTAAACAAGGTTCGATTCCCCGGGGACGCAGGTGAACCTGAATGTGGCACCGTTGATCTCGAAGTGTTTTTATGCCAGTCAACGGGTCCCCGCGGAAACATTATAAGTGGGGGGCCTCGGAGCCGCGGTCCACTGAACCAATCTTCGGGGAGAATGCTTCAACCGATTGTTTCCGCATGGCTAAAAATTGATTAAAAGATGGTAGTATGAGCTGATCCGAGACCCCCTACTTCCCATGATACATGCAATAAACGGGGTGGCTAAAACTGGCCTGTTTCCACCCGTTTTTCCCTGAAAAAGGCACTACATTTAATAAAACGATGGGTTTTGTTTATGATACGGGATTTGAATTGTCTAACATTGAAACTAAGCCCGAAGTAAGCCTCGGGGACCAATTCACGGTCCTCGTATTGAAGGGGAAAGCGGATAGCCTGATTAGCCGTATGCGTGACGGCAGAGTCATCCTCTTCAACCGTGAAAATCCAATCTTCAACGACCTCGAACCGGGAATGCTGGTGGAAGTCAGAGTCAGCTTCATCGCGCAGAACTACATCATAGTCGACCCAGTGGCGCCTCCGGAGAGCGGCGTGGAGGCGGTCAAGCTGGGGCTGCAGATGGTGTCTGAGACGGAGAACTGGGAAAACGCGATAATCGCACGCGCCCTGCTCCACATAATCGAGCAATCCGAGCTAGACTAGGACGCCTGGCCCCACCCTTTTTTCTATTTTCCGAACCTTACCTTCAGGAAGGAGTAGATGAAGTCGAGTGCCTCCTGCGGGTTGAACTTGGATTCGCCGTCGGCTCTTTCGTAGAAGGTTATCGGTATTTCCCCGACGGTGAAGCCGCTCTCTATGGCCTTGTACAGGCTCTCGAATTGGAAGTCCCACTTGTTGCAGTTTACCCTAGGCATAATCTCCTCCCATACTCCCCGGTGGTAGATCCTGAGTCCGCTTGTCCAGTCACGTATTGCTGTGCCCGTCGTGGCGCGTATGGCGAGGTTGGCGAAGATGCTGAGGAGGTCCCGGAGAGGGTTTCTACCGACAATCTTGCCACCGTTGATCAGCCTGCTGCCTATGACGATGTCCCGCTCCTCGGCGCGCTTGAGCATCACGGGGATGAATGAGGGGTCATGGCTGAGGTCGCTGTCCATTGATACTATGAAGCGTCCACGAGTGAGGGGGAAGGCGTCCTTGTATGCCGTGCCTAGACCCTTCTTGCCGGCGCGGTGGAGGACCTTGACGAAGTCTTTTCGACGCGCGATCTCGTCGGCTAGGGCGCCGCTACCGTCGGGGCTGTTATCGTCGACGATGACGACCTCAAAGGATATCCCGGCGCCGCGTAGGGAGCCCTCGATGCGATTGATGTTCTCCTCGAGGTTTCGCCGCTCGTTGTAGACGGGTGTGATAACTGAGACTGTGGGTTGGTCCATGCTGCTCAGGCTCCAGAAGGTGGTCAGAAAACAATGACGGTAAAACGTTAAAGCGGTTAAGTGCGGCGTTTTCCGGTGGGCTGGTTACACATTTTCGTTTTACGGGCGTGGACCGCCGTAAGGACTCGGAACAGGTTTGTGCTGAATGCGGGGCCCTGGTATTGTCGGGCTCTCTGTCTGGCTGCTTCCCCGAGTTTTTCCGCGAGGGGGGCGTCGTTTAGAATCTCATCGATCTGTTTCGCGGCTTCCTCCGGCGTCCTGTATGCGTATCCTATGGTTCCCTGTTGTTCTTCGAGGATGTCGTGCCAGGGTCCGCCGTCTCTCGGGACGACGGGGATGCAGCCGGCATCCATGGCTTCGAGGATGGCGAGGCCGAATGCTTCCGTCGGCTGTGTAGAGAGGTAGATGGCGGAGGTTTGACGGAGCTGTTTGAGCCTGTCTAGGGTAGGGTCTAGAGTGATGATTATGCTTGATCCCCGAAGTGGGGCGATTTTTGCCTCATCGTGGCGGGTTGACAGGCAGAGATTGAACTCACAGCGGGCGGTCACTAGCGCGGCGATCCTCGGGATTATTTCGAGGTTTTTGGACCGTGAGAGGCGGGATGCGGTGAGTGTTGAGGGGGTTTTGTGGATAGGGGATGTTTCGTTGTTGTCGACCGGGGGATATAGGATGATTATCTGTGATCGTGGGGGAGCCTCGATTTTGCCCTCATTATATCGAGAGTTAGTTAGTATGAGCCCCGAGAAGTGGCTCGAAAAGATTCGGAGCAGGGCGCGGTAGAGGGGTTTCATGAGGCTCCAGAGGGGGATGGCGAACGGGTTCTCGTTTGCCGATGTGGAGAGGGGTAGTGAGTGAATATATGAGACGTCGGCGAAGAGGGGGAGTACCTCCCCGTAGTTGTTGAGGGAGACGTGGTTCCTCTTCTTAGCGGCTTTCACCAATAGGTTGAGGTAGAGGATCAGTTGTAACGGCCACCGGACGAGGGGGAGACGAGTATATCTTCGATTCTTCAGGCACCAGATCTCCTGTGGTCTTTGCTCTAAGCCCCAGTTAGCCTCGATCGGCCCCCACCAGGTTTTCTCGATCGTGTAGAGTGTGACCTCGTGTCCCGCCTTAGTGAGGGCGTCTATCATCCTCACGCAGACCTTCTCGGCGCCCCCACGCTGGTTTAGGGAGGGGTGGACTATGATTACCTTCAGTGTCAGGGCACCCTCTCGGGGAAATAGGCTGATTGTTAGCCGGCCCTCTATGATATTCAGCGTGATGTTTTATTGAGCACTTTATGTTGGTTACATATTTCTTATGAGGTTATTTCAGCCTATCATGTATGGAAAATATGGTATTCATATTTAGTAGACATTCTCAAAGATTTGTCACGAAATCATGAAGGTTGAGACGATGAGGGTGGCGCTCATCCATATGGGCTTCTTCTACAGCGGGGGAGGCGAAAGGACCGTCCTATCCGAGGCCATCGGGCTGAGGAAGAGGGGATTCGATGTCGAGGTCTTCGCCCCAACGGTCTCCCCCGAGTGCCACCCGGACCTGACGAGGATCGTCCCCCCGAGCGAGCTAGCCGGCTGGCTACCGGATCGTGTACCCTACAGAAACTACCTCGGGATGCTGGCGACGAGCCTGCTATCCAGCCAGATAGCGAAGAAGTTCAGGGGCTTCGACTGCGTCGTGGCACACAGCCAGCCGAGCTACTGGCTCGCCAGCCAGATAAAGAGGGCATATGGGGTACCCTACGTCGCGTTCCTCCACCAGGCAAACCGGTTCCTCTACCCCCGGGACGTGGATAGGGTAGTGGGCTGGGGAACAAACCCGGACATGCAGCTACTGGACGCGATGCACAAGGGGATCGGCGTCATCAAGCGCCTGGACGCTTCCTCCGTCGCCGGGGCGGATATGGTTCTCGTGAACTCGAAGTGGATCAAGGCGCAGGTCGCGGACTGCTACGACGTCGAGGCGGGGGTATGCTACCCGGGCGTTGACACGGGCCAGTTCAGACCCATGAAGATGCATCTCGGAGGGGAATACATCCTGTCAACTAACAGGCACTTCCCCCAGAAGAGGCTCGACTGGTTCATAGCAACCGTCGGGCGCCTATCCGGGGCACACCCGGGCCTCAGCGGCGTGGTGACGGGAAGGGAGACCGGCTACACGGACCGCCTCAGGGACTTCGCCCGGAGGATCGGCGCAGAGGGGAGGGTCAAGTTCGTCGGCGGAACCTCCTCAGATGAGCTTGTGAGGCTCTACAACGGCGCCAGAGTATACTCGTACCCCTCCCCGGAGGAGGACTTCGGCCTCGGACCCGTCGAGGCCGGTGCCTGCGGCTGCCCCTCGGTCGTCTGGGACCACGCCGGGCCACGGGAGGTCGTGGTCGACGGCGTCACGGGTTACAGGGCGAGACCCTACGACCTGGACGACTACGTGGAGAAGCACGCGCGGTTGCTCGGGGATGATCGCCTCCGCGATGCGATGGGGGAGGCGGCGAGGAGGCGGATCCTTGAGACGTTCACGTGGGACCGGCACGTCGAGGGGCTCGTGAAGGCGATAGGGGACGTCGCCTAGCCTCTTTTGTAGGCTAGGTTGATCTCGGGGACGATTGCCTCGCTTATGCGTGGCTCGGGGTGGCTGGCGATGGTTGTCATGAGGTCCTCGCCGCCCTCGGGGCTTCTGTCAGAAGGGCGTCCCCGCGCCTGAGCCGAGCAGTCGGTTGAGGAGCCAGTCAGCACCCGCGAGTAAGATGTAGACGAGGACGGTGAAGGCTATGACGCCCGCGACCGCGACGATGGCGGGGACGGCGTGGCTCTCCCTCTCCCGGTTCATGTCGATATCCTCGTGGGGAAGGGGATGGTTTCAATGTTTCGCATGGGCGAGATCTGAGTCGCGGGATTTGGTGAGAAAACCTATCGCGTTCACTTGTTTTCGTCGATGATGTCCCACGCGATGCCGGTGGCGGATTGGATGTACTTGGTGCAGTTGTTTACCCAGAGGTTCTTCTTGTTGTACTCATCGTAGTCGGCTGGTTTGGCTATGTCGAGGCCGAGAAGTGCGGGGCACGTTAGTTCGCCGTGCTCCTCCTTGAATCTCTTGAGCAGTTCCGTTGCGTACCAGTAGGGGCGGCGGTCCTTGGTCGGCTCGACCTTGTCCCTGCCGTACATTATGCTGAGGCCCATGACGGCTCCGGTGACGGCGCCGCATGTCTCTCCGCATCTGCCAATTCCAGCGCCAAACCCTGTGGCGATCCTGGGGATTAATGGGCTCTCGATGCCCTGGCACTTCGCGAGGGCCATGAGGCAGGACTCGGAGCAGAGAAACCTCTGATCGGCGTAGGACTCGGCGAGTTTGAGCGCCTCTTCCTTTGAGAGCATAGGCATCTGGGATTGGATCGCGGTTGTGGATGAATTGGTTTGCGGTCTACCATACCGTGGGGACGGGTTGCCCGGTCCTGACGTTTACGAGGCCCCTGTCGGTGAGGACGATGCCCCAGGGGAAGCAGGTTAGGAAGATGAATGTCTGTGTGTCGACGGGGTTGGGGCCGAGGAGCTTCCCGGGGTGGAGCTTGGCTGCTTCCTCGTTGACCCTATCGAGCCCCGCGACGACCTCGGGGAGGGGTCTGTCGGTCATCAGCCCAGCGATGGGGAGGGGGACCGCCGCCTTGACTGCGCCGTCCCTGACGACGGCTATGCCGCCGCCCATCTCCGCGACGCGGTTTACCGCCGCCGCCATGTCGGAGTCGGTGGCGCCGACGACGCTGATGTTGTGGGTGTCGTGGAGTACGCTCATCGCAACGGCGCCGTGCTGGTAGCCTAGCTCCCAGAAGCTGACGCCGATGCCGCCGCCGTCGCGGCGGACGATGGCGACCTTGTTTACGTCGTGGGGGAGGTCCCGCTGGACGAGGCCGCCGTCTGCTGGGAGTTCCTGTGTTATTGGGGGGAGGTCGGCGCTGAAGTAGAAGGGGCGTAGGACCGCCGCCTTGACGCTGGCTCTATTAGCGGGCGCCTTTACCGCGAAGTCGCCGGCGGTTAGTGGTTTCTTTAGCTTGATCGTGTTGAGGACGTAGGCTGGGGCGGGTCTGATCGGGATGTCGATTGTGAGTTTGCCCTTCTCCGCCACTATCTCGCCGTCCGCCATGACGCGGTCGATCTTGAAGGCGGCGAGGTCGGTGAGGAAGAGTATGTCGGCGTGTCTACCGGGGGCGATTATGCCTACCTCGTGCTCCTTCCTCCAGTGACGGGCGTTGTTGAGCGTCGCGAGCTGTATGGCTGTGACTGGGTTGAGGCCTTCCTCTATGCTGATCCGGAGTTCGTAGTCTAGGTGGCCGAGTTGGCTTATCTTCTCGGCGGGGCGGTCGTCGACGCACATGCCGACCATCTGCCAGTCGATGCCGGCGGCGAGGAGTTCACGTATCGCCTGGCGGCTGTCGCGTGACTTGAGTTCGAGGAAGCAGCCGCGTTCGAGGAGGGCGAGGGCCTTGGCTCCGTCGCCTGAGAAGTGGGTTGATGAGACGCCTGTGGCTAGGAATGCGTCGGCCTGGGGTGGGGATGGGACGCCGTGTCCCTCGACGACCTTGCCCGAGGCGAGGCCCGCCTCGATGACTCCGTGGAGCCGCTCCTCGCCGTTGAAGAGTGCGGTGTAGTCCATGACCTCGTCGACTCCGGCAACCCCTTTGAGTTTTAGAGCCTCCTCGGCTTCCTTGCCGCCGATGTAGGCGCCGGCGGTCTCGTAGGGGGTGGGTGGGGTGGCGGAGCTGAGGCCGACGAATATCTTCTGCGGGAGCCCCTCGGCCTCTTCGAGGAGGTATCTGACGCCGTCGAGTCCTAGGGGGTTGCAGATTTCGTGGCTTCCCTCGAATAGGGTGGTTGTGCCGTGTGGGAGGGTGATCTGGGCGTGGCGCCGAGGGCTGAGGCGGCTGCTCTCGATGTGGTAGTGGGCATCAACGAGGCCGGGGGCAAGGTATGCGCCGCCGGCGTCGATCATCCGGGTCTTGGGGCCGGCTTTCTGCCTCTCCTTCGATATCGAGGCGACCCTTCCACCGCTTATGGAGATGTAGACGCCGTCAACGAGCCTTCGGGTGGCTACGTCGACTAGCACACCGTTCTCGATGATTGTGTCGGGGGGAGCCTGACCTAGCGCGACCTCCATGAGTCTCCGGCGTTTATCCATTCGTATCGACCCTTGCCTCTGAATGGGCGGGGTCTGTGGATAAGAGGTTACCCAGCGAGTCTGGTTACCACCAGAGCTCGTATCTCATCTGTTTCCTGCGGATGCCGAGGGCTCTGAGGGTGTCGACGAGTTCATGGATCATCGCGGGGGGGCCGCAGATGTAGTAGAGCGCCTCCGGGTCTACTCCGGCCTCGCGTATGAGCGGTGCGTCTATCTTGCCAAAGTGCCCCTTCCAGTCTTCGGTCTCATCCGTCACGGTGAGGAGTGCCTTCATCCTTGGGTTGCTGCGGGTGGTGGCCTCGATCTCTTCCCTGAAGATGAGTTCGTCTGGGCTGGTGGCACTGTAGATGAGAGTAGCGGAGGCGTTCGGGTCGCCCTCGGCTATGTATCTGAATATGCTCATGTGCGGGGAGATGCCGATTCCACCCGCGATTAGGATGACGTTCTTCGCGGCGCCCGCCTCGTAGAATATCTCGCCGTTTCCACCGTCGACGTGGACGATTTCACCCTCCCTTGCGTCTGAGTGGATGTGTCGTGTGACGGGGTTCTCGCCGACACTCTTCACGGCGAGGTCGAAGTGTCCCCGTGTAAGGGGAGAACTGGTCATTGAGTAGCCCGCGACCTTTCGCCCCCCGGAGACGTCGGCGTAGAAGTCGATCCACTGCCCCGCCTTGAACGTGAACTCGCCCTGCGGCTCTATGCGCAGGGTCCTGATGGTTGGGGTTGCCTGTGTGATGTTCTTGATGACGGCGGGGATCATTGGGGTTAGTATGCCCGTTGGGGGTAAAAAGTGTGAGCCGATTTAGCCGAGTTTCTCGGTGGCGGCCTCGATCCTGTCGAGGGCGTCCTTCATTATCGCCTCGCTGGTGGCGATGCAGATCCTGAGGTGGTTCTCGCCCTTGGCGCCGAATCCGATGCCGGCTGAGAGGCCGACCTTGTACTCCTTGATGAGGCGGTCGGCGAGCTCCTTGCTGGGGATTCCGAGGTCGAAGCGCGGGAACGGCACATATGTCCCCTCAAGGTCGGGGAACGTTACGCCGTTCATCTTGTTCATCCGCTTGGCGCATAGGTCCCTGATCTTGGTCAGGTGCTTCATCATGTCGCGGCGCCAGTAGTCGGTGACCGATCCGAGCATAACGGGGGCAATCGCCTTGGCGAGTGTGTTCGAGCCGCGCTGGATGCCGGTCGACTGCTTCCTCATCTCCGCCATCATGGCCTTGTTCGTCGTCGCCATGTAGCCGAGTTGCAGCCCGGCGACGCCGAAGGTCTTGCTGAATCCCCAGCTCGTGAGTGTTAGGTCGCTGACCTCCGGGCTGAGGCTGGCTATGCTGATGTGCTTCCTGTCGTCGAAGACGATGTCCTCCCAGAGCTCGTCGGATACGACGTTGATCTTCTTGTCGACGGCGATGTCGGCTATCGCCTTTAGCTCCTGCTTTGTCATGGCGCGCCCGGTGGGGTTGTGTGGGTTACAGACGCCGATGAGCCTAGTCTTCTTCGTGACGAGCTTCTTCAGCTGCTCGGCGTCGAATCTGTAGCCGTCGCCCTCGTTGAGCTCCCAGTAGACGGCTTTGGCGCCCGCGGCGTCGAGGCCGTTCTTGAAGGGCGTGTACATGGGGTCTGTTAGGATGACTTCGTCTCCGGGTTTGCAGGCGTACTTGGCGGCGAGCCAGAGGCTCGGGTCTACGCCCTGTATCACGGTGACGTCGTCGGGCGTGACTTTGATCTTGTTGAAGCGCGTGATCTTCTCCGCCATCGCCGCCTTTGCGGCTGTGTCTGTGTTGTAGAAGACGTCCTCGGCCTCGACGGCGTCGCGGAGAGCCTGCTTGATCTCGGGTGCGATTGGGAAGTCGGGCGCCGCTATCCACAGGGGTATGACGTCCGGCGGGTTCGTGTGCCATTTTAGACCCGGCGCGTGGAGCATCGACTCCACGGTGGAGGAGTTGAAGATATCCTTCCTCAGCATAGGCATCAATGATAGGCGGGTGCTCAGGGTTAATAATAGGAGATGGAGGCGCTCAGCCCGAGTGCAGGCTCCACCATAGGCTGATGGCTTTCGACCCCATCCGCCACGAGTCCCGGAGCAGTCTCACCTTGGTGCCGCGCCCCTCGGCCCATTCCACGGGTATCTCCACAATCTTGAGGCCGCGGCGCGCCCCCCTGATCAGGACCTCGGTGTCCCAGAACCAGTGTGTATCCTCAACCTCGTCGATGTACTCCAGTAGCCGCGCCCCGTTGAAGGCCTTGAAGCCACACTGATGGTCGTGGACCGGGGTGCTGAACAGGGCCCTGATGAGCGAGTTGTAGCATAGCGAGGCGAGGTTTCGGCGGGTTGATCGCTTGACCCGGCTCTCCGGGAGTAGGCGGGAGCCTATGGCTATGTCTGCGCCGCCCCGTATTGCGTCGATGAGTGCTCCGAGGTGCGTTATGTCCGTGGCGAGGTCAACGTCCATGTAGACGAGTATGGCTCCACGCGCCGCCTTGAACGCCTTGTTGAATGCCCTACCCCGCCCCAGGCGCTCTACACTGTGCAGGTTACGTACCTCCGGGTGTTCCACGGTGAGACGTCCGGCTATCTCCGATGTGCCGTCGCTGCTTCCGTCTTCAGCGATGATGATCTCAAAGGATGGCGTGATCTTCCCGAGTTCTTCGATGGCGGAGTTCACCGCATGTTCTATTTCCCCCGCCTCGTTGTAGGCCGGGAATATCAGGCTGACCTCGGGGTCACTCATGGTTGTTCGCCTCAGAATCTCCAGTCTCGGAACCAGTGTAGGTAGCCGCTGTACCACTCGGGTATGATCTGGCCGGATATTACCGGGTAGAAGACGGCGAAGAAGACTGCCGCTGCGGCGATGAGGACGAGGATGTATCTCCCCTGTTTGGGTTTGTACCACATCTCATGGACGAGCCCCGCGGTTGCGAGGGCGATTATCGGGACCTCGGCGTAGTAGTGGTAGATGAAGAGGTACCGGGAGATGAGGGCGTATGGGAGGAGCTGGGCTACGTACAGGGTGCCGAGGAAGAGGTGGGGCCACTTCAGCTTTACGCCGTCGACAATGGAGACGAGGATGGCTATGAGCCCGACCCACCAGATGACGGGGTTGCCCATGGTGGATACTGTGGATAACATCCCCTCGGGGAGGTTCTTCGTGTCGAACCATAGGGGGCTGAGAGTCATCGGCCACTCGTACCAGTTGGAGGCGTTTGGGTGCGTGTAGTAGCCCATATCCGAGTGGTACCCGAGCATCGACCACTGCGCCGCCCAGATGTCGGAGAGGCTGTGCCCGAGGCTGGCGTAGGGGATGAAGGAGCTGAAGTAGATGACGGCGCCGACGACGGGGACGAGACACGCGATCACCGCGATCGGTTTAGCCAGCGCCCTGAGGCGTGCGGCCGCACCCTTGATCGGGGAGGGACCATAAACGCCCGCGAGGAGGAAGAGCGCAGCCTCCCCGACAAGCCCGAAGATGGCGATCCACTTCACAGAGAAGGCGAGGCTGAAGGAGACGAGGCCGGCGATTATAAGCCGGTAGTCGGGTTTTGAGCCGCCCGCCATCTTCTCGAAGTTGAGGTAGAAGAAGAGTGTTGAGAGAAGTATGAAGAAGATCAGGTAGGTGTCGACTGTTCCGACTCGGCTCATGGCGAAGTGCATGAAGTCGAGGGCGACGAGGGAAGCGGCTATGGTGGCTGCTGCGCGTGTCTTGAAGAGCGCGAAGCCGAGGGCGTAGACGATGGGGATCATGAGCGCCGCGAAGACGACGCCGAATATCCTCCACCCGAATGGGGCGAAGCCGAAGAGGGCGATGCCCGCCGCGATGATGAGCTTACCCAGGGGGGGATGAGTCGCCTCGGCGGTCGGCTCCACCCCACTCAGGTACTGCTGAGACGCGCGGACGAACAGCTCCTCGTCGAACATCGTCTCGGATCGGAACGTGGGGGGGTTCTCGAAGAGGGACTGCTCGTCCACGAGGTGTTGTATGGCGGCGTCCCCGGGGGCGTCCGATATGATGCTCTTTATGCCGATCTGCGTCCCGTCTGAGGCGACTACGGCGACCTCCAATACGTCACCCGCCGGGAGGTAGAAGTGAATCCTGATCCGATCGGTCGTCTCCCTGAACTCTACGCGTAGCCACTTGTAGTATTCGTGGTCGTTTACCCACGCCTTATCAACCCAACCTGTCCCCCGGGGGATGCTGAAGCTCGCCGTCGCGTTCGCGTCGGTGTTTACGAAGAGGTAGATGGTGTCGATCGTCTTGTTCGCGTCTAGGGTGAGGTAGAGGGTCTCCTGCTTGATCCCCCACGTGGTTGAGGGTATCCGAGTGAGCCCGACGTTGTAGGCGGCGACTATGAAGAATAGGACGGAGATTGTGGCGATGATCGCCGCGTCTTTCTTGTCCAGCCTCACCCTGCTCGCCTTACCGGGTTCCCTCGCGACTAGGGGCTGTATCGGCTCTACTGCTCTTAAGACTAGCGAGGTGGGCTGGCAGCGTATTTAGGGGGCGACGCCGATCATCGAAACATGATAATTCAGGTCGAGTCACCCCCTTCGAGCCTCCTCCTGCAGCGCAGGGTGGCGGAGACGGGGGAGGAGTTCATCTTCATAACACAGATCAACAACGTCCGCTTCACGAAGCTGAGCGAGTTCGACTCGTACTTCAACGAGGTCAACAGGGGCGGCGGCTCCCCGGGTGCGACGCGGCGCATAGTCGACTCGAACTTCGTCCTCGTCCCCCTCAAGGCTCTGCGTGGCTTCCTGGATAACCCCGACTAGCCCCCGGGTGGAGGGGAAGATATAAAAACCAATGTAAGTGATTAGGGGAGGAAATGGATGCATGGTCGCCCTCTTTTCGTGATTACCTAGGGAAGGCTGAAGCGAAGCTCAGCGGCGCCCTAGGCGGCACCTGCAGGGTAGCGGTCTACCACGAGATGAACAGGGACATTCTCAGGATCATAGCCGAGATCGAAGACGAGCGCTTCAGGAGCGAGCTACGGTACAGCGAGAAGGAGCTCACGATAAGGTCGAAGAAGCGGGGCTTCACCTGCTTCATAGTCTACCTGGGGGAGAGGCCGGTGGCGTTCGTCTTCGGCTTCGACGACCCGGAGAGGGGGGCGTACTTCTCGGATAGTGCGGCGACGCTCATCGAGAGGAAGGGCGTTGGCTCTATACTCACGGCGCTTGAGACCCTCTACTGTATCGAGAAGGGGTATGTCTCGGAGAAGATGATCACCGAGGATCTGGACGAGTCGGGGCGCAGGCTCGTGGAGTACTGGGCGAGGTTCGGCTTCTACGTGACGGGTAGGGACCCGAAGATCGGGGTGGAGATGAGGCTCGAAATCACCCAGGATGTCGTCAAGCGGCTCCTCGACAAGTACCTCGGAAACTGATTTCGGCCCCGGTTAGGCAACATTATAAAAACTTGGTACCCATCATCAGAATATGTGAGTCTGAAGGTTCCTCCTCTGCGGGATGCCCTCGCCAGGGCTGAGGCGAAGCTCGGCGGCGTGCTTGGCGGCGAGTGCAGGATAACCGTCCACCACGAGTTCCCACAGGGGCTGGCGCACGTGGTGGCGGAGATCGAGAACAGGAAGTTCAGGCAGGAGTTGCAGTACAACATCAAGGAACTAGTCGAGCGCTCCAAGAAGCGGGGCTTCACGTGCATCCTATTCACGCTGAACGGTGAGCCGTTCGCCTTCGACCTCGGCTACAGCGACGCGGAGGAGGGCGCCTACTTCGGTGACAGCGCGGCGACGACCATAGAGCGCAAGGGCGTGGGCGCCGTGTTGACGGCTCTTGACGCGCTCTACTGCTGGGAGGCGGGTTACCGGTCGGTGAAGATGATAACCGAGGAGGAGGACCAGACCGGGCACAAGCTGCGCGAGTACTGGGAGAGGTTCGGCTTCAGGGTCACGGGAGTCGACCCCAAGGTCGGCGTGGAGATGAGGCTTGACCTCACCCCCGAGAACGTCGTGGTTCTCGTTGACAAGTACGTCGGCTAGGTCACTGGGCGGTGTATCCGCCGTCGATGAGGATGTCCGTCCCGGTTATGTATCCGGCCTCATCCGAGCAGAGGTATGTGGCGAGTTTTCCGATGTCGTTCACGTCGCCCCATTTTCCGAGGGGGATGCGCGATACGAGGTTCTCGTTCGCCTCGGGGTTGTTCCAGATGGGCTTGGTTAGCTCGGTCTCGAACCAGCCTGGGCTGATGCCGTTGACGGTGATGGCTTCGGGGGCGAGTTCGAGGGCTAGGGCTCGTGTGAAGCCGAGGAGTCCGGATTTGCTTGCGGCGTAGGCGGTGCGGTTCGCCGTTGCGACGTGGCTCATCGTCGATGTTATGTTTATGATCCGCCCGTAGCCGCGTCCCTTCATGGCGGGGACGAAGGCGCGGCAGATGAGGAAGGGGCCGACGAGGTTCGTGTCTATGACGCTCCGCCACTCATCGGGGGTGAACTCGGTGAGTGGTTTGCGGATGTTTATGCCGGCGTTGTTGACGAGTATGTTCACCGCGCCGAGGCGCCCGAGGACCTCGGTCTTCAGGTGCTCGACGTCGGCTTCATTGGATACGTCGGCGGCGAAGACCTCGGACTTGATGCCGAGGCGTTTCGCCTTCTCGGAGACCTTGCCGAGGCTCTTCGCGTCCCTTGAGACGAGGGCGAGTGTTGCGCCCGCTTCGCCGAGGCTTAGGGCGATGGCTTCGCCGATACCCCTGCTCGATCCTGTAACAAGAGCGATCCTACCCACGAGTTTCCCCGGCATGATCGATCGGTTTAGTCTCATCCGTCTCGGGTATTATCGTTGGCGGTAGGGGCGTCACGCGGCTAGGGTACTAATCGATGTTGTTTCCCTGTTTTATGCTCTGAAAGGCGTCGTTTTTGGTGCACTTTTTGCGCGTTTTTGGGTCACTTTATGTACGTTTTTGTATATTTCCGATCCCAATCGGAGCCGATTCGGGGCTTCTTTTGGGTGATGGTGTGTTTTTATAAGAGATCAGGTGGACCCCCCCTCCCCCCCTCTGCGTGTGTTTTGTGGTTTCTTGGGCGGTGGATTATTTTAGAGGGGCGCGAGGGAGTAGGGGTGGTGAATGGGTTGAGGTGTCCCGGTTGTGGCTCCGAGGTCGTTGGGGGTGCGCGTTTCTGCCCCGGCTGCGGGGCCCCACTCGGCTCTCCGTCGCCGAGCGGCGTCGTCTACCTCTTCGGCGACCGATTCGCGGGGCGTGACAAGTTGCTCTCCGCCGGCGAGAAGCTGCCATGCAGCGACGTCAAGGTTCAGAAGAGGGAGCTCGCGCAGGAGATGTTTCGCGCCGCGTTTGCCTCGTTAGCACAGGGCGGGCAATTGAGTCTCGCACTCGGGCAGAAGAAGACTCTCCTCTTCAAGTCGAGCGCCGTCTTCGTCACGCTGAACAGGCGTGAAGCCCTTGAACTCGGCGGATTGGAGGCGGGCATCCTCCGGGCACTCACCGGCGATCCCAAGAGGGACAGCGTCGAGGAGGTGGTCGGGCGCGCCATCGGGGAGGAGAGCATAGACCCATGGGGCGCCGCGATCGATCAGGCGAGGGGACACCTGCTCCAACTCGGATACTTCGTTGAGGAGGAGCGCGGCGGGCTCGGCAGGCTCGTCCCTGGGCGTAAATTGTTGCCCCAGTGTGAACGCATAGCAGCTCTTCAGGGGCACGTGCCGACCGTGCAGGCACTCCTAGCCGGCCTATCAAGCCGGGACCCAGCACTGAACAAGCAGCTCGGCGACGACATCAAGAAGGGCATAACATCGCGCTACAAAACCCGGGAAATAGACGCGGATGAGTGAGATAGATTCTCCCTAGGTAGCTTGATCATTATCTGGTTTTTCACTCTGTCATACTCCCACGTTAAGATGTCACCCATCTTGATGCCCGCGCTCACCCGAATCTCAGGAGGGATCGTGAAACGATAATTGCGAGTCACTTTTCCTGTGGGCACTGTCGGTCAAGTAATTTTGTTTGGTTGTAGGTTTAATGAGGATTGTGAATCAAGAGTGGTGTGTTGTGGGTAACCAACTTTTTCACGTTTAATAGCCGGTCACAGCCCATATTCTTGTAAGCGTTTCCCGGTGATGGTTTTGTGTCCCGATAAGACTGTGAGCCTCGTCGAGGCGTCTGAGATAGACTCGGATCGTCTCGCGGAGATAGGAAAAAGGGCGTATGATTCAGATGTCGCGTTTGGTGCGCCGGCCGTCGGCGGGCCGCAGGGCTACGACTCCGCCGCGTATTACACGCGCTCCCTCAGGTTCCTCGGCTGCTACGCCATCCTGCAGGGGGAGGACATCGTGGGCGGCGCCATGGTGAACGTCAGCGGCGTACACGGCATCGTCGAGAGGATATTCGTCGACCCCGACCACCAGAGGGAGGGGATAGGATCGGAGGCGATGAGGCAACTCGTGGCCCGGTACCCGGACGTCGCCCTCTGGACCCTCGGCTCCCCCGAGTGGAACACGAGGACGCCGCCCTTCTTCGAGGGGCTCGGCTTCAAGCAGATCGGCTGGGAGCACAGCGACCCGAAGATCAGGGCGAGGTGGTACGAGAAGAAGACGGGCGACGCCGAGGCCATCATGCCCATCGGCTCACTGAAGGAGGGCATGAGCAACGTCACCGTCGAGGGCAAGGTGGCGGAGAAGTCGTACCCACGCTCCGTCCGATCAAAGAGGGGTGGGGAGCTCATGGTCGCCAACGCGGGGCTCGAGGACGCCACCGGCAGGATAGTGATGGTGATCTGGGACAAGCAGTTCGAGGTCGTCAAGGTCGGGACCCGGCTCAGGGTGGAGAACGGCTACACGAACGCCTATAGCGGGATTACGCAGCTCAACGTCGGCTACGGGCGACTGATAATACTCATCTAATTTATAGTGAATCAACGTAGACTCATTCATGGTCTCCGAGATTCTCAGTTGCCTTGATCTTTCCTCCGGCGTGGGCATGTTCACCGCGTGGATAGAGGCCCAGATGGCGTACAGGGGCCAGCCCGGCCTCTCCATCGCCGTGGTAAGCGACCAGAAGATGGTATGGTCAAAGGGGTTCGGCTACGCCGACGTCGAGAAGAGGGTCGAGGCGACGCCGAAGACGAGGTATAGGATCGCCTCGATAACCAAGCTGTTCACCGCGACCTCCATCATGCAGTTGAGGGATCGGGGGATGCTTAGCCTCGATGACGAGGTGGCGACCCATTTGCCATGGTTCAAGCTGAAGGGGGGCTACCCGGAGGCGCCTCCGATCAGGATCTGGCACCTGCTCACCCACACCTCGGGCCTCCCCCGTGAGGCGCCGACGCCCTACTGGACCGACTCAAACTTCCCGACGCGGGAGGAGGTCATGCGGCTACTATCGACGCAGGTGGCGGCTGCGCCGACGGAGACGCTGTGGAAGTACTCGAACCTCGCCCTGACGGTGGCGGGGGAGATCGTGCAGGAGGTGTCTGGCACGCCCTACGCGGAGTATGTCGAGGAGTACATCCTCAAGCCGCTGGGCATGAAGAACACGCTGGTGTTGCCACCTGCCCCCGATGACCCGATGCTGGCGAAGGGCTACGGGAGGAGGCTGCCCGACGGCTCACGGGGAGTCTCCCCCTACACGGACTGCAAGGGCATAACCCCCGCCGCAAACATGACCACCACCGCCGAGGACCTCGCCAAGTTCGCCATGCTACAGTTCAGGGACGGCCCCGAGGGCGGCAAGCAGATACTCCGTGGCAGCACCCTCCGCGAGATGCACCGCCCCCACTGGCTCCAGCCAGACTGGAGGGAGGGATTCGGCGTAGGCTTCAAGCTGAGCCGCATCGGGGGCAAGACCTTCGTCGGCCACGGCGGCGCAGTGCAGGGCTTCAGGACACACATCAGGACCAGCCCCGACGACAAGGTGGGCGTCGTCGTGCTGACGAACTCGGACGACGGGCAGCCGATCAGCTACGCCGAGAAGGCGCTGCAGTGGCTGACATACCCCCTGACAATGGGCAAGACCGGCGCCGAGGCAGAGAATCCCTACGCCGTCTACGAGGGCAGGTTCAGGGACGCGTGGAGCGACATGCAGACGCTCACCCTCAACAACGGCCTCTACGCCATCGACCCCTCCCAGCCCGACCCGGCACTCACACTAATCAAACTCGAACCAAACGGAGAACACACATTCAAGATGTACCCCGAGGAGGGCAGCGGCTCCCACGGAGAGAACATGGTATGGGAGTTCGATAAGAGAAGGGTCGTCAGGGTGAAGAGGGGCGAGAACTACACTTACCCCGTGAAGAAGTGGTAGACGAGACAAAAACCGGCTTTTTTCCGTTTTGTGATTTTCTAAGAATCGGGGGGTGCCCAGGCGAGGTCACCGCGCCGACATCGCTTTGGCGTTGTCAGCTGGGGAGTGCAGGTTTCCCGGCCAGCCAAAGCCAACCAGTTCCTTCGCAGCCCGCTCCTCACGGCTCCGCGGCTTTCAGGTCATCCACTGCTTCGACCTTTCGTCCGCTCCCACCTGGGCAAAAGCAATTAATGCCGCAGGGGTATAAGCGCGTTCCATTGCGCCCCGCTATCAATTACAGGTTTCTAAACCGCCTATTACGCCGTCAAATGCGTCGTATCAGCTAAGTATTATCATGAGCCGAAAGTCACCGATTAATTGCGTCCGATGCCGTTAGAAGGGGGCGCAACCCGATGTCGTCCTCACTCTGTAGACGCTCGTCTGCGCGGTTATGTAGAGGGTCTTGAAGTCGGCGTCGCCCCACGCGACGTTTGAGGTGACCTGTGGGACCTCGATGACGCCGAGCGGCTCGCCGGAGGGGTCGATGACCCAGACGCCGCCGGAGCCGGTGCAGTAGACATTGCCGTGGATGTCGACCTTCATGCCGTCGGGGTTCCCCGGCTTGGGCCCCTTGAGCTCGGCGAAGAGCCTGCCGTTGCATATTGACCCGTCTCTTCGTACGTCGAATACCCTGATGTGTCGCTTCGCGGTGTCGTCGATGTAGAGCATGGACTCGTTTGGGCTGAAGGCGAGGCCGTTCGGGCGCTCGAAGGTGTCGTCGAGTAGGATCAGCTTCCCGCGGAGGCCGAGCCTGTAGACGCCCTGGTAGGGCAGCTCCTTCCCCTCACATTTGTCGCCGAGGCCGTAGGGTGGGTCGGTGAAGTAGATGGCGCCGCTCCTCGCCACGACGGCGTCGTTTGGGCTGTTGAGCCTCTTCCCCTCGTAGCTCTCGGCGAGCACCTTCACGGCGCCGTCTGGCTCGGTGCGTGTGAGGCGCCTGTCGTGCTCGCAGGCTATGAGGCGTCCTCTCCCGTCGAGGGTGAGCCCGTTGCTGCGCCCGCTCGGCCTCCGATAGACCTCGGCGCGCCCGACGCCGGGGGTCCAGCTGTAGATAGTGCTCGCGGGGATGTCGGAGAAGAGCAATCTCCCCTCCGCCCAGAGGGGGCCCTCCGTGAACTGGAATCCGCCGAGGATCTTCTCAACCTGCGGGTTTGGGACGATTTCTCCTAGTCTGGACGCCTTCGGCATGGCCTATCGGGGTGTATGGGTGGCGTCGGGGATTTAATGGGTGCGACTCCCGATACACGGGTCCTTAAACATATTAACCGTCGCCGCGGAAGGAGAAGTGTTATGAACAGATTACAGGGGAAGACCGCACTCATCACGGGAGCGGGTTCAGGCATAGGCAGGGCCACCGCCATCCTGTTCGCAGCGGAGGGCGCCCGAGTCGCAGTCAACGACATCAGCGAGAAGGGCGGCCAAGATACCGTACGGCTGATCAAGCAGGGGAAGGGGGAGGCCACCTTCTACAAGGCAAACGTGACGAAGCTGCCCGAGGTCAAGGCCATGGTGAAGCAGATACTCGACCGCTACGGCAGAATCGACGTGCTGCACAACAACGTAGGCGGCTGGCAGAAGGAGAACAACGACACCGTCGTCAACGACTCCGAGGAGGAGTGGGACAGGCTCATCAACCTCAACCTGCGCGGGGTCTTCCTCGTGTCGAAGGAGGTCGTCCCGCTCATGATCAAGGGGGGCGGCGGGTCGATAATCAACACCATCACGACGAACGCCTACATGAACTACGTGGGCAACCACGCCTACGGGACATCGAAGGGGGGCCTCCGTGAGCTGACGAGGTCCATGTGCCTTGACTACGCCAAGCACAGCATAAGGGTCAACGGGCTCGTCCCCGGCGAGACGGTGACGCCACAGTGGACCGCCTCGATAGAGGCCGCCCCCAACCCGGAGGAGACGAAGAGCTTCCTCATCAAGAAGATACCCATGGGGCGCTTCGCGCAGCCCGAGGACATAGCCAAGGGGGCGCTGTTCCTCGCATCCGACGAATCATGTTACGTCAACGGGCACATCCTCTTCGTCGACGGCGGGCTGACAGCCGGCTTCTATGGATGAGGATACGTGCCACTTTCCCTGTTCCGTGAATCCTTACTTGTTTAGTTTCTCGCATCCGTCCCTTGTTATCAGGTAGCCGTCTTCGACTCGCAGACCGCCCCATGGCGCGTTGAAGACGGGTATGTCGACGGAGATCACCATGTTTTCTCTAAGCACCTCTCTGCTTCCGGGGCCGAATATTGGCGGTTCGAACTCGACGACGCCGACGCTGTGGAGGCCCGAGTATAGGAAGTTCTCACCTAGGCCGGCCTCCGTCATGACTCTCCTGCCCTCCGCTTCGACGAGCCTTCCTTGTATCCCCGGGCGGAGAGCCTTGTGGCATGTCGATTGGGCGTCGTAGGCTGCCTCGGCGGCCTTCTTTATCTCCTCGCCGGGTTCCCCGACCAGCACCGGTCTCGCGATTGCCCCGTGGTAACCCTCATACCGTGGGGCGAGGGTGACGAGGACGAGGTCGTCTCTCTCGATCTTGCGCAGCGTGGTTCTGGCGAGTATCGGCCGCGAGTTGGGGCCGGAGGCGACTATGGTGTCTATCCCCATCCCCTCCGATCCGGCCCTCCTCATGGCGTACTCCGCCTCTGCCGCGACCGCCCTCTCGGTGACACCCGGCTTCACGGATGAGATCGCGGCCTCCATGCCCTTCTCAGCGACGCCGTAGGCACGCCTTATGACGGCTATCTCGGCGGACGTCTTCACGGCCCTCAAGAGGCTAAGGTCAGCCTCGGCGTCGACCCACGTCGCGTCAGGCAACGCGCGCCTCAGGGCGGTCAGGGTCTTCTCCCCCATCGCGTCCAACCCCCCGACCCCCACCCTCCGAATCCCGCCGACGTCCGTGAAGCCATCGAGTATCTCCCTCAAGCCCCGTATCACCGCGTACGGGTAGTCCTCGTCGGGGTGCGTGAACTCCCTCAGGACGTGTATCTGCTCAAGTTGTCCGACGAGCCTGGCGTACTCCTCACTCTCGGGGCCAGTCAGCATGTGCGGGTCACCCTCAGGAAGGAGGGCTATGCTGACTGGCTCGAAGTGGGGTTGAAATCCCGCCATATATCTGGCGTGGGCTGCCCCGGCGGTGGCGCGGTCGTCCGAGTAGGTCAAGACGAGGTCGTAACCCTTATTCTCCATCAGCTTCTGGGTGGCTCTCCAGCGCCTCGGGTATTCGCCTTTGGGGATGACTGGGCGTCCAGACGACTGCATGAGATTCACTGGGTTATTGTCTACCTGCTAGGTTATAATACGGATAATTTGCCGAAGTGGAGATCCGATTGACTGTGCCAAGTTGTGGGTAGTCGGTGTGCCGGTCGAAAACCATTCACCCCCAGTAACACCTCGTTTATGCTAGAAAACAAACCTAACCAACTGATGACGAAGACCATCTCCCTGACAGAAGACGCCTACGAACTGCTCAAGAATATGAAGAGGGGAAATGAAAGCTTCTCCGACACTATAATGCGCCTCGCTAAGCGTAGACACCTATCCAATTGCGCGGGGCTCTGGTCGGATATCCCTGATGAGAAGAGGGAAGCCACCACCAGAAAAATCAGGGAAGTTAGGAAAAGAATTGAACCTGAGCATTTGAATTAAAAAACTTCTCAATCAATTCGTACAATCAGACAGCAGAAAACGAGGGCATCAAATACCTGCTTCATATTTGCCTCCAGTCATTTGAGATAAAGCATACGATAAGGGCATAGTCAATGCATTCATCAACTCACCAAATGCATAATTTGGAACCCATTCTTCTAAAAATGGTGCAATACTAAGAACACCTTCCATAGGAGTGAGTGTTCGTGCATAGAAAAACCAAAGGAGAGGAGGTATCAAACCCAACATTGAATTGATAAAGAAAATTACTTTCCAACCAGTTAATTTCCAACAAAAAAAATCTATAATAACTTGAATCGTGCCTATCACTAATAAATATGCAAGGTTTACAGTAACCATAATATTAACTAGAGTCGTTTATTTTATAAATTACGCGCGTCCCCGTGGCGAAAACATCCGTCGTCCGTCGCCGTCAACGGACCCAGAAAACGGCCTCAAACCCGAAAAGAGACGAAAACAGCCGAAATCGTGACGACGACGAACATACCCCCTCCCCCCCACCTATGCACGCGCCGGTGGTCGGTGTGCCGGTCGTAACCCACCTTCTGTTCTAAGCGGCATTCAGCTATACGGGCTACCCGCGCCCCCTGCAGGAGGGACCCGGCGCCTATTCGCCCTTTCACCCTGCGGGTCGGCCGTCTCACCCCAACCCCACGGCGTCCTCGCCCCTGACCGGGGCTCACAGCATTAGCCGGGGGAGGTATCGTTTCTGTCCGGAGCCGACGCTCTCGCGCCACGCCTCGCGGCGTCGCAGCCCTGCCCGGTGGATGGAGTTTCCTCAGACCCTCACGGGCCCGGCGACCGCCCACCGGCTCACCGACCACGAAACAAGAGAATAGGGGACGCTATAAGCCTACTGGGGAGCCCAGAAATCCGAGGCGTGAGCCTCAGCCCGCCCCCTCGTGTACGGGCAGACACTGATACACGTGCTACAATCCATCCCATTATCGCACCAGAACTCGAAGCACTTCTCCGCATCCATATACCACTTCAGAGCACCCGGGCTGCTGCTCCTCGTCGCCGGCTCCCAGTTCGGGTCGTCCTCGAAGCTGATGGCGTCGACCTCGCAGACCTCGGCGCACCTCTTGCACCCCCTGCAGAACTGGGTGACGCCGAAGTCGATGGGCTTGTCCGGCACCAGCGGCAGGTCGGTGAAGACCTTGAAGAGGCGCACCCGTGGCCCGAACTCGGGGGTGATGAGCAATCCGTGGCGCCCAAGCTGACCCAGCCCCGCGTCGATCGCCATCGGCACACTCAGCCCCACGTTATTCCCCGCGGGCACAGCCGTGTAGCCCAGGTTCCTGATGAACTCCGCCAGCGTCGCAGAGACGAACGCCATCCGGGAGTAACCCGTCCCCGTCGCCGCCCCAGCAGGGGCCTCGGGGCTCGTCGCTATCCCGAGCTCATCCATCTCGATCGCGCCGACGATGACGTACTTCACCCCCTCCGGCATGTCGAGGGGGGCGAGGTCGAACCGTTTGTTCACCTGCATCCAGAGCGGGTTGTAGGCGGCGACGCCGACTAGGCTGGCGCCGTAGAGCTTGGCCGCCTTCTTCACCTTTCCAGTCATCTCGGCTGGGTCCCTGACCCTGTACTTCTTCTCGTACCACTTGTTCCCCATGAGGCTGGGGCCGAGGGGGCGCTCCATCCTTTCCCAGCTCCACGCCTCCTGGAAGCACTCGTGGACGGTCCACGCCGCCTCCGCGAGGGCGTAGTCGACGCGCGTGTAGCCGGGCTTGCTCCTCGCAATGTTCTTGAGGCCGACCTCCTCCTCACTCCTCATGTAGCCCGCCCAGCCGGGGTCGTTGCTGACGCGGTTGAATATCAGGTTCCTCTGGTCGTATCGCCCGATCTTCTCGGGGTCAATGGTGTATGGGGGCTTGTCGACGCGCCTAACCCTGACGGCGCTTCTCCGCTTGCCTTCGCTCATGGTCCCAGAATGCTGCGCTGGAGAGGGTTTAACGTCTACGCCCGCCCTACTGGTTGCAGCCGCAGGGGTCCCGGACCTGCTTCCCGCCGAGGTCGAGGTGGTGGCCGAATAGGCTCGGGAAGTCGGCGACGGCGACGAGTTGGACGCAGAGCGTCTTCGTGCAGTGTTCGCAGTCCCACTTGAGCGGACAGGCATCGCGTTCGGCGGCGTCACCGGCCTGGACCCGGGCGTAGGAGAGGTCATCCATGGGTGAGATTCGAGAAGCGGCGGATATGAAGGATTAGCCCAGGCGGCGGGCTTTCGGGGGTCTTGGTTCTTACTTGTCTCGATCAGCATTTATCGGAGTTGCCTGTACTTACACGGCGACCTTGGAGAAACAGAAAAGTCTAGCACTGACGATACTCGCAGCGGTCTGCCTCACCTACTTCGTGGAGAACTTCCTTCGCAGCGCCGCCTCGGCGCTCACGCCCGTGTTGATCACGGAGCTGGGGATAAGCCGGGCCTCCATGGGGCTGCTCATCACCGGCTACTTCCTCATCTACGGGATCATGCAGCTGCCCGCCGGCGTACTCGCCGACGTGCTGGGGCCCCGGAAGTCTATTCTCTGGTTCACCGCCCTCACATGCATCGGCGGCGCACTCTTCTGGCTCAGCTACAGGTACGAGCTGCTGCTCGTCGCCCAGATGATCATGGGCATCGGCACGAGCGTCTTCTACATAAACGCGGTCACGGTCATAATCCGCTGGTTCCCGCCCGAGAGGAAGGCGACGGCGATAGGAGTCCTGAGCGCAGCCAGCGGCGTGGGCGGCTTCGCGAGCTACATGGGTTTCCCACTCGCCCAGAGCATCCTGGGCAACTGGAGGGCGCTCTACCTCGTCATGCTCGTCGTCCTCGTCGCCAACTGGGCGATAAACATCTTCGTCCTCAAAGACAGCCCCACACCAATCACGGTTGTGAAGAGGGAGCCACGCAACATCGTGGCCGCCATCAAGGAGACGCTCTCCGACAAGAGGTTCGGTCCCATGATCTTCACCTACACGCTGCTTGGCTTCAACTACGTCCTCCTCTCCTGGGGGGCGCAGTTCCTGATCGAGTCGAAGGGGCTGACCTACGTGGAGGCGGGGATGGTGACGAGCCTAGGCACGGTCGCCGGGTTCATAGGATGTCTCTCGATGGGTGTGATAAGTGACAGGCTCAGGAAGAGGAAGACCCCAATCATCGCCTTCTTCAGCCTGTTCATCCTCGCCCTCATAGGCATCGTGCTCATGCCCGCGGGCCTCGGCGTCGCCGTCTACGCCACCCTCTGGTGCCTAATGGGCATCGGCAACAGCGTCTGGGTCATCTACTTCAGCATGGTCGGGGAGGTCCTACCCGCACGCAAGGCGAGCATCGGACTCGGGCTGCTCAACGGGTCGAACATCGTCTTCAGCAGCGTCATGACGCCCCTCTACGGGAGCATCGTGGACCAGACGGGCAGCTTCTTCATCCCCGGCCTCATCAGCATCGGCATAGCCGCGGTGACGTTCGTCGTCCTCCTCCGCTTCACGAGGGAGACCTACGGCTCCGTCATCAAGGAGTAGGCTGCAAACCGTTTTAGCCCCTGCGGCCCAACCCTAGTGCATGTGGACGGTCAACTCGGAATACGGTAAACTCAACGCGGTCCTCATACAGGACAGCGTCGAGAGCTTCTGGGAGAAGAGGCTCCCCTTCGAGGGCATAGAGTCGAGCCTGCAGTACCTCCCGCGGTGCGTCCACCCCCAGATGGAGGGCGGCCACGAGCAGTGGCTCCAGCTCCCGAAGATGCTGGGAGAGGAGGGCGTCAAGGTCTTCGAGGTCACCGACATCATAGCGAAGGCGCTGGAGAAGGCGACCCTCAGGGAGAAGAAGGCCATCATAAAGGAGATCTGGGAGGGCTTCCCCGCGGCGCCGAAGCCGGAGGAACTCAAGCTGGAGCACCTCATCTACGGCTACCCCGAGGCGCCATACTACGACGCGGAGCATGACAGGGTGATTCTCCCCGACTTCCGCCGCGTCGCGTGGCCATACAGCAGGGACACGAGCTTCACGACGCAGGTGGGGACCGTCATCTGCAACATGCGCCGCTACAGCAGGCGGCACGAGGTGAGGGTTGTGAAGCTCGCCTACGAGTTGGACCCGACGCTCTCCAAGCATGTTGAGGTTGTATGGGACGCGAACGAGGTGGGGGGTGTCTCGACTGAGCCGCCGAACGTCGAGGGGGGAGACACCCAGATCGTCGACGGTGAGACCGTCGCCATAGGGATGGGGCAGAGGAGCACCCTAACGGGCATCAAGCGCTGCGCCGAGGAGCTGTTCAAGCATGATCGGGAGGGGAAGATCAGGTACGTCTGCGCCGTCCAGCTCCCCGACTACCCCGCCCTCGACTACATGCACCTCGACGTCACCATCAACTACCCCGACGCGGGGCGCGCCCTCGTGATGCCATACGTCTGGGACACCGAGGTCGTCAAGGGAATGCCGCCCAAGAAGCTGCTCCTCAAGACGCTGGAGGCTCTACGCCAGCAGAGCGACGCCGACTACCGACCGATGGGGCCGATGATTCACCCGGACGGCTTCAGGCACGGGGGTAGGACCACAATCTATGTGAATAAGGGGGGCAAGCCCGAGCCACTGCGTACGGAGGTGAGCCTCATCGACTTCCTCGTCAAGGAGGGGAAGCTGGACGCCGACGGCATCATGTACGTGGGCGGGTTGCCCGAGAAGGAGAACGATGTGGGGCACCTCTACGCCGCCTTCCTGGAGCAGGCGCGCGGCGCAGGTAACATCGTCGCCACTCGCCCGAAAACCGTGATCGCCTACCAGAGGAATAAGAAGACTATCGGGGTGCTCAGGGAGAACGGGATAAAGGTGCGGGAGTGGGAGGACAGCTACCTCGACCTCCTCGGGGGACCCCACTGCAGCACGAGCCCGCTGAGCAGGGACTAGCCTACTTCAGCGCCTTGATGAATTTGGTGACCTCGCCGTAGAAGGCGGAGGGGTTGTCCGCCATCATCATGTGGGCCGCCCCCGGGGTGTAGACGAGGGGGAAGAGAGCCGCCATCTTCTTCTCGCTCGTCCAGAGCCCCTTGTTCTTCTCGCCGTATACGACGAGCGTGGGGACCTTGAGTGCTTTGAGTTCGCCCGCGAGTTTGTCCTCCTTGCTGACCTTTACTAGGTCCTCTGAGCTGCGGTAGATGGTGACGGCGCCGGCCTTCGCCTGGCTGGCGACGATGCTCGGTGGGTAGCCCCTCTTCTCCATCCCGTCGAGGTCCCTCTGGAAGCCCGTCTTCAGGTACTCGTCGTAGGTGTACTTGGTTATAACGAGGTTGCTTCCGAAGCAGTCGTCGAAGTCGATGTTGCCCTCGGCGTAGACGATGCCCTTGACGCGTGTGCCGAGTAGCTGGGCGAGGTAGACGCCTATGGGTCCGCCCATGCTGTGGGGGATGAGCAGTATGTCGCCCTTGACGCCAACTGCGTCGATGAGCGCCTTGACCGCCGCCGCCTGCTCACGCATCGTGTACTTGAAGCCCTTCGGCGCGGGCTGGGAGTCGCCGTATCCGACGAGGTCGGGGACGAGTATGCTGTACGCTGCTAGCTCCGGGTAGTCGTGCATGGGTTGCCAGTAGTCCTTGGAGCCCCCGAGGCCGTGTATGGGTACTATGGTCAGGGGCTTCTTGCCCCTGTGGTAGGTGTACGAGAGGGTGTATGGACCCGCCTTGATCGTCTCGCCCTTCATGGCTAGCCGGTGGGCGGAGGAGGTATATGAAAATTCGGGGCTAGAAGTGTCGGGCGACTTATTTTTCACGTTTTTATATATAAATTTAAATAATTGTTTAATATTGTATATTGCATGAAAATAATACAATTAATCGAGAAAATGGAAGATAAAGAGATTGTTTTGCCCAATATACAAAGAGATTTTATATGGGATGAAAAACGTATTGAATATTTATTCGATTCTTTAATGAGATATTATCCTATTGGCATAGTTTTGTTGTGGGAAACGTATAAAGATTTACAATATAGAATATTTGAAATAATAAATAAAAAAAATAAAAAATATGAATTTTACAATAACAGAGATAATAAAAAAATTAGATTAGTATTAGATGGACAACAACGCCTTCAATCATTATACCTTTCATTTAAAGGGACATATGATAATAAATATTTATTTTTTAATATTTTGAGTGGAGATGACAGTAATGATTTTAATGAAATAAAGTATCAGTTTAGATTCTTAAAAGAAGAGGAAGCTAGTAAAATAAATAAATCAAAGATAACATTTTCTAATAAAGGGGAAACGGAACTTTTCTATAAATTAATAGAATTAATAAATATATCTCCGAAAAATAAACAATTATTTACAGATAATTTAATTAAGGATTATGATTTACCTGACTCGTTTAGATTAATAATAGGACAAAATCTAGATATTTTAAACGATGTTTTATATAAAAATGATAATTTATTAAAAGTTACTATCATCGATGAAGAGTTACCGAAAAACAGTCCAGATTGTAAAAATGATTCAGATGTATTAGAAGCGTTCATTAGAATTAATCGACAAGGAATTGAATTAAGTCGCTCTGATTTAATTTTCAGCTTCTTGAAATTAAATTGGTCAGGTTCAGCAACAGCTTTACCCGAATTTATTGAAGAAGTAAATGAGAACAATAATTTTGGAATTGATATTGATTTTGTGATAAGATGTTTATTTGCTGTTTCAGATTTAGGTTCAAAATTTGACATAGATTTACTTCGAAAACATGTAAACGTAGAGAAAATAAAAAACAATTATGAGCAATGTTGTAATGCTATAAAATCTACAATAGATTTTGTTCAAACAGAATGTTGGATTTCAAGTAGCAGGCTTATGGGGGGATATTATAATTTAGTTCCATTTGTTTATTACATATATAATCTTAAGGATCATCAAATTCCTAATAGAGAAATAGGTAACGTGAGAAAAGCCCTTTATTTATTAGCGTTTACATCACCTTTTTCACGTTATGCTGATAGTAGATTAAATCGTTTTATACGGTACGAATTAAAAAGCCGTTATGAAAAAGGAGATATTTCATTCCCACTTGTAGATGTTTTAGGTTGGGTAAAATACTGGGAAGATATTGAGAATTATGGACCAAATCTACTTCAAAGAAATATTTTATTAACTTTACATCTAATCCAGCATAAACAAACTTCAAAAATTTTATATGAAAAAAATACTCCACAAATTGATCATATTTTTCCAAGATCAACTCTAAGGGAAAAAGGATTCGATGAATCGGAAATTAATTATTTTGCTAATTATTGGATATTATCTAAAAATAAAAATCAAAATAAATCAAATAAAAATCCAAAAGAATATTTTGCTGATTTAAATGATTCTATTTTAGAAAAAGCATATATTGAAAGAGATTTGCTTGAGTATAGTAAATATAAATCATTTATAAAAAATAGAGAGAAAGCGATTCTTGAACACATAAAACATGAATTAGATTTAACAGATTACGATTATGACTATCGTCATCATTATGAAAAATAAAGTTTTTAAAAAAATAGAAAAACTGGAATTAGAAGTGGCGGAAGCAGCGCTCGTCGGTGAAGGCCATGGCGATGCCGTGCTCGTTGCAGGCGGCTATGACCTCGTCGTCTTTTATGCTTCCCCCGGGCTGGCAGCACGCCTTGATGCCGTGCTTGGCCAGGGCGTCGATGCTGTCGCGGAAGGGGAAGAAGCCGTCGCTCGCGAGGACGGCGTCCTTGAGCCTGTCCTTGTGGCCGCGCTCCTCCGCCTTCTGCAGCGCTTGCCTGACGGCGATGACGCGGTCCTGCTGGCCCGTGCCGACGCCGAGTGTCTGCCGATCATCGGCGAGGACGACGCCGTTGCTGCGGACGTTGAGGTTGACGTACCACGAGAAGATGAGGTCGTTTGTCTCCTTCTCGGTGCCCTTCCTCTCCGTGACCCAGCGTAGGTCGTTGGGGCTCTTGATGCGGGTGAGCATGGGGGTGCTTAGTACGAAGCTTCCGTCCGTCATGGTGCTTATGACGAGGGGTGAGGGGTTCTCGCCGACGAAGCGGCTCGAGGCGTAGATGTTGTCTATCTGGATTATGCGTATGTCCTTCTTCTGCTCGAAGATGGGCATCGTCTCGGGGGCGAAGCCCGGTGCTACCACGGCCTCGCAGTAGTTGTTCATGATCTCGGTGGCGGTATCGACGTCTATGGGCTTGTTGAAGCCAGCGACGCAGCCGAAGGCGGCGACGGGGTCGCTCTCCCACGCCCGCTTGAATACTGTTTTGAGGCTGTCGCCCTTGCGGGCGGCGGCGACTCCGCTTGGGTTGACGTGCTTCATTATGGCGCAGGCGGCTTCGTCGAAGTAGCGGACGATGTTGCAGGCGTTGTTCATGTCCTCGATGTTCGTTTGGCTGAGGCCGCCCTTGCCGGTCTTGAGTATCTTCATGGCTCCGACGGTCAGCTTGCCCTCGACGGGGGCGTAGTAGGCGGCGGGCTGGTGTGGGTTCTCTCCGTACCTGAGGCTCTGCGCCTTGTGGTACTCCATCTCGTGGTCCCCGATGGTGATCTTGATCTTCTCGGGGAACGTCTCCTCGACCTTCGTCCTGTAGAGTTTCTTTATGCTCACTTCTTCTTCCCCTCCTTCTCTAGGTAGGCTGTGATGGCTGAGTCGTAGGCTGATGTGCGGCGGAAGGCGGCCTCGGCGAGCGTCCTGATGAGCTTCGCCGGTACCTCGCCCTTGTTCTCCTTCAGCGCCTTGATGATCTCCGGGTACTGCTTGGGGTCTGTGACGACGGCGACTTTGCCGTAGAGGAGCGCCGCCTTTGCTGCGCTTCTGATCATGGTTGGTCCGCCGATGTCGATGTTCTCCGCCGCCTCCAACAGCTCCGCGCCCTTGGCGACCGTCGCCTCGAAGGGGTAGAGGTTCACGACGACCATCTCGAACGGCTTGATGCCGTGCCTGTCCATGAACTCCCTGTGCTCGGGGATATCCCTGCTGAGGAGTAGCCCGCCGTGGACACGCGGGTGTAGTGTCTTTAGCAGCCCCCCTGGGCTCTCGGGGTGGCCCGTGTAGTCGCCCACCTCTGTGAGCTTCGCGTGGCCGAGTTCCTTGATCTTCTTGGCGGTGCCGCCGCTGCTCACTATCTCTGCGCCGAGTGCGCCGAGGGCCTTGACGAGTTCTTCGAGGCCGGACTTGTCGGAGACGCTTATGAGGGCGCGCTTGATCATGCCTTTTGACTCCCTTGCTGGGATTGGCTCCGTGTCTGGGTATTATAACTTACCCTCGCGCGGAGTGTAAAATTAACAAGTTTAGTGAAAGAGGGGGTTTAGAGGAGGCGGTTGGGGCCGGACATCATTATGTCGTGGGGCGCTATCTCTTGGTAGCCGCGCTCCGTGACGAGTGCGAGGCGGGACTTCTCCCACATCTGCTGGATGTCGGAGGCGCCTATGTAGCCCATCGCCGCCTTGAGGCCGCCGACGTACTCGTGCATGATGTCGGCGACGGGGCCCCTGTATGGGACCCAGCCCTCTACGCCCTCGTTTATCGCCTTGCTGGGCTGGCTGTATCGGTCCTGGGCGAAGCGCTTCTTCCTGGCCCTCGCGCTTCCCATGCCGTAGTATTCCTTGTAGTAGCGTCCCTCCATGGCGACGAGGCGACCGGGGGACTCGCTGCATCCGGCGAAGACGTTGCCCATCATGGCGGCGTTTGCGCCGACGCTTAAGGCTACGGCGATGTCTCCGGGGTTGCGGAGCCCGCCATCGGCGATGACGCCGATCTTGGCCTTGTGGTCCCTGACGGCGTCGGCTGCGTTGCTGGTGGCGTAGAGCGTGGGCGCGCCTGCGCGTGTGACGACGCTCGTGGAGCAGATGGAGCCGGAGCCGATTCCGCACTTGACGCCGGCTATTCCGTCGAGCTTCGTTATGCAGTCAACGGCCGCCTCGTAGGTGCCTATGTTGCCTACGATTACCTCGGCGCTGACCTCCTTGACGAGCTTCTTGGCGGCGTCGAAGCAGTTCTTGTTGTGGAAGTGGGCGACGTCTGTGAAGATGATGTCGACGTATTTGTCGAGGGCCTTGGCGCGTTCGAGGTCGAAGGGGCTTACTGCGGCGGCGCAGATGAGGCGCCCCTCCTCGTCGCGTATGGCGTCGGGGAAGTCGCCCTTGAGGGTGATGTCCTTCATGGTTATCAGCCCCTTGACGTGCTTGTCCTTGTCGACGATTGGCAGCTTCTCGATCTTGTGCTTGTGGAGGACCTGCTTGGCTTCGTCTAGGGTTATGTCCTCGGCGCCGGTGACGACCTTCTTGGTCATGATGTCCCGGACCTTTAGGGTGTGCTCGGCGAGGCGGACGTCGCGCCACGTGGCGATGCCGACGAGCTTGCCGCCCCTACCGACGACGGGGAAGCCCTTTATGTGGTGCTCCTCCATGAGCTTGAGGAGTTCGCCTACTGTGGTGTCGGGGTTGACCGTCACCACGTCCCTGATTATGACCGCCTCTGCGCGCTTTACGCGGCGCGCCATGTCCACCTCCTCCTCCGCCGAGCAGTTCCTGTGCAGGACGCCGAGGCCGCCGTTCCGGCTCATGGCGATCGCCATGTCGGACTCGGTGACCGTGTCCATCGGGCTGCTGATGAATGGGGCGTTGAGCGTGATCTTCTTCGTCAGCTGTGTCATGACGGTTGCCTCGTTTGGTTCGAGGGTCGTCCAGCCGGGGAGGAGAATCACGTCGTTGAAGGTGAAGGCGGTGTCCGCGTTCTTGAACTTGTCACGGAAAACCATAACTAGCACCTATATTTTAAAAGGCATCTCACCTTGCGCGTCTTATATAGTTTTGGTTTCACGAAACGATGCTTGTTGACACATTCCTGTTAAGTGGCGGGGGACTCTTGGTTGTAGGGAATAGATGCTCCTTTTGCGTAGATCGGCGCACCATCGGAGCCGTTCTACGGCTTCTTTCAGTGGGGGGCGTCTTTTCCGAGCAGATCAGGGGTACCCCCTCCCCCCTATGGTTTTTCACTACTTGCGGAGCGAGGCGCAACAAATTGATGGGACTTTTCGCATCATATAGACGTGTTTTAGCCTGTTTGAGGGGTTGAAATGCGTCATTTTTAGTGTACTTTTCGCGCATTTTTGACGCGTTTCATGTACCTTTTTGTACATTTTCGATCCCGATCGGGGGCGTTTTAGGGGTTATTTCGGCTAACGGGGCCATATTTTTAATTATTCTGTTGACCCCCCTCCCCCCCTGTGACTATCAGATCAGGCGGCGTACGCGCTCAAGGTCCTCGGCGGTGTCCACGTCCATGAGTGTACGCAGCTCTGGGTCGATTGCCTTGACCTCGTCTATTGGGACGCGTTTCACGTCGGGTAGGGCGTCGAGCATGAACCTAAGCCTCTTCTCCCCCGACTCGATGAGCACCAGGGCGGCGTCTGCTGCCTTCCTCGACCGATATACGGAGTGGAGGGGCTCGACCCAGCCGTTCGGCCAGTACGGCGTGGCGGCGTCGTGCCCCTCCGCCTCCGCGAAGAGAAGCTCGACGACGCGTGGGTCGATGAGCGGCTGGTCCCCGCCCGTCAGGAATGTGTATTCGCCGCGCGCCTCCCCGAGGCCGGTGTAGGCGCCAACCAGGGGCGAGCCACTCGGCAGGCGGTCGGCGACGACCCTCGCGCCGAAGGAGCCGTACGCCTCCCCTTGGGCATCCGAGCCAACCACTATGACCACCTCGTCCACGACGGGTCGGAGCCTCTCCAATACGTGCGCGATTATGGGCTTTCCTTCGAGGGTGATCAGCCCCTTGTCTCCCCCCATCCGGCTTGATTTACCGCCAGCGAGGACCACTGCCGAGCGCAACGCGACTCCCACCCTACCGGGGATGCGTGCGGTGAAAAAGATTGCAGGCGCCCGCGGCCCCTATTTTCCCTCAAGCCGCCTGAAGTTGGCCCGCTTCACCATGTCCCTGTACTGCTCCAGGGTCAGGGGCTTGTAGTTGTCTATGGTGTACCATCTGCGTTTGATGGGCATCATCTCGTCGTCGAAGCCCTCTATGGCCCATGTGTCGTTCGTCGAATCGTCCACCGCAAAGACGCCGTGTGCGTTGCAGTGCTGGATACTGAAGTCCTTGAGATCGTTGATCAGCGTCATGTGTCTGCCGCATAGCGGGCAGTTTGTCGTCTGGAGCTCGTTCTTATAGGTCATAGGGCGTCCCCAGTTCTATACCGATTATGGTTGTTTTTGCTATTAAGTTTGAGTAAATTTTTCGCAAACGCGGGGAATGGCTCGGACTTCTTGTCCACGCGCGCTAGGATACTCCACAAGTTCCAGCGCGATGGGGAGCGCAGACTTAAACCATCTGAGTAACCCATAGAACCCAATGTCCAAGATATTCAAGGTCAAGGAAGCCCGCAAGTTCACCAACCCCGGCGTCAGCGACATGTACTGGCTCGCCGACAAGGAACTCGGGGCGTCGAAGATGATGGCGGTCCTCTACGAGTACCAGCCAAACTTCTCCACCAAGCGGGTCCACTACCACGAGAGGCGGGAGAGCGCCTACATCGTACTGGACGGTGAGGCGAAGATCCACCTCAACGGCGAGGAACACCTCCTCCACTCGGGGGACGCCGCCTACCTCTCGCCAAAGGACATACACGGCGTCGTAGGCTCCGGCCCCAGGGGGCTAAAGATGATCGAGATCTGGGCGCCGCAGGACCAGGACATCGTCTACCTCGAAGACGGCAAAGTAGTGAAGTAAAGGGTCTGTCGAGTTGGTCCCGAGCCCAACACCCGTCTTAGAATCGATCCCGGTGCGCGCCTATTATTTTGATAAATATTTATGTAATGTTCGGTGATCGTATTTACGGCGAAGCGCAGGTTTGCATAATCAGGGAGACTCTGGGTCTACGCGGGGGAGGGTGTTCATCGGCTCCGCGATCGTCTTCAACTTGCTCGTGAGTGCACTTTACGTCTTCACTAAACTCGATCAGATGGCGGCTGTTCGCGCAGTCGGCGTCCCGATAATATTGCTAATGGTTCCCTTCGGCTACACCTTGATTGGTTTCCTGAAGAGTAACATCGAGCGGAGGATAATCATCTCCAACGCCGTGATCATCGTCTATCTTCTCTTGGAGTTGTTGCTGGATTTTATCTTGTTGATCCCGTTCAGGGAGATCCTCGTTATCCACGTCCCGTATATTCTGGTTTTTTACGCGGCTGAGTTCAGCATGATCGGGGTTTCATTTAGGCTGAATCGTGGGCTGGGATTCGCTGTGCTGTTTACCTTCTTTATTTTGATTGGGTGTCTCATCTTCATGTACTTGGGATGAAGCCGCGCTCATGGCTGGTCGAGGGATAGCTTGGGGCTAGAATACTGAGCCATTAAAACGAAGGGTGAAGGATGACAAATTAAAAGGTGCTTCATTTCTGAAGTTGTAAAATTACGAATGTATTCGGCAGAATCGGGGGGCGAGGCTTTGGCTGCTCGACTGTTGGCTGAGGCGTCGGCCCGTAATCTGCCGCTGGGGGAAACAACGCGTGTGTCCTCAAGTCTATGGTCATGGTGCGCGCCCCACGCTTCGTGTCGACCGTGTCCAGAACAGAGAATGTCGTCGGGGACTCCTCGCGGACGATCGTCAGGGTGCCCTCTCCGTTCGAGCTGAAGACCAGCTTCCTATCGGGGTCAAACATGCAGCCATCGCAGCCGCCCCCGATCGGCAACGAGGCGACCACGTGCCCATCGTCGGCATCCAGCATGATCATAAATTTGTTGCGGGTCACCGAGAAGAGGCGCCGATTCTTCAGGTCGATCGCGAGCCCGGTGGGGGATTCCCCGGGGGCGATGGGCCACCTTGAGAGGACAAGAGTCTTCGAGTCGATCACCATGACCTCGCTCGTGTCCTCGTTGTTGACGTAGACGTGCCCCAGGCCGTCCGCAACCGAGAACTCGGGTTTGCCGCCGAGGGGAATGGTCGCGATGACCTCCCCGGTCGCCGCATCGATGACGGACGCGTCGTGGCTGACGCCGTTGAAGACGAAGACCCTCTTCGAGAAGGGGTCGAAGCGGATGGCGTCCGGGTTTCTGCCCACCGCTACCTCCTTTATGACTTTCAGGGTACCGAGGTCGAAGATGCTCACCGTCGAGGCGCGGCCGTTGCTCGCGAAGCCTCTCCTAAATTCGCTGGCGATGGCTACGCCGTGTACCCCCTCGGTCTTGAGGACCTCGCCGACTGGGTCGAGTGTGTCCGCGTTTAGGACGTGGACCCTGTCGTTGTGGGTGACGTAGAGGCGACGCGCGGCATCGTCGACCACTAGGTAATCCCACCCGCCCTCCCCTCCTATGAGGCGCTTTTTATTCAGGTGGTATCCCGACGGCGAATGTTTGCCCTCCATTTTGTGTCAAGAGCTTGAGGCGCTGGCGGGGATTTAAGACGTGGCAGAGGGTCATGGCGCCCGTCGGGCGTACTTCGAGGGATTCTCTCACACATCGGAGAATCTATCCCTCAGATACGGTAGTGCCTCCCCGCCGAACTTCTTGATGAACGCCTCCTCGTCGGGGCTGCTGCTGCCAATCTCCACCTCGGTGAAGCCTAACCCGATGATCCTCTCGATCTTGCCTATGAGTCCATCCAGGTCTGTGTAGACGTTCCCCGCATGTTTCCTGGGGTCGATGCCGATCCTGAGCCTGTCTAGCTCCCTCGGGTCCGGGATATCGTTGCCGTTGGGGACCGGGAGCCACCTGCTGATGGAGGCCAACGCCTTGTCGTAGTCCTCGTCGTAGGATGCGCTGACCTCGATCATCCTCGGCATGTCCCCCGGGTTCCTCCCACTCTCCTTCACGGCCTCCTCGAATTGACTGATGATCTTGGGCAGACGTTTCTCGTCGCTGTTTGTGAGAAGGCCGTCGCCGAGCCGGCCCGCCATCTTGACCGCCTTGGGGCCGGACGCCGCGACGTAGAGGGGAATTTTGTGCCTGGGCTTCGTGTAGAGCCTCGCCTGGTTGAGCCTGAAGTGCCTCCCCTCGTAGTCGACGAAGTCCCCCTCCCAAAGGGATTTGATGATGGTTACGGCCTCCGACGTCATCTCCAGCCTCTCCTCGTGGGGGGGCCAGGTGAGGCCGGGGTTCGCCATCGGCATCTCGTTCATCGCCTCCCCGGTGCCGAGGGCGAGGAATACTCTGCCCGGGTATAGCTCGTCGAGGGTGGCGAAGGCCTGGGCGACGATGGCCGGGTTGTACCTGTGGATGCAGGTGGTGACTCCGGTGCCCATCCCGACCCTGCTGGTCTTCGCCCCTGCGGCGGCTAGCCAGATCCAGGCGTGTCCCGCGTGGCCGTCCCTGTGGAACCATGGGTGGAAGTGGTCGTCTATGCAGATGAAGTCGAATCCCTGCTTCTCCGCCGTGACGGCGAAGTCTAGCAAGCGGCTCGGCTGGTACATCTCGTCGTCCGCGTGGTACCCGAATCTGATCGGCATACTGGTTCAGCTAGATATTTTTTCCCAATGTATAAAAAAGGAGTCATAGGAGTCAAATATTTGAGTTGGAGCCGGGCGATAGTGCCCTTCTCTTGTTCAATTTACCGGTTTTAGTTAATTCAAGGCAATGCTGTCTAACCTAAGCGATTTCATTAGTGTTAAGAAATAACAATTAAAATTTCTAATTCATAGTTAAGGAGCAATCAAGACCCAGATGGACGACTTCACACGCGCACGATATATCATGGACTTCGCCAAGTGAGCGAAATCTGCCTCTTTGAGGGACTTCTAGAGGAATTCCTCGTTCTGTTGGTGAGTTCATTATATTTCCATCTTTAAGATTGTTGCTTGAGTGTAGTTATTGTGTCAGCTCGAGTTGTGAGGTTGTCCTGATTATGCTTGAGAATTGTGGAGTACTCATTTGTATAGGTAAGCGCTCGGACTAATCACATAGGTACTTTATCTTGTCCCTCATGTGTTCGCAGCCCCAGAGACAGAGCTGGTCGAGGATCGGCATCAGGGACCTGCCCTCTTTAGTCAACGAATACTCCACCCTGGGCGGAACCTGTGCGTAAACCTTCCGCGTAACCATGCCGTCCTCCTCCAGTTGTCTCAGCTGCTTCGTGAGCATCCTCTGGGTGATCCTTGGCTTGACCTTTTCGAGCAGTTCGCTGAAGCGTAGAGTGTCGTCGCTGAGCACGTACATTATCAGAGGCTTCCACTTGCCCCCGATGACATCCACCACAGCGTCGATGGGCCAGTCGTATTTTTTCTGCACGGTGTCCATGGTATCAACCTTGATAGTAGGTAACATAAATGTGCGTACTTCCTATATAGGCACTTAGCTCTTCTTGTATACATGAATGTACTTGGAATAGCCGGCAGCCCGCGTAGGGGATGTAACACCGAGACTATACTTGACGAGGTGCTCAACGGAGCGGCTTCAGCAGGAGTGAAGACAGAGAAGATCGTCCTCGCTGGGATGAATGTAAATCCATGCAAAGCGTGCAGCGAATGCGCAAAGACGAGGATCTGCGTCCAGAAGGACGATATGGCTTCCATCGTTGAGAAGATGGAGGGCGCCGATGTCTGGGTCCTCGCCTCACCCGTCTACTGGTGGGGCCCAACAGCACAGATGAAGGCGTTCATCGACCGATGGTACTCGGTCCGCAGAGACATGTTCAAGGGGAAGCGAATCATATTCGTTGTCTCCCTTGCCGATAAGGAACCCTCCGCGAATCTCATGTTAAAGACATTCGAGTCGATATTCAACTATCTTGGGATGGAGACGTATAAAGTATTAATTAAATATGAGGCGACCTCAACGACCAAGGCTAAGGAAGACAAGAAACTCATGAAAATGGCGTTCGAGACGGGTTCAGACGCCGTGAAAACACTGAAGGTTTAGTGCCGTGCGTAAAGGGGAGAAAAACGGAGGGATTTGAGGCTTTATGAGTAGCAACAAGATGACACCCGAGGACATTGAGAGCTTATTCAGAGAATCCTACACGACCATCTTCTGCAGCCACAACGAGGACGGCACGATACACGCTGCCCCTATCTGGTACAACTATAGGGACAACGCATTCTACTTCGTCTCAATAAAGAAGTCAAAGAGGGTGGAGAACATCATGCGGAACACGAACGTGTCTCTCTCCTTCCTCATGCAGGGTTCAGAGTCGGGCAAGGGGGACACACCCTCCAAATGTGCGCTGGTCTACGGCGTGGCGGAGCTCGGCTTCGAGCCGGAGGAGGGCTATGACGAGTACGTGCGCTGGGTGTGGGGCAAGTACCACACTGAGCCATCCTACAACCCGAAGTACGACCCCGAGAAACAGGTCACTATAAAAATCGAGCCTAAGAAGATAATCCATTTCTACCCCTAGACAGGGCCACAGCTTATCGGCAAGCGTGCATTAATAGATTCTGCGCATGCCGCAATCTAGGTCTCACCACACACGCGCAAGCGTAGGTCTAACACCTCAATAAATTCGCGTACGCTCACTGAAAATTGTCTTCGATCCTGGGTGTGAATGCGATCGAAATAGTATGGGGAGTTCAAATTTGTAAACCAGTAAAATGAACCAGAATAAGAACCGCTATCGAATACGATTTTATTCTTAGAAAAAAGGGTTTTAAAAACGGCTTATTTCATAAAAAAGGCCAATAAAAGGACGGATTAAATGTAAGATGATATATGGAGCCGGGCGAGGGATTCGAACCCCCGTAGAGCTGCTCTGCAGGCAGCCGCCTAAGCCGCTCAGCCAACCCGGCGCGCAGAGAGAAAGGCGAAGGGGGTAAATATAACTCTTCAGCCCGCCCTCAGTGCGCCTTCGAGGTCTTCCTGATGAGTTCAGCGGCCTTCTCGTCTCCGTGGCGGGCGCGGTACGCCTCGATCCCCGCCCTGTAGACGGCGCTCCTCTGTCCCTCGGGGTCGTTCGGGTCGAACATCGCCACGAACTTATCGCATGGGAACTCATCGCATGCGCCGCAGTGCTTCGCCTTGTGCTCCTGCGCGCAGACGTAGGTCGGGCACGTCCCCCAGAATGGCTTGCCCTTGATCTCCATGCAACCGGCGCAGCTCGGCTGCTTACCCCCCGTGTGCCACTCGCATCCGCCGCAGTCCAGCCCGCAGGGACTTATCAACGTCTTAGCTATACCATCACCAGATCGTCATATTGTATAAACAATGTAAAAAGGAATTCATTTATTCTTAATGATAGGTTGAGTGAAAGTAGAACTCTGGGGTTTACATTCATAGAAAAATTCATAACGCCTTTAATGAAGATTATATTGAATCAAGTTGGATACGCTTAAATGTTTCATAATAATGCCATTTTCGAAAACAGCAACACATAATGAAAAATATTGGACTCGACATTATGAACAATTTTTAAAACCACTTATTGAAAAGGAAGGGAAAATTACTGCAAAACGATCAGAACCGTTGAGAGGAAGTCTTTCAAATGAAATTATTTTAGACTTAATACAATCAGACGTAGTAATAGCAGACTTGACAGATCATAACCCGAATGTATTTTTAGAGTTAGGAATTAGACTTTCATTTAAACACGGTACCATAACAATAGCTGAAGAAGATACAAGTATACCATTTGATATTAAACATAAAAGTATTTTATTTTATAATCCTGATCATATGGAGAATCATCTTTTTGAAAAGAATTTTCTTAAGGCATTAAACGATGTTATTAATAATCAAGGAAAGACAGATAGTCCGGTATTAGAATCTATTACAGGAAGAAATACATTATATAGTCTAATTCATAAGGAAGAAATTTTGAGAAAAATTGATGGATGTATTTGTGAAGTTAATGAGAATCTTTATATAATAAATGATTGGAAAAAAAGTATAAAAAAATATAAAAAGATATTTGCATTTGAATATAAAATACATATATATACATTAACAAATTTATTAACAGAGAGATATCTAGAGTTGAATAATGAAGAGTTTATAGCATTAAATAAAATATTAACTGAAATAACTGCTACACATGAAGTGCAAATAGAGTATCAAAATAAAGAACTGAATGAAAAAGATATTAAAACATTTAGAACAAGATATAATAATATAGAATTATTAAACAAATCATTATTAAAAATACTTGAAAGAGAAAAAAATAACATGTTAAATCAAAAATAAAGAGGCTAAATATTCAATTGTTAAAAAGATAATAAATATCAAAGAAAAATATTGATTGGTGGGACCGCCCGGATTTGAACCGGGGACCACGCGGGCCCAAGCCGCGTATCCTAACCAAGCTAGACTACGATCCCGCACCCGGTTAAACGCCGGGCTTCGTTTTATCCTTATCCCCGGACAACTGCCCCAAATCGCCCAAAAAACGTGGTAAAACGATGCACGACGCGTTTTCCAGACAATGAAGCTAAAAAGGTGCGGTGCATAAATGTTCAATGGGCGAAGCCTCGGCGTGTAGCCCATAATTTGGTGAAGCAGGCTAGAATGACACCCATAATCGGCGTCGAAGCGATCAGGATGCTCAACGAGGGCACGTTCAAGCTCAAGACACGAGACGAGCTTGACGAGATGCAGTTCGGCCGCCACTCGCGGAGGATTCTGGACGAGGTGACCACCACCCCCATGATCGAGCCCCTGAGGGTGAAGCACATCGCGAGGAGGGCCGGCCTCTCGGAGAAGCAGGCGAGCCTATCGCTGGACTGCATGGTCAACAGGAAGGATCAGGTCTTCACCAAGTTCAAGGAGCCCGACCTCATAAGGTACAGTATCCAGTACCAACGCCTCCAGGCGCCCCCGAGGACTGGGTGGCTGAACGAGGCGCTGACCGACCTCACCTACGCCATCGAGGACCTCGGCGAGAGCTACCTTGCCCTGAAGATGAAGGGGCTGTTCGGGAGCTACGACAAGCTCCCATGGAGCTACGTGCCGCTGATAAAGTATAACGAGCAGCCCATCTACGCGCAGATGCAGCTGCAGGTCCTGCGCCGGGTCTAGCCCCAGCGCTTCTTGGCCTTCGCCATGGCCTCTATGACGGGGAGCGTCTCCCCTGCGAGTAGGCTGAGCATGGCTCCGCCGCCGGTGCTGACGTGCTTCATCTTCTCGTCGATGCCGAGCATGCTGGCGAGGCCGCCCATGTGGCCGCCCCCGACGACCGTGTAGCCGGGTGCCTCCGCCATGACGCGTAACAGCTCCTTTGTGCCGACGTCGAAGCCGCGGCGCTCGAACATGCCGAGGGGGCCCTCGGCGACGACGGTGCCCGCCTCGCGTATGAATTTACTGAACTTGGCCACCGTGTTGAGGCCTATGTCGTAGATGTTTGTCTCATCGGTGATCTGGCTCGTGAGGACCTCGATGCGGCCGCCCTTTGTGTCGAGGGCGACGTCGACGGGGAGCTCGATGTTCTTCTTGTACTTCTTGAGGATGGCTCCGGCCTCGTCGACGAGTTTCTTGTCCTCTGGCTTTAGGGCGGCGTAGCGCTCTGGCATGGCGCCTCCGGCCATGTGGAAGCTGTCGCGGATGAGGCCGCCGAGTAGGATGTGGTCGGCTATCTTGTCCTTGAGGACGCGGTTTATGACGGGGATGCGGTCGTCGACCTTTGCTCCGCCGAGCAGGTAGACTGTGGGGTGTGCGGGGTTGTAGATGACCTTGTTTAGGGCGCTGAGTTCCTTCTCCATGAGCCTGCCCGCCGCCATGGGCATGACCTCGCCGAAGGCGGTTAGGCTCGCGGAGCCTCGGTGGGCGGCGGCGAAGGCGTCGTTGACGCATAGGTCGAAGTAGGGGGCGAGGGTCTTGACGAGCCCCGTCTCCGCCAGCTTCTCCGGGGGCGCGTCGAGGTTCTCATCCTTGTGCATACGCAGGTTGTTGAGGACGAGGACCTCACCCGTCTTCAGGGCCTTTATCGCATCCTGCGCCTTGGGGCCGTCTATGTCCTCGACGAACTTCACCTTGCCACCGTGGTACATCTGTATGACCCGGGTGTGTGCCTCGAGGTTGGTGAAGTCGTACTTCCCGGGGCGGCTCTGGTGTGCGCCTATGACCACCTTCGCCTCCCTGAGGTCTCGCAGGGTTGCCTCCGTCGCCCGTATCCGTGCGTCGTCGAGTATCCTCTTCGACGCCGGGTCGAGGGGGCTGTTTATGTCCACTCTGAGGAAGACGCTCTTCCCCTTCACGTCTACGTCGTTTAATGTTAGAAAGTCGTACATTATGGGCACTCCTCGTGGGGTCGCCTCTCATTCAACCTTCGTCGGTCGTATAAAAGAGGTGTAGCCCGGTTTATGGGTTAAATGCGGGTGAGCCAGAGGAGGGTGTCGCCCTCGTTGACGCTGAAGTGGGTGCGCAGGAAGGTGACGGTGCCGTCGTATGGGGCGCGTATCTCCTGCAGGTTCTCCCCGACCAGGCTGTAGACGCTGCCGAGGAGCTGCCCCTCCTTGACCTTGGCGCCGACGTCGACGAGTTTCCTCCATGCGCCGCCGCGTGTGGCGTAGAGGCGGCGTGACTCGGGATCGACGGTGACCTTCCTGACTATTGGGTCGCCGGGGGTGATGCCGAGGTGGCGCATTAGGTTGTAGACGCCCTTGGCGAACCACCACGCGTCCTTCTCCCTGATGGGGTACGGGGCGCCGGCCTCGGTCATCACGCAGGGTATCCCGAGCCGGGGGACGACCTCACCCGTGTTCCCCGCGACGACTGCCGTCTCGACGTAGTCGATGTCCCAGCAGCCCGCCATATCCAGCATCCTGCCGCGCAGCGCCTCGTCCCCCGTCTTGAAGACGAAGACGCTCCTTGTCGCGTCCTCGCCGAGGTCGGCGGAGTGGGCGTCGACGACGGCGTCGGCCCTGCTTAGGAACTCGGTCCAGACGGCGTGCGCCACCCGTTTTGTGAGTGGTCCCCCAGAGTCTCCCGGCCAGACCTTGTTCTGGTTAAGGTGGTCCCACGAGTTCTCGTATGGGGTGCGGGCGTTGAAGCCGGTGGTGTTGACGACGGGGACGATGATGAGCCGCCCCATCATGGTGGAGGGGTCCAGCTCCTCGATTATGCGGAGCATCCCCTCGATGGGTGTGCACTCGATGCTGTGTACGCCGCCGAGGACGCAGAGCGTCGGCCCGGGGACGACGCCGTTGAAGGCGACCCATGGGACCCTGACCTCGTGCGTGGAGGCCTCGGAGACGCGTATGTAGCCCCTGCCCCGTGTGCCGGGCTGTACCTCGACGCCGCCTATCGTGAGGGACACATGCGGCACCTAGAGGGTGTAGTTGGCGACGTAGGGGGCGCGCCAGTCCTTGTACCAGCCGACGACGCGCGGGCCGCCGTCCTCAAGGATGACGGTGTCGTTGCACCAGAGCAACTCGCCCTTTGGCCCCTCGACGACGGGGCGTATTACGAGCGCCATCCCTATGCATAGCTTCGTGTCGTCCTTTGCGGAGAGGTAGGGTGCCTCGACGTCGGCGACGCCGATGCCGTGGCCGAGGGCGAGTCCCTCGACGAGCTTCGCGTCGCGGTCCTTGGCGGCTGCCTTCATCGCCTTGTAGACGTCGCTGCACTTGGCCCCGGGCTTCATTGCGGCGAGCGCCGCCTCCCTTAGGGCGACGATGTTGTTGTACGCCTCCCTCTGCTCGGCGGTCGGGTAGCCCAGAGTCATGAGGCGGCTGCCAGTGCCCCAGTAGCCGTCGAGGCTGTACCGTGCCTCGATCCTGACGTATTCGCCCTCCTTGAGCTTCTTCTCGTGGCCGATGCCGTAGTATGGGGCACGTGGCCAGAACTTGGCCGCGTTGGGGCCGCTCGCGCCCTGGCTGACGCTGTGTCCGGCGACGACGTCGAGGCCGCGCTCTAGGCAGTGTATGCGCGCCTCCTCGCCGAGGCTCATCTCGCTGCGTGTGCTGGTGATGAGGACGTGGTGCTGTGTGCCGAAGATGCCGTGGTCGACCCTGTAGGCGGCGTCTTCGAGGAGTTCCTGCTCCTCCTCGGTCTTGACGGCGCGTAGCTCGCGGATGAGGCCGTCGCAGGGTGCCCACTCCGTTTCGGGGAGGAGCTTCTTGAGCTGCTGTAGGGTTGCCTCGGGTACTCTGAGGAGGTCGACGCCTATGCGTGCGTCCTTCTTTGCCTTGAGCACGTCTGCCGCCGCCTTGGCGAAGGCGTCTACGCCCCCGCTGTAGGTCACCGTCTTCTTGACGCTGCTGAGCGCCTCGACGGTCTCCTCCCACTCAATGGGGGCGATGACTGTGGGGTCGCCCCTCTTGGGCCAGACGATGGCCACGGGCGAGTCGGGGTAGAGGGCGAGGAAGGGGATGGCCGCACCCGCCATGTAGGCGTAGTTGTCGGCGCCGGTCACGAGGACCGCGTCGAATGTAGAGGCCTTCACCGCCGCGACTATCTTATCGTAGAGTTCCATCTCATCATCCTCCTAGTGGACGGCCCTGAAGCCAGTCACCTCGTATATCCTGTCCCAGCACCTGTACCAGCTGAGCTTCTTCGCGCCCTCGTGCGTGATCTCGTAGACGTCGCGGTCGACGATTATCTCCCTGCGTGGGCCGAGGGTCTCGACTCCGAGGGCGATGACGTTGCCCGTCTTCAGCTCCTCGGGGTTGCCCGCGACTATGTAGGGTGCCTCGCGGTGGCTGCAGCCGACGCCGTGGCCGATGATGGGGCCGTGTAGCTTTGCGCCCAGTTTCTCGGCCTCGGAGGCGACCTTGGCGTGTATCTTGTCGCAGCGCGCCCCCGGCTTGAGGAGGCCCTCCGCGGCCTGCTTCAGGGTCTGGTTCTCCGCGTATGCGTCCTCGACCTCGGGGGGCGCGTAGCCGGTGTAGGCCATCCTGCTGATGCTGCACCAGTAGCCCATGGCGTGGGCTGTGATGTCGCTGCGTATGACGAGTCCCTCGTCGACGTCGCCGCGGTGGGGCGCGTAGGCGAGGCGTGTGTCGTCGCCCATCGTCACCGCCATGTGGCCGACTCCGCTGGCGCCGCTCTCGAAGGCGTGCACCCTTATCCTCTCGGCGAACTCGGGGACGGTGTAGCCGGGTCCCCAGAGCGTCCCCTCGAGGTGGTTGAGGGCGTGTATGATGCCGCGGTCGGCGAACTCGCAGCTCTGCTCGATGAGGGCGACCTCGGCGGGGTTCTTCACTGCCCTCGCCCCGTAGAGTGCGGCGTCAACGGGCACCAGCTTCGCCTTCGACGCGGCCTTCACGGCCTCAACGAGCCCCGCGGAGGCGCGCTCAGCGTCGTACCCGATCTTGCCCTTTGTGAGGCCCATGCCCGCGAGGGTCTTCGCCAGCGTCTTAGCGAAGGCGGCTGGGTGTGGACCATCGTTCTCATCGTAGGCGACGGCGGCCTCCATCCAGCCCTGATCCTTGACGGCCTGAAGCCAGTCGACGGGCGTGACGACGGCGCACGTGTCCCCCTCGGCGGGGATTATTGCGGCGGCCTGCCTCTCCGGGTAGTTCTCCGCGAAGGGCAGGGTCGCGCCGGTGAGGTACCGGAAGTTATCCGCGCCGAAGACGACGAAGGCGGAGCAGCCGCTCGCGTCGACGAGCCTCCTGACAACTGTTTCATCCATGGGTGATTCTCCTCTAGAACTGTAGAATTAGGCGGGACCGGGCGTTAAGAAACTATGCCCGGATAGCACGTTTACCTTATCTTGACGTACTCGTAGGCCTTGGTGGCGTTCTCGAAGCAGTACTGGACCCTGTCGTAGCCCTTGCGTAGCTCGGCGGCGTCTGCCTGTACCTTCGTGGGTGCCTCGCCGTCGACGACTATGCGCTTCATGAACTCCGCGACCTCGACCATTTCCTGCTCCTTCATGCCGAGGCGCGTGAGTTCGGCGGTGCCGAGGCGTATGCCTCCGGGGTTCATGTAGTGGCGCCCCTCCTTGACATCCCACGGGAGGAGGTTGCGGTTTATGATGATTCCCGCCTTCTCGAGGCTCTTCTCGACCGAGCCGCCGTCGCCGTACTTGGTTATGTCGATGAGGAGCATGTGGCTCTCCGTGAACCCCTTGTGCTCGGCGAGCACCTTGAAGCCGCGCTCGTAGAGCGCCTGCCCGAGTGCCTTGCTGTTCCTGATGACCTGCTCGGCGTAGGCTTCGCCGAACTGGAGCATCTCCGCCGATGCGATGGCTACGCCGGCGAGGGCGTGCAGGTGGTGGTTGCTGACGAGGCCGGGGAGCGTCGCCTTCTTGATGGGCTCCGAGTACTTGTCCCAGCTTAGCACCGTGCCGTGCTGTGGGCCGAAGAACGTCTTGTGGGTGCTGACGGTGACGGTGTCGGCGCCCTCCCTGAGGGGGTCCTGGAACTTGCCGCCCGCGATTAGGCCGCTGACGTGTGCGCTGTCGTAGTGGATCATGGCGCCCGCGTCGTGGAATACGCCCGCCAGCTCCTCGACGGGGTGGGGGAACGGGAAGACGCTGCCCCCGAAGATGACGAGCTTCGGCGCCTTGCCCTCCTCGACGAGCTTCATGAGCCTCTGCGCCGTCTTGTCGACGTCGATGTTCAACTCATAATAGTCGAGAGGTAGGTACTCAACTTCGAGGCCAGTGACCGCGCCTGCCGTGCCTCCGAGGTTCTTCCTGCCATATGTTATGTGACCACCGCAGGTGATTGGTAGTGCCATAATGGTGTCTCCTGGCTCAGTAAAGGCAGTGTAGACGATGAGGTTAGAGACGACGCCCGATATGGGGCGGGGGTCGACGAACTCTGCCCTGAAAAGCCTCTTCTGTAGCTCGATGCAGTTGGACTCTACCTTGTCTATCCACTCGCAGCCAGCGTAGACGCGTTCACCGACCCATCCCTCGGCGTATCGGTTGCCGAAGTCTGTGGTTAGTGCCTCGCGGACCGCGGGGCTCGGCACGTTCTCGCTGGCGATAAGAGGGATGTACCTGTTGAATGCTTTATGGTGATCCTGGAGGGCGCCCAGCACCTCGTCATAGTACTGGCGCGGCGTCTTTGCGCTCATCACGTATCCTGATGAGCCATGAGGGGGAAAATTTATGCTTTACCTAAAAATGCTGGGTAGGACTAGTAGAAGTGCTGGATCTCTATGACGTAGCCTTCA
>JAPKYO010000002.1 GCA_026394265.1 Candidatus Bathyarchaeota archaeon
ACCTTCTTCAGGCCCTCGATGTCGAACTTGTAGCCGTCCTCCTCGTTGATCTTCCAGTAGGCGGGCTTCATCTGGCAGGTCTCGACGGCGGTGAAGAAGGGGTAGTACATGGGGTCGGTGACGACGATCTCGTCGCCGGGCTTCGCGCCGCTGTTCTGGATGGCGAGCCACATCGCGGGGATGACCCCCTGCGTGACGTAGATGTCATCCTTAGTGAGTTTGAAGCCGTTCTTCCTGTTGACCCTCTCCGCCATGGCCACCCGGGCCTTGTCGTCGGTGTTGTAGAGCACGTCCTCGTCCTGTACGGCGTTGATGAGCGCCTTCTTGATGAAGGGGGCCGTCGGGAAGTCGGGGTCTGCGAGCCACATGCCGATGACGTCTGGGGGGTCGCGGTGCCACTTTATGCCGGGCGCCGCGAGCATGCCCTCGATAGTCGATGAGTTGAGAACATCCGCGTTGTACATAATCTTCCACTCTTTGACAAGTGAAGGGTCTACCCGACGGTAATAATCGTTTTGCTGGGGGTCCCGGACAGGCTTGAGCGGGGAAAAACGATAACGATATAAGAGTAATGGCAAACGCATACGGGAGACTACAGATGAAGATACTCCTCTACTTCGACTGGATGGGCAGCAGGAAGGAGCTGAAGGAGCACGACAAGCGGATGCAGAAGTCATGTGAGGAGACAGGCGTCCAATACATGGGCATCCACGGCTCCATGAACCAGAAGTGGAACTACTGTTGGCTATTCGACGCACGCAGCTACGACCACTTCATGGAGATGACGGCGAAGGTGCCGCGCCCCCCTCAGATGACGCATTACGTAACCGAGCATCTGATACCCGTCCTGCTCCCCAACGAGCAGCCCAGCCTCTAAAACGACCCCATCATCAGGGGCTTCTAGACGTTATCCTCGCTCCCTCTTCGTCGATCCCCACGACGACCGCCTCGCAGCCGGGGAACGACCTCTCTAGGATGCTTGCGGCCTCAAGCGCCCTGCTCTTCTCCATGACGCTGAATGCGACGTCGCCGAACATCGCCATTGTGAATGTGTAGCCCTCGGCATCCATCCTGTCGAAGACGGCGCGGAGCCTCGGCGTGACGAGGCCGACGTGTTCGGTGAACTGGCGGCTGAGCCTCATGAACTTCTCTGGGGTGGGCTTCTTGGCAAGCTCGTCGACGAAGCGTCCCCCCATCTCGTTTATCTTTGCCCTCAGGGCGGGGTTGCTGAGCGCCTCCTTGGTCGGTATGGGGCCGAAGTAGAGGTAGACGACGCGCAGGCTACTCTGGTCGGGGTATGAGACGGCGTCCCCTACGCCGGGGGCGCCGGGCTTTGTGAGGACACCGAAGCCGCCGCGAACCGCCGCGAAGACGCTCCCGAGGCCGGTCTTGCACTCGATCTCCGCCACGTGAGCGATCTGCGCCGCCTCGACGCTGGTGAGACCTGCGCCCGTCGCCTCGTTCAGCGCTAGGGCGAGGCTCAATGCTCCCCCTCCGCTGCTGCCGAAGCCGGCGACGGCCGGGGTCTCGACGAAGTGCTCCACGGCGAGGGCGTGTGGGGACATGAGCTTGGAGAACTTCGAGAGGACGTTCTCGGAGACGAAGGCACCGTCCGTCTGCTTCCCGTTGATCTTTATGCTCCACTTGGTGGCGTCGGCTGGCTCGGCGGTGACCTTCGTATATACGCCGATGTCTAGGCTGATCCCTGAGCCGCGTGCCCCCCTCTGCAGGGGGTCCGTGGCCTGGTCGCATATCTGGAAGAGTCCCGTCAGGTGTCCCGGTGCGTAGGCCGTGGAGGTTCCCATGCGAATCGCGTCAGGGGTATAGCTCGGTCGGGATAAGCCTTGCTACTTGAGGGAGCTATAGGGGAAGGGCTTCTTCGGGTCGGCGACGAGTGCCTTGACGGTGAAGAGGTCGGTGTACTTGAGGCCGGAGCCGGTGTTGAAGAGTACGACGCGCTCGTCCCTGTCGACGTGGCCCTGCTCGACCATCTTCCGTAGCGCCGAGATTGTTGCCGCGCCCTCGGGGCACGCGAATATCCCCTCTAGGCGGCTGACGAGGCGCACATCCGCCATCAGCTCCTCGTCCGTGACCGCGATGGCCTCCCCGCCGCTTTCCCTGACTGCTTTGAGGATTAGGAAGTCGCCGAGCGCCTTGGGCACACGAAGCCCCGCGGCGACGGTGTTCGCGCCCTCGAAGAATTCGCTCTCCTCCTTCCCCTCCTTGTACGCCTTGACGATGGGGCTGCAGCCCTCCGCCTGAACGCTGATCATGCGCGGGCGCTCGCTGCCTATCCAGCCCATCTCCTCGAGCTCGTCGAAGACCTTCCACATGCCGATGATGCCGGTGCCTCCGCCCGTGGGGTAGATGATCACGTCGGGGAGCTTCCAGTCGAGCTGCTCCGCGACCTCCAGCCCCATGGTCTTCTTGCCCTCGACCCTGTAGGGTTCGCCGAGGGTGGCGACGCTGAACCACCCCATCTCGGGGATGCCGTCCTTGACGAGCTTCCCCGCGTCGCTGATGAGTCCCTTGACGAAGACGACCTTGGCGCCGACGACGTCGGATTCGACGGCGTTGACCTTTGGGGCGTCCTCGGGCATGAAGACGTAGACCTCTAGGCCGGCGCGTGCCCCGTACGCCGCCATGGCGCCCGCCGCGTTGCCAGCAGAGGGTAGGGCGACGCGCTTGATGCCTAGCTCCTTCGCCTTGCTGATCGCGGCGCTGAGGCCCCTCGCCTTGAAGCTGCCCGTCGGGATTATCCCCTCGTCCTTAACCACGAGGTTTCTGAGGCCAAGCGTCTCGCCGAGCCTCGGCGTCGGCGTCATGGGGGTCCAACCCTCCCCGAGGGTGACGACGTTCTCCGGCTTCCTGACGGGGAGTATCTCCCTGTACCTCCACATCGAGGCGACCCTGCCCACGAGCTCCCGCTTCGTGAGCGTCTCCTTCGCCGCCTCAAGGTCGTACCGGGCGAAGAGGGGCTTTCCGCACTTCTTGCAGACGGTCTGGACCTGATCCGCGTCGTAGTGTTCGCTGCACTTTGAGCATTCGAGGTGTGTCAGCTTACTCAATGGGCTCAACTCTGTGATCATTTGGCCCGTGGGTGATGTTAAGGGTAACGAATCGGCTGGATTCTTATGGTATATATTTTCACAAACCTTTTATTCGGTGCCGACGCTCTTCCCCCTACATACCGTTTGGAGATTGGTGTCATGGGGTATCGCTTTATCATGGCCGCCGAGTGGAGGGTGGCGTAGATGGGGTATCGCTTTATTCGGTAGCTCTACCCCGAGTGAGTCTAAACAGTTTGTAATGAGTTGAGATGGCTGGCACAAAGGCATTCGTAAAGTCCCTCGAGAAGGAGGGCGTCAAACACGTCTTCGGGCTCCCCGGCGGGGTCGTCATCCCGCTCTGCGACGAGATACTGAACGGAGACTTCAGGTTCATCCTGGCGCGGCACGAGCAGGGGGCCGCGCACATGGCTGACGGCTACGCCCGCGCGACGGGTGGGGTGGGTGTCTGCCTCGCGACCTCCGGGCCCGGGGCGACGAATCTCGTCACCGGAGTTGCTACGGCGCACATCGACTCGAGCGCCGTCGTCGCCTTCACCGGGCAGGTGACACGCGCAACGATCGGCACAGACGCATTCCAGGAGGTCGACATCATCGGGTGCAGCGCCTCCGTGACCAAGTACAACATGCAGGTCCGGAAGGCATCCGAGATACCGCGGGCGGTGAAGATGGCCTTCCAGATCGCCTCGACGGGGAGGAGGGGCGCGGTCCTCGTAGACCTGCCCAAGGACGTCACGACCGACGTCGAGGACATCAGCTTCCCCGAGACCGTCAAGCTCAGGGGGTACCACCCCAACTATCAGCCCGACCCACGCGAGGTCGAGTGGGCGGCGACGCTTCTCGCGAAGGCGCAGAGACCCGTCGTGGTCGCGGGCGGAGGCGTCATCAACTCCGGCGCGACACGCGAACTGGTCGCCCTCAGCGAGTTCCTGATGGCGCCAACCGCGACGACCCTCATGGGCAAGGGCGCGTTCCCAGCCGACCACCCGCTCAGCCTCGGCCTATGCGGGATGCACGGCACACAGGCGGCGAACAACCTCGTCCCGGAGGCGGATGTGCTCCTCATCGTCGGGGGGCGCCTCAGCGACAGGACGACGGGCGCCGTGAAGAGCTTCGCCCCAAACGCCAAGATCATCCACCTCGACATCGACAGGAGCGAGATAGACAAGAACGTCGAGACCGTGACGCGCGTCGTCGGAGACGCCGCACTCGGCCTCCGCGGGCTCCTCTACAACGTGAGCAAGCTCCGCGCCGGCGGCGACGCCGGCTCCCAGTGGAGCAAGAAGGTGGCAGAGTTCCGGTGCCAGGTGAACGTCAACGGTAACGGGCACAAGGAGGGCTACCTCAGGGCGCCCGACGTCGTCAAGGCTCTGCGGAACACGCTACCACGCGAGGCGATAGTCACCACCGAGGTCGGGCAGTGCCAGATGTGGGCCGCCCTACACTACGACGCCTACGACCCACGCACGTTCTTCACCAGCGGCGGCCTCGGCACGATGGGCTGGGGCTTCCCCGCAGCCATAGGCGTCAAGGCCGCGAAACCAGACGTCCCCGTCGTAGACATAGCCGGTGACGGCAGCTTCGGCATGACCGAGAACAGCATGGCCACAAGCATCGAGGAGGACCTCCCCGTCGTCGTGGTCGTGCTGAACAACAAGATGCTCGGCATGGTCGCGCAGTGGCAGCGCCTCTTCTTCGACCACCGCTACTCGGCGGTGAAGCTGAAGGGCAACCCGGACATGGTCAAGCTCGCCGAGGCGTACGGCGCCGAGGGCGTCAGGGTCGACACCCTCGAAGGCTTCGAGGCCGCCGTCAGGCGCGCCGTGAAGAGCGACGTCTCAACAGTCATCGACGTCCCCATCGACCCGGAGGAGAACGTGTACCCGATAGTACCGCCCGGCGCGGGGCTCAAAGACGCGCTACTGGAGGCATAAAAATGAGTGAGATGCACGTAGTCGCGTTCCTCGTCGAGAACAGGCCGGGTGTGCTGTTCAACATAAGCAACCTGTTCCGCAGGAAGAACTTCAACATACACAGCATCACGGCGGGGACGGTCCTCGACGACGACACGGTCCGCATAACCATCGTCGTTCAGGCGGACGCAAAGGGCGTAAACCAGGTCGTGCAGCAGCTCGACAAGATGGTGGACGTTGTCGAGGTGAAGCGCCTCGATCCCCTCCGCACCGTGAACAGGGAGCTGGCGCTCGTCAAGCTGACGACCACAGACCCGATGGCGCGTGAGGAGGCGCTCAAGCTGGTGAACGACTATCACGGGCTGATCCTGAACATCGAGCCGGACAACCTTATAGCCGAGGTCACTGGTGAGTCAGAGGAGATAGACGCGTTCCTCGAGGCCGTCAAGCCCATAGGGGTGGAGGAGGTTTCGAGGACGGGCGTAACCGCCATAGAGAAGGGGCGGCTGAGACTAGAGAAGGGTGAATACTGATGGTGAAGGTATACCACGACAAGGATATAGACGACAAGGTTCTGAAGGGCAAGACCGTGGCCGTCATCGGCTACGGAAGCCAGGGCAGGGCTCAGGCTCTCAACATGAAGGACAGCGGGGTCAACGTGGTCGTCGGCCTCCGCCCCGGGGGCAAGAGCTGGAAGCAGGCTGAGAAGGACGGCGTCAAGGTGACGACGGTCCTCGAGGCCGCGCAGATGGGCGACGTCGTCCTGATGCTCGTCCCCGACATGGCCCAGCCCACGGTGTGGAAGGAGGAGGTCGCCCTCGCCATGAAGAAGGGCAAGACACTCCAGTTCGCACACGGATTCAACATACTCTACGGCGCCATCACGCCGCCGAAGGATGTGGATGTCATCATGGTCGCACCGAAGAGCCCCGGAGCGGAGCTCCGCCGCCAGTACGAGGCGGGCTTCGGCGTACCAGCCCTCGTCAGCGTCCACCAGGACGCGTCGGGGAAGGCGCTGCAGACGGCTCTCGCCCTCGCGAAGGCGCTTGGCAGCGGCAAGGCGGGCGTCCTCGAAACCTCGTTCAAGGACGAGACCGAGGAGGATCTCTTCGGCGAGCAGGCGGTCCTCTGCGGTGGAGCGGATCAGCTCATACGCCGCGGCTTCAAGGTGCTCGTGGACGCGGGCTACCCGCCCGAGTTGGCGTACTTCGAGGTCTGCAACGAGCTGAAGCTGATCGTCGACCTGATCTACAAGGCGGGCATCGGTGGGATGTACCGCGCCGTGTCTGACACGGCGAAGTGGGGCGGCCTCACAGTCGGCCCGGTCATCGTCGACGACCGCGTCGAGGAGAACATGAGGAAGGTGCTCAAGGATGTCCAGAGCGGCAAGTTCGCTAGGGACTGGATGGCCGAGTACAAGGGCGGCTCCAAGAACTTCAAGGCCCTCATGGACGAGGTCGACGGGCTGGAGATCGAGAAGGTCGGCAAGCAGATCAGGAAGATGAGCGGGCTCGAGAAGTAGCCCCTCCCCTTATATTCAATTTAGCGTCTTTTTTCGGCGTTTACGCATGTTTTAACGTTCAATAATGGCGCGTTTCATGTACCTTTTCGCGTCTTTTTGATGCACTTTTTGTACATTTTCGCGCATTTACGATCCCGAACGGCGCGGTTTTCGGGCTCCTTTTCGTCTGCGGGGTTCTTTTTCGGTTATATTCGGTGACCCCCCCTCCCCCCCTTTCTGGCATCAGTTATATGCCGCCGGGCTGGTTTGTGTATCCATGCCGGAGAGGGGTCTCCACGCCGAGTTGAAGGAGTGGCTCAGGGAGCCGGGGGACCTCGTTGAGGGGATGGTCTGGGGCTACAGGGCGGACATCATCCGTGGTGATCTGCTTCTTGAGATCCAGACGGGTAACTTCCCCCAGATCAGGGCGAAGCTGGCGAAGCTTCTGAAGGGGTACCGCGTCAGGCTCGTTCACCCCGTCCCGGAGAGGCGGTGGGTGATCAGGGAGGTCGACGGTAAGAGGCAGCGCCGCGTCTCCCCACGGGTGGGGCGCGTCGAGGAGGTCTTCAACGAACTCGTCTACTGCCCCACGCTCCCCCTCGACCCAAACTTCTCCCTAGAGGTGATCCTCGTACACGCCGAGGAGAAGCAGGCAATCAGGTGGAGGGGGAAGAAGAGGACACGTTACACGGTGACGGAGAGACACCTCGTCAAGGTCGTGGGCAGGGAGGTCTTCGAGAGGCCATCCGACTATCTGCGCCTGCTCCCCGAGATGAACGGTGCCTTCACGGCACGGCAGCTCAGCAAGGCCACTAAGCTAAGGATCACCCTCGCCCGCCGGATGGTCTACTGCCTAGCCAAGATGGGGCTCATAGAGGAGGTGGGAAGCGTCGCACGGGCGAAGCTCTACCGTATCTCCGCCAACGCGGCTTAGAGGACACCCCCATTATTAGGATATCACACAAGTTGATTCCAGGAAGGTATATTGGCCCCAAAATTCACGGTGAAAAACGACCCGGAAATGATCAGGAGGTTAAAGAAGTATTCCTCCGACGTGGACTGGATCGAAGAACACCGCGACGAGTTGCGCAGGGAGCACCTCAATACGTTCATAGCTGTGAGGGATCGGCGGGTCCTCTTCACGGCGCCTACGATGATCGACCTAGTCAAACTCATCGACGAGGCGGGTTCATCGGCTGAGGACTGCGCCGTGGATTTCATCTCCGCCTATGACGATTTGCTTCTCCTTGAGACGCCTTGAAGAAAGAGTCCTAGCGGGGTATGTTCAGAGAGTCGGTAGGTGCCTCGTATGGGCCCGCGCCGCTCTTCTGCTTGACTAGTATTGTCTTGTTTAGGTCCTTCGGGTGCTTCCCATCAAGTTCGTCGCGCAGCCAGTCCGCGATGTAGGGGTAGATTTCGATGCCGCCGATGCCCTCGCGGAGGCTTATGCGGTGGAACTCGTTCTCGAGCACCCAGAGTTCCTTGGGGCAGTTGAGTTCGTCGAAGAAGTCGACGGCGTTCTCCAGGTGGCAGAGTGGGTCGTACTCGCCCATGGTGAGGAGTGTGGGGCACTTTATCCTCTCGGCGTAGCCGGCGGTGTCCATCCTCTCCGCCATGGCGTCGAACTCGTCCTCGTCGCTGAGGCCCGCCATGTACATGAACATCTGCTTGAAGCGTGGGCTTGCCTCGCCGAAGATGGCCTTCTTGGGGCCTACGACGGCGTAGGTCGTGGCGAGGGCGCGGACGCGCTTGTCAATGGCCGCCGTGCGGACGCCCCAGTGGCAGCCGAAGCTGATGCCCGAGATGACTATCTGCGTCGGGTCGACCTCGGGGCGGGCCACGAGCCAGTCTATGGCCGCCATCGCCGCCCTCTCGTAGTTGTCGTCGCTGACCCTGATCTTGCGGATGTTGCTTATGCCCTGCCCGGGGCCGTCGATGCTGAGGACGTGCATGCCGCGGCGGAGGAAGGGGTTGGCGAGTGGGTTGGGGAACGCCTCCTTGGTCATGTCCATGCCGGGGAGGAATAGGACGACGGGTGCCTTGCGTCTGTCCTTGATCAGGTGGAACCGGCCCTGAATCTGTTTGCCCTCCCAGGGTATCTCCACCTTCTCGACGGGGTAGTCGGCATAGCCAGCGACCTTGTCGGCGCACTCGATGTGCTTGCCGTGTAGGAATATCTTCTCCTTGTTGTCGTCCTCGAAGATAAATTACATATTCATTAGTGTCTCAAATTGCCGCTTTTAAAAATCTCTGAAAATTTCAATGCGAGCCCTTTTAACTCCCTCCGTTACATGATACTAAATCATGTCTAACCCTCAATTGGACTTGATGAAAGAAGCAAATGAAGAGATTAGTGAACTGTTAAGGCGACTTGATGAACAATGGAAACCAATTGCTGATCATGAAGTTCCCGCTCTAACAATCAGCGATGTTTACGCGGATAT
>JAPKYO010000069.1 GCA_026394265.1 Candidatus Bathyarchaeota archaeon
TAGCTATAAATTGAAGGAGATGTAAAGTATTATGGTCAGCATGGTTTCTGGGGGCACCTATGGTCAGGGAGTTATTGAGGCTCATTATACGGGCGACCTCCATATACACGGGCTAGAGGAGAAGGGGGGTTGCTGGGCGTCCTGGGACTCCCCGGCTATCTTGGGGGAACAAGGCGACCCACTTAGGCTGATTGAGAATCTTGCCCGCTTCACGGTTAAGGCGAAGGAAGAATGGCGCGGCTTCCAGAGGCTCTCGGGTTTTGAGACACTTTTGAAGATGAAAGGTGGGGAATCGACCGATATCCAGAAGGGTCTGACAACTTTCAACACGCTTCTCGTCGAGGGGGATAACCCAGGCAGAGTCTTCCTCGGATTGGAGGAGCAGAACCGTGAAGAGGGGGACCCGGTTCTCGGCGCGGTTTTCATGGGTCTGAGGTCCCCCGGGGCACAAGCCGGGTACTTGACGCCGTTGGTTGTCTTCACCGATGCCTACGATTGGGGAACAGCAAACGATCTTCCACTCTACGATGAGGGTAATTCCCTCTGCTCCCCCATCTTCATGCATAGAAAAGTGGCGACGAATAGGAAAGCCGTCGATCCCTGGCTTGACGGCGCCTCACCGAGCGTTAATACGGGTGTACTGGGCGCCGTGACGCTCAATCTACCCAGAGCCGCCTTTACCTCGGGTGACGAGGGCGAGTTCTTTGATCGTGTGTGGGATTTGACGGGGCTAGCCGTCGAGGGGCTTGAGGCGAAGCGCTCCCACTTCGAAGGGGAGCTTAAAGCGGGGCGCATGCCCGCGACTGGTTCGATAGTAGCTTCATTTGACGACTTCTTCGGCGCCGTCGGGGTTGTCGGGTTGAATGAGGCGCTTCTCAACATCGTGGAGAGGGGCATCGGATCGATGCAGGGAAAGGTCGTTGCCTATAAAATCCTCGAGGCGATACATGATAGGCTCGAGGAGAAGGATAAGGAGACGGGGCACCGATTCTGTCTTACGGCCGAGCCCTCGGATGGCGCAGCGTATCGATTGGCGGAGCTGGATCGGTTAAAGTATCCGGAGATTAAGACATCTGGTGTCGAGGCCCCATATTATACGGGGTCCACGTGCCTCCCCGGGGACTACACGGAAGACCTCTGGGACGCGCTAGAGCACCAGAAGAGGCTGCAGACGCTCTACGGCGGCGGGACAATCTTCAACATCTGCCTCGAGAAGGGGATATCGGATGGGGGGAGCTGCAAGACGCTCGTGAAGAAGCTGGTGGAGAAGACCCCTCTTCCCTGTTTCGCGTTCAGCCCAACCGTGAACGTCTCCCCCTCTAGGGGCGAGGCGAAGAGGTATGAGAGGATGGGATACTGGTATAAGCCGGTCTCCGATATGGTGGCTGGTGAGATTGAGGAGGTGAGGCTACGCAGACCCTTCGCCGTACTAAGCGGGTGGTGAGCCAGGGCCTCCCCATAGTGGGGATAGAGAGGCTCAGCATAAGCGACTACCCGGGAAAGATATGCGCCAACCTCATCATCCCCGGCTGCAACTTCAGGTGCCCCTACTGCTCCGAGTCTAAACTAATATTCGACTTCATACCGATGCCGAAGATCACGGAGGACGAGGTGATAGCGTTCCTGCACCCTAGGCTCGGGTTCCTCGACGGCGTATGCCTTACGGGGGGTGAGCCCACGGTACACCGCGACCTGCCCGCCTTCCTCGAACGGCTCAAGTCGATCGGAAGCCTCGTGAAGCTGGACACAAATGGGTCACACTCGAGGAGATTGGGCCACGTTCTCGGTAGGAAGTTCGTCGACTACGTCGCGATGGATGTCAAGGTGCCTCTGAAGAGGTACACGGAGGCGATCGGCTACAGGATCACCCCCGGGGAGTTGCTTGAGAGCATCCAGCTCATACGCAGGAGTGGCGCGGATTACGAGTTCAGGACGACGGTAGTCCCGGGCGTCGTGGATGGCAATGATCTTGAGGAGATAGCCAAGACGTTGGCTGGATCGAAGAGGTATGTTCTTCAGGGTTTCAAGCCCGGCGCGACCCTGTCCCCGGAGTGTAAGGATGTGGAGCCTTATAGTGTGGCGGAGATGAGGCAGTTTGTAGACCGCGTCTCGCCGTACATCGCCGACGTTATTTTGAGGATTTAGGATCAACTCCCGAGAAACCCAACGACTTTAGTCGTTGGATGAATCGGGATCCCCGGGAATGAAGCTACTCAAACCACATTCACCCGACTCCACCACCTCAACCTAAGACTCTCTTAAAAACATGGGCAAGCCAACGCCTCATGATGCTCCTCTCCTACAAGTACCGCCTGAATCCCACAAAGGATCAGATTGTGGCGCTTGAGGAGCAGCTGCGACTATGCCGGTGGACATACAACGGGCTCCTCAACCACTCCTATGAGGAGAGACGGGCGGGCAGAGGAACCCCCACACAGTTCAGCCTACAAAACCTCCTACCAGAATTGAAAACACGGGTGCCTGAACTGGAGCGGGTGTTCAGCCAAGTCCTTCAGAACATCGCCAAAAGGGTGAGAAGTGGCTTCGAAGGCTACTGGGCTAGGAGGAGAGCCGGGCTGAAGGCTACTCCTCCCCACTTCAGGAGAATAAGGGACTACAGTAGCCTAACGTATCCCCAGTATGGGTTCAAGCTGGTTGGCTCAACTCTTAGGCTAAGCAAGATTGGGGCCTTGAGGGTCATCTTGCATCGGCCGGTTGGGGGGAGGGTTAAGACGCTGACGATAAGCCGCAGCCCGTCGGGGAAGTGGTACGCGGTCTTCAGCTGCGAGGTTGAGAGCAAGCCAATACCTAACAGGGAGAAGGCGGTGGGTGTTGACCTCGGGCTAAACAGCCTGGTAGCATTATCCGATGGGACTTTGATTGAGGCCCCGAGGAGCTACAGGAAGTCGGAGGGTAGGTTGAGGAAGCTGCATCGCCGCGTCAGTAGACGATGTGTGAGCTCCAACAACTGGGGTAGGGCTAGGCTTCAGTTGGCGGTGGGGTATGAGAGGGTTGCTAATCAGAGGCGTGACTATGCGTACAAGGCGGCTAGGTGCATCGTGGATAGGTATGAGCGGATCTATGTTGAAGATCTAAAAATTCAGAATATGCAGGCTAATAGGTGCCTGAGCAAGAGCATAGCTGACGCTGGTTGGGGATTGTTGAGGAACGCACTGACCTACATGGCTGGGCTGTCAGAGGGTGTGACAGCGTTTGTCGATCCCCGTGATACTAGTCAGATCTGCTCTGGTTGCGGCGTGAGGGTTGAGAAGGATCTGGCTGTGAGGGTTCACGTCTGTCCCCGCTGTGGGCTTGTTTTGGATAGGGATGTGAATGCGGCTAGAAATATTCTCAAGCGTGGTCTTGAGATAGGGCGGGGACCGCCCGAATATACGCCTGTTGGAGAGGTGACAGCTACGCGTCTCATCGGAGGTGCGCAAGTCGCCTCGGTGATTCAGGAAGCCCATGACTTAAGTCATGGGTAGTTCACAAGGGTTGACCGGGTGGCGTGGTTCTGCGACAAACCCCTAGGTGTTTACTTGGCTTCCTGAGTATTGCCGCCTCGGTCTTCTTACCCCCCACTCGGGTAAATATATACTTATTTGAGAAGTATGAAGTAAAGTTGGTATAGTAAATACCCGTTTTACTTGGTTTTCTTGATTATCGCGAGGGTCTCGGCGACGGTCCAGTCGACGTATTCGTCGCAGTGGGACTCGCCGCGCGCCTTGAGGTCTTCGCCGCGTTTCGTCCTCTCCTCGGGGGTGCAGCCGCGGCAACCGAGGAGATCACAACAGCCAACGTGCCTCCACTTGGTTTTGAACTCCTTGATGAGTTCTAGGGTTATCTTGCGTTCCTTGAGGCGTTCTTCGTCGAATGTCGGGGGTGTTTCGTCGCCATCGGTTCCGTATATGAGGCCGATTGCCATGGCGCCTCCGAGCAGGGCTCCGCAGATGTCCCCCCAGCCGGCGACTCCCCCGCCGAGGTTCGAGGCGATTCTCATCGTCGCGTCGTCGAAGCCGGGTAGGGGGTGCTCTTCATGGATCTTGAGGAGTACGCTCTCGCAGCAGTTGAAGCGTAGACCGTTTTTAACTATCATGGACCTCTATCCGGCGTCTGTTTAGAAAAGGTTAGCTGTCAGACGTATCCGAGTAGGGCCATTATGAGGGGGGTGATGGTAACCTCGATAACGGCGGCGATTATCAGCATGGGCACGATACGCGTCAGGAACAGCCCGAGGGCGGGTCTCGCCTCCTTCATTATGCTGCCTTCTCCCCGGAGCGAGTTGAGGGCGGCGTAGCCGAGGCTAATACCTATCGACATCGCGAGGATGATGGCGGGGATCTCGATAATCCCGTGTGGCGTGAGGCCCGCGACTATGTAGCCGAGGCCGTAGACGGAGCCTAGGGTATAGGCGACGTAGCCTATGAAGAAGCCGTTGAATATGACGAAGAAGAGCGGGAGCACGCCTCCGAGGAGGCCTCCGAGCATGAATAGCAGGCTCTTGACGGCGTTGTTTGCGGCGATGAATCCGAAGAGTTCGAGGAGACTCATTTTGGTGAGGTCGGGGAATGATCCGAGCAGGTCGTTCATCGTTGATTCGGGTATTGTGTTGCCGAGGATGTAGCCCATTCCGAGGCTGAAGCCGAATAGGAAGCAGCAGAGTGCGAATATTGGGGCGAGTGTCTTGGCGTACTCGACGTATTGGCCGAATAGGAGGCGTCTGAGTCCCTTGGTTGGGGGTTGTGTGGTCGTCATTTGGTTACTCTCGTTCCTTCTCCCTGAGGCGGGCGGCTCTGATATCTCTTTCTAGGACGGTTTTACGGTTGTCTTTTCTCGCGTTTTCGACGGCGGCTTCGGCGAGTCTCTGGGCGGCTTCGCCGACGGCGCGCCTCATCTCCTCGGCGGCTTCCTCGCTGATCTTCACGTCTCCCTGTTTCTTTATGAGTCTCCGCATCGGGGCTAGGGTGAATTCTTCCGCCAGTTTCTGCACCCGGGGGTTATTCGGGTCGGCGGCTACTTGTGTCTTTCCGGTGGTTATTTAGCCGGGGGAGGGTATCTGGGGTTTAGGTTTGGATATGGCTGATGTCAAGGTTGATCTTGGGAAGTGTACCGGCGCGGGTGTCTGCGCCGAAGTCTGCCCGATGAACGTCTACGACATGGTGGAGATCAGTGGGGAGAAGAAGGCTCAGGCGACGCGTGCGTCGGACTGCATCATGTGTATGGCCTGCGTCAACGGCTGCCCGTCGGCCGCCATCACCGTCGAGTAGAGTTCTCTGATACGGTTATTATCAGGGACCCCCCTTATTCTCGGGATGCTCAACGTCCTTTTCGTCGAGGCCGCGATGGAGATCGTGCCGAGGAAGATCAGTCGTCACCCATCCGTGACGCGGAACGCGAAGAGGGATGGTAAGAACCCTGAGGGGGTTTTGCTTGATAGGAGTCTGCATCACCGGGCGATGCTTGATCTGCCGGAGGGGAAGAAGAGGGGGCGTCCGGATATCCTCCACTTCTGCCTGCTTGAGGCGTTGGGGTCGCCGTTGAATAAGGCGGGGAGGCTCAGGTCGTTTGCGCATACGTTGAACGGTGACTTCATAGACTTCGCCCCCGAGCTCAGGTTGCCGAGGGACTGTAACAGGTTTGATAGTCTCATGGAGCAGCTGTTCGCTGAGAAGCGTGTCCCCCCGGGAGGTGAGGAGAAGCCTCTGATAACGCTGGTGAGGAAGAGCCTGAAGGACCTTAGGGGGGAAATCCGCCCGAGTAGGACGTTCGCGTTGACGAGTCACGGGAAGGCTGAGAAGCTGGATGAACTGTGTAGGCGGTTGGCGGCGGAGGAGAATCCGCTCGTCTTCCTCGGGGCTTACCCGCACGGCGCGATGAGGGAGGAGACACTCGCTGAGGCGGATGAGGCTGTGAGCATCCACCCCGAGGCGCTTGAGGCTTGGGTGGTGACTTCTCGGCTTGTCTACGAGTACGAGAAGGCGTGCGGCTTAGAGTAGCCTCTCGGCGAACTCGTTCAGGTCGTGGACAACGTCCTCGCCGGTCAGCTTCCCGGTTCTGTCGAGGTGATACGCTTTGACGCCTAGCTTCTTCGGTGCGCGGTAGTCGAACTCCTCGTGGTCGCCGACGTGTGCTAGCTCCTCCGGCTTTATGTCGAGTTCGTCGCAGACGCGCTGGTAGAAGTCCGGCGCCTTCTTGACGGCGTGGAAGTCTGTTGGGGCGGAGAATACCTTGCTGAATGGGTACTCTATGCATTCTAGCTGGATCTTTAGGAACTCCCTGATGGTGTTTGAGGAGATGATGAGGGGGTAGCGTTTTCCTAGGCGCGTCAGGACTGCTGGCACGTCGGGGTAGACGTTGCACTCGTCCTTGCGCCGTTTGGGTAGGTCGCGCCAGTAGTGGGGGAGCCCGAGGCGTCTCCACCAGTAGCCCATGTCGTACCACTCGGGTTGTCCCTCGCCGACCTCGGCGTACTCGGCTAGGACTTTTTTGCGCGCCTCTTCGAGTGGGAGCCCGTGCGCCTCGGCGTATAGGGCGGGGATGTCCCCCTCCCAGATCTGCTTGCTGTAGGCGTGGTCGACGAGGGTTCCCTCCATGTCGAAGCTGACTACCCGGATCGGCATGGGGTATGGGGTGTGTTTCTCGTTGAAAAGGGCGGCGCTGGTGAGAAGCCCTGTTCGCGGTTAGGTCTTCTACGTCGTAGATATTGGGCGCTACTTGGCTGGTTTGCTTCCTATGTCCTGCGCGAATCTGAGGAGGTAGCCGTCGGGGTCTTGGATGAGGAACTCTGTCTGACCGTAGAGGGTGTCTCCTCCTCTGTACCAGCTCTCGGTCAGGGGGCGGAAGAGGGGGACGTCGTTCTCTCGTAGGGATTCGATGAGGGCATTCACGTTGTCTACGGCGAACTGGAAGTTGATGCCCCGACCGTAGGGGTGTTCTAGTTCGCCAGTCGACCAGTGTCCGTTTGTCTCCTCGATCATTATCTGGGCGCCCTGTAGGGAGAGGTAGATGAACTTGTTCGCGGGGCGCTCGTACTCCACCTTGAATCCGAGGGTGTCGACGTAGAAGGCTCGGCTGCGTGGGAGGTTTGAGACGCTTAGCTCGGGTACCAGTGGATTGAATTTCATGTGGGTGGTATCGTTGGGGGGCGTCTAAAGGTTGTGGGGCGTGTTTCTCCTTGCTGGGGGTTTAGGTTTGTCGTCTTCACGGGGCGGCTCGACTCGCAATCGTTAAAATCGGTTGAGTGTCCCATAGTATATAGTGTTCTTATGGCGAAGATGATCATCACGGCTGCGGTGACGGGCGGGGAGCCGGTGCACAAGGGTATGACGCCCTATGTTCCGAGCTCACCCGAGGAGATCGCGGAGGAGACGTACAGGTGCTGGGAGGCGGGAGCGTCGATCGTGCATCTGCACGCTAAGGACCCGGTGACGGGTAAGCCGGCGGCGGACCCCAACCCATACTTCAAGCAGTACGCGAAGCTGATCCGGGATCGCTGCGACATCATCATCAACATGACAACGGGGGGTGCACGCCCGACGAGTGGCGCGAAGCTGGATGAGATGGTGAAGGAGAGGTGCACCCTCGGGGCGGAGATGATGAGCCTGAACATGGGGACGATAAACCTCTGGACGCCGCCCTACGAGAACGTCTTCATGAACGAGATACCGACCATCAAGCGCTGGGTGGAGTACATGCATGAGGCGGGGATCAAGCCGGAGCTTGAGTTCTACGACACGGGGATGATAAACGCGACGAAGATGCTCGTGAGGGACGGTGTGATGAAGGAGCCCCTGCATGTTCAGTTCGTGATGGTTGGGACGACGGGGTGGTCGCCGACGCCGAAGGCTCTCATGTACGGCGTGGAGCAACTGAGCCCAAGCTGGACGTGGAGCGTCTGCTCGCTTGGGAGGACACAGCTCCCGATGGGGGCGTTCGCCATGACGCTGGGCGGGCACGTCAGAGTGGGCTTCGAGGATAACATCTACATCCGCCACGGGGAGCTTGCGAAGAGCAACGCCGACCTCGTCAAGAGGATCGTCACCATAGCGGAGGCGCTGAACATTGAGGTGGCGAAGCCCGATGAGGCGAGGAAGATGCTCGGGCTCCCCAAACCCTAGCCCGCTTGTAGCGTGCTACACACGATAAGGGAAAAAAATATTTTCGCGGCATTGTAGGGAATAGGTGCTTCTTTTGCGTAGATCGGCGTGTGAACGGCGTCGTTTTCAAGCATCTCTGGGTGAAAGGAGCTAGGAAACGGAATATCGGTGGTACCCCCTCACCCCTATGGTTTTTTATTGGGTGGGCGTGTGGTTATCCCATGCTCGTTCTGAGCGATCAGGATATCGCGAAGCTGCTGTCAATGGGGGAGGCTATCGAGGCGGTGGAGGGTGCCTTTGCCCAGCTACGCCGCGGGAAGGTCGTGATGCCCACCCGGAGCACCATAATGCTCCCCCGGTACAACGGTAGCATTAGCTTCATGCCCTCATACCTCGACGAGTCGGGGGCGCAGGCGACAAAGATCATAAGCATCTATCCCGACAACCCGAAGAAGGGGCTGCCCACCACGGCTGCCTGGATCGTCATCAACAATCCGGAGACGGGGCAGGTGGAGGCATTCATGGACGCTACTTATCTCACGGGCGTAAGGACGGGAGCCGTCTCAGGCGTCGCGGCGAAGTACCTCGCCCCGAAGGATGCGAAAATCGCCGCTGTCTTCGGCGCGGGCGCTCAGGCCCGCAACCAGGCTTGGGCCGCCGCCACGGTGCGTAAACTCGAAGAGATAAGGGTCTACGACCCCATCAAGCCAGCCGTCGACAAGTTCGCAGTCGATGTGGAGGCGCGCCTCGGAATACCGATTGTGAAGGCGGCTAGCGGTGAGGAGGCGTGCAGGGATGCTGACATGGTGCTCACGGCTACCACCTCGAAGATGCCTGTTGTGAAGCGCAAGTGGCTCAAAGACAAGGTGCACGTCTCAGCGATAGGCGCCTTCTACCCGGACTGGAGGGAGCTTGAGACGGGGATAATCGCCGACGCCAAGGTCGTCATCGACGAGTGGGAGGCGATCAGACTCGAGTCGGGGGACATACTCATTCCTATTCAGGAGGGGGCCATAACAGAGTCCCACATACACGCCGAGTTAGGCGAACTCGTCACCGGCGAGAAGAAGGGCAGGACGCCGAGCGACGGCATCACCGTTTTCAAGAGCGTGGGCATCGCCATACAGGACTCATCGGTCGCGAACCTTGTCTTCCAGAAGATCAAGGGATAAGGCCCCAAAACCTGTGTCTCCGGATACGCGTTTGCCTTCCCCCTCAGCCTAGGCCGAGATTGATGCACCCGAGGAGCCTATGCGGTACTCACCCCCCGACTAAGCGCGGGCAGCCAGTTCAACTAGCAGGTTGACTGCTACCTGAGCAGTGCCAAGCACTGCTGAGCTCTGCTTAGCACCGGGGGCAAGCATGAGCACGCGAGCATCACCGCCGGCACCCCCGCCCTGGGG
>JAPKYO010000022.1 GCA_026394265.1 Candidatus Bathyarchaeota archaeon
CGCCGCGACGGCGGGCTCGGCGAAGTCTACGTGGGCAGCGGCGAATATCTCGGGGACGTGTAGCCCCTCGACGACCTTCACCATCTGCTCCTCTATGAAGACCTCGGGGCTCAGGCTGGGTACGAAGAACCCGGCGAGTCCAAGGGCGCTCACGCCGAGCATTATGGCGACGAGTACCGCGATTGGACCCCACATGATGGCGGGGCTCTCGTGTACGTGGTGGCCCTCGTGCTCGAGCTCGTTGATGAAGTGGCTCTTCTCACCGTAGAAGACCATGTAGATGTAGCGGGCGCTGTAGACCAGGGTCATCAGGGCGGTGACCACCGCGACCACGTATAGCACGTTTGTCAGTGTGAGCCCCGCGTTGAGGCTCGCCACCAAGACGGCGTCCTTGCTCCAGAAGCCGCTGAACGGGAATATGCCCGCCAGGCTCAACGTCGCTAGGAGCATGAGTATCTTGGTGAATGGCATCTGCTTGCCGAGCCCACCCATCTTATCCATGTATATCGTCTCGACGGCGTGGATCACGCTGCCCGCGCCGAGGAAAAGCGCCGCCTTGAAGAGGGCGTGGCTGACCAGGTGGAAGACGCCGGCTGTGAGCCCGGGCAGGAGGTTGCCCTCACCGAGGCCCGAGACACCGAGGCCGAGCATCATGAACCCGATCTGGCTCACTGTAGAGTAGGCTAGCACCTTCTTCAGCTCAAGAGCCACTATCGCCTGGCTAGCCGCGAGGAACGCCGTGAAGGCGCCCACGATGGCTATGGCGATGAAGTATGTCTGAGCCTCAGCGAGGTGCTGCGCGAATGTTCCGATGTAGAAGGCGGGCGCCATCCTAGCGACTAGGTAAACACCTGCCTTGACCATCGTGGCGGCGTGGATTAGTGCGCTGACCGCCGTCGGGCCCGCCATGGCCTCGGGGAGCCACTCGTGGAGCGGGAACTGCGCGCTCTTGCCGATTGGTCCTCCGAGGAAGAGTATGGCTGTCAGGCTGAGGAGGCCGGGGACGACGGATATGGCGGTCATCCACTCGGGCGCCCTCTCGATCAGCTCGACGAAGTTCAGCGTGCCAGCGTAGTTGTAGATGATGAAGATAGAGGCGAGGAGGAAGACGTCCCCGATACCCGTGACCACGAAGGCCTTCATGCCCGCGTGGCTCGGTGGGAACATCTTGGTCGGCGGCGGGCCACCCAGCCACCTCTCCTTGGGGTCGCGGTAGTAGTATCCGATCAATCCGTAGCTGCAGAGCCCGACGCCCTCCCAGCCGATCAACATCTGAATCATGTTGTCGGAGAGGACGAGCAGGAGCATGCTGCCTATGAAGAAGAGGAAGAAGAACCAGTACCTCGTGAGGTGCTCGTCGCCGTGCATGTAGCCGACGCTGTAGACGACGATGAGGAACGCGATGAACGCGACGACGTTCGCTATCATTATGCTCAGCGGGTCGACTAACACGCCCAGCTTGAGCGGTGCCCCGTTAGGGTATGTTATCCACGTGGCGACCTGTATGTCGTTAGTGGCGTGCTCTGCCCAGAGCCCGGGGAGCAGGGATGCCGCCGCGACGACGGCCGCGAAAGCGATGGCGACCGCCGCGTAGTCGCGGGCCTTGTTGCCCGCCTTGGCGATCAAGGGCATGAGCAGCGCGCCCGCGAGCGGGATCAAGAAGCACAGCCAGGCGCCGGGGTTCTGCATAATTGCATCTAGCCCGGATGCCTGTACCGATTCGGCCGCGATATTCAGTAGACTGATCATGGCATTATCACCTTTACGTAGTTAGTGAGGTTGAGAAGCGCCTTCGCTGCCTCGGTCGCGTAGGCTATCATCGGGGCGGGCCACACACCGAATAGGATGATGAGTGTGGCCATCGCGACGGTGACGCCCAGCATGAGGGGCGGCGCCTCCTTCGTAGCCTTCAAAGCCTCCTTGGGCTGGCCGACCAGCGCCTTCATCACCCGTAGGTAGTAGACCATGCTCAGGGCGCTGTTGAGCACCGCGATCACGGTGAGCCACCAGAACCCGGGGGCGATCGCCGAGCCGAAGAGTAGGTACTTGCTGATGAAGCCGGCTGTTCCGGGCACTCCGCCGAGGCCGAGCATCGCGATGAACATCGTCAGCGTCGTGATGGGCATCACCTTTGAGATGCCCCTCAGCTTCTCGATGTCCCGGCTGCCCGCCTCCTCGATCATCGAGCCGGCGGAGAGGAAAGCCAGCCCCTTCATGAGGCTGTGGTTGAAGATGTGCAGGAACAATCCGGTCAACCCCATGATGCCACCGCTGGCGACGCCTATCATCATGTAGCCGACCTGTGCGATGCTCGAGTATGCGAGCATCCTCTTGACGTCGGTCTGCAGGACGGCGACGACGTTTGCGAAGGTCATGGTTATGACTGCGAGTGCTGCGATGACTAGTGCGAAGTCGGCTGCTGGGAAGGCGATGTAGAGTATCCGGGTGAGCCCGTAGAGGGCTGTCTCGATGAGGATGCCTGAGAGCATGGCGCTGATTGGGCTTGGTGCCTCGGGGTGGGCGTCGGGTAGCCAGGTGTGCAATGGCACGATGGCTGACTTTATTCCGAAGCCGACCACGAAGACGACCATGGCGACCATCATCCAGACGCCGGCGCCTCCGACGTGGAGGGCGCTGCTGATCTGTGCGAAGTTCACCGTGCCCGCCATGCCGTAGATGAGCGCGATGCCCAGCAGAAGCATGGTCGAGCCGACGGCCCCCATAACCATGTACTTGAAGCCCGCCTCGACTGGTCCCCAGTTCTCCTTCCTGAAGGCGACGAGCACGTAGCTCGCGATGCCCATAAGCTCCCAGAAGACGAAGAATGTGAAGAAGTCGCCGGCGAAGGCCACGCCGATGATGCCGACCACGAGGGCCGACAGCAACGTGTAGTACTCCGTCAAGCGGGTATCGTGTGCCATGTAGCTGTAGCTGTAGACAGTAGCGAAGAGGCCGAGCAGCGCGGCGCTGAAGGCCATGTAGATGCTGAGCATGTCGATCTCGAAGCAGGCCCCGAGCGGCGGAGCGCCGCCGAGGGTCACCACGAGTATGCCCGTCGTGCTGGCCTGCACCATCGTGTAGAGCTGCCAGACGCCGGCGAGGGTGCCGAGGCTCACGAGGATCGCTACGATCTCCCTGAGCTTCGCCACCTTGAGCCTCTCGCCTAGGAGCCCGAAGAGCACCACGGCGAAGGGCGCGAACATGAAGATGAGTTCTAGACCCATCACCATTTCAGCCTCCTCATCTTGTCGACCTCAGTAGTCTTGAACTGCTTGTAGGCGTTGACTACGAGGGCGAGGCCGACGGCTATCGTGCTGCCGCCGAGGATTATCGACATGAATGCCAGGCTCTGGCCCAGCGGGTCGACGAACCCAGCGGCTATCCTGTAAGACGCGAAGTAGACGAGGGCGAGGTTGCCGGCGTTGAGCATCAGTTCGACGCCGAGCAGTATGCGTATCATGCTCTTCTGCGTCACGCAGTAGAGGCCGATGCATATCAGCGCGAATATAGCGCCGATGAAGACCACGTCGTTTGCCATCAGTGTTTCTCCTCCCTTAGGAGCGCCAGGCAACTGATCGCCGTGGCGAATAGTATGAGTGTCTGCATCATCAGATCGAGTCCCCTGAAGTTCCAGAGGAAGTTGCTCATCTCGCCACCAAGCTGGTCAGCCTGCTGGGTCGAGAGTAGTTCCCTGCTCAGGAAAGAGGCGTGTGGGAACGGTGTGGTTGATACCACGTAGAGCAGCGAGAGGAAGAGGAGCCCCGATACTATGAGGCCCGCGACTTTGATTGCGCCGTTATTTTCACTCATTTCCCTCACTCCTCACGAACATTATGACGGCGACGAACAGAACCACTACCGCGCCTCCGTAGATGAGCATCTGGAAGAGGCCCACGTAGGGCGCGTAGAGCGTCCAGTAGAGGCCGCCGAGGCAGAGGCACATCGCGCCGAGGCTGAGAGCCGCGTATAGCAGGTTCTTCAGCCCAGCCGCGCCGAGTGCGAATGCGATGGTCGCCGCGAGTATTCCGAACTGTAACAACTCGGACGCCATCACTTCTTCGCCTCCTTATGCGCCGCCGCCTTCTTAGCCGGGGCGGACGGCTTCTCAACCGGCGCAGCCGGAGCTACCACAGCCACTGGAGCCGCGGGCTTCGCGGCGGGTACCGCAGGCGCCCTGGGCGTCCTATTGAACTCCAGTATCTCGTCCGCCTTGTTGATGACGGCGAGCTCATACGCCGTGGTGAGCCAGATGGCTCCGGTGGGGCAGCTCTCCTCGCACTGCTGGCAGAAGAGGCAGGCCCCGAGGTTGATCTTCAACCCCTCGCACTTCGGGCCGAGGCCCTTGAGCTCGATGGCGAAGCTCGGGCAGACGCGGCTGCACATGCCGCACCCCGTGCACTTCGCCTCGTCGTAATCGTGTCTGCCGCGGCTACCCTTGGGCATCTCCCTCTTCTCGAAGGGGTAGACTAACGTGCAGGGCTTGCTAAAGGCGTTCTTGAGAAGTTCTCTCTCCATAGCCATCTTAGATCACTCCCGACAGCGCCACGATCGCCATCACCTGTAGGACGGCGAGGGGCGTCAGGTATTGCCACGCCCAGCGGAGCATGAGGTCTATCCTGAACCTGGCGAACGCTGCGCTCAGGTTGCTTAGGATGAGGACGCAGAACGTGGTCTTTATGATGAACCATACGATTGGGGGTAGGATTGGTCCGGCTGGTCCGCCTAGGAACAGCGATGTCAGCAGGGCGGAGGCGAGCACCATCTTGATGTCGCGCCCGAGGGTTAGCAGGGCCAGCTTCTTTCCGCTGTACTCGACCTGCCAGCCGTGGACGATCTCGGTCTCGGCCTCGGCCATGTCGAATGGGCGCATCTCGGTCTCCGCGAGGAGAGAGAGGATGCAGATGCAGAAGCCGACGAACATGGCGACTCCGAGCAGGGCACCCCAGATGGTCGGGCCTGCGAGGAAGTTCTGTACACTCCCCACCTCCCATGCGACGATGTTGTTGATGCTGAGGCTGCCAGCCATGATGCCGGGGCCGAGCGCGAGCAACACGAGCGGAATCTCGTATGCGAGGGTAGCGAGCGCCACCCTAGTCGCGCCGATTGCGCCGAAGGCGTTGGAGCTGCTCCAACCTGCGAGGAAGACGTTGAGGACTATGAGGCTGCATATGAGGAGGACGATGATGAGGTCGCCCTCGAAGCTGACGATCGGGGTATAGGAGTAGAGGTTGGTCAGGGACTGTATGGGCATTATGAAGACGGCGGAGAGCGCGAGGGCGAAGATTATCACAGGCGCCGAGATGAAAAGCGTCCTGTTCGCCGCGGCGGGCGTGATGTCCTCCTTAGCGAGGAGCTTCACGATGTCGGCGAAGGGCTGCAGTATGCCGGCGGGGCCGGTGTGCATCGGGCCCCTCCTGTTCTGGAGGCGCGCGACGGTCTTCCGGCTCAGCCAGTTGCAGTATAGGGCGTAGGCTATGATGAAGAGCGCCCCGGGGAACACGACGACGCTGACTATGTCACTTATTGAGACCATTAGAGTACCACCTTATTCCGTATCTCCTGAGTTCCTCGTCGTTCATGTCCCATGTCTTCTCCTTTGACTCGTCGACGAAGACCATGCGGTCCGTGCAGCTGAAGCACGGGTCGATGCCCGCGAGGACTATTGGGATGTCGGCGATGTACCCGCCCTTGAGCTTGACCACGAGGCTGGGTATGTTCGCCATCGTCGGCGCCCTGATCTTGTACCTGTAGGGCTTGTTGTCGCCCTTGCTGCATATGTAGTGGATGTCCTCGCCGCGCTGTGCCTCGATCATGTTGACGGCCTCGCCCTCGGGGACCTTCTGCAGGGGGTTGAACTTCTCCCTGATAGGGCCATCGGGCAGGTGATCTAGGACATACTTGGCGATCCCGACGCTCTCCACCAACTCGCCTACGCGGACGACGACGTTACCCAGTACATCGCCGCTCTCGGCGGTGACGACGTTCCACGGGATCTCGTCGTATGCTAGGTAGGGGTTGTCGCGGCGGGTGTCCTTGTTCACGCCGCTTGCGCGTGCGTGTGGGCCGCAGCCGCAGAGGCGGATCATGTCAGCCTTGCTGCAGTAGCCGACGCCGGCGGCCCTGTTGATGATCGTGGACTCCGTCGTGGCGACCTGAGTGTAGTACTTTGTGCGCTCCGCGAGTATATCGAGCCCCTTCTGGAACTTGGGTATCTGGTCACTCGATATGTCCCTGCGGACGCCGCCTATTGCGTTGAAGGCGTAGTTGACCCTGTTGCCGCTTATCTCCTCGAGCATGTCGAGGACGACCTCGCGGTCGCGCCAGACGTAGTAGAAGAGGGTGTCGAAGCCGATCTCGTGGGCGGCGACGCCGACCCAGAGCAGGTGGCTGTGCAGCCTCTCCAGCTCGTGTACGAATGTGCGCAGGTACTTAGCCCTCGGGGGGATGGTTATGCCCGCGACGTCCTCCACGTTCATGGCGTAGAGCGTCTGGTGGGCGTTGCTGCAGATTCCGCAGACCCTCTCCGTAAGGTAGAGGTTCTGTATGTAGGTCCTCGCCTCCATCGCCTTCTCGATGCCCCTGTGGTTGTAGCCCAGGCGGGGCTCAACGTCGACGACTACCTCGCCGTCGACCTTGAAGAGGAAGCTCGCCGGCTCCTTAAGCGCTGGATGCTGCGGGCCTATTGGTATGCTAAACTCTGTGTCACTCATGTCCATTCCTCCCCGTCGATCGCCTTCCTGAGGGACTTCACGTCCCACTTCTTCAGGAGCGGGAAGACTCCCTCGGGCCACTCCTCGGTCATGAGGAGCCTCTTCGGGTTGGGATGACCTTCAGGGGTTACCCCGAGGAGGTCGTAGACCTCCCTCTCGAAGATTGTGGCGCCGTTGATTATGTCTGTGATTGAGGGGACCACCGGCTTGTCGGCTGGGACCCGCACCTTGATAGTGAAGATGAGGTTAGGGCGGTTGAAGTGATAGTTCAGCTCCCTCTCCTCGCCATAGTCTACACCCGTGATCGTCGAGAGGTGGAACAGCCCCTCCTTCTCCTTGATGTAGGTGACGGCGTCCCTGAGCTTCTCGGTCTTTATGGTGACGTAGTACCGCTTCTCCTTTGGGACCTTTGAGTCGATGACGTTCTTTTTGCCGATCGTTTCGATGAATCTCTCAAGGGTCTTCTTATTTTCTTCAGCGTAACTCATTCAATTCACCTCAGTACCCCGCGCTCTTCAGGAGCTTTACCACGCCGTCGAGGATGGCCTCCGGTTTAGGGGGGCAGCCCACGACGTAGGCGTTGACCGGGATGACCTTGTCGACGCCCTCCATGACGTTGTAGCAGTCCTGGAATGTGCCGCCCGTGTTGGCGCAGCTGCCGATCGCCACGACGAACTTTGGCTCAGGCATCTGCTCGTATATCCTCTGGAGCCTGCTCTTCAGCTTCCGGGATATTGAACCGGAGATGAGCAGGACGTCGGCGTGTCTTGGGCTTCCCTTGAGGACGCCGCCGAAGCGCTCGATGTCGAATCGAGGCGTCAACACCGCGACGATCTCTATGTCGCAGGCGTTGCATGCGGCGCCGTTGAAGTGTATCAGCCAAGGGGAGCGAGTTCTAGCCCATGTAACGAGGCCCATTTCATTTCCTCCACTTTGCCGAGAGTATGGCGATGGACACAAGCGACGCAGCCGCATACGCTAGCGGAAGCATCACATTAGCCGGTCTGGCGAGCGTCGTCGCGAGGACGAAGCCCAATACGTCGAATATCATGAAGTATACCGCGTAGATGAAGAAGTTCTCGACGTTCACCCTAACCTTGGTGGGGGTTATGTCCTCACCGCAGGCGTAGGGCGCCAGTTTGCCGGGTGTGTCCGGACTCTTGGGTGCGATGTCGTTGCCTATCGCCATGATGATCAGGGCGACGGCGACGGCTACAACCAAAATTACTGCGAATCCGGTAAGACCTTCAAGCAATTCGGTCCCTCAAACCTTCGTTTGGTTGCGGGATATAAACTTTCATGGTTGATAAGAATTTGCATTTCTAGGACTTATACTGTGACATGAAGAATAAATACGCTAGAAAAACGGCTCTTTTAGCCTATTTGTTGAGGAGATCAAGGAGCATTTTCGCTATCTCGGACGCCCCTCTCTCCACCTCCGGGGTCAAGCCTTCACCCATGTCGATGTTCACGCCCTGTATGCCGACGAGTACGACGTTCTCGCAGATGGTCTTCTTAATGTAACCGATTAGGACGTGGAGGGGTAGGCTGTGTGTTGAGACTGATGCGTTGGCTATCAGATTAGGCGGGATTATTCGAGCCCCGCCTGGGGCGCCGTTGAAGTTGGCTGCGTCGATGAGGAGGACGTGTGTGGGCTGAAAGTCCCTGATGGCGCCCGTGTAGCTCTCGGGCACGGTCTCTGTGGGGAGAAGCAGGACGCTCCTCGGGGTCTTCCCCTCGAGGTACTCTAGCACCTTGAGTCCGACGATGTCGTCGTGCCGCATCGGGCTCCCTATCCCGACTAGGACGACGCGCCTGCCCTCGGGGGCGCCGAGGAAGGCTTCGAGCTCCGCCCTTAGGGACATAACGCTTAGGGCGTGGCTCGGAGGGTTAAAATGCTATTCGATTTTAGTGCCAGTTATTTTTTCGTAGAGTTTCACGGTGTTTACCCTAGACTCCGCGCCCTCGAAGACGGCTACACCCGTTCTGAAGACACTCCCCGTGAGTCCTTTTGCGTCTTCGAAGGTCAATCCGAGGCGCGTAGCAAGCCTCTTCTTGAGGCCGAGTTTGCCCAGTTTGCCCTCCATGGAGGCTAGATCGAGCTCCGCGAGCGTCTTCGGGGTCATCGTGAACACCCTCTTCCCGCTTCTCCCGCATACCTCCTCGATGGGGTCGCTCTCCACGGGATCGGAAACCCCGGCTCCGCAGACCCCGCAGGACTCGGCCTTGGCTAGGGTGATCTTCTCCATGCTAAGGTCGTCTAGGTCGAAGAAGAGCAGTTTGCCCGCGAGCCGCGGCTTCTCGCCGAGGATGATCCTCGCCGCCTCGGAGACCTGTATGCTGGCTATGACGCTTATTGCGGGGGGCATCACACCCACAATCGCGCATGTGGGGACGTTCGCCTCATCCACGCCGCCCTGCCAGCACTCCAGGCAGGGGGTCTCCCCCGGGATGATCGTAGAGACGTTCCCTACGTGTGTGATGACCGCGCCGTAGACGTAGGGCACGCCGAGCCTCACACATGCCCTGTTCAAGGCCATACGGGGTGTAAGCCTATCCAGCCCATCGACAACGAGGTCCACGCCTTCCACAAGCTTTGCAGCTGTCCGGTCATTCACCGATACGGGGAGGGCCTCGATGTCGATGAAGGGATTCACCTTGCGGAGGCGCATCTCAGCCGCCTCCACTTTAGGGTACCCAACGACGTCGACGCCGTAGAGGTGCTGCCTCTGAAGGTTACTCATTTCGACGACGTCCCGGTCCACGAGTCTGAGGAAGCCGACGCCCATTGAGGCGAGCTGGACGGAGAGCTGGCAGCCGAGCCCCCCGACCCCAGCCACGAGGACCCGGGCGTCCCTGAGCTTCTTCTGCCCGTTCAACCCTATCTCGGCGAGGACCAGTTGACGCGAGTAATATGCGAGTTCATCGGGACTGAAACCGCCGCGGGGAGACGCCATGGATAAGACGGGGTGACTCTCATTGAAAAGAATGTAGCCAACCCCATCAAGGCTACAATAGCATGTAGATTACCAAGGCGTCAAGCCGAGGAACATGGGCGCAAGGTGCCCCGCCAACCAGTAGAGAAGCACCACTCCCAGCAACCCCAGAGCGTCAGGGAGACGGCCCACACGATCTGCTCAACGAACCCCGACTGGGAGCCCTGAGGGTGCTACGAAGGTCGCCTATGAGAAAGAGACATACAAAACCAAGCGAAATGATTAGGCAGGACACTATCGGTGAAATGTAGGCGAGGATCAGTGTTCGCTCCAAGTCAGGTTCTCTCGGCCCTCAACCCGTACTCTAAGATGAGACGCTTACCCCGCTCATCCTCAGAGACAAGCTGGTAGCGGGAGACCCTCAGACCTTTCACCCTTTCCCAGCCCCTAATATACATCGTGAAGACGAGCTGGAAACTGGTGAAGCCGACAATTATCCCCATCAGGGATCCGAGGAACAGTACCGGAGGCGCGGTCACAAGTATCAGGATCGGGGCGACGAGCAGAACCATCAGAAGGGAGAACAGGGACAGGAATCTGCGGAAGTCCTTCGTCACCCTAGCCTTCGCGACGCCCTCCGTCACAAGAGCCCCCGCCATACCCGTGAACTCCATGTACTTAGGGAAGATCGCCACACTGAAGGTCAGGGATACGAAGACAACTAGGAGCAGTGCCTGAACCACGACGTCCCCCGAGGAGAACATTACGAACGCGGCGAGGGAAAGCACAAGCAGCCCAGCCGAGATGAAGGGCTGGAGACGAGAACTGGGATAGGGCTTCTTCTCCACCCAGGAATCCTTTCGCAGTCTTTTTTCAGACAATCAGTGCATTCACCAGTGACCGAGCCAATCCAACTATTATGAGCAACTGATAAACATAGTGTGATTCGCCACATCTACATGCGGATTATGAAAAATACAAACCTCACAACGTTAAAAACCATGATGATTGCAACAGTACTTCTATCCGTAATCATCACACCAGTCGCCCAGGCGGGGGAAGAGTTTCACACCGGACGCCTTGAGAGAGTAAACTACCCGCGTAAGAAATTACACAGCCGAGTGAAGTGGAAGCCACATAGCATGCGTTCTTTTATCGTTTTCCGAATGAATCAGGGTATACGAGCCTAATATAGAGGCGGTGTACTGTTTTTAGCCGTTTTTTGACCCTTTTCAGGCAATAATGAGGGGGTCCGGGATTGAAAATGATTAAATCTCTAAAACGTAATTTGTTATTGTTATCGACTGGATGGTGTGTTTATGGCAAGCGGATCTTCAAGCGAGGTTGTTCACTGCCCCAACTGCAAAGAGGATGTTCCCAAGACTCTCTACTGCCTGAACTGCGGCTTCCCCCTCTACAAAGATGAGCAGTCGAAGGAGGAGGCGACGGCTGAACCCGAGGCGAAGCTCGAGCCGGCGAAGCCGGTGGAGGAGGACGCAGTTATAATGGTCGACGATGAAGAAGAGGAGGCTGCGAAGCCTGAGGAGTCCAAGATGGAGGCAGCAGCGGTGACCCCCGAAGTCAAGCAGGAGGAACCTGTTGTCGAAGCAGCCCCCGTTCAACAAGTCGAGACAGTCACTCAGCCCGAGGTAAAGGAATCCGAGGCTGCGCCCGAGCCCGTACCGGAGCCCGTGATGCCCGAGGAGAAGACACCCGAACCAACTCCGGTCGTGGAGGTAGTAGAAGAGAAGCCGGCGGAGGTCGTCCCCACAGTAGTCGAGGCCCCACCAACACCGGTGGAGACGCCCAAGCCAGTCGAGACGCCGAACGAGCCCTTATCTACGGGAATCGAAGCAAAGATAGAGGCGGTAGAATTGGTTGAAGATTTCCAAGCACCCAAGACATTCGTCCCAGACCCACTTACCAAGGACTTGATGGAGAATCTCGCGAGGAACATCTCACTCAAGCTGAAACTCGTGAAGCTCTACAGAGAGGGTGTCATCAAGGAGGAGACATTCACCAAACTCTTCAAAGGATACGCCTTCGAAGGGAAGATCTGGTCCAGCCGCCGCGAGGAGATAATCAAGAAGCTCGCAGCCGAGATAGAGGAGATGGAGGACGACTTCGGAGTGGCATCTGACTCACTGGAACTCCTTGAGGTGAGAAAGTCGATAGGAGAGGCATTGGAGGGTGAGTACTCGGCCAAGGCGCCTGCCTACAGGTGGGATATCGATAACTTCGACAATATGATCGGCGAGAAGAGGAATAGGACCGCCTACCTTGAGAATATCTCCAGCGTCCTGACTCTGAATGAGTTTAAGGAACTTAGAGAGCTCGCTAGCTTACAGTACAACACCCTTGAATTCCTACAAGTTTCAGAGGACGAGTTCCTAGCGACTATCAAAGACAGTCTGTACGAGGCCATCAAGATCCTCGGCTGAGCCCGCTTTTAGGCTTCTTTTTTGGCGCTTTTCTTGTGTGTCAGATAGATGAAGAGCGCCGCCACTATTGACACTCCCGCCATCACGGCGAACATGTAGAAGGGGCGTGGGGCTATGCCGTCCCCGAGAATCGTTGTGGCCATTATCGGGCCGATGGCCATTCCGAGGAACCTTGCCGAGTTCAGGAACCCCATACCGGTGCCCTTCCTCCCCGACTTGCCGCCGAGGAGGTTTGGGGGAATCCCAGCCTGCATAGCCCCGATGATGATCCGTAGGGCGATGAACTGGATCGGGTTGAAGACGAAGGCGGTCGCCATGATCGCGGCTGCGGCCCCCACAGATAACAGTGGCATCGTGCGGTCAGTAACCACATTTGTCATCACAGGAGTCGCCACCGCGTAGGCTAGGCCGTTCAGGATCGTGGCCGCGGTTGTCCAGAGCAGCAGCTGGTCGTCGGGTATACCCAGGGACTCTAGGAACCACGAGATAGCGGGGGCGAGGAAGCTTATGCAAATGTAGACGAGGATGAGGGCCGTGATGTCAGGTAGGAGGGACTTGAAGTCGGCGAAGTTGAATGACCTCGTCTCAGACTCCCTCGCCTCGGGTGGGGGGAGCGTGATCTTGAGGACCAGCGGCAGGATCAGTATAAAGAGCACCGCCGAGATCAGAAGCGTTATGCGGTAGCCGATTATGGATGCCATGAGGCCCCCGATTCCCGGCGCCACGAGACCACCCATCGTCATCGCGGCCATCTGGTAGCTCAGCGCCTTTTTGAGACCCTGCGGAGAAACCGCGGAGGCGACTATGGCGAACATGACGGTGCTTATCCCGCCGAAGCCACCCTGAAGGGCTCGGAAGAAGACGATCTGGAGCACGTCGGCGGAGAAGGACATCCCCGCGTACACGATTATGTTCCCCGCCAGGACGATCATAAGCACCTTCTTGGTCCCTATGCGGTCGCACATCATGCCCCAAAAGGGGGCAGTGACAGCCATGATCGTCGACGCGATGAAGGAGGAGGTCCCAGTCCACCCCGTCGCCTCGATGAGGGTCTCATTCAACTCGCTGCTTATGAAGAGGGGCATGAAGCTGCCCATCAGGTTGAAGGCCACTGATACTAGGAACTGGACGACGAGGGCAGCGGTCACCGTATCCATCTGTGAAAGCGTCCTGATCGGGTGCCGCGCATCGATCTCCAAGCCGCATCTCTTCTAGGAGGGGTGCCCCCACGTTGGATTCCCAGATAACATGGAGACCGATTTAAATGATGCTACGCCGATTAAAACCGTTATTTACCCGCGGGCACGCATCAAGGATCAGATACGCGCATGGTCGACGTCATCCAGCACATAGGCAAGAACGTCAAGCTTGGCAAGAACGTCAGGATGTGGCACTTCACCTACGTCGGTGACAACACTGAGATCGGGGACGACACCAAGATCGGCTCACTCGTCCACATCGACTACGGCGTCAAGATCGGGAAGAGGTGCAAGATCGAGGGCTCCGCCTACATACCGCCCCTCACGGTCATCGGGGACGACGTCTTCGTCGGCCCAGGCGCCATATTCACGAACGACCCCTACCCCATGTCGCCCAAGATGGTGGGTGTCAGGGTCGAGGACGGCGCTATCGTATGCGCCGGCTCAATGCTCAAGGCGGGGATCACCGTGGGAAAGAAGGCGGTCGTCGGCTTCGGGTCCGTCGTCACGAGGGACGTGCCCCCCGAGGCGGTCGTCTTCGGCAACCCCGCCAAGCCGAGGATGACACTCGCCGAGTACAACGCGAAGAAGAAGGAGTGGGAGAAGGAAGATCATTAACGAGCAGATTTTTATAATTTTTCTCACCTTAATGTTCACAATTGAGCATAAATTTTCCAACTTTTTTCATAAATACGACTTATTGAAGGGGGAAAGAACATCTATTAAGATGCTATAAGTAAAATAGACTGTAGGCGTAAGATTTTGAATAAATCGTTTGGAGATCAGCGAGATTATTGGAATGATCGCCATCAAAGGGGGAGATCTAGTGGGGCGGGGTCTATCGGATTAATTAGAGAGTGGAAATGGGCGGTTATTCAATCTACAACTTCGTCTCGAGTAGATCATGTAATCGATTACGGGTGTGGGGATCTCTCTTTTTGGGGAAATTATAACTGCGAGGACTATGTTGGGATCGATGTCTCACCAGCAATCCTAGAGAGAAACAGGAAGCTTAGGCCGGGATGGCAGTTCTATACACCCTCAAGCGTAGGAGAGACTGAACCTAGGCCGATTGTGTTATGTCTTGATGTACTCTTCCACATCCTGCCTGAGAAAGATTTTACGGATATTTTAGAAAATCTCTGCTCCCTTTCAACCAGATATATCTTCGTATATACTTGGAAGATGACGCCCTTCAGTTTTAGCTATCTATTCAGGCAGGCGGTTAGAGAACGCAGACTAGAGGGGGTTATAAAGGCGCTACGATACCTAAAAAATAGCGATACGGATGGAAAATATGAGAAATTTAGACCTATGAGTGATTACTTCACTCTTTTTGAGCGACGTGGATTCATTAACGTCGACACGTTGACCCGCGTGGATGACCTTGGGGCGATGTATATATTTGAAAAGAGGACTTAATGATGAAGATCAGGGTTGCCCACATCTTCAATACCGCTAATGTTGCATATTATTACAGTCACATTCTAAAGACGTATGGGGTCGAGTCAACAGTCTACCAGAAAGTCACTCCTAGGAGTGTGGTTATGAGCAAGATTATGTACGGTTATGAGTCGGGTAATCCTCTCAATGTGGACTTGGGGTGGCTAAGTGACGGATGTTTAAACCAAGCCATGGATCTTAATGACATACGCGACGATTTTGATATCGTTGAACTCCATGAAGGTGGTGGCTTGCTAGGGTCAACCATCGTCAATACTTTTCCCTGTAAGAGAATTGCTCACTTTCACGGTACTGAGATAAGGGTGGAGAAGGATTTTACCTCTGGAAAATGGCTTCGTAAACAGTACTTTAGGTATGGTATGAATTATGACAGAATTGTTCTCTCGACACCCGACCTTGTGCAGTGTATTTGGAAAGGCGCCGACGCTGTGGTTCTGTTGAACCCGATTGATCCAACCATAAACGAGTTCAGAAACAAACACGAAGAGGGTTTTGAGTATATTTTTTACCCGACGCGACAGGATGATGCTATAAAATCATCTGATCGCGTATTCGCGGCATGGAGGATTATAAGAGAGAGTCGACAGGACCTTCACCTCGTCGCAATAAGATGGGGCCGCAATTATCCTGAGCACGAGGCCGAGACTAAGGGAGATGACAGGGTCATTTGGATAGATCCGTTAACACGTCGAGACTACATCGCTTACCTTAAGGGCGCAGCCCTCGTCTTAGGTCAGTTTAAACTGCCCGCTCATGGCCTCATTGAGTTAGAGGCGATTTTTGCGGGGAAGCCACTTGTAAGCTATCACTTTTCAGGAATCGACGCACCATCAGATATAGCTAATGAGGTCTTAAGACTACTAAACGACGATGCGTATCGGGAGTCGTCCACCAATAAACAACTGAGTTGGGTAAAGCCATTCTATGACAATGAAAAACTAGGCACGCAACTCTACGACATATATCGAGGAGTTATGATCGGTAAGTCATAGAGATTAACAGAATAACTAAGAGGGAGATAAATCTAAAATCAATTAGCGCTCGATATAATGATTCGCGACCTTCTCGATGCCTTCGATTACTTTTTCGAGGTCGGTGTCGCTTAGATAAGGGTGCATGGGTAGGCTCATGATCCGCTTGGACAAATCCTCGGAGATGGGGCACGACTTCGGCTTGAGTAGTTTTTTAACGATGGGTTGCTCGGTGAGAGGCGCCGGGTAGTGGACGCCGCAGTCGATGTTCTCGGCGGTCAGTGCCTTCATGAACTCGTCGCGGCTGCACCCAATCTTGTCAGAGTCTAGGACCACGCTGAAGTAGCTGTAGCTAGGATTCGCCTTCGGGGTTATCTTCTGCGGCGTGACGCCGTCCACCTTCTTCAGCCCCTTCAGAAGAACGTCCGCGTTGTGCCGGCGCTTCGCGAGGAAATCGTCGAGCTGGGATAACTGGTTGAGACCTATCGCGGACATGATGTCGGTGATGCGGTAGTTGAGGCCGAAGAGGACGTGGTGGTATCTCCCGTCGTCGCCGTGGCTGCGGAGGAGAGAGCCCAGACGGTTAAGCTCGGGGTCATCGGTTGTGACTATTCCTCCTTCGCCTGTGGTCATGGTCTTCGTCGGGTAGAAGCTGTAGCAGCTCAGGTTGGGCCACGAGCCGAGGTCCTTTCCACTGTACTCCGTGCCGTGGGCCTGGGCACAGTCGTTGATGATGATGAGGTTATGATCCTCGGCTAGGTCTGTGAGCGCCTTCATGTTACAGCTGTTCCCGAAGAGGTGGACGGGGGCGATGGCCTTCGTCTTCTTCGTTATCTTCTCCTTTACCTTCTCGGGGTCGAGGAGGAAGGTGTCGGGTTCTACGTCGGCCAGAACTGGCTTTGCGTTGCTGAATAGTATGGTGCTTATGGTCGCGATGAAGGTGAATGAGGGGGCGATGACCTCGTCACCAGGCTTGAGCGTGGACAGGTAGGCGCAGTGTAGGGCGGCTGTGCCGTTGGAGACCGCGTAGGCGTACTTCGCACCGACCCGCGCGGCGAACTTCTCCTCGAAGTCTTTGGTATATGGCCCCATCCGGACGTATGCCGACTTCAATATCTTTGTGATATCTTCGGCGTCTTTCTGGCTGAACGTCGGCTTAACGAGGGGTATTTTCTTCTCCGAGACGGGTTTCCCGCCCTCGATCGCGAGTTTGGTCAATGAAGGCTCCCCTTATAGCTACGATTAGTATGTGATGGCGCCTAATTGAATTTACTTACACTCACTCCGCCGGGATAGGGGGCTGCCCCCTAGCCGCGAAGTAGAGGCAGATGAGCGCTGCGATGCCCGCGCCGACCATCGTGTACCACACGAAGCTGAAGGAATAGGCGTCGATCATCGCGCCGAGAAGGGTCGCCCATAGGGAGCTGATGCCGAACCCGAATGTGAAGAAGAGGCCGAGCAGGATATCCCGCTCCGCTGGGGATGCGCTCCTCGCGAGGTACGCCTGCAGCATGCTGCTCATGCTGAACGTGGTCATGGAGAGTATGAAGAGGTGGGGGATGAGCAGGAGGTTGAAGTCGGAGTAGAAGGTAAGTAGGAAAACGAACGCCGTCGTTGTGACCAGGGAGAACATCGCGATCTTCAGGTACCCCTTCCGGTCGGCTATCCTGCCCAGATAGATTGTGCCCAGGACGCCGCCGACGGTTGCGATGCTGCTAACGATCCCCGCGAATCCGACGTCTAGACCCAGGCCCTTGGTCGAGTCACGCATAAACATCGGCACCCAGGTAGTCATCACGCCCATCCCGGTTCCACCCGAGATGAAGGCCTGCGCGATCAGTATCGGGACAGCGCCCTTCACCTTGAGGGCGGACTTGATGTCGTCCCAGAGGCGCTTCCCGGATTGTGCCGCCGATATCTTGTCGGCCGCTGGCTCCCCCCTTAGCCCCCAGAGTGCTATAAAGCCGGTTAGTACGAAGCAGAAGGCTAGGAGATAGTAGGCTGACCTCCACCCCGCAAGGATGGCGATGCCTGATAAGAGAATGGGACTTATGATGTTCCCGATGTAGCCGAGGCCGTAGAAGACGGATAGCGCAGACCCGACGCCCTTCTTCTCGAACCTGCTCCCGATTATCGAACTGCTTACGGGGTGTGTACCCGCCTGTCCAACCCCGGCAACCGCGTTCCCGGTTATGACGGCTTCGAAGCGGCTGGCCAACCCGGTCATGGCGCAGCCTATACCCATGAAGAAGTTAGAGCCGCTCAGCAGTAGGCGCCTTGAAACCCATCTTCCAGCGACGCTATAGACCATCTGCAGGAAGCCGCCGAGGATGTTGGCTATCCCGACCATCATGCCGATCTGCGTATATGACAGGCCGAGGTCCTGCCGGATACTCTCGTAGAGGATAGATGCCCCGGAGAAGAGGTGCTGCGCCACGTGGGAGATCGTGAGGGTGCCTAAGACGCGTTGCTCAGATTTCTTTGCCGAGTTTTCGTCGCTCAAACAGGTCATCTGCGAGGATAGCTACCCAGCCGTCGAGGAGGCGCTTAAACTTAACCTCCCCCCGCATCGGTCACATAATGTGCTCAGCTTCACTTAGAAGGTGTTAAAGGCGGAGAATACGTCATTAAGGGTAGTGATAGAGTTGAACACCGCATTCGTGTTGATAAACGCCGAGATGGGAGCCGACTTGGCCAAGGATCTCAAGGCGATTCCAGAGGTGAAGGAGTTCTACGGTGTCTATGGAGTCTACGACTATGTCGTGAGGCTCGAGGCAGTCACCATGGAACAGCTCAAGGACGCCATAACAAACAGGATCCGGCGCATGGAGAACGTGCGATCAACCCTGACCATGATGGTCATCGACTAAGGGACCGCCATCCCCATCAGTCACCTGTTCCGTGTTTTATAGCCCAGATTGCCCTCAGGTTTAAAATAATCATCGAGGGATTATTGTTGAAAGTAATCGGTGTATCGGTTTGAAAGTCGTCATCATGGGCATGGACGGGTATCTGGGGTGGCCCCTCGCGATGCACCTCAGCGCCAGAGGACACAATGTCTCAGGAGTAGACAACTACAGCAGGCGCAGAAACGTCGAGGAACTACACTCACACTCAGCTACCCCCATCAAATCAATGAGGGAACGTCTCGACGCCTACCAGAAGGCCACGGGTAGAAAACTAGTCTTCCACGAGGGCGACTTAACGAAGGTCGACTTCACCGAGAAAGTCATCGAGGAGGAGAAGCCAGACTGCATCGTCCACCTCGGCGAGATACCCTCCGCCCCCTACAGCATGATCGACGTAGAGCACTGCAACTACACGCAGACAAACAACATCATCGGAACCAACAACATACTCTTCGCAATCAAGAAACACGCCCCTAAGTGCCACCTCCTCAAACTAGGCACCATGGGCGAGTACGGCACCCCGAACATCGACATACCAGAGGGCTTCTTCGAGGTCGAGTACCGGGGTAGGAAGGACACACTCCCTTTCCCACGCCAGCCCGGCAGCTGGTACCACCTCAGTAAGGTCCACGATAGCCACAACATCATGTTCGCCTGCAAGATCTGGGGCATCAGGAGCACCGACATCATGCAGGGTGTCGTGCACGGCGTGGTGACGGAGGAGATGGTGAACGATGACCTGCTAACGCGCTTCGACTTCGACGAGGCGTGGGGCACGGCCCTGAATAGGTTCTGCGCACAGGCGGTGATCGGTCACGAGTTGACGCCGTACGGGAAGGGCGGTCAGACGCGTGGCTACATAGCGCTCCGCGACAGCATCCAGTGCATAACGTTGACGGTTGAGAATCCGCCGAAGGAGGGCGAGTACAGGGTCTTCAACCAGTTCGACGAAACCTACTCGGTGAACGAGTTGGCGGAGCACGTGGTCAAGGTGTCCGGCGAGTATGGCTTGGCGGCGAAGATCTGGAACGTCGAAAATCCGCGCGTGGAGAGGGAGGAGCACTACTACCACCCCGATCGGGAGAAACTCCCCGCCCTCGGCTTCAAGCCGACGAATGACCTCGACACGGAGTTGAGGTTGACGATCCCGAAGCTTATGAAGTATAGGGGAAGGATCGAGGAGAAGAAGAGCACCATAATGCCGAAGATAAAGTGGAGAGGTTAACTCTTCCCAGTATTTCTTTTTTCGAGGACGAGTTTTTCAGCGCCGCCAGGACCTGTTAGAAGCCCGACCAGCTTGCCGTCGACTGCCTTCAACTCGACTTTGACATCGACGTAGTCCCTTACGCCCCATCGGGCGTATTCTCGGGAGATCCTGAAGGTACCCTGGCCGGTTACTTGACCGAGCTCGGCTCGGAAACCTCGAAGCGAAACGTATTCGTCGTTAGGGCCATTCACCGTGGCACCGTCTCGGCTTGCAATCCTAAGGTTGATGCTGTGGAAGCCATGTGCGTCGTAGTATTCTCCGACCCAGTCAGCGACGAGGTCCGCCCCCACATCGACCTTGGACACCTCGGGCTTGTATCTTCGGTAGTATGAGGTTTCGAGATCGATCTGGGCTACTGAGCCGTCCGGGGCGTATTCGAGTGTGAGCTCTTCGCCGTCGTTTGATGCGCCGTGGATCCTGTACCTTGCATCGTCGAGTCTCTCGAGGAGGCGGTCGCCGAGGGTGAGGTAGCCGTTTGCCACCCTGATTGAGAGGTGGTTGGTCTCGTCACCGTAGATGCCTGTTAGCTTCTCCCAGTTGTCGGGTGGAGACTGTAGGCTCTGGGTTCTGACTTCTTCACCTAGGGCCATGCGGAGGACCGTGGGCGCGGGTGGCCTCCACCCTGAGCCATCCTGCATGTTGCTCAGCCAGCAGACGCCGAGCCTCTCCTCGGGGTAGAAGCAGACGTGGTTGGTGTAGTCTGGGAGGCCGCCCGTGTGGTAGAGCATGACGTGGCCGTCGTGGATCGTTCGGAACCAGGTTAGCCCCATGCCGCTCTGCGACTTGCCAGTGGGCGCCTGGAGTCTCTGCATTTCCTTTATGGTCTCCGCCTTTAGCAGCCGTTTCCCGTTGTACTCGCCGCCGTTCATGTTCATGGCGAGGAATTGGGATAAATCCAGCACCGTAGAATATAGGCTCCCTGCGGGGTCGGCCGGCTTCGTCCCGAGAACGTAGGGCGTGTTCGGGATAAGCGGGTTTTCGGGGCCTCCCGCCCGCTTGTACCCCTGAGCTAGCCTCTCCTTGACTATTGGGCTCAGCTCGAAGTCGCTTGAGGTCATATCGAGGGGCTTGAGGACGTGCTCCTTCAGGTACTCGTCGTATTCGACGCCCGTGAACTGCTTGATGAGGTGGCCTATGATTGTGAAGGCTGTGTTGCAGTAGGCCCATGCTTCTCCCCGTGGTCTAACCATCCTAGCTGTTGACCCGATGTACTCCTTCATGTCGTCAGCTTTCTCCCCGAGGAGGTAGAGTGGGGGAACACGCGTAGGCATACCCGTGTAGTGGGTGAGGAGGTCGCGGATCTTTGGCTCGTCCCCCTTTATGTCCCTGATTTTAACATCTAGGTGCGTGTTCACGCGGTCATCTAGGCTGAATTTTCCCTGTTCCATCAGTTGGAGGAAGCCTATGGTTACGACGGGTTTCGTAACGGAGGCGCACCCGTAGATGGTTTCGGGTGTCGACTGCGCCCCCATCCTTAGGTCAGAGTAGCCGAAGCCACATGACCATATTACTTCCCCGTCCTTGACGACGGCGACTGAGGAGCCCGGGTGCTTGCGCCCCGCCAGCTCAGCGGAGATGAAACGCTCTATAGCCCCAACGTTGACCATGATACATCAACCAACGGGGAATTATCGAGGCGTCTCGGGATAAGTATGTTCGCAGGGGGTCTGTGACCGGGATGCTTTTTTCCGTGGAGGAGACTCTATGCATCTCTAGGAGGATCGTCGTTGGGGGAGCGGGGCGGAGGGGGTTGGTCGAGGAGCCTTCTTGTCAGCGGCGTCCTACTGCTCGCCCTATTCATCGTCACCGACATCGGCGTGGAGTTGGGCCTATTCCAGGCGTTCGATGTAGGGGGATTCACCGCCGTGAACTCTCTTCGACCCCCCGCTTGGGTGGACTCAGCCATGGTGATCTTCAGTCTGTACGGGCGTGAAGTTGTGTGGGTGGGCTTGATGGCGGCCCTGTTTTTCCTAGGCGGTGAGGGGGAGAAGAAGGCCGCCCTGACCATGGGTCTCCTCTTCCTGCTTTTGATAGGCGTAGGAATCATCGTCAAGGGCCTAGATGTGAGGCTTCGCCCATACGACGCCCTTGAGGGAGTTCGCCTCCTCGTGCCGAGGGAGTCGGACTACAGCTTCCCCTCCGGGCACACACTCATCGTCTCGGGGGGCGCAGCTGTTGCCTGGTTGACCCTGAAAAAGTGGCTGGCAGCCATCCTCACGGTTGAGGCGACGCTGGTTGCCTTTTCGAGGGTATACGTAGGCGTCCATTACCCCACTGATCTCGCCGGAGGTGCACTCCTCGGGGCGGGCTTCGCACTCATCCTCTGTTCAAATCCGGGCTTTATCGACAACATCTACGATAAGATTCCGAGCCGCATCAGAAAAGTGGGCCGAGTCTCACTGCCGGCTTAGATAGATGAGTATCGCGGAGGCCAGCGTCGTAAAGACGTCTGGCAGCAAGTTGAACAGGTTGAATATGTTTGTACCGTTGAATCCGTTAATCCAGATCATGATAGGGTTGCTTGTTATCGAGTAGAGGAATAACGTGGCGGAGAAGAGGACGAGGCAGAGGCTGAAGTTTGACCTCGTCTCGCGGTAAATGTTGTAGTATAGCGCCATCAAGTAGAGGAGGAGGCAGGTGTTAATCAGCGCTAGGACGGTTCTCCCCTCTATGTAGAGGGCGAGCATGTTGCTGATCTCCATCAACTGCTCGGGGGTCATCAACTCGAGGAGGGGACGGCCCGGGTGACTGAATAGCGAGTACAACGTATTCAAGGGACCCAGTAGCACCAGCAGTATAGCGGCTAGTAGCACGATGATGGCTATGGGTACCCACGGCTTCTTCTGCATTCGGTTCTCAGTTCCGTCCATTGTTTTTCAACCTTTTCGCAATTCTATCCCAAATCTCTACAAAATCCCCGTAGTTCTGCTCGAGGTCCTGGCTGATAAAAAAGACCTTGCCGTAATGCTCCCCCATTGAGGTGATGAGGTGGTTCTTCTCCAGCACGTCTAGGTGGTGGCGGATCGTCCTGTAGTCGACGCCTAGGAGGTTGCAGAGCTGGTTGGCGTTAAGAGGCTCCTTCTGTATGGCCTCGATTATCCTTCCCCTGTTGACGCCCCCTCTGGATCCCTCGATAAGCCAGAGTAGTAGTTGCTTGTAGGAGCGTCGGGAGATGGACATCTCTTCACCTAGTGAGGGTTCGTTGTTTAGGTTGTTGAGGGGCTCCTTAAAGTTGACGCGTTGTGAATTGGGGGGAATTATGGTCTGATCTTGAAATATCGTTTATGAGCAGCCGGGTTCTTCGATTCGGTGGATAAGAACAGCTACTCTAAACATGGTGACTGTATTGACTGATGAAAACAAAGTCGAGAACATCCTACCTGATGAAGAAAAGGTAGAGGAACCAGTGACCGAGCCGAAGGCTGAGGAGGGAAAGACGGAGGGGTCTCCCCCTGGTGCACCCGCTTCTGAGCCAAAGATTCAGGAGAAACCAGCACCACGCGGGGGGAGGAGTTGGCTCACAACTGGTCTCGTCGCGTTGCTCATCCTGAGCCTGGGAGTCTCAACATACGTATATATCGACAGCAGCAACCGCGTCAGTAACCTGAGTGGGCAGGTTTCGACCCTTACCTCGTCGATTCAGACGCTTAGCGCCAGCCTCACTGAGTCGAATTCGAGGATAAACACTTTAAGCGTAAAACTCAGTGAACTGGGTTCCACCTCGAACAGCACTACGGGTAGTTCGAGTGATGTGACGCTGATATATGAGCGGGTGAAGGGCAGCGTTGTCTTGATCAAGTCGACGCTCCCGCAGGGTACTGCTACTGGTAGTGGCTTCGTGTACGACACCGAGGGAAGGATAGTTACAAACAATCACGTGGTTGAGGGCGCCAACAGCATTACGGTAACCTTCATCAACGGCACGATCGTTCCGGCGACGGTGGTGGGGACCGACCCCTACTCGGATATTGCAGTCATCGATGTGAACGTTCCCGTGTCGCTACTCATCCCATTGAAGCTGGGGGACTCCTCCGCCCTCAAGGTGGGGGAGTCGGTCCTAGCCATCGGGAACCCCTACGGTTTAGCTGATACCCTGACGACGGGTATAATCAGCGCCACGGGGAGGGAGATGGACTCATCGAGCGGATACCCCATTGTTGATGTTATCCAGACGGACGCCGCCATCAACCCGGGGAATAGCGGAGGCCCTCTCCTCAACATGAAGGGGGAGGTCATCGGGATTAACACGGCGATACCGTCCTCGACATCGACGGGGATCGGTTTTGCGGTCCCGAGCGACACGATCGCCCGTGAGATAAATAGCTTGATCCAAACCGGGACGTATGCTCAGGTCTACATTGGCATACAGGGTGTGGATGTCACTCCTGGCTTAATCACAGCCATGAGTCTCCCCGAGGGGACGCATGGCACGCTTCTCACGTCAGTCACCAATGGGGGTCCGGCGGCGAAGGCGGGGCTGAAGGGTGGGACGACGTATCGCGTCGTTGATGGATCCTATTTACCGATCGGCGGTGACGTTATCACGGAGGCCGACGGCCAGACGATGAAGGGCATCTATGATTTTATCCTCTATATGCAGAGAAACAAGAGACCCGGCGACGTGATCGCCCTGACCATCATCAGAGGCGGGACGACGATGGTCGTAAACGTGACGCTGGGAACGAGAACGGGTTAGGTTGGGGTCTTCCGGGGGAAACCTACCCCCCGGAAACTAAAGCCGAGTTTTAGACACTCCGCCTGATCGAAGACGTTTCTGCCGTCGACGATGACGGGGGTCCTCATCAGTTTCTTTACCTGTTCGGGTTTTAGCTGCAGGTACTCTCTGTGGCGGGTCGCCACGATTATGCAGTCCTTTCCCTTTATGGCCTCCCCGATATCGGATGTGATCTTCATGCCTCCGTACTCCTTGACGTAGGGGTCGTGAGCGATGAGGCTCTTGCACTCCAACTTCAATGCGTTGTAGAGGGGTTCTGCGGGGGTGTTGCGGGTGTCGTCGCTGTTTTCGAGGAATGCGACGCCTAGGAGGGCAATCTTCGCGTTCTTGAGTTTGATGCTCTTATCCTCTAGTGCCTCTTCGGTGAGCTGCTTCATGTGGAGGGGCATCGAGTCGTTTAGGTGTCGACTGCCGGTGATGATGTCGGGGTTGAACTTGAAGGAGCCGTATGCGTCTAGGCCGTATTTGAGTAGCCAGCTGTCCTTGGGGAGGCAGTGGCCGCCGACGCCTGCGCCGGGGGTATGCATGTTCCTGTAGGGGTTTACGGAGGGGTTGCTGTCGTCGTTTGGTAGGCTGTTGACGAATCTGCGTACGTCGTGGACGTTGACGCCGAGGCTCTCGCAGATTAGGGCGACCTCATTTGCGAAGGCGATGTTGACGTCCCTGTAGGCGTTCTCGGTGACTTTTGCGACCTCGGCGGTGAGGGCGTCGGTGGGGTGGAGGTTTGCCTTGACGATGTGTCGGTAGAGTTCGATGCCGCGGCGCGTGGACTCATGGTCGACGCCTCCGACGATGCGGTCGTACATCGTGAGGTTGTGGAGGAGGCGCCCCACCATGACCCGCTCGTAGCTGAAGAGGAGGCCGAAGTCCTTGCCAGCCTTCAAGCCGCTGTGTTCCTCTAGGATGGGTTTGGCTAGGTGATGGGTCGTGCCTGGGGCAACCGTTGACTCAAGGCAGATGAGTGTACCCTTTCTCATGTTGTCGCCGATGTCGGCGAGGACCTGTCTCAGAGACTCGTACTGGGGGACGTGGTTCTCGTCGACTGGGGTTTGGACGGCAATTATTATGGCGTCGGCGTCGCGGTAAGCGGCTACGTCGTCGGTGACGTGGAATGTGCCCTTGTCGTGTATGCGCTTTATGAGTTCGGGTAGGCCCGGCTCCTCGGCCGCGATTACTGATCGGCCCTGGTTGAGGGCGTCGATCTTCCAAGAGGATCGGGGTGATCGGCGCTGTATGCCTGTGACCTTGAATCCTGGTACGTCCGCGAAGAGGGCGGCTACGGGGGTTCCCACGTAGCCCATGCCGACGACTACGACGTTCATCGTTGATCCCTGTGATGCTTCTTGTATTTGGATCGTCGGTTATATCTACCTTGTTTTATCATTCTTAGCCATGAAGCGTGTTTTCATAGATACGGATGGCGAGTTCGACGATTTCATGGCGCTTGTTCTTGCATTGAAATCGAGTGATCTGAGCGTGGAGGGGATAAGCACCCTTAGCGGGATAAGGAACCTTAGGGACTCGACCGATGACGTGTTGAACGCGGTTGAGCTTCTGGGGAGGTGGGATATACCGGTGGCTGAGGGGCTCGAAGTCTCAATGTCTCAAGACTTGGCTGAGGAGAGGAAGAGCATCCTCCGGATCTGGAAGAGCGGCGGCAGAGCGTCCACCAAGGCGATACGTCGACCTGGGCTAACGCCTGTGAAGGAGGATGGGGTGAGCCTGATGATCAGGAAGATCATGGAGGAGCCGGGCGAGGTGACTCTGATCACCCTCGGGGCTTTGACAAACGTGGCCTCGGCGCTGCTCAGGGAGCCTAAGTTCGCCAATAAGGTTAAGGAGGTGTACTCGATGGGTGGGGCGGTCCTTGTGCCGGGGAATACGACGCCTGTAGCCGAGTTCAACATCTGGGGGGACCCCCTCGCGGCGAAGATATTCTTCAACTCCGGCATGCACATCACGATGATTGGGCTGGAAACGTACTATCAGCCAGTGCTGTCTGGGGAGGAGTGGGCAAGAGTCAGGGAGGCCAACGAGGCGACGTCGTACTGCTTCCAGAACTTCGGCCCATGGTTCAAGTACCTGATTGGTCTGCACCCGGAGTGGAAGGGTGGACTGCAGGTTGGCGACGCCTTAACAGTCGGTGCGGCTATAGACCCGACGCTGATGAAGTCTAGAAGGTGCTTCGTGGACGTGGAGACTCGCGGCGAGTTGACGGTGGGGCAGACGGTTGCATACGGACTCTCAGGAAGACATCCCACGCCGAAGGAGCCGAACACTGATCTGACTGTCGACTGCGACTGGAAGAGGTTCAACAGACTCTTCGTAGAGCGCACATCATCCTGAGACATCCTACTTTGAGATTCTTTGAGCTGTGCCGCCCATATTGGTCAGAGGCGTCTTTGATTCGGGGTGAACATTATATTCCATGTGTGTCGCTGTTGCATGTATTGCTCTTCAGGGGCAGAAATCGTCGAGGATGATGTGAAGTGGATGAGGGTCTGATTTCGAGGGGCGTCCAGTTCCTGACGAAGCAGGAGAAGGCGTTCACAGTCAACATGGTGCGGAGGTCGGTTGAGAACTTCGCCAACGCGCTTGTCCAGCAGTACCAGTCAATATACCTCATAGCGCTCGGGGCGAACTCAGTTCAGGTTGGCCTCGTGAATAGCCTAGCGGGAGTCGGGGCGACCCTCACAGCACTGCCATCCGGGTGGGCCATCGACAGGTACGGGTTGAAGAAGACGTTCTACTTCGGGACAATCTTCATGGCGGTCGGTGCGCTCCTCTACGGCCTCGCCATAGACTGGCTGTACACCATCCCCGCGATGTTCATCTTCACGTTGGCGGCGAGGGTGAACCAGACTTCGTGCCCGGTCGTGTGTGGGAGCTCGCTGGTGAATGAGGATCGTGCGGTGGGGATGCAGCTCTGCGATAGTCTCGCGGCTATTTCTGGGATAATTGCGCCAATTGTCGGGGCGATTGTAATCGCGGCTTCGGGGGGAATGACTGCCGAGGGTATCAGACCCATCTTTTTCATACAGTTCGGGGTCATTGTGGTCGAATTCATAATTGTAGCTTGGAAGTTCACAAATCCGAGCAAGAGAATGACCCCCAAGAAAGGCTTGGGGATGATGGAGGGCGTCAAGGAGGTTTTGAGCAAGGGGGTAGCGGTTAAGCGGTTCCTGCTGTACCAGAGTATCCTCACCATCCCGTTCTACCTGAACGCCATCTATATTCCGCTCTACGCGGCGCAGGTGAAGAAGGCTGACGCCTTCACGCTCGGGGGGATGGCAACGGCGGCGCTTCTTGTGCCCCTTATTCTCTCGATACCCAGCGGTAAGCTGGCGGACCGCTTCGGGCGGAAGAAGGTAGTCTACCTATGCCTGCCCCTCTACTGCCTATCGCTCGTGCTTCTGGCCCTAGCTCCTGAGGGTGCTTCGTGGGTATTGATCGCCTCGGGTGTCTTCCAAGGATTCTACATGCTGGGTATGGTGACGGGTAACGCGATGAGGGCGGAGATTGTGCCCATCAGTCTCCTTGGGAGCTGGGGCGGCTTACTGGGACTCTTCGGCGGGATCGTTGGGATTATCGTACCGATCTCGGCGGGCTTCATCTGGAACGTACTAAGCCCGCTCTCGGTTCTGCTGTTGTTGGTTGTGTCGACGATTATCGGGGGGGCGGTCCTCACTACGATGCCTGAGACGTTGAGGATGAAGAGGGAGATCTAGGACAGTTCCCTCAAGTTCAATAAGTGGGGGACCGGTCTTGGTGTCGTGACTGAGACGGGTTCGACCCCACACATAGAAATTGCGCCCTTCCTCGCAATGGGGGCTCTGTTTTTAGTCATCGATTTATTTGCATTGCTTCTTGTGGGGCCGTTCAGCGACGTGGGTCTCTTCGCCTTCGAGAACTCGGGTGATCCGGTCGATGTTGTGTACTTCGCTGCGATGATGATAGTTACGACTGGGATCATCCTTCTATTGAGGAGGTTCAGGCGCGGCATTTTTGTCAAGTGGGTGTTGAGGGGAACGATCGGGGTTTCGTTGTTCTCCACGTTTTACTCGCTTTCATGGCTAGCGTGGGGGGATCCATTCGCGCTTGTGTTCTCAGTCGCGCTCTCGTTGTTGTGCGTCTGGGTATTGGTCAAGTGGCCGAGGTGGTATGTCATCGACGCGGCCGCGATTCTGTTGGGATCGGTCACGACGGCAGTTCTGGGGATCTCCCTCACGGCTCCCCTAGTTGCTGTGCTATTACTGGTGTTAGCTGTTTACGACGCGATCTCCGTTTACAAGACAAAGCATATGCTCTCGTTGGCGGATGCGATCCTCAACTCAGGTCTGCCCCTGGTTTTGATTATACCAAAGCGGGGCGGTTACAGGGATGGGGAGCGGGTTGAGATCCTTAAGGAGAACCCCTCGGGGACGGAGCGTCCAGCGTTCTATATGGGGCTCGGCGATCTCGTACTGCCGAGTTGTTTGGTGGTCTCCGTATACTCGATGATGGGGTCTATGGGAATCTCCGTTATCTTCGCGATTGTGTTGGGGACGCTTATCGGCTTTGCAGTCCTCTCGGTATTTGTGGCGAGGGGAAAGCCTCAGGCGGGGCTCCCCTTTTTGTGTAGTGGAGCCGTCTTGGGGTATGCTCTTTCGAGTTTTCTCCTCTATGGGAGATTGATTGGCCTCGGATAGACAAGTAGAATTAGTTGTTTAGGTGAGTTTTACCAGCTTCCCACTCTTCGCTGATTGCAGGGCTGCTTCGCAGATGCGTAGGGCGCGTAGACCATCCTCGCCTGTGACTTTGGGCTGCGTGTCATCGCGAACTGCGTCTGTCAAGGACTTGAGTTCGAGCATAAGCGGTTCCTTGTAGGGAAGGTAGGGCTGTACAAGTTGGTTGTTATTTTCGATTGTGATTTGCTGTGTTATGTATTCGACGTTGAGTATTCCTTCGGTTCCAGTAATCATTAAGGTGCGTATCTTTCGGGGTGTGAGCCAGTTTGTTGAAACTAAAGCGTTTTTATTGTTCCCGAAACTGATGTTGATCTGGGCGTAGTCCTCGTATTTGTGCTGTATACTACCCGCGACGGCGAAAACGGATTGTGCCTCGTCTTCGAATAGTTGGTCGACGATATCAATATCGTGTATGGCTAGATCTTTTATTACGCCGACGTCGCCAATTCGCTCAGGACTCCGACTGACTCGTTGTGTGTGTGCAAGTATTACTTCTCCGATTTGTCCCTCGGAGACGCGTTTGATAGCTTCCTGAACGGCGGGGTTGAACCGTTCCACGAAGCCGATGGCTAGTTTTTGGTTGTTTCTTTTGGCTGTGCTGATTAGATGTTGGGCTTCGGCTACTGTGTTTGTCATTGGTTTTTCTACGAGGACATGTTTTCCAGCTTCTATGGCAGCTACGGCAATCTCGGCATGGGTTATTGTTGGTGTGCATATGGAGATTAGGTCGATGTTGGGATCGTCTATGACGGTTGTTGGGTCAGTGTAGTAGGATACATGGTATAGATCTCCAATTTGTTTGGCGGTCTGGGGATTAAGATCGGACACTGCTAGGAGCTCAACACCGGGTAATTCGCGGTAGACGCGGGCGTGATTACGGCCCCAAGAGCCACAGCCGATTATGGCGACCTTGATGGTCCTCATATGTTAGAAGTTGATTTAGGTGGGGAATGGATAAGGTTTCTGAGCCCAACTTTGATATGAATATCCATCTGAGGTTAGTTTATGGGCATATTTTTGCTTTGAAAAAGGTTTACGATCGGTTCCCCCGAAATCCTACGACTTTAATCGTGAGCTGAATGGGAATGGCTGAAAGTAGTAAAATTGGACTTCAAATACCAACCCAACATCTAAACTATCAATGAACCTCTCCTACAAGTACCGCCTACAACCCACCCCAGTGCAAGCGCGTTACCTGAGAAGAGTACCGCCTGACCTTAGGTTCTAGGATATTTCGAGACTATTTAGAAGTTCATCCGTTTTGCGGAGCTTTACACCGAGTTTCTGCCACGCGGACATGCATTCCTTTGCCCTCGATGCGTCGATCCCCGTTACTGCATCGGCGACGACGGCCACTTTGAGACCTAGCGTAGCTGCCAGGTAATTGACGGCGAGGTTGACGCAGATGTCGGTCACCAAGCCATAGACGACAATGAGATCAGGGTCGATAAATTTGATGAATGGTTTAACATTGGGGTTAGTTCTGACGTCATTGTGTTGCTTTTCGAATAGTAGTTGGGCGCCACTGTCTATTGCCTCTGTCATTTGTTTAGTTGCGAGTCTTCGTGAGGGGATGAATAGCTGTGACGGGAGGGTGGTCTCGGAGACCTTTTTCTGGCCGGGTGTGCCGTAAACGCAGTGTTCGGGCCAGTCGTTGAACTCGCGATCTTTGGGGGTATGGGCGTCGACTGATCCTGCCATTACTCGGTCTGGGAGTTTGTTGTAAGTTAGTTTTCGGAGGTTGGCTAGGGTGTCGGATGCGCCGGGTACATAGAGTTTGCCGTTTGGAGTGAGGAAGTCGTGTTGCGTGTCGACGTCCCAAAATAGGGTTATGCCCATGTTTGACGTTACTACTTATCTGCATATAGGCTTGTCAGTCGTGTAGTGAGGGTTTGGAGTCGCTCGCTTATCCTGAGCGGGTAGGGTTCGGGTCGTCTAATCTTCTTGCACTCTTCTGGGAGTTTAGAGACGCTTTCGATGGAGTAGTCGCGTATCTCTTCAAGGGGGAGTCGTCCATGTGTCCTGTGACCGTTGGTCGCGACCTTCTTGAGGAGAGGTTCTCCGACTGGCGCTTCTTCGTCTAGCTGGAGGACGTCGTTTAGGTATTTTCCGTTTTTCTCGATTCTGCAGAGCTGCTTCCTGCCGGGATAGGTCTTCTTACGGTCTGAAAGCTTGATTCTGGGGCCGTAGTTGTCTTCGACGAGTTTGTATACTCCTGGGAGGGCGGAGACAGGTTTGGCGGTTATCATCTCGGTTCCGACGCCGTAGCTGTCTACTGGTGCCCCTTTCCTGGTGAATGTGTCGATTTTGTACTCGTTCAGGTCGCTGCTTACAACTATCTTGACGTATTGTAGGTTCTCGGCGTCGAGGATTCGGCGTATTCTTTTTGAGAGGCCCCGCATGTTACCGGAATCGACTCTGACGGCCTTGAGGTGGTGTCCCTGTGCCTCCATCTCCTTGGCGACGGTTGCGGCCTTCTTGGTGCCCATGAGTGTGTCGTAGGTATCTATGAGGAAGACCGAGTCGTTGGGGAAGGTGTGTGCGTAGGCCCTGTATGCGTCGGTTTCGTCGGGGAATCCCATTATGAAGCTGTGTGCCATGGTGCCGCTTGGGGGGAGGTTGTAGTCTTTGGCGGCTTCTACATTGCTTGTGGCGGAGACCCCCGCGATGTATTCGGCTCGTGCGCCTTTTACGCCTGCGTCGAACCCCTGTGCCCTGCGTAGTCCGAAGTCGATGACCTTTGATCGGCCGGCGGCGTTGACTACTCTGCTTGCCTTGGAGGCGATTAGTGTCTGGAAGTTCACTATGTTGAGGAGGGCGGTTTCAAGGAGTTGTGCCTGTGGTCTCTTTGCGGTTACTCGTAGCATGGGTGAGTTGATTGTTATTGGTGTTCCTTCTTGGAGGGTGGTGATCTCTCCTTCGAAGCGGAAGTGGCGGAGATAGTCGAGATATTCATCGCTGAATGTGTTTAGGCTTTGGAGGTAGGCGACATCGTCGTCAGTGAATCGAATAGTGCAGGCGTAGTCGATTGCCTCGTCGAGTCCAACGGCGACGAAGTAACCCCAATCCTTTGGGAGGGACCGTATGAACATCTCAAAGGATGCAACCTCGTCCGCTTTGCTGTTATCGAGGTAGGATGCATTCATCGTGAGTTGGTATAGGTCGGTGAGTAATGCGCTATTTTGTTCGGCTGTGGGTTTCATCTTCGTCCGCCTTCTGGGTGTTTGGGTGTTGGGGTTCGATATACCGGTTTCGAGGCGCTTTCTGAGGTTTGTTGGGTTACATGAATTCGGAAAAAACTTTTTTCAGGATTTTCTCCAGTGGAGTAAGATGAAATACTAAATGAAAAATGAAACTAAATTATGCATTTAGTTATGTATTTTTTATGCGTATGCGAAGAATACGAATTAATATCTTTAAAAGTGGCTTAAGTGGCCCCATTGTACCGGTTATTGCCTCAAGCTGCTCGATGTCGACTCGATTTAACGATCCGCTTAGAGGTAAACTGATTAAGTAAATCAATAGGAAGGTCGCTCCACCGGAAACAAGTGCTACCCATTCTTGGAGTTTTAGGAGGTTTATGAGGGAGTAGGATACTATGAATGCGGCTAGCCCGGTTGCATATATTCGAATAGTTGAGGCCCAGTCGATTGTGAAGGTGAGATTTTTTCTTGCCCAAATTATCTGATATAGCCATCCGACTCTTTGGGCGATAAGTACCGTGATTAATAGACCAACTATTTGGAATTTTGGGATTAGGATTAAAGCGGTAATTATACCTGCTGCAAATGATGCAAGACTTGAATTAAAGAGGACTTTTGATTCACCTATTCCTGAGATTAGATTTATCAGTGATAACCCACCTAGACCCTCGAAAGCGAATGAGAGTATGTATAGACTAAGATATAATGGGACAAGTGGATACTCGGTTGTGTAGATGACATGTGAGAGTGGAGAAGCAAGTAAGATAATGACTAGGACAACGGGCAAAGTTATAATTGATGTATATTTAACAGATGATCTGTATAGAATTTTTAGCTGAGGGTCATCTTTCTTGAACTTACTGAAGAGAGGGAATAGAACGATAGTTATTGGAACGGTGATAAAAGTGAGAAGTACTCCGAAATTCATAGCGGCGCCATAATTCCCAATCATATCGGTTGAGGCGTAAATGATAATCAGGCTGTTATAGACCTGAGATAAGACACCGCCTACAATCGTTCCGATAGATAGGGGAAATCCAAAAGAAAGCAACATTTTTAGGGTTTTAAGGCTGATAGCACCATCTTCTTTGTTGAATTTTATATATGTGAAGATCAATAGCATTCCCACTATGGCAGTCAGGAACATTGATAATGTATAGGAGAAGATGGCGCCAAAGGTGCCCATACCGATTATTAATAGTACTATGCCGAAAATTCCTCGGAGAGCTGAGTACAGTATTTGAGTTATACTTCGGAGAGACATTAATTCGTACCCAGCGAGGATCGCTTGAACGGTTGAAAAAAGGCCATTTCCAAGTATAGCAAGAGACGCTGCTTGAACAAGAGTGGTTAGTTCGGGTCTCTGTAAGTATAACGAAGCTACGATATTTGAGAAAACATACAGAAAAACGCTCAGAATTAGGGAAGTTACTCCGCTAAATAGTAGTCCGGTTAATACAATTGATCTTAGGCCGGTGCGTTCTTCATAACGATACATTGAACAGAATCGCATTAGTGCCTGGTTTATTCCTAGGTCTTGGAGAAGCAGGAGAAGAGAAGTTGGTACGAGTGCGACTGTATATTCGCCATAGTTGGTTGGACCAATTATGCGTGCGATCCAAATAATTGTAAGGGCTGAGATGATGGTTGTGATTGCTTGTCCAATTACTAAAACGAGGCTGCCCTTCGCTGAATTTTTTATAAGATCAGCAAAGTTTGATGTCATTATTTGTGGCCCCGGAGATGGACAAGGATCAGCATATTCATTGGGTAGATAAATTGGCTTCTTTGTATCTGTGAATGTTCTTTTTCATTTTTTATAAATTTGTAAGGGTGGTATTAGAATTCGCGGGTGTGAAATTAGGAGAATATTATTTTTATGAGTAGTTCTTTATAAGAACCTGTGAAAGAACATTAACGAATGTGTAAAGTCAGTTCGCTTTAAAATGCATTTTCAATGCATTTAAGATAAGTTTTATGGAGGTTTTAGACAATTATATGTTAATTTGGAGCTTATAAAATGGGGTAATTGTATTTATATATGCATAAGCGAATCAACACTTTGATACCCCTTGTTTTGTCAGTATTCTTAGGGCTATCCATGAGCTTTTCTAAAAAGTGGGAGAAGAAGGACGATCCCTCCGCTTATGATAAGTTGGCGGAAACTATCAATCCCTCTGATCCCCTCAAGTCGAGGCTCGTGGCATCTGTAAGAAGAATTGATTTAGAGAATCAGCGACTTGATCAAGCATATGCCCGCTTTGAGAAGCGTGAAAAAGAGCTTTTCGATAAGGTTACTGAGGCCTACAAGGCGCATGATAAAAATAGGGCAAATATTTACGCAAATGAGGTAACTGAGATCCGAAAGATAGAAAGGATGATTCTTCAATCTAAGTTGGCCCTCGAGCAGATTGCTCTACGTATGAGGACTTCAACTGAGTTGGGTGATGTTGCGGCGTCTCTATTGCCTGTGGTCGACACAATGAATGACTTAAAGACAGGGATCGCCTCGATCAGTCCCCAAACGGAGAAATCTTTGGGAAGTTTAGGTGACCTGCTTACGGGTATGGTTGCTGATGCTGGGTTAGTTTCTATGGGGCCCATCAGTTTTGAGACAGTCAATGAGGGTACTTCGGAGATTCTCGGTGAGGCCCAGATCGTAGCTGAGAATAAAATGAATGAGACTTTTCCTAAAGCGCCAAGGAAAACGTCAGATAACTATATTGGTGAAGATAACTCGAAACCATGACGTTCAGGGATGATGGCTTTTTGGATAAAGTGAATATACGTCATACCCTGTCTGTTTCGCGGGATTCGCTTGGCGAGCTTCAACAATTAAGTGAGAAATATGAGCAGTCTTGTGGGAAACTCGGTGAGCGTGAGAAGGTTCTCTTCGGGATGATACGTGATGCTCTTAGAGGGAAGGACTCTTTGAGAGCAAATATGTATGCGAATGAGCTTGCTAGAGTACGTCATCTAAAACGGGTCTTCTCGCAGAGTCAACTGGGGTTGGAATGTATTTCAATAAGGATGGAGAGTCTGCTCGACCTCTATAATGCTATACAGATGGACCCTGTTTCAGAGGCTATCAAGGATGTTATAGACGATATTCAAGGGATTTCCCCCGAGTTTACTTCGGGTCTCGAACAGCTCGCTAAATTAGCGGGAGACACCCTTGCACAGACAACAATAGGCTTCAAGGGACCAGCTCTGGAAGAAGTGTTCAGTGCAAGTAGCCCAGAGAGTCTCGCGATATTGAAAGAGGTATCGAATACGATTGAGAGTAGTTTGAGTGAGGCTTTCCCTGAGCCCCCGATTAAGGAACCTAATGTCAGAACTTCCCAAAGGGCTGAGGAAATTACTTATGGTTATGAGCAGACCTTCAAACCGAAAAAGACAGTTGTTGAGAATTCGAATGACCTGAGTAAATTTTCGGATGACTTCGCTAATATGCTTGGAGGTTTTGAGGCAAAAGGTCGAAAGATCGATGAGGGAAGTACGTAAATACTCTACGGGTTGGAATTTTTAATACTCTTTGTGACGATTAATAATTTAATATTATCAATGGAGATTTCTTTTATACAGTAATTGCTGCTTATATTTTTGGGACTACTGCCATACTCCCGTAGCCTCCGACATA
>JAPKYO010000033.1 GCA_026394265.1 Candidatus Bathyarchaeota archaeon
GCGATGAAGTTCCAGTTCATCTCCCTCTTCATCCACTCGACGAGGTAGGGGTCGTAGAAGCTTGGGTCGGCGACGCTCGTGTGGCGGTCGATCATGCTGTAGTGGATGGTGCCCTTGCGTGTGCCGTAGCCGGGGCCGAGGCGTATGTCAACCTCGGGGTCCTGCTGCTTCACGATCCGGGCGTACTGCTCGTGACCGGACTCGTTGGCGCGGTGGATGGCGGGGTCACCCGTGTTGCCGCGCGGGTAGTGGACCTCGATGAGGAGGTGCTTCTCGTCGAGCCAGCCGCAGGGGCCGCCCTCGACCATGCCGTTGCCCGTGATCATGCCCACTACTGGGCAGCCGATCCTCGCCAGCGTCTGGTAGGTTGGCTTCTCCTCACCCATCCTGATCCAGTCGTACATGCGTAGGATGACCTGCCCGTAGACGGCCGCGTGGGTGACGTCGTCGGTGTATATTGCCTTCACCTGGTACGGTGGGTCGTATGGGTCGGGGTCCCTTACGATGACGTTGACGCCATTGTCCTTGTACGCCTTGACGAGGTTCTCGTGGTGTTCGACGAGCTCCTTGAGGTCGGGCTTGTAGGTCATGCGCCAGGCGGCGAGGCTCGCCTCGTGCGGCGGCCACGGCGTCTTCTTGCCCACGTTCAGGAACTCCTTACCGGGGCGGTGGACGAGGACGGTGCGTAGCTTCCCGATGCTGGAGTTTGCCTTCCACTTGCTGCCCCAGTACTGGGGCATCATTTCCTCGAACTCGGAGAGGACCTGTGGGTGGAGCCGGGTGTAGATGTCCTTGAGCTCCTCCTCTGCGTTCATCTTCTTCTTGGGTTCGGGCATTTTCAGTCGGATAGATGTGCTGGGGAGGGCTTAAAACATCTGCCCCGCGTCGGGGGGTCGTGTTGGGAGACGCAGAGGGGGGCGCACCTGTAGGCGGGGTCCTCCACGACCTTGAGGACGTTCCTCCCCAGCGGGGTCAGCTCGGCCTCATCCGGCTCCGACAGGGTGCCGTATCGGATGAGCCGTAGCTCCCTGAGTATCTTCGCGTTGAGCTTCAGGGTGGAGAGGGGGACGCCACGGGTATCACTTATCCTCTGTAGGATGCGCGAAACCCTCTCCCCTCTTCCGCCGATGTTGCTCAGAATCAGAACCTGGTTCTCGTTCAGCGCTCGGAGTAGAAGCCGCCTGAGGTCTTCCTCGTCGGCTTCTAGCAATCGAATTGGTGGGACATTGTTCACCACTCGCCCTCTAGCAGAGGGGCGACGGTTTTAAAGCCTTACGGTGTGGCAAAACCGCACAACTCTGCAGTAAATAGCGTAAAAAACTACCCCGAACCAGATCGGTCCCTTTTTTACCCTTTTCCTTCATTTAGCTTATATACCCCGCATAAAAAAAGATAAAATTACAAAAATAGACGAAAAAAGATAACCAAAAACCGTTTTTTCGACCCTAAACCGAAAAAGAAGCCATAAAACGGCTCCAATGGTCACACGCAAAACGTTGAGGGGGGGGTGGTGTAAAAAAAGTTACCCGGGGGCGTTCTCTTACTCTGCTGGGGAAGCGTTTTTTTACGCCGATGCGGTTGGTAGCTTGCCGATCCTTGTGGTCGGGGATGTTGGTGGATAGATTGTCCTTTGAGATACAGGAACTCCCCGACGTCATCAAGATCGTGACGCTTCTGGAACTGCAGAGCAAGAAGAGCGCCTCTAAGAGGCAGCTTAAGGATAGGCTCAATCACATCTGTGGGCGCGACATGTGTATCGACGCCTCCGAGTTTGATGAGGCGCTCGTCGAGATGGTATCCGAGGGGCTGGTCACCGTAGATGATGCGGGAATCGTATCGTTGACGAGCAGCGGCGAGCTTCTCAGCGGCGAGTGGGAGAACCTCTTCGTCGGCGAGGAGCCGGTTCTCGAGATCATCTCAGGGCTCACGGACGGGTGCATAACGAGCCTCGTCGTCATCGTGAGCAGCCAGCTGACGAACCTAGAGACGTCGCACACGATATTCGCGACGCTCCTGACGCTCGCCAGCGTCTCATTGACGGCGTTCAGCAGCTTCTTCCTCGGGGGTAAAACGGAGGACCTCAGCGACATGGTTAGCCTGCAGAGGATCATCAACTTCAGCCTCCACGATATTCCCGACAAGGAGGAGAGGGAGAAGAGCCTGCGCCTCGTTTCGCGGCTGTTCCGGATGTTCCGCAAGGATCTGAACAGGTCGAATTTCCGAGCGGCTGTTCTCAGCGGGGTGACGACGTTCCTCGCCGGGATTGTGCCAATCGGTCTCTACCTCTATCTGCCGAGCCCCGTCGGGTTGATCACGTCGCTGGGCTTCGTGGCGGTCGTCGTCGGCTTCTTCCTAGTCAGGTATAGGTCGAGGAAGACGCGGGTCAACTGGAAGATCACGTTGGCGGAGACAGTCATCATCCTCATCATAGCCGTGGCGGCGAGTCTGGTGCTGGGTCAAAGAGCATAGCGGCGTGCCTCCCTGCCTAGCCAATCTACAACCCCCCTCTCCATGCCTCATGTAAAACGTGACTATTTTACTACTTATCCAACCATCTAACTCGGTATCAACCCACGATAACCGTATAAAGTGAAAATATTACCCCTTTTTAATTTTAGGGGAAACATACGTTTAAAAGGAGGGGGCCATGGTGCCTATGTGTATATTGGAAACCTAACGGTTGCCCGTGTACAAAAAAGGAGAATAGAAACAATGGGATATAGAGATAGAAGCAACTACAACAGTGGTCCCCGCGAAATGCACAAGGTAACGTGCTCCGACTGCGGTAAGGAGACGGAAGTCCCCTTCAAGCCGACAGAGGGCCGCCCGGTCTACTGTCAAGAGTGCTTCGCCAAGCACAGGCCACCGAGAAGGTTCTAAGCCATCCCCACTACCCTGAATCGATTCAGCTTCTATCCCCGACTCTTTTGTGTTGATTCAGTCCCGTATTGGATTTATGGGCGTAGCCGGTTTGCCTCCACGCTTTTAACCACCCGGGAACACTCATCCCTCCATGTCTCTGGGTATTCGGGGGAAATTCGTCGTCGGGTTCGACGGCGTGGAGCACAGGATCATACGCGACGGTGTCGTGGTCGTTGAGGGGAAGCGGATCAAGCACGTCGGCAAGGGCTATGAGGGGAAGGTTGACAGGTGGATCGACGCCCCGACGGGGCTCGTGATGCCTGGGCTCATAAACACCCACATACACGCCGCGACGGCGCCGAAGGACAAGGGCTTCATCGACGACACTGGCGCCCGCCACTTCTACATGAGCAGCCTCGGCGAGAACCTCACCGCCCTCGGTCAGGCGATGAGGGGACCAGACTACGAGGTCTTCGCCAAGTTCAGCCTCGCCGAGTGCCTCAAGAGCGGAAACACGACCATCGTCGAGATCAGCATGGTGCCAAACCTCGGCGCCGAGAAGGCAGTCAAAGTTATCGACCAACTTGGCATCAGGGCAACCGAGAGCCCCATAGTGGCGGACGGCGTCTGGGACAGGAGCCAGGCCGCCGACCTCAAGACCAAGTGGCTCGGACTAGAGGCGGGGCTGAAGAAGCTGGACGAGGCGGAAAAGTTCGCAAAGACATACACGGGAGCCTGCGGCGGCCGCCTCATCCCCGCCATCTACGGGGACACCGTCGACAAGTGCAGCGCCGACCTACAACGGGCGATACGGGCCAAGGTGAACGAGCTGAAGGTGCCCGTCACCATACACGCCGGCCAGTGGGTGGTCGAGTTCAACAACATGATAAGGATGTACCGCAGGACGCCCATCGAGTTCCTCAGCGACACTGGGCTCCTCGGCCCCGACCTCATCATCGGCCACGGCTGGGCGATAACCGGTCACCCCCTCGTGAGCTACCCGCCCGTGGACGGTGGCGACCTCGCCATACTCGCCAAGAGCGGCGCGACGGTGAGCCACGACCCGCTAGTCTTCGTGAAGCGTGGCAGTAAGATGCACAGCCACACCACCTACCTCAGGGCAGGTGTAAACGTCAGCATAGGCACAGACACGGTCCCGCAGGACCTTCTCAACGAGATGAGGATGGCGAGCTACACGTCGAAGCTGGCGGACTGGGACTGCCACAGCGGGGCGAGCAGGGACATATTCAACAGCGCCACCCTCGGAGGAGCCAAGGGGCTGGGGAGGAGCGACCTCGGCCGCCTCGCC
>JAPKYO010000006.1 GCA_026394265.1 Candidatus Bathyarchaeota archaeon
GGTGACGGCCCCTTGGCCGCCCCTGCCGTGCAACCTTATCTCAATCACGGGTCATTTTCCCTCAGTGATTCGTTACCACTCTAACTCGTGCTGTTAATTGAGTAACGATTCCGTAAAGAGTCAGCGAAGGAGGATTTAAAGCTTGACAATGAAATATTCATTTGATGAAAAAAACTCACCCACTAAGCTGAAAAACGGGTTTAATGCTCAAAAATTGGGTTTAAAATGTTACTAATGCTTAAAAAATTATCTAATATTCAATCAAGTAACATAAATTTAGGCGTAATAATTACTTCTATTCTCCTGACAATATGGTAATTATTTGGCAGTCTTGAAAAGTATTCATTTTCCAAATTATTCACCCCGATAATCACGTGCAAATCACTCATGTCCTGATCCCAGTGGAGGGTTGAAGATTTAAATTAAGGCTTGGTAATGGTTGATGGACTAAACTTGATGGCGGAGAAGGAGCAGGGCTTCCGCAAGATGCTCGAGAAGAGCATCGTCGAGAACATTCGCATAGAGCATCCCGTTGTACTCAAGGGCCAGTACGAGACGGCCTACAGCCTACTGAAGGACGCCCTAGACACGGGCATCACACCCTGCCTCGTCGGGCCGCCCGGCGTAGGCAAGAGTCTCCTCGCCCGCAAGGTGGCCGAGGACACGGGGCGCAGCTTCCACGAGGTATTCTTCGACGAGAACGTGACGCCTAGCCGCCTAATCGGCAGCTTCGACCCCGCTCTAGTCGTTCGCAGCGGCAGGAACATCAGCAGCTTCGAGCCCGGGCCACTCATCCGCGCAATGGTCGAGGGCGGATTATTCGTCGCCCACGAGCTCAACCGCGCCACGGAGTTCTGCCAGAACAGCCTCATCGCGCCCCTCGAGGAGAGGCACTACCACCTCTTCCCCCTCGGCATGGTGAAGGCGCAGGAGAGCTTCGCCTTCGTCGCCACCCAGAACCCCATCGAGACCTCCGGAACCTACAGGCTCAGCAAGGTCCTCGTCGACCGCATCGGCTGCTGGATCAGGCTCACCTACCCGACGAAGGAGACCGAACTGGAGATAATCAAGGAGAACACCCCCGCCTTCGGCCTCCCCGTCAGCGCCCTCGACAAGATCTACGAGATCGTCAAGGCCACGAGGGACAGTTCGGTGCTTGAGATCCCGGCCTCGCCGCGCAGCGGCATCTACCTCACCCGGCTTGTGAACAAGTACATCGACCGCTTCGAGACGGAGGACGCAGCCATCAGGTTCTTCGCCCCCTCCGTTCTCGCGAAGGAGATGAAGGTCCGCGGCGAAGAGGGAAAGACGGTCTCTAAGGTCGTCGACGAGATAATCAAGAAGGTCCTCGGCTGAGATGTCCGCCTCCTCCCTGGAGTACCCCTTCCACTACGCGAACTACTTCATACCCGAGTTCATAGAACGCATGAGGAGGAGCAGGGAGGTCGTCGACAAGCCTAGCCCCCGCCAGAGCATAAACATGGGGAAGATACTGCTCCCCGGCTACATGAGGAACGGCTGCCTGACCTTCACAGATCTCCTACGCGCCGCCGTGATAACGAGCCAGGTCGACAACCAGAAGATGGCGGAGATGATCGCCCTCGACATACTCACGAACATAAACGAGTACGAGGAGGAGCCGGAGGAGGACATGGACGCGGACCAGTTACTAAGCCTCCTCAGCAAGAAGAGCCAGGAAGTCTACGTCACCCCTCACGCCAAGGGGCTCGAGCAGAACATAGTCAACGATAACCCCAGCATCAACGGCCCCGAGCAGTTCACCAAGTTCAAGAACAAGCCCGACATCGGCGTGGGACCCGGAGAGGACAGGATACTAAAGTTCGGCGCCAAGGCCTTCAAGGAGGAGCGGGATGAGAAGATGCGCAAGCTCCTCGCCCACCTCCTCAAGGAGCGGCTCATGAAGCTGGGCAGGGAGCTTGAGAGGAAGGACGACTGGAGCAGGACAGCCTCCATACGCCCGTTCCAGCCCGGGGAGGACACAGACTCCATCGATGAGGATCGCAGCCTCGAGAACATCATCGACCTCGGCAGGAAGATCGAGGAGATCAGGCCCGAGGACTTCATGATGCTCAAGCGGAAGAAGAAGAACCGGAGCATCGTCTACATACAGGACATAAGCAACACGATGTTCTACGACTTCGAGGGCATAAACTCGGTCAACTACAGCATACTGAGCCTCATCCCCCTCATGTGGGGGCTGCGCAACGACAAGTGGGGCCTCATCCTCTACGAGAGCAACAGCCACGTCATCAAGGACCTGACAGACGAGATGGACCTTGAGCCGATTCTTGAGCAAATCCTCGACATGATCACGATGACGACGACGCAGATGGAGTTCAGGTTCCGCGGCACAATCGACGGCTCCACCTGGGGCGGCACCGTTCCTAACAAGAGCATACAGTGGGCCTACGACCAACTCACGGAGGCCTCTGAGCGGAGCGACCGCATCTGCTTCTACTTCAGCGACTTTGTCCTCACCGACCCGGGCAAGGATAACGAGGAGAACCGGCAGAACTATGATGTGATCAGGAGGATGCAGGACGACGGCATCAGGGTCTTCGCCGGGATAAGCCCACTCGCACACAAGGAGATATTCAGGCCATACACAGCTTCGGCGATCGATAAGCTGGCTAAGATGGGCGTGCCGATGGCTGACACATACATACCTAGCCAGTTCCTAGAGAAGGCACACGCCTTCTTGGATGAGGTTTAGCGTTTCTTTCTCGCTTAATCTGAGAGTAATCCAATCTTTTTGCCGCGGCGTCTTCGCCGATGTTGCTCTCTAATGATGTAAATAACTATTTCATATGTTAGTATTAGTAGGGGGGTTACCCTCAGCTTGCAGGGAAAAGACATTCAGGACAGCAGGGTTACCGCCGTATTACGCCGACGAATCCCCCGAACTGTTCAACCCTTGCACCGGCGGCGGTATCCGGTTTCATGATGCTCACGGTTGCCCCAAGGTTCCTCGCCTTCTGTATGGTGCTCTGGTAGAGCCGGCTTGATCGGTTCGCGGCATCGAAGTTTTCGGTGATCAAAACCAGATCCGGGGTTTTCTCCGACGCGAGAACGCCGGCGAGTTCCCTCAGGGTATAAATCGTGTGGCCGCCGTTGACCGCCTTCTCAAGCCGCTCCATTATCAACTCATTCGTCTCACCGGCGGCCTCGCTGACGCTCTCCTGTATTAGGTTCATCTTGATGAGCTGGAGCACGTCCCCCCTCGTCACCGCCTTCTTATCCAGCTCCTTTATCGTGAGCCTCTTGGTGAGCCAACCATGGCTTCGATTGATGTAATCAATAAATCCTGATTTTCGCGTGTATTTTTCGGTTGATGCGATGATGAGTTGGTTGAAGCCCTCGGGGAGGAGTGTTCGGATGGCTTCTACGATCTCCTCGTTGTGCTTGTAGACGGATTTTTCGTCGTCGCCGCTCTTCGTGATCGTCTTGCCCTGTTTCAGGGATTCGCTGTAGACGAGCCAGATGTTGGCGGTTTGGTTGTCGAGGCCTATGAGGATGGCAGCGGGGTATCCGCGTCGGCCTCGTCTTGGCATCTTCTACTCCCTCGGCTTGTAGCCAGTTAGGCGCTTGTGGTTGCCGCTGAATATCTTCTCGATGCCCTCGTCGTCGACGAGGCCGTCCTTCTTCAGGCTCTGCAGGGCGTTGAACTGCTCCTCGAGGATGTTGAAGCGGAAGCCCCTGGGGAAGAAGGTGGAGTCGGTGCCGAAGAGTATCTTGTCTGGGCCGCCGGCGCGGAGCGCGTGGCGGAAGACGTCCTTGACGGTGAGGTCCTCGGGGAGGTACTTGTACCAGATGTTGCTGCCGCTGCTGTCCATGTAGACGTTGTCGGCTTGGTACTGCATGAGTAGGACCTCGCGGAAGAAGCCGGCGCCGAAGTGGGCGATTATGAAGCTGGTGTCGGGGAAGTCGCGTGCCGGAATCTGTATGTCTATGGGGTTGCCGCTGCGTAGGTCGGCGTCGCCGCCGATGCTTACGCCGAAGTGGCAGAAGACGACCATCTTCTGCTTCTGCACCTCCTCGTAGATCGGGTAGAGTTCCTCGCTGTAGACGTGTGTGCCCCTCCACGTGGATGGGTAGAGCTTGATCCCGTAGAAGCCGTCCTTCGCCGCCTGCCTGATTTTCTTGGGTGCCTCGGGGTCCGTGGGCTGGACGTTGAGGTAGCCTAGGAAGTAGCCCGGATACCTCTTCCTCGCCTCCATGAACTCGTCGTAGGTCTCTGGCCCGATCATGAAGCCGACGCTGCTCACGCCGTAGCGGTCGAGCTCGTCGCCCCACTTCTTGGCTGCGTCGAAGTTCTCATCCGGGAGATCGATGCTCTTCATGTCTGTGCGCGTCTGCGTCCTCTTCGTGAAGCTGGCCATGCTGCGTCCGCGCTGTGACCATGCCTTGATCGATCCCGCGGTCATGAAGTGGGCGTGGGCGTCGATAACCTCTATGCCGAGCTTTGACTTCAACCCATCATCCTCGTGATAGAATGCTTAGTTTAGGTTGCGGGATATCAAGCTTCTCGAAAAAGTTGGGAAGGTTGATGAACACGTGGCTGGGTGATCCCCTCATGCTATCGTTGAAGCCGAGGGAGGCTCGGAAGAAGCCAGCGTCGACGGTCTACGCCGTGGAGGGTGCCAAGGGGAACGACGGTTCACTGAACACCCTTCTGGAACTCATGGATAAGAGTGGATTGAAGTTCTACCAGACGAAGGCGGACGGCCTGCTGCAGGGCCCCGGGGGGTTGATCGCGCCCGACGACGTCGTCATCGTCAAGGTGAACAGCCAGTGGGACGAGTGCGGGATGACAAACACCGACCTCGTAAAAGCGATCATATCCGCGGTGCTCGCCCACCCCGACGGCTTCCGGGGGGAGGTCGTCGTCGCCGACAACGGGCAGGGCCAGTACGGTAGCACCGGCCACGGCGGCAGCTTCGACTACGAGGTAAACAACGCCGAGGACAGGTCGCAGTCGACCCAGAAGGTCGCGGACTCCTTCGGCGGGCTCGGGAAGGTCTCGACGTACCTTTGGGACGAGATCACGGAGAAGTGGGTGGGCGAGTACTCGGAGGGGGACGCGGACGATGGATACGTCGTGGTTGAGCGCGCCGACCCCCTCACCGGCATGCTCACGAGTTACCCAAAGTTCAGGACGGTGCATGGCACGTTCGTCAGCTTCAAGATGGGGGTCTGGGATCCCGCGTCGAAGAGGTACGATGGCGGGCGCCTCAAGGTGATAAGTGTCCCCGTCCTAAAGTCGCACTTCATATACGGCGTGACGGGCGCCGTGAAGCACTACATGGGAGTCCCCAGCGACAAGCTCTCGGCCGCCCGTGGCCATCGGTCGCACACATCAGTAGGAAAGGGCGGAATGGGCACGCTGATGGCGGAAACGCGCGTGCCGACACTGAACGTCCTCGACGCCATACGCGTGAACGCGAAGCCGGGGACAGGGCCCAAGACCCCCTTCGAAGACGCGACGCAGGCCGGCGTGATCGCCGCGAGCATCGACCCGGTCGCCCTCGACTACTGGGTCTCGAAAAACATCCTCTGCACCCTCGGGAAGGCCAAGTACAACATGGATGTCTCCCTCTTCGACCCTGATAACGCGACGAAGGGCTGCTTCGGCGACTGGCTGAAGCTGGCGGCCGCAGAGTTGAACGACGCGGGACATCCCTACACTTTCGACGAGGCTCGAATCGCCGTAAAGGTGGCTGGGAAATCAGCCTAACCCCTTTTGATCTCCGGCATCTCCAGGAGTTCCCCGAGCCTAGTTATCGTGTAGTCGGGGGTGACTCCCTCGGCGTCGGGTTACCTAACGTTCAGCCAGACGCCCTTCATACCGGCTGCCTTGGCACCGGCAACATCTGTCCTCAGCAGGTCGCCGACGTGGAGGGCCTCCCCGGGCGCTACTTTGAGCCCATTGAGGGCGGCGTCAAACGCCTCGCGGCGCGGCTTGCAGAGCGTGGTCTCGTCGGAGAAGACGGTCGCCGTGAATTGGTGGAGTATGCCGAGGCCTTCGAAGAGGCGCCGTATCTGGTTGCCCGTGGTTATGCCCGTGTCGCTTATGATGCCCAGTTTGAAGCGGGGGGAGAGCCTCGAAACGGTGTCGGCCGCGCCCTCGGTCAACGCCGGCGGGTCCTCCCGTATGAGTCCGCCGAACCTCTCCGTCACGTGAGTCTTCGAGGCGTGGTTCAGCGTGACGCCCGCGCCATTCAGGACGTCGTCGAGCCTCTCCGCGAGCGGGTAGTGGCAGTATTCCTTGCTCCAGAGCTCGTCGTGCTTCCTCTGCGAGGCGGAGTAGGCGAACCTGAGTGCCTCCCAATTGACCCTCTGCCCCTCGGCGCCGAGCGCCTCGGCGAGTATGGCGATCCTCTTCTCGGTGTAGCTCTTCTCGACGAGGAGCGTGTTCCAGAGGTCGAAGGTTATGGCCTTGATCAATCTGCCCCAGTGGATGCGTGGTCGGGGGCTAGATAAGTCGAACTAGTCGCAGTGTGGGCAGAGCAGGGCCTCGTCGTATCCCTGTGGATAGTTTTCGACCACGGTGTGTGTTCGAGAATGAGAAATGTTTTGGTGCGACCGCCGGGATTTGAACCCGGGTTACTGGCTTGGAAGGCCAGAATCCTAACCACTAGACTACAGTCGCCCGGTGGAGATGGTGCTGGGGCTCGTTAAAATGTTTAGCCCTCGATGGGGACGAGGATCTCCGTCGTCCAGATCTCCTGTGCGTCCTCGTCGATGAAGCTCCCGGAGCTGAGGCCGAATGTGTCGGGTTGGTAGATGGCCTCCATGCTGCAGAAGTGCTTGGTGGCTGGTTTGAGTCCGCGTTGCTCGAGGTGCTTGCGTAGCTCCTCATAGTAGTGTTCGGCGGGGTGGCTTGCGCCTGAGTAGACGATGAAGCCCGCCCTTAGCTCGGGTAGTTTCTTTGTCTTGAGTCCCTGGGCGTCTTTGTTGACTGGGACGAGGACTTCTCTTCGGCAGCCCGTGGCATCCCTGGGGTCGTAGTAGATGATCATGGTTGGGTCGCTGACCTTGGCGCCCTTCTCGTGTGCCTCGGCGTTGAGTTTGGCGAATGCCTCGGACTCGCTCTCCCCCGGCTTTAGCTCGCGGTAGGCCACGAGCTGGCCGGTGAGGGTCTTGACGCCTATCTTTACTATCATTGGACTCCCTACGGGGGGCGGCGGTTTAAAACCTTTAGGCGTAGAGGTTTATCGGCTTCGCTAGGCGGCTGAGGAGGACTATGTTGCTCTCGTACTGCTCGTCGATCACGGCGTAGCCTGTCTCTTGGGATAGTTTGGTGGCGAATTTCTTGATGTCCTCGTGGCTGGCCATCTCGTCGTATGCGAATCGTTGCCGGGCGAATCCCACGCTCATCGCGCCCTTGGGCTCTATGTACGTGGGTTCGGCCCTGAGGGCGAGTTTGGCGTAGCCCTCTATGTTGTTCATGTTGAGCTTGGGGACTAGTGTCTGGCGGATGACTGTGGGGCAGCGGAAGCTGTGTAGGAGGTCGAGGGTCTCCTGCACCCTCTCCCACGCGCCGGGGACCATTGGGTGGCACGTGTTGTTGTACGTCTCCTCGTCGGGGGCGCAGAGGCTCACGTAGAGCTGGCTAGGCTCCGTGCCCAGGTTCGCGAGCGCCTCGGGTTTTGTGCCGTTTGTGACTATGAATACGCTGCGGAAGCCGTGCGCCTTGAAGCTCTGGACGAGGTCTCCGAGGCGATCGTAGAGCGTGGGCTCCCCCTCGAGGCTTATGGCGGCGTGGACTGGATCGAGGGCCTCCTTCAGGTACTGCTCGGTAACCTTCGGGTTGCCGCCCCAGCCGTAGATGAGCTTCCGGTGGGCCGCTATAGCGCCCTCGACGATTGTGTCCGGGTCGTCTCCGCCCTTGATGGGTTGGGTCTGCTCCCAGCCGACGCCGAGGGTCTCCGGAGTTGCGCGCCAGCAGAAGATGCAGCTCTGTGTGCAGTGGCCGAGGCTCGGCGTCATCTGCAGGCAGCGGTGGGTGGGGACGCCGTAGAAGCGCTGCTTGTAGCAGTGCTCCTTCCCCTCCGTCCGCAGCGCCTTACCGACCCATGTGCATGTCTTCACCGCGCTGTGGGCGCCCACCAGCCTGTAGCGCTGCTTCCCGTAGCGGGCGCGGAGTTCCTCGGGGACGCTCACAAGGCTAGACTCGGGAGAGGCTGCTTATATCTGAGTCGAAACAGCCTAGAAGCCGTATATCTTCCCGAACTTCTTCTCCAGGTAGCCCAGGAAGGGTTTCACGGTCATCTTCGTGCCGCAGACCTCCTTGATGAGGTCCGGGGGGTCGAGGCGGTTGCCCTTGCTCTGGACGTTCTTGGCGAGCCAAGCGATGACGGGTTTGCAGTCCCCCTGCCTCAGCGTCCTCCTGTACCCGGGAACGTCGCGGCTCATCTTCCTCAGGAACATGCCGTCGTAGATGTTTCCGATGGCGTAGCTTGGGAAGTAGCCGAAGCTGTTGCCCGCCCAGTGGGTGTCCTGCATGACGCCCTCGGAGTCGTCCTTGACCTGTACGCCGAGGTACTCCTTGTACTTCCTGTTCCAGACGGCGGGGAGGTCGTCGACGCCTATCTTGCCGGCGAAGATGTCCCTCTCCATCTCGAAGCGTATGATGATGTGGAGGCTGTAGGTGATCTCGTCCGCCTGCCCCCTCAGCGTCGTGGCCTGTACGCGGTTTACGGCGGCGATGAAGTCCCTCGTCTTCATTCCGCGGAATGGTTTCCCGGCGATCTTCTTCAGGTGGGGGAGGACGTAGGCGAGGAACTCGGGGCTCCTTCCTACCATGTTCTCGAGGAATCGGCTCTGGCTCTCGTGGATGCCGTGGCTGCACCTGTCTCCGATGGGTTGGTACATGTACTCGCGGGGGTAGTTCCTGTCGTAGACCGCGTGCCCACCCTCGTGCAGGACTGTGAAGAGGCTCCGAGGCCACCAGTTCTCAGTGAACCTCGTCGTGACGCGTACGTCGTCGTAGTAGCCGGACGTGAATGGGTGCTCCGTCGTGTCGAGGCGCGCCCACGCGTTTGGTCCCTTGGTCTCGACGCCTATGAAGTCGAGCGCCATCTCGCTTATCCTCTGCTGTGCCTCGACGGGCACGGGTGCGGTGAGGATCGAGGCGTCGGGGGTGAAGTCCGACTTCTTCACCTTCCCGAGTATGGCGACTAGGCCCGTCTTCAGCTCGTCGAAGACCTCCGTTGTCTCCCTCGTGTACATGCCGGGCTCGTAGCTGTCGAGGAGGGAGTCGTAGGGCGTCTTCGTGCCCTTGACCTTCATCAGTATCTCGGCGTACTTCATGCGTAGCTCTATCGACTTCTTCAGCTCGGGCTTGAAGATTGAGTAGTCCTTCGCCGCCTTTGCCTTCTTCCAGACGTTGATCGCCGTCGTCTTCTGCCGCGCGAGTTCGGCGATGAGGCTCTCGGGCATCTTCGCGTTCTCGTCGTAGACCTTCTTTGCGAGGTCGATGTTCCTCTTCTCGGGGGTGCTCATCTTCCCGTAGCCGGGGTCGCCCATGATCGTGTCTACTAGTTTCCCGTAGGCGGGGTCGGTGACCATCTTGTACTGCATGACCTGCAGGAGCGAGTTCTGCTGGCCTCTCAGGGCGACGCCCGCCGGGGGCATCTTCGTCTGCATGTCCCAGTACACGATGTTCATCGCTGACTGGAGGACGTAGACGCTCTTGCACCTGGCGAGGAGTTCCCCAAACGCCTTCTGGAGGTTCGTTGACATGGTTTCTGGGAGGGGGGGTAGGGCGTTTTATAGTTTGTGAGAGTTAGGGCGCCGTGAAGCCCGCGGCGTCCATAAAATGGGGGTTAGAAGCCGTAGATCTTGCCGTACTTCCTCTCTAGGTAGGCGATGAACGGCTTCACCGTCAGGTTCTCGCCGGTGACCTCCTTTACGAGGTCTGCGGGGTCGTAGAGGTTGCCCTTGGAGTGGACGTTGTCGACCATCCACTTCTTCACTGGCTGGAAGTTGCCCTTCTTCAGCTCCTTCTTCCACGTCGGCGCGTCCTTCTTGAGTTGCTTTAGGAACATTCCGCCGTAGATGTTGCCTAGGGCGTAGCTTGGGAAGTAGCCGTATAGGCCGCTCGCCCAGTGTGTGTCCTGCATCACGCCCTCTGAGTCGTTCTCGATCTCGACGCCGAGGTACTTGTCGTATTTCTCGTTCCAGGCGTGGGGCAGCTCGTCGACCTTGAGCTTTCCTGCGAAGATGTCCCTCTCCATCTCGAAGCGGATTATGATGTGGAGGCCGTAGGTGACCTCGTCTGCCTCGATTCTGATCTTGCTGGGCTCGACGACGTTTACGGCTGCGAGGAAGTCGGCGAGCTTTACGCCCCTGAGTGGCTTGCCCACGATCTTCTTGAGTCTTGGGAGCATGTAGCTTAGGAACTCGGGGCTGTGGCCAACCATGTTCTCGACGAATCGGCTCTGGCTCTCGTGTATGCCGAAGCTGGCGGCGCCGCCGATGGGCTGGTACATCCAAGCGGGGGGTAGGTTCTGCTCATACATCGCGTGGCCCCCCTCGTGTAGGACGCTGTAGAGGCTCGAGGGCCACCGGTCCACGTGGTAGTGGGTGGTTATGCGGACGTCGTCGTAGTAGCCGGTTGTGAAGGGGTGCTCGGTCTCGTCGAGGCGCCCGCCCGCGTTGGGGCTCTTGGTGTCGTAGCCGATGAAGTCCATGGCGGCGTCGCTGATCTTCCGCTGAGTCTCGACGGGGACGGGACGGCTGAGTATGGAGGTGTCCGGCTTGTCCGCCTTCTCCACCTTCTTCATCACGTCGATGAGGCCCACACGCATGCCGTCGAAGACCTTGGTGACCTTGTCGGCGGTCATCTTGGGCTCGAAGGCGTCGAGGAGGGCGTCGTAGGGCGTCTTCGTGCCCTTGACCCCCATGAGGATGTCCGCTGCCTTCTGGCGGAGCTCTATCATCTTCTTCAGCTCCGGCTTGAACATCTTGTAGTCCTTCGCCGCCTTCGCCTTCTTCCAGACGCCGACGGCGATGGTCTGCTGCTTCGCCGTCTCGAAGACGAGCTCCTCGGGGAGCTTAGTCGACTCGTCGTAGGCCTTCTTGGCGAGGTAGACGTTTCTCTTCTGGGCCCGGTCAAGCTCGTAGTATCCGGGGTCCTTCTCTATGCCCTCGATGGTCTTGCCGAGGGCGGGGTCTGTGAGCATCTTGTGGCCGATCACTTCGAGCAGGGCTATCTGCTGGCTGCGGAGGTTGAGCGCCTTCGGCGGCATCTTCGTCTCCATGTCCCAACTCACGATCGCCTCCGTGGATTGGAGGACTGCTAGTTCCTTCGACTTCACGAGAAGTCCGTCGTACGCCTTCTGCAGGTTAGGATTCATGGTGGAATATTCGGAGCAGGGGGTTTTATCCTTTTTCAAAAAAAGGTGCTACTTGATGAGGTAGTCGTCGAGGTGGGCCCTCGCCTTCTCCCTCTTCTCCTGGAAGTCGACGAGGAAGGCCTTCACCATATTGGCGAGGCGCGCCTTGCAGTCGCCGCAGACGAGCGACCCGGATCGGCACTGCTGCTCTATCTCGGCGAGCTTCTTGTCCTCCTCCTCGAATAGGTAGTAGTAGTAGGCATAGATGTTGCAGACCTCGGGGCGGCCGCCCAGCTCCTTCTGGAGCTTTATCGTCTCCCTGCCCCCCGTGAAGGCCGCCATGACCTTCTTCGCCGCCTTCTCCGGCTTGTCCGTGGTGAAGATGGCCGACTCGGGCTGGCTGGCGCTCATCTTGCCCCCCTGCGTGAGTGGTGGGAGGAACTTGTTGTGTATCTGCGTCGGCTTGGTGTAGCCCATCTTCTCCGCGATGTCGCGGGTCATGCGCCAGTAGGGATCCTGGTCGATGGCGGCGGGTATCAGGCACGCCACGTTCCTGCCCTCGCGGTAGCTCTGCAGGAAACACGTCATAGCCTGAAGCGCCGGGTACCACGTTAGGCCGATGTTGTCCGAGTCGGTGAAGCCGAAGACCGCCTTCACCGTGCTCATCGTTATCCTCTTCGACACCTGCAGCCCCAGCTTGTAGATGTGCCCTATGTGGTCGGTGTCGCTGAATATGTGCGTTAACTCCGGCTGCACCCCGCAGGCGATCACGTCCAACGCGTTATCATACGAGTACGCGATCGTCTCGTCGAGGGTCAGGTCCTCCCTGTGGAGGAACTTCTCGTCGTCGGTCATCTGGAAGTAGAGTTTTGCGTTGTACGCCTTCTGCAGGTAGGCGCAGAAGAACCACGGCAGCAGGTGGCCGAGGTGGACGCCGCCCGAGGGGCCGCGGCCCGTGTATAGGCCGACGGGGCGGCCCGCGTCGTACTGGTTCAGCCACCAGTCAAGGTCCCTGTGGCTGAAGTATACGTTTCGGCGGAGCTGCATGTGCATGAAGCCCGCCTGCTTGGCGATACGCTCCTTTAGCTCCTCCGTGAGCGGCTGGGTGCCGAAGCGCTCGATGAGCTTGTTGTAGTCTATGTCACCCTTGACCTCCCACGGGGTCACGACCATGTTGCCGTTCTTGTTGTCTGTGCTCAAACCCTGTGCCTCCCGCCGGGCGCGGCGTATGGGCTATCCCTGACGCGTGTCCGGTTTAGAAGCTTTCTAGGAACTAGGGTGTGCGTGGCCTCGGCTAGGCTGAAACCCAGTCCAGCTGATACACGACCATACCTCGTCCCAGCCTTCTAATGTTCAGAGTGGATAAAAAGGTTGTTGACTAGACTATACTCTTCACCATGAGCAGTGTGTCGAGGTAAAGCCCGTCGCGTTTTATGTCGCCGGGCACCCTCCCCACCACACTATAACCCGTCTTTTCATAGACGTGTACTGCCCGCTTGTTCCTCTCGTAGACCTCCAGCTGTATCAGCTCGATGCCGAGCTTTTTCGCCTGAGTCTCCGCCTCGAGCATGAGTTCCTGACCTATCCCCGCGTCCCTGAATTCCCTGATTAGGGATATTCCGAGGTTGCCCACGTGGCTGGAGTATCCCGGGCGCCTCGTGACCTCGACGTGGCCGGCGAACCTTCCCTCGACTTCGGCGACGACGCTGACCATCTTGTCGCCCTCGATGCCCGTCAAGGTGCGGCTGACGAAGGTCATCTCCTCCTCGCGTGTCTTCTTCGTATTTACGAGGATGTCGGCGCCCTCCTCGACGAGGCTGTTTATGAAGTGGAGGAAGTCGTCAAGGTCGCCCCACTTGGGGGCGCGTAGTGTGACCGTTCTGCCGTCCCGCGCGGCGAAGCTACGGAAGATGGTGCCCTCCTTCATGGTGTACCGGCTTTGAGTATGTTCAGCCGGAGTTAAAATTTGGGCTACTTCACGATGTCGAGGATGGCCTGCTCCAGGGTCTTCCCCGGCGGCGGGTTCTCGACTATCTCTCCCACCTTCTCCCCCTCCTTCTTCAGGACGACCATGTAGGGGATCTTGGAGACCTTGAACTCGTCGACCTCCGGAGGGCTCGGTGGGACCGCCCACTTCTTCGTGTTGCTCTTCGCGTCCCTCATTATGTGGCCGAAGACCCTGACCTCGATGCCCGCCGCCTCGGCGAGGAGGTCAAGGACGGGCACATTCCTCATGCAGTCCGGGCACCACTCCGCGCTGAAGACGATGACCGTGTAATCCTTCACCCTCTTCTTCAGCTCCTTAACAACGGCCCCGTCGAGCTTGTACTCGGCGCGCCTCTTATCGAAGGCATCCTTCGCCTTGCTGGGCTCGGAGACGTAGTCGTGGACGGACTCTGAGCCCTTCCTGAGCTTTGAAACGTCGTATTTCACTGTGAATCAATTCAAATGCCTATCCGGGACTTAAAACGTCTTATATGATAACGCCGATGAAACCCTAATGCCTAGGGAAAAATCCATACTAACCCGGAATTATCTATAGATACTATAGATTTTATAGGGATCAATGTAAAGAGCATCTTCAATATATTCACATCATAGGAAACCGTGGAGGGGTAAAAGTTGTCAAAGGAAAAGTCATCCGAGGAACTCAGGAAGATACAGGTCACAGGGGGCTCCACATACATAATCTCCCTGCCGAAGACCTGGATCGACCAGATGGGGCTAAAGCGGAGCAGCGTCGTGAGCATCGTCCAGCGCGACGACATGTCCCTAAGCATCCAGCCAAAGGGCATCGAGTCCCCCGAGCATGTGAGGAAGGTCATAATCACCATACAGCAGGGGGAGAAGCCGGAGAGCGTCGTCCGCCGCCTCGTCTCCAGCTACGTCAACGGCTACAACATCATACAGATACGCTCAACCGAGAAGAGGATCGACCTAGAGGCCCGCTTCGCCATAAAGGACTTCGTACGCAAGAAGTTGGTCGGCACCGAGATACTCAGCGACCTCCCCAACGAGCTCACCCTCCAGATTCTGCTGAGCTACTCGGAGCTATCCGTAAAGGATGCCCTCAGGCGGATGGCGATAATCGCCGCCTCCATGCACAGGGACGCCGTACAGACCCTCAGCACTGAAAACCCGCGCATCGCCAAGGAGATCGTCAACATGGACGACGAGGTGGACCGCTTCAGCTTCTACGTGATACGGCTGCTGAACGTGGCGGCGATGGACGCCCACGTGTTGAAGGAGAGCGGCATCGGGACGGCGCGCCAGTGCCTCGGCTACCGCCTAATCACGAAGTCCGTTGAGCGCATGGCGGACCACGCGACGAACATCGCCGAGAACCGCCTCGCCCTCCACCTGGTTCCCATAAACGACGATATAGTTGAAGAACTCAACCGGATAAGCCTCTCAGCAATAAAGGTCTTCGAGGCCTCGATGGAGGCGCTCTTCGACGAGGAGTACTCGGAGGCCGACGCCGTTATGGAAGCCGCGGAGGAGACCCGCGGCATGGAGGATGAGGTCATCCACAAGATAGTGAAGCTGTCCCCCGTCGAGGATGTTCCCCAACTCAGGCTAATCGTCGAGAGCATTATGAGGACGTCCGAGTACGGCGCGGACATCGCGGAGGCCGTCCTGAATATGACGGTTAGCGACGCCGTGACCGAGGCGTAGGCTCCCCCGCATCGTTTTTAAGTACAGCCGCCACCCGCCTAATACGGCTGGGATCGTGGTCTAGCTTGGCTAGGATACGTGGTTCGGGACCACGTGATCCCCGGTTCAAATCCGGGCGGTCCCACCACCACTTCTAAGCATCAATTATAGTGAGCCATGGATTTGGCCACTTGGCCGTCTTGGTTAAAGATGAAGACCTCCGCCGCCTTCTTGTCCCGAGTCACATTGTGGTAATAGATGACGAGGCTGTCGGCACCTATCAATACTTCAAGCAACTCGAATCGTAGATCGGGAGACTGAGTTAGCGACTTTTCCCAGTACTTGCGGACGTTATTTTTGCCTTTCAGTTTCCCTGTGGGCTCATTCATCACTTGGGCGATTCTGGGGCTTGCCATTTCGAAGTCGTCGGAGTAGTGGGAGAGAATCAGGTTGAGATCGTGAGCGTTCCAGGCGTCGATCCAATCCTTCGCGAATTCCATTGCTCTTTCTTTCGTAAGCATTCTGACTTCTCAGGAGCATCTGGGTCTCAGCGAAAATCAAATTATCGCCTACCTCCTGAGTCCTACCCGAAGAGGACAGGAAGATACTCCGGAAGATGGAGGCAGAGGTCTCGAAGGAGACAATGGGTGCAAACTTCGACGAGCTGATGCAGTACCCGCCGCTCCACTCGGGGAGTCCCGAGGAGGAGCAGGCCATACAGGTTCTGCGCAGGAAGCTTGAGGAGTACGGGCTTGAGCCGAAGGTACTCCGATACGAGGCGTATATTACGGACCCGAAGACCGCGAAGTTGACGGTCACTGCGCCGCAGGTGATGGAGATACAGACCACCCCCTACAGGCAGGCGGGGTCAACGTCGCCGGAGGGCTTCGAGGCCGACGTCATCTATGTGCCACCGGACATGATCGGGTACCAGGAGTGCCGGGGCAAGATAGTGCTCTGCGAGCAGAAGACGAGCGGGGACTGGATGGGGCTGCAGGGGAAGCTGCTGCTAACGCTGCAGGAGATGGGCGTGGCGGGGCTGATAGTCATCGAGCAGGACGACTATATGCCGAGTGTCTGCCACCAGAGGGCCGACTTCTCGGTCTCGGGCAACCCGACGACCGATAACCTCCACCTCATACCCACGATACCCGCTATACTCCACGTTTCGAATAGGGACGGGGCGAAGCTGCGCAAGATGGCTCAGGGAGGAGGCATGAGGGCGCACATAATCAGCTTCGCCGAGACCAAGTGGAAGAAGCTCCCACTCTTGGTCACGGAGATCAAGGGCGGGAAGGAGCCGGAGAAGTTCGTGCTCGTCAACGGCCACGTAGACACGCCTCCCTACTGCATGGGCGCCACAGACAACATAAGCGGGGACACCGCCATCCTCGAGGTCGCAAGGATCCTGAACAAGCACAAGGAGAAGCTCCGCAGGAGCGTCAGGATCGCCTACTGGACGGGGCACGAGATCGGCAAGTACGCCGGCTCTACTTGGTTCAACGACGCCTTCTGGCATGACCTACGCTACAACTGCGTGGCGAGCTACAACATCGACTCCCCCGGCTGCCAGGGCGCGACGACGGTACGCGAGGCGCCCTACAGCGAAGTCCTCGAGGCCGTGCTGGAGAGCATAAAGGACGCCACGGGGATAACCGTGGAACACTACCGTTGGCCGACACGCGCCGGGGACGGCAGCTTCTGGGGCACCGGGCTGCCACACTTCGGCGTCACCACGAGCCGCCCCAAGGAGACATACGACCCACACGTCAACTACTCGGGCGGCGGCTGGTGGTGGCACACGCCCTTCGAGACATATGACAAGATGGACCTCGACATACTGGTCACCGACGTCAAGATCGAGCTCAACCTCATCTGGCGCCTCGCCAACTGCCCCGTCCTCCCATTCAACTACACCAAGTACGCGAAGAGGATGGTCGAGATACTGGAGGACATGCAGAAGAAGTCGGATAAGATAGTGGACTTCTACAACCTCCACCACCTCATCGGGGAGGCGAAGGAGCTCGCCGGGCTCTCGGAGAGGCTTGAGGAGGCCGCGAAGAAGGTGGCGAAGGGGAGCAACCCGGTGAAGGTCGAGGAGCTTAACAGGTGCCTGATGTGGGTGGGGCGCAGCGTCAACCCCGTCAGCCACAGCGACGCGGATATAGCCAATCAGGTCAGCATGGAGACCTTCGGCGCCCAGCCTTTCCCCAGGATCAGCGAGATCGTCGATCTAGCCGGGATGACCCTCCACCAGTCGCCGGAGTTCAAGTTCCTCCACACGAAGCTTGTCAGGGAGAGGAACCTGGTCGAGGACGGCTTCTACCAGGCCAACGAGCTGATCAAGAGGGTCGGGCTCATCCTAACCGAGCAGTGCGACGCAGGCTGCGCCCACTGCTGGTTCGACTGCGGCCAAGAAAAGGTGGCCACGATGTCCCGATACGACGCACAGGACTACATCGATAAGGCTTCGCGGCTCCGGTCGATGGAGTGGATCAGCCTGACGGGGGGCGAGCCGATGCTTCACCCAAGCCTGGTGGAGGGGCTCGTCGCATACGCCTCGGGGCGGGGCCTGAAGACGGAGCTTGTGACCAACTGTAACTGGGCATCGACCCCCGAGAAGGCGGCGGGGACGCTGAAGAGGCTACGGGACGCGGGGCTGGATGTTCTCAACATCAGCGCCGACGACTTCCATCAGGCCACGATCCCCTTCGAGAGAGTAAGGAACGGCTACGTGGCGGCGAAGGGGCTCGGGGTCAAGATGGTTGTGATGACTGCGCTCAAGAAGTCCAGTAAGCTCCACCTGATGGACGTGGCGCGGCTCCTCGGAGACGAGATCCCTCCGCCGGGTGGGGCCGTATCCGGCGAGAATGCGGCCATCGGCGTGGAGTCTGGGTTCACACCCGTCGGTCGGGGTGCCTCGATCCCGAGGGAAGAGTGGTGCCTCGATGGATCACAGCTCGGGGGCGGCTGCGAAGCGGTCCTCAGGGACATCGGGGTCAAGCCTAGCGGCGATGTCCTCCCCTGCTGCTCGGCCTCGGCGACGCTGCGTGGCTTCAGCCCGGGGAACCTCGACGACTGGGACTTGGAGGAGCTTCTAGGCAGGGCTTGGGAGGGTGATGTTTTCAAGGTTCTCAGGGAGCGGGGGCCGATGGGTCTGCTTGGGAAGCCGCCGAGCGGCGTCTACGTAAACAAGTGCCATCTCTGCAGCGAGGCGCTGAGGCCGATCCTCGCCTCCATGAATTGAATCCTCACCGCATCCGGATTTTTCAGGCCGTCGATGGCGTCGCTGAGGTGAGCGACGGCGCATATTTCCTCTAGATCGTGCCTCCCGTGTGTCTTCTCGTCGCCCCTGTTTATGGAAAAGGAAATCTTGTCTGGGTGGTTGAAAGCCGGCGCAGCTTTTTGGCACATGGGTCTCCGGGGGGAGCCCGCTATGCATCTAACCCGTCTACCTCGCGTTCAGCTCCCTAAGGAACCCGACTTTGCCTAGGTAGGTGCCGTCTAGGAGGTAGACCTCGAAGTTCTCAGTGTCTATGGCGTTCCTCCTGAGCATGGGGCCGAGGAGGCTCTGGGGTGCCTCGCCGTTTACCGGCAGGCCGCCGAGGAGGTCGTTGAAGGTGGGCATGAGTATCATCTCGGGGCACCCCATCTCGGCGTCGTAGTGTTCGTTGAAGGCGGCGACGGGGTCCCCCTCGAATTTCACGTCCTCCTGCTGCAGGAATGCCTTGGCGAGCTTCTCCGGCTCGGCGACGCCCTTGACCCAGGCGCGCTGCACCATCCTGATGCCGAGGGGGGTTCGCAGCTGCACGGTTGGGTGGTTGTGCCCCGCGATGAGGCAGTCCGCCTCGAGCGCCTTCGGCTTCGGCCAGGCGTGGCCGTGGAATATGGCGATCTTGAAGTCGTCCCCGAGGATTATGCCCTTGCTGCTGTGTATCTCGACGCCCTTCGTGGCGAGGTCCTGTATGTTGCCGTCGTGGTTGCCCCTGGTCACGTCGATCCTCGGGACCTCCGTGAGCAGGACCTCGAAGAGTGTGGGCAGCTCCCTCTTCTCCTGGAAGCTGGTTACTGGGACGCCGTGTTTAACGTCGCCCGCGATGACGAGCCTGTCCGGTTTATGCTCCTTGCAGAGTGCGAGTAGCTCCCCCTGTATCCTCTCCGTCTGGTAGGGTATGTTTACCCCCGCCTTGCTCAGCTCGTACTCTAGGCCGATGTGCAGGTCCGCCACTATGAGCACCCTCTCGCCGATGTCTGCCAGCAGGGCGGGCCAGGGGGCGAGGATGCGGATCAAGGGGCTCCCTGAAACCCCCTCCACCCGCCGGATTTAAACCGGTTCCCATCCGCAACCGTGAAAAAGGGGGGCGCAATCTACTGTTGACCCCCATGGTGACCGAGGAGCGGCTGATACTCGAACGCGTACTCGACGAGGTGCGTACGGAGAGGCAGCTCAGCCGCACAAACTGGGAGAGGCTCAAGGGCACATTCGGGGACCGCTTCGACAAGGCGTGGCGCCTCGTACAGGAGAGGCGTGTGAAGAGGTACACGTTCCGCCCCTCGGGGAGGGTTACGTGGGTCGTAGTCGGCCAGGGCGGGGAGTACCAGATATACCCCGGCGCCGGGTACTGCGGATGCGACGACTTCTACTTCCGCGTCGTCGACGGCGAGGCCGGCCTCTGCTACCACCTGCTCGGCCAGAGGCTCGCCGACGCCCTCGGGAGCTACGACGGAGTCGATGAAGAGGATGAGGCCTACAGGCTCCTCACAGGGGAGTGGCGGGCGCAGATCAGGGCCGAGGAAGACTAAGCCTATATATCCTCGCCCCCACTTCTACTGCGATATGGACACCAGCGGCTTCTACTCGATCCTCGTAGATCTCTCGTGGATACTCGCCATGGTCGCCGTGGGTCTCGGGATCGTCTACATCTTCGTCAAACCCGAGGAAAAGAAGTAAGCGTACCAGTTTTATAGCTCCGGTTCTCATGGTAGGGCGTTGCACAAATGTCCGCCACCGAGGACGTCATCAAGCGCATTCTGGCGATGAAGCCGACCCTTACCCGCGAGATAGTCGAGCGCCTCATTCAGGAGGAGAAGGGGAAGGCGGCCGGGCTCCTCACGGATGAGGCCGCCGCCCACCTCGTCGCTTCGAGCCTCGGCATGGACGGCGCGGGCGAGCGGATAGAGGCGAAGCTCAAGATAGGCGCCCTGACCTCTGGGCTCAACGACGTCAGTCTCACGGGAAGGGTTCTTCACGTCTTCCCCTCTAGGACGTTCCAGCGCGCCGACGGGCGCCAGGGCAAGGTCCTCAGGCTGCTCATCGGCGACGCCACGGGGATAGTCGCCGTCGTCTTCTGGGACGACAAGGCCGACCACATAGTCGCAAGCAAGGTCACGCGTGGCAAGATCATAAGGGTCCTACACGGCTACAGCAGGGAGAGGCAGGGCACCGGCGAGGTGGAGGTCAACGTGGGCAACCGCGGCACCGTCTACATGGAGCCCCTCGACGCCGTCGACGCCGAGTTCCCACAGATGGACTCATTCTTCAAGACGCCGGGGCAGATCAGCGCCGTCGGTGCGGTCAACGTCGAGGGCGTCATCATGGGCAGGTCCCCAACCTCGACCTTCGCCCGTAAGGACGGTACAGAGGGCAAGGTCGCCCGCCTAACTCTCGAGGAGGGTGGGAGGCAGATCACAGCCGTCCTCTGGGACGAGAAGGTCGACGAGGCCGCGAAGTACGGCGACGGCACACGGGTCCGCATCATCGGCGCCAACTCCAAGGTCCGCCAAGGTGGAGGCTTCGAGGTCCACCTCAACAGGAGCAGCGAGGTCGAGGTGCTCGAGGAGGGCGTCCTCCCCCACGAGCCCCTCAGCATGTGGTCGAAGATAGGTGAACTCAGGGAAGGTATGCGCAGCGTCAGCGTCGCCGGCAGGGTCCTCAGCGCCAACGAGCCGCGCGAGTTCGCACGGAAGGACGGCACAAAGGGCCGCGTCGCCTCAGTAGTCCTCGAAGACGAGACCGGAATCGTCAGGCTCAGCCTCTGGGACGATGACGTGAACGCCCTAAGCGACATGCCCGTCGGCACGGTCGTCGCAGTCGAGAACGGCTACACACGCGCCGGCTTCGGCAACACAATCGACCTAAACGTCGGCCGCCTCGGCACCATGAAGATCAACCCCGACGACGTCACCGTCGAGAAGATAGACGCCGCGGAGCGCGTCACACAGATCAAGAACCTCCAAGAGGGGCAGAAGAACGTCACCGTCGAGGGGCAACTCCTAGACGACCCGATAAGCAGGGAGGTCAACACGATGAGGGGACCGACGAACGTTGTGAGCTTCCGCGTCGACGACGGCTCCGGGGAGGCCCGTATAAGCCTCTGGAGGGAGCACGGCAAGGCCGTAGAGGGCCTGACCGCGGGCGCCCGCATAAGGCTGGAGAACTGCAACATTCGCGAGCCATTCGACGGGCTCATGCAGGTGACGAGCACACAGTTCACGAAGATAACGGTCCTGAAGAAGTAGGAAATCACCCGATCTGCATACTTTCTCTTTTAAAATAAATTCTAATATTAAACCAAATTACTAATGATATTACCCTACAAAATTTATAAATTCTAACGGTATTTGATTTGTTGTAAAATAAGATGCCCTTTACAATAGTAGTTGATGGCCCAAACTTTATTAATGATCTTCATCGACATGGGAAAAATAAAGATTACATAATGAATACACTTTCATTCCCCACTCTTCACGGAGTAATCCAAAGAGAACTAGGAGAAAATGGACTTTATAGCCATCCATTTTATCACACAGAATTTATATGTTCTAATAAACCCCAAATTGGAGAGTTAATAGAACCGGAACGAAGTGAGTTACTACATAAGCTTAAACATGAAAGAGGAGTGATAGTAAAACAAGTTGATTTAAGTTCTGAACATGGACAAGAAAAAGCGGTTGATATGTTTGTATTTTCTAGAATGTTACAAATGGGAGGAAGTAACGATAACAAACATGTTGTATTAATAGCGTCTGATAAAGACTATGTTCCTGCTGTTGAAGCTTTAATGTCAAGAGGTATCCATGTTATAGTTGTCGGATTTAATGATGGTGAATATCCAGAACAACTAATTAATGAAAGTTATTTATTTATAGATATGCAAAAACTTCTCAATGAAATGGAAGATGAAATCAAAAAAAGTCAAAAGATTTAAAAAAATAGGATATTATACTTAATAAGAATAAGTTGAAAAAGTCTCATTACCTCATACATATATATTCTTAATCAATGCTCAGCGCCGCTTCACCAAATTTTTTTTCGTTATCTATAGTGGCGTAAGTTGGCCCGGCTACTTTCGGGCCTTCTCCACCGCTCCGATGCTCGCGTCGAGGACGTCGAGGCTCTTGTCCACGAGGTCCTGCGTGATGGCGAGCGGGGGCATGAGGCGTATGACGCTCTTGCCGCAGTTGACGAGGGCGATGCCCTTCCTGAAGCAGTCCATCATCACGTCCTCCGTCTCCTGGGCGGCTGGGACCTTGCTCTTCTTGTCCTTCACCAGCTCCAGCCCGCACATGAGGCCGAGGCCGCGCACGTCGCCGACCATCGGGTGGCTCTCCTTCATCTCGTTGAGCCTCTTCATGATGTGTGCGCCCTGCTTCGTTGCGTTCTCCAGCATCTTCTCCTCCTTCATCGCCTTTATGACGGCGTTTGCGGCGGCGCAGGCGACGGGGTTCGCCCCAAACGTGGAGGCGTGGCTGCCCGGCGTCCAGTCCTGCAAGTCAGCGCGGCTTGCCATGACGCCGAGCGGTAGGCCCGCGGCGATGGCCTTGGCGATTGTGACGATGTCCGGGGTCACGCCGAAGTGCTCTATGGCGAACCACTTGCCCGTCCTGCCCATCCCCGACTGCACCTCATCGACTGCGAAGAGGATGCCGTACTTGTCGAGCAGCTTCTTGAGCTTCTTGAAGTAGCCCTGTGGCGGCACGACGTATCCGCCCTCGCCCTGTACTGCCTCGGCGATGAGCATAGCCACCTCCTCCGGGGGCACATACTTGCTGAACAGGTACTCCTCAATGTAGTCGACGCAGTAGAAGTCGCAGCTCGGGCACTCCAGGTGGAACGGGCACCTGTAGCAGTAGGGGTAGAAGATGTGCTCGACGCCGGGCACGAGGGGGCCGAAGTATCGGCGCTGCGCCGGCCTCGACGCCGTCAGGCTCACCGCACCCATCGTCCTGCCGTGGAAGCTGCTTATGTAGGCGAGGATGTACTGGCGCTTCGAGTGCCAGCGGGCGAGCTTGATCGCCGCCTCGTTGGCCTCCGCGCCGCTGTTACCGTAGAAGAACTTCTTATCAAACGATCCCGGCACGATGCCGTGGAGCTGCTCCCCGAGGTCAAGGTAGTTCTCGTAGAAAAAGTCCGTGTAGCTATAGCTGAGGAACTTGTCCACCTGCTCGTGGATGGCCTTGAGTACCTTCGGGTGGCTGTGCCCGACGCTCATGACGGCGAGGCCCGCGTTCATGTCGATGAACTCGTTTCCGTCAACGTCCGTGACTATGCAGCCCTTCGCCTCCTTCACGACGAGGGGATACGCCCTACCGAAGGAGGGAGAGATGTACCTCGCGTCCCTGGCGACGGCCTTCTTCGCCTTGGGACCGGGAGGCGTGACGACAATCTTTGGGTAACTCAAACCATTTTCACCCTATGCGGGCTCTAGTCTGTCCCACCTAGGATAAAAGGAGTATCTGTTGCCCTACCTGGGGGTTATTACGATCTCTATAGTAGATACGTTGGCGTCGGGGCTCTCTCGTGTGTCCGGCCCGATGCTGTTGCTTGCGACGCGTGCGTCCCGCAGGTAGTGCCTCCTGAGCATCTCGGCGGTGTCGACGGCGTTCACTATGTTCCTGCCCCGGGCCCGGAGCGTCACGCCGGGCACACCCTCGTTGAAGAGCGTCATGCAGGCGACGACGTAGTTCATCGTGGGCTTCGCCCCGACGATGACGTAGTTGCCGCGCTCGAATATGTCCCCGATCAAGGAGGTATCCGCGTAGGGACGCATGCGTGCTTTTAAGTCGTTCAGTCAGGCGAGGAGCGCCGTGATGGCGGCGGCTATGAACGTGAGTGGGAGGGCTGTGGCGGCGGTCCTTATGAAGACCCTGAAGCTAGTCTTCACGACGCCCCGGAGCAGTTCGATGCCCTTGGCGCCGATTATCGGTACATCGTCGACGGCGACACGCGTGAAGGAGGACTCGGCGGGCCTCGGCTTCGCGGTGCCCAGCAGCTCCCCGACGTATCGGAGAACCTTATCATGCTCCATCGCCTCCCCCGCGGGGTGGTAGCCCCTGTCCGTGGCGCCGATCGCGTTCACGAGGTGGGTATCCGACGTCACGGTCTCGGCCTCCACGTAGCCGAGCGAGGCGACGTGCCCGAGAAGCTCCTCGCGGAAGCCCTGAATCATGTTGTTTGTGTCGAAGACGATGTAGGCGTTCTTCCCGGCGGGGGTTTCGACGACTATCGCGGCTATTCCACAGGGGCCCATGCCCTCGTTCAGGCCCCACTCCGACGGGCGTACTCGGGATATCCCCACCTTGAACGGCTCACGTGGGAGTTTGATTGCCTTCTCCAGTGCCTCACCTGCGGCGGCGACGAGGTTCTCGACATCTTTCTCGTCTAACAGGTCCTCGTGGTCTAGGCAGTTGTGGGCGTCAACAACCACCGCGCTCAAGGCACGGGCGGCTGCCGCCTCCCTGACGCGTTCTTTTACGGTGTCAGGGATGTCGTCGTGGCTCTTCGGGCTGAGTGTGAGTGTGAATAGGGCCGTCTCGCCGAATATCTGGCACGACGCCTTCGCACCGTGGGCCTCCGCTCGGGTCATAGAGGTGCAGGATGTGGATGGCTGCGCTTTCTCGGCGGCCTTGAGGGCGGAGACAACCTTTTTCATGTCGCCGCTCCGTGCCATGTCCCGCTCGTGGCTCGACACGCCGTGGACGACGATGGTCTCGCAGGCGCCACCCCTCCCCTCCGTCAGGGCGAGGCTCAGTCCGCTGCTCCCCACGTTCCTGAAGGGGCCGGGGTGGATGTATGGGGCAATCACTCCGCCGAGGCACACCCCAAACGGGTCCGTGAACACCAGCTCGTCCACCTCAAGCCTCGCCGCCTCCGAAATCTCGGCGAGCTGATCCTCGAGGGGTCCGTTGTGTTGCTCGGCCCAGGCGTAGACGAACGCCCTGAAGAGGGGGATTATCTTGATGGCGCCTTCGTCGAAGCTCCTCCTGCTGATCTGTACCAGCAGTATCGCCGGACCGAGTAGCACCAGTGCCAGCACGGTGACGAGAACAAAGAGTGGTGCCTGCCAGACGCCGGGCAGCAGGAGATAGGCCATGAGAACCAGTAGGATGGGCTGGATGGCTATGGCTAGGGCCGTCTTGGCTGCCCCACGCGTCGAGAAGACGGAGTAGATAATCACGCGTAGCCCCGCGGAAGAGTAGATCGCGAGCAGGACCCCGCGCAGCAGAAGCTCGGGTCGCCCCGTCAGGCTGGATATGACCCCGATTATGGTGAGCAGGAACCCCCCCGCGAGGCACCAGACGAAGGAGATTATGTTTACGCGTCTCGGCGTAAGGAGCGGGTCTTCCCTGTAGAAGAACTCCGTCAACAGGTCGGAGGCTATCACCGGGGCCGCTAACCCGAGCAGGCCGTAGATCAGTCCCTGCGTGAGCCCCGCGAAGCCGAGGGAGAGGCCGAAGGAGGTTGTGCCCGCGACACCCATAGTGATGAGGACCGAGGCGACCATCACGAGACGTGACGGAAACGTGACAAGGTATGAGTAGTAGTCGACGATGTTGCTGATGGCTTCCCGGCTTTCCGACAGAGTTGACCCTGCCTAGATGGAAGGGTGTATGTAGGGTGCGGTTAAAAGGCTTTAAACCGCTGCTTAGATTGCCAAGCCGGCGAAGAATATCCTCGCGGCCAATACGACGACGATGAGCACGAAGGCCCCGCCGACGACGAACTCCGGCCGAATCTTGGGGCCGTTTGTCTCGTCTTGGAAGAACCTCATGAGTCCCGCGCTGCTCTGGGGCATGCCCCCGCCCTCTTTCTTCTTCTTGCTGCTCATGGATGATCCACCCAGATACGGGCAGTTCCCCCTAAAAGCGTTACTGTGCGGGTTTCTTCTCGGCTGTAGACCTCATGAAGTCGGTGAGGCTGAACTGCTTCGACGTCTCCTCGGGGACGGCCTCCTCGACGAAGATCTGGCTCATCTCGAGGCGGACGAGTTCGAGGCGGTCGACGTAGTATGGGTCGATGTCGTACTTCTTCACCATGTCGAGGGCGGGCTGCAGGTACTTCTCTATGCCCCCCTTGTGGACGGTCATCTGTATTGGGCCGCCGCAGCGCTGGCACTTCCCGCCGAGGGGCGGGCGCCTGTACTTCCTGTTGCACTTTGTGCATCGGAACGTCTGGCTGGTGAAGGCGCGCAGGTTGCCGACGATGTCCTTCATGAAGTGGCTGTTCAGAATCTTCAAGGCGACCTGCTTGGCGTCTACGGCGCGGAGCTTCTTGGCGAGTTCGAGCTGGCTGTCGAGCTTCTCCACCATCGTGGTGAGTGTGTTGTATGCGCCGTGGAAGCTGCCCATGTTTATGTCGCTGCACTCCTCGGTGTAGCTGAAGCCCTGGAACTGCGCCTCGGTGCCTAGCCTTGCGCCTATGGTGTCGACGAGGGCGCCGTACTGGCCGCTCCCCGCCCCCTCCGCGCAGAGTTTGTAGAACTCGGGCGGGTAGCTGCTGTTCACATCGACGTTGTGTGCCTCCTTGTCGACCTCGCTCGGGTTGAGGATGGGAATGATGAAGAGTGGCGCGTCCATCTGGCCCCCACTCTGCTGCGGGAGGTATGCCTTGCTGAAGTTGAGGAGCGGGTCTAGGGCGAGCATCACGGCGTCCTCGTCGCCGTCGCAGTTCCTGCGCTTCGCAGCGTGCCAGAGGGGGTGCGCGTACTGGTTACGTACCTTCGTAAACCCAACAAGCCTCCCCGATATGGCGGCGGAGGTGTGGGGCGCGAGACCCAGCAGCAGGCAGCCCACCAGATCATCCCGACTCTTCGCGTTGTAGTACGACTCCATCCCGTAGAAGTCGCGAAGCTGGTCGTCTAGGAACTTGGACGCCTTGAACAGGTAGTCGCCGCAGTCCTCGGGGAGGACGACGTCCTGCACCTTCAGCTCCAGCATCTGCTCGGGGCGCTCCAGCGGCGCACCGAAGGTGTCGTGTATGTAGCCGAGGCCCCTGAGTTTCTCGATGGATACACCGACCTCGCTCGGTTTGAAGTGGGTGAGCGGTATGTCCGTGAGGTCGAAGCGGAGCGTCCCGTCCTTGAAGACGCTCAGGTCGTAGCGCGCCCTGAGGATGCCCTTGGCGAGGTTCTCGGGGGTCCGGGTCTTATTCATAAGCCTCTTCACACACTTGACGCGCGCCGGCAGCTGGCCCCCAATCTGCTTACGCGCCGCCTCCAACTCGTCCTTGAGGTCGACGTCGACGCCGGCGTAGGAGACTATTTCGGAGTGGCACTGTGGGCAGCGCTCCCCCTCGAAGTGTAGGCCGCAGCGGCTGCACCTGCGTATCTCCCGTGTCTCGCCGCCGCAGTTCCCGCAGACGGTTGTTGAGCCGATGACGCCGCAGGTGAGGCACTGGCGCTGGCTTAGCTCGATCTTGACCACTTTCCCCTTCTCGGCCTTGAGTATGTCGCGTTGGGGGCCTCCGGCCTCCCCGACGGGGTAGAGGCTGTGGACGTAGGGGGCCATGCGGCGCTCCTTCGCCTTCTCGGGGCGGCCCATGCGCGCGCCGACGAAGCAGCCCACCTTCTCCCTGACGGGGAACCCGGCGAGGAAGTTCACGACCTCAAGCGGCTTCTCGCCCTTGATCTCCGTGTACCTCTGGCCTAGATTGAGGGTCTTCGCCAGTACGCGGGTGTTTTCGCCGAGGTCGAGGTTGCCCCCGCGCACCGTGTGGGGGATGAGGAGCAGTTCGAGTGGTGCCTTGATCTCGGGTATGTTTGGGAACTCGGTTGATTCCGGGTTGTACTCGGCTGCGAGTGTGTTTCTGAATGCGAGGAGTTCGTCCCGCGTGAGGGCGGACCAGTGGTAGTTCCACCTAGGGTGGATGGCGACGTCTATCGCCGTCAGGGCGAGTGCCTCCTCCATCGTGGGCCTGTTGAGGGGGCTCGCCTTCAGGTAACCGATCCTCTCACCGAGGAGCCCCGTGAGGCTCGCAGCGGACTCTTCGCCGACCCGGGCGAGTACCGCGGAGAGGTCTTGGACCCACTGATTCTCGTCGTAGCCGGTGGGGAGGAGGGCCTTGTTGTTCTGTATGAAGTCGCCGGCGTTGCTCAGGTAGTCGCCGAGGAAGAGTATCCTGTTGATCTGGGGGAGGAGCCGTTCGGCCTCGGCCTCGGTCTCGACCCTTATGATTGAGCCGTCCTTGATGCGGACTACGGGGGGCTCGATTGAGTCTACTGGGCATGTGGCGGCGGATTTACCGGGTAGTTCGGTCCTCATCTGGACCCCGGTTGCGAGGAACTTGTTTAGTACGACCATGGTGGCTGGGTGGACGCCGCTGGCGGCGAGGCCGGTGTTGCGCGCCCTGCCGTAGCGGAGGCGGAAGCCGCCGACTGCGCCGGGGAAGCTGAAGACGGGGCGCCCGACTATGATCTCCTCCATGAAGGCGGCGGTGGGCTCAGCCGTAGTCTCCCCCTCGACCTTCTTCTTCCTGCCCATCTTGAGGAGCCACTCCCACCCGGTGACGCCGAGCTTGTCACATGCCCCGTGCAACTTACGCGCCCTCCCGACTACACCGTCAACGACGACGATGAGTGCCCCGCCGCGGAGCCTGTTCGTCTCAATTCCGGGGACGTCGCGGTAGTTGCTTACCTCGAACTGGTCCGTGGCGACGCCGGTTGCCTCGACGGGTATCTGGCGTATCGCTGCTTCGAGGTCCTCGTCTGTGACGTGGTACTGGAAGCGGCGGACTGTGCGCTCGTAGAGGCGTACCTCCTCAACGAAGCGCTGTACCTGGTTCTCGCTGGGCTGGAACTTTTCGAGGCCGAGCTTCTTGCGGACGTGGTCGGCGACGACGAGTGTCATGGCCTGGGCGGTGCCGCCTGCGGGGCGGATGGGGCCGGCGAAGTATAGGCTGAGGTACTGTGTGCGGTCTGGGTTGACTTTGATGACTATCTTTGGGAGGCCCTCTATGGGGGCGACGGTTACGCCCTCGGTCATTATGGCGAGTGCGGTCCTGATGGCCTGATCGGCTGCCTTCTCCTTCTCGAAGCTGCCGAATCTGCCGAGGGTGACCTCCTCCGCGATCTTGAAGGCCATCTCGCGGCGGTCCATGCCTTCGAGCTCCCTCATGCGTGCGGTGAGGCCGGGGGGGCCGAGCATCTTCTCTACGCGCTCGGCGATGTCTCTGGTGATCTGTGCTTCGACTTCGGTTGAGGCGTCGAGTCCCTTGGCGCGTGCCTTCCCCGCGATCTCGTATAGCTTTGCCAGCTTCGCCTCTAGCTCGTCGAAGTACGCCCTGTACTCTGGGGTCATGCGTAGCTGGCTCAAATCGAGAAGGTAACTGCTTCGGCGGGATAATAGGCTTAGGCCTTGAGGGCCTTGGTGATCTCCGAGATGCACTCGGTGACCCTGCTCTCCTCCTCGACGAGGGTGCCCGTGACTATTATCTGGGCGCCCGCCATCTTCGCCGCTAACGCGGCTTTGGCGTCGCGGATGCCTCCGCCGACGACGAGTGTACCCTTGCAGTACTTGCGGACTGCACCGATCATCTGGGGTGTTACGGGCTGGGGTGCGCCGGAGCCGGCTTCGAGGTAGATGTAGCGCATGCCAAGTAGCTCGGCTGCTGAGGCGTATGCGACGGCGAGCTCGGGGCGGTCGTATGGGACGACGCGTGCCTGTCCGACGTAGCCGGCGGCGCCGCCGTATCCCACGATTATGTAGCCCATCGGCATTGACTCGATGCCGAGCTTCTTCACCATGGGTGCGCCGATGGCCTGGCTGTCAATGAGGTAGTAGGTGTTTGCGCTGTTAAGCAGGCTCATGAACCAGATGGCGTCGGCCGCGCCGGTGATGCTTGCGATGTTGTTTGGGAAGATGATGACTGGGAGCTTGACGGCTGCCTTGATCCTCTTAACGGCGTCCTCCATCTCGACGCCGGATGCTACGGTGCTTCCGCCCACCATGATGGCGGCGGTTCCACCTGCCTCCGCCTGCTTGGCTATCGCTGCGCAGTCGTACCCCGACTTCTTCTCGGGGTCGAGGAGGGTCATGTGTATGCAGCCCTCGGCCTTGATGCGGTCCTGTAGGTACTGCTCTACTCGGTTAGCCAACCTTCTGGGCTGCCCCCTGCTCGTAGTAGTTGTCGACGAATGTGCTGTAGGCGTCCACGGGGGCTGTGTTCGGCTCGATGGTTATTCGTCCATGTAGGCCGCAGGCGCTGCAGCGGATGCCGGCGAGGTTGTTCTTGGGGTCGATTGTGACTTTTATGGAGTTCTTGGCGCAGCTGGGGCAGAGGAACAGCGCGGGCAGCGTCTTCCTAATGATCTTTTCTTCCTTCTTCCTTCTTCTTCCCATGGACGTGTCTCCTAAGTGTTAACGTAGGGGCTCAGCTTAGTCTTAAGATTGCCGGAGGGAGGCGCTTGTGCTCGTTTGCGGCGATGCGTGCCACGATTCCCCTGACCTTCTCAGCGTCTACTCCTGTCTCGGCGGCTATCTTTGCTGATGTCCATCCTTGTAGGTGGGTGTGGACTATGAGGTCAAGGCTGTCGTAGGGTAGGCCGAGGTCCTTCTCGGTGTCTTGCCCGGGCCAGAGGCGCGCGGAGGCAGGTTTCTCCGTTATGCTAGCCGGGACGCCGAGGTGTCTGCCGAGTGCCCTTATCTGGCACTTGTAGAGGTCGGCGAAGGGCATTACGTCGACTCCGCCGTCACCGTACTTTGTGTAGTAGCCGAGGTATAGCTCCGTCTTGTTCGATGTGCCCATCACCATGGCTTTGCGTGTGTTGGCGTAGTAGTAGGCTAGGAGCATCCTGAGGCGCGCCTTCATGTTTCCGTAGGCTACGCGGTCATCGGAGGCGAATGAGGGTATATTTTCGCGCATCACGTGTAACATAGGCGTGATTTCTACGCGCTCACACGTGACGCCGAATGCCTCACAGAGGCGCATCACATCGGCTACATCCGTTTTTGGCGTGATATCACGCTCCGGGAGGGTGAGTGCCGTGACTTTTTCCGGGCCCAAAGCCTTGATTGATGCTGCTAGAGCCACGGCGGAGTCTATTCCACCGCTTACTGCTACTATCACCTTTTCTTGATGCGCTGTTTTTAGTGTGTTTTTTATGAAATCTGCGACCCTTGCCTGGATTTTCGCCGGGTCTATTGTTAGTTGTTCTATGGTGATCATTGTTGTTTGGTTGTTGTTCGGTGGATTAAACCGTTTCTGGTAGTACATTTAGCTAAATATCTGTTAATTGTATTAAATTGCGTCTATAATGCGTCTGGTTGAGCCTCTTTGAGGGATCAAGTGCTTGTTGGGTGGGTAAAACAAAAGGTTGATACGGCATACAGAATTGTATACCATGGTATCATTTCACGGTACCAACCCGCGTCGAGGTGCCCGAGATGGAATCACCCGAAGAAACCCAGAAAATAATCCAGAAAGCATTTCAAGACCCTATTACTGACTTATTACTTAAAAACAGCAGTTTAACGAAGACTCAATTCGAAACATTGATGATTGACCTTTTAATAGACGTAATGTCTGAGGAAAAGATACCGTTTAAGGAAAAGACTCTGTTTAGAGCCAAGAAAGTCAGTCGGGGCTCATTTAGCCGCACATTAGGGCAGGGTAGGAAGCGTGTGATATCTTCAATTTTCACTATAGTCCTACTTAGCTATGTAGGCGTCTATGATGCCAAGCCATTCGAGGAGTACCAGAATCTCGTCGAAAAATTGAGGGAATACCTTACGGCGATAGAGGGATCTAGCCCGAGTCACTCGAAGGCCATGCTTAGGCGTATAGAGCAGGAATTGACTGAGGGAATAGAGGCTCTGTCACGGCCTACGAAACTCAAGGTGATGTGATATCACACTAAATCACAGAGGCGAGGGCTATACAGGATTGGCCTAAGGAAGATCCCCCGTCGCCTGGAGCCGTTTTCTGGTTAGTAAGTACCTTGATCCCCTGTTTTTCCAGCGTGTTAATGATTGTCTGTGATATGTACTGGTTAACTGCGACGCCGCCCGAGAGCGCAACTATGTTGATCCCCTCCTCTTGCGCCACGTTAAACGCGATGTTTGAGATGCCAACTGCGAGATATTTTTGGGTAAACGCGGCAATGTCCTGTTTTTTAAACCTATTTTGGTTAATGGTTAAGAAATTAAGCATATTATCTGTCTTCAGTTGATATATTTCGTTATTTTCCGATATTTGGGGCTCGAAATCGATCTTATCTGGGTCTCCACGCTTCGCTAGGGCCTCAAGCCTCATGGCGGGCTCCCCCTCGTAGGTTCTACGATACGTCAAACCAACAAGTGAGGCCACAGAGTCGAGAAGACGCCCGGAACTCGAAGTATTTATTACTCCTCCATCCCGTGCTTGCTTAATTATGACCTCAAACTCGTCTTGACCGTTAACTAACGCTTCTGATATGTGATTTTTTGTGATATCACGTATCTCCTCGTCGCTCATTGTGAGGGTTAGGGTCGATATCAGCATCCTGTATGGGCTGTATGCACAGAGATCACCCCCCGGCATGGGCAGGTTTTGTAGGTGCCCCGCCCTTTTGTAGTCAAAATAGGTGGAAATTAGCACTTCTCCGCCCCATATCGAGCCATCCGGCCCATATCCCGCGCCGTCGAGGGCTATTCCCACTACCCTCTCATCGGGTTTTACCCCGTTTTCGGCACACACGGAGACTATGTGGGCGTGATGGTGCTGTGATTTTGTGATGCGGGCACCCGTTTCCTGTGATATCACCTCCGCCAACTGTGATGTCATGTAGCCCGGGTGCTGGTCACAGGCTATCACATCGGGGTTACGTGTGATTTTCAGGAGGTCACGCATGGCGTAGATGGCCGTTTTCTCGTAGTCGAATGACTCCAGGTTGGCTATGTCGCCCAGGTACTGTGTCTGGTAGCATCTCCCGTCGAGTGTTACCGCCGCCGCGTTGCTCTGCTCCGTGCCGACGGCGAATGAAATGCCCTTCTTCACCGGAATTTCGACAGGATCTGGCACGTATCCGCGTGATCTGCGTATGAATGCCACCCTCCCACCGTTCATCCTGAGTAGGGAGTCGTCGCACCTGTTCACGATCTCCCTGTCATGCACGAGGAAGTAGCCCGCTATGCCCCGTAGCTCGTTCACTGCGGCGTCGTTTGTTGTCGCCATGGGCAGCCCGGACCTGTTTCCACTCGTCATTATCAGCGCCGGCTCCCCGAGCCTCCTGAAGAGCATGGCCTGTATGCCCGTGTATGGCAGCATCACACCCACCCTGTCCAAGCCGGGGGCAACGTGCTCGGAGATGACCCTCCCATTCTTCTCGATGAGTATGATTGGCTTCTGCCAGGAGACTAGGGCGCGGGACTCGTTTGCGTCGGGCTCAGCGAAGGTCTTTACTGCGGCCATGTCGGGCGCCATGAGGGCGAATGGCTGATATGGCCTGTTCTTGCGCGCCCTGAGCTTCACAACAGGCCCATCATCGGTGGCCAACGCGGCTAGATGGAACCCGCCGATGCCCTTGACGGCGATGATGCGTCCCTCCCTGAGATGCTTGGCGGCCTCGGCGAAGACATCGCGGACCACCACGGCATTCCCCGAGGCGTCGAGCAGGCTCATCTTGGGTCCACAGCGGCTGCAGGTGATGCCCTGGGCGTCGAATCGCCTGTCAAGCGGGTTCCTGTAGTCTGTCTGGCAGTCACTGCACATGGGGAAGGCGTTCATGTGCGTCCTCTCCCTGTCATAGGGGAGCGACTTCACCCCGGTGAACCGTGGCCCGCACCATGCGCAGGCCGTGAAGGGGTACTCGAACCAGCGCCCCTTCGGGTCCTCCATGTCCATGAGGCAGTCCGGGCAGATGCCGATGTCCGGCGGGAAGATCCCCGAGGCCGCCTGCGTCCCGTGCCGGCTCTTGTCTATGACGAACTCGGTGAACCTGCCCCGATAGGGCCTGTATGAGGCGTGAACCCCGCTAACCTCGGAGACGGAGGGGGCCTCGGCCTTGATGGAGGTGATGAATCCCTCGACGTTCTTTCCCTCGCCTTCGACGACCACCTCGACGCCGGCGTCGCCTAGATTGATGACGTATCCCCTGAGCCCGTGGCGGACCGCGAGGCGATAGATGAAGGGGCGGAAGCCCACTCCCTGCACCCTGCCCGTCACGTGCACCTCGGCCTCAACCAACCCAGGGGAACCCAAGCCGAATCACAGCTATGAGGGGCGAAGACTATTAAATAATGAGTCCAAGTCACCCCCACGTGGCGAGGGCAACCAAAGAATAGAAAAGCCAGGCCAGTGACATTCACACAAGAGCACTAGACGGCGATACCTTGGAGCTTGCATTCACCGCAGCCGCCCTACTTCTAGTGACCGTAGCCGCATCCATCATCTTCTACCGCAAGATACAGGAGGCCACGGTCGAGTACGAGGGCGCAAAAGAGTCCGTCAGAAACATCACCTTCGGCTTCACACGCCAAGTCAACCGCCTACAGCAGGACGTCGCCAAGGTCGAGAACGAGGCGACGACCGCCAAGATCGTAGCCAGCGAGGCACTCAGAAACAGCGGCGAGGCAAAGGAGGCAACCCTCAAGGGACTCGAGGCCGTGAAGAGCCTCCAGAACCGCGTCGAGTCAACCGAGACCTCCGTCGAGTCGCTTAAGAAGGAGGTCCAGAAGCTCGCCACCGCGCCCAAGCAGCGCGTCGTCGTCCGCCAGGACATCTCGGCACCAATCCCCGTCCAGCAGGGCAACATCCTCGCACAGCTCACCGAGACCGAGCTAAGCGCCCTAAAGAAGATCGCGGAACTCGGAGAAGGCGCCGTCCCCGAGATCAAGGAACACCTCGGCACAACACGCGAACACACGGCGCGCATGCTAAAGAAGCTCTACGAGGCAGGCTTCGTCGACCGCAGCACAAACGCCATGCCCTACCGCTACAGCGTCCGCAAGGAGATACGCGACATCATACAGCAGCAGCCAGAGCAGAAGCAGACGCTGTAAAAGAGGGGGGAGGGGGGGGTCACCCGAATAAACCAGAAAACAGCTCCTCCCAACCAACTGAGCCATAAAACTGCCCCGATCGGGATCGAAAATGCACAAAAACGTACATAAATCGACCCGAAAACGCACAAAAACGACGCAGAACTCGACACATTTTCTCAGCGAAACGGCGCAAAAAGACCGCCACGATGCATGTTTTTAGCGACACGCCCTCATCGCGCCTCGAAAAAAGCATAGGGAGGAGGGGGGACCCTTGATCTGCTCAGCGCGACGGGCGTCGAGATCAGGATCATCGGAAGCGGCGAGAAAGTCATGCTCACCTACATCATCGCCAAGCCGGGCGCCATCGTCCCCGACCACAAGCACCCACACGAGCAGATAGGAACATGCATCCAGGGCGAGGGCGTACTCACATCCGGCGGAAAATCATTCAAGACCGTCCCCGGCGCCAGCTGGTACATCCCAGGCGGCGAGAGCCACGACTGGAAATGCACCAGCAAAGGCGAGACCATCCTCATAGAGACCTTCGCGCCCCCACGCGAGGACTACCTAGCGAAGGCGAAGTAAACAGCGGGTGAGCGACCCCCCTTGAGTCAGCGGATGCCACATTTCCTACAGCACATCATAACGGCTGGCTACCAGCTCAGCCCCGAAGCCTACGCCTACCTAGACGGGCTATCCGCCGAAATATCCGAAACCATCGCGCAGAAGGCTGTCATCAAAGCCGACTCCTCGTCCCCGCCCCTCTTCGTCCTCGACAAGGACTACCTGCTCGCCCTCGTCGAGACCCCCCGACCCGAGCCACTCCCCCAGAAGAACCGCCCAATCCCCGCACGCGACAAGGGCGCACCCCTCAAGGTCCTCGAAGAAGAACCAGCACAACCCGCAAGCGACGCTGAGGGCTTTCTACAGTACTTCCAGAGCCGATACGACCGCCTCGAAGCCATCCTCAAACGCCGCGTAGACGTAAAAGACGCCATAACCATCGAGCAGGCGCTGAAACTCCCCCTCAAGACCAAGCTCAAGACAATCGGAATCGTCTCCGAGAAGCGCACACGCGGCTCCAAACTCTTCATCGAACTCGAGGACCGCCACTCAAGCATCAGCGTCATGGCGACCGACGAAGAAGTCATGCGCCACGGGCTGGAGCTGCAGGAGGACCAGGTCATCGCAGTCGACGCCGTCAAGTACACGGACGACCTGCTCATCGCAAACGACTGGATCTGGCCAGACGTCCCCGCCAACACGCCCCGCCGAAGCCCCGACCCACTATACGCCGCCCTACTCGCAGACATCCACGTCGGCTCAAAATACTTCCGAGGCGACCTCTTCGACAAGTTCATCGACTGGATGAACCTCGAACTCGGACCCCCGCAGAGCAGGGACGCAGCCGCACGCGTCAAATACGTCGTCATCGCCGGCGACCTCGTCGACGGTATCGGCATCTACCCCGAGCAACTCACCGAACTCACCATAACCGACATCCGCGAGCAGTACCGCGCCGCCGCCGAGCTGCTCAAGAGGCTGCCAGACTACGTCGAGATAGTCGTAACCCCCGGAAACCACGACGCCACGAGACACGCGATGCCCCAGCCACCAATACCCAAGGAATACGCCAAGGAACTACACGAGGACCCACGCGTCAAGATGCTCCCAAGCCCATGCAGGCTCAACCTAAACGGCGTCGAGATACTCGCCGAGCACGGAAAGGGGATGGACGACATACTCAGCAGCACCCCCGGCTACGAGTTCAACCACCCCCTGAAGGCGATGGAGCTACTCTTCCGTTGCCGCCACCTCGCCCCCCGCTACGGACAGAGCACACCCATCGCCCCCGAGCGCACCGACAGGCTCGTCATCGGCAGCGTACCCGACGCCATGCTCATGGGTCACATACACATCAACGAGACCAAACGCTACAAGGGCGTCACACTCGTCTCCGCTGGCTCTTGGCAGGATCAGACGCCCTTCCAGAAGCGCATGCAGATCGAGCCCACCACGGGCGTCGCCACCATATTCGATCTGCAGACTCACCAGACCCTCGACCTCGACTTCAAGCGCTTCTAGTCAAGCCGCGGGCGATTATCCCCGCCACCCGGATGGGTTCGGGCGTCCTCGTTAGCGAGACCGACGCTCTAAGCATATCCTCCGCATACTCGTTTGTGCACCCAACCTTCTCGTAGAAGACCGGCGGCTCCCCCGTCTTCGAGACCATACTGTAAACATCGCCGAGGCGCTCGATCGGCGCCCACCTCTCAGCCCAGTCGGGGAAGTGCGCCTTCAGCGCAACCAGAGTCGAGCGGCTGTCTGGCTCCTCCCCGCTGTAAACAATGACGGGTACGCCCAGCTCGTCATGTATCCTGTATGCGTCGATTACGTTGAAGCCCGCGAAGCTCGCGCCCCCGAGGATCAAGACGTCGAACTCAGCGCCCTCAAGCAGCCTGAGGAGGACATCAGTCACTTCCCGCCCATCGACCGCTACCCTTCCGAGCCTCACCCACTCGACGTGGTCCCCAACAACACAGGCTGCGCAGAGAAGTGTGCTCTGACCCGGCTTGAACGCCTCGAAGCCGCCGTCCTCGACGCCGACGAGGCAAGGGAGACTCAATACTTGTCTAGCTTACCCTTGATCTGGCACTTAATAAGGAACAGCGGGTAGGTCTTCTTCGGCACCCTGACCTCACCCGATAGTATCACTATCTTCTCGATGCCACGCAGCGCCTCCCCGTCCACGTCCTTCTCAAAGGTCAGCGTCCCGCTGCTCTCGATCTTGAAGGGCCCCATGTCCCTGCTTATGTCGAGGACATCGTTCTTCGACAGCGTGACCTCACCCTCATCCTCCACGGTGAGCACGAAGCTCCCGGAGGGCTGCCCCTCAGTGACTATCAACTCGCCAAGCTTCCCAGGCGTCGCGTCCCCATCGATGTACGCCTTAAGCGCAGAATTCACCAAGTCGCTGACACGCTTACCATCCTTCTTCGCCATCGAGAACACCTCGTTGTAAAGCCCCGTATCGAGGCCCCGGATGGCGACTGTCTTGCGTGTCATGTTTACGGTGCGACCTGATTACTTGTTTACATGTTTACTTGTTAACAAGTAATCTTATAAGCTTATCGCGGCTGTTTTCCTTTCGCCGACGAAGGCTGGTTATGGAGACGATATTATGGCTCGAGTGGTGCCCCTGAGAGAAGCGTTAAACGTCGATAAAAATCGATCGGTCGGCAGGATCGCGGTTGAGGAGAGCAACTTCGTAAAATACACGCAGATCTTCCGCCAGCTACTACTCCTCAACGAGAAGAACGACCTCGCAACAACACTCAAAAACATACAGGAACTCCTCAACTTCAGCGAGAACATCTTCAGCTCCCCCGCGGTAGCGGAGACCTTCCTCTACTTCTGCCTACACGGCGCGGGGACCGCATGGGTGCTACAGACCGAGCTCAACCAGCCAGAGGCGACTGTTTACAGGACGCTCAAGAGGCTGAGGGCGGTCGGACTCATAAGCCCAGCCCTAAAGGTGTCGAAGGTCCAGTCGAGCAAGGGCGGACCACGCCCGACCGTCTGGGCCCTCAGCAGCGCCAGCGGAGACGAGATCGCAGCAGCGCTCCGCCACCACTACAGGACCCTGAGCCCCAAGTACCGCGTAGCTGAGGAGGTCGCGCAGACCATCATGGACCAGTACGTCAAGAAGGGGCGCGAGGAGATCACCTACAGGGACCTGCTGGATCAGATCAAGGAGATGCGGATACCCTTCAAGGCGCCCGACATCGCGGATCTGGCCGCCCAGTACCTCGTCGAGAAGGGCGTGAAGGTCTGGCGCTAAGCCAGGCTGTACCGCAGCACGCCGTCAACTAAATTTTCAGCTATCTCGCCCTTGTTGCGCAGGTAAACTAAGTGGGCGTAGGTCTCCGTCGCCGCCATCCTCCTCGTCCAGAAGTCCATGACGAGCCATGGGCGGCTGTCCCAGTGTATCGCGCTAGCCACGTCGAAGACTGTGCTTTTACCCCCCTTCAGGGCTTCCTTGACCTCGATGAGGCGCGCCTCGTGGTGCTTGAATAGCTGCGCCACCCGGTCGGGGAGGTTTGTGAAGTTGTGCTCGTGCCCTGGTAGGATGAGGTCGACCGGGAGGTCCTTCACCTTGACGAGGCTACTGAGGTAGTCGCCGAGCGGGTCGCGCTTCTCCCACGTGTGCTCGCTGACGTGGCTCGTGATCTTTGGGAGGACGTGGTCGCCGCTGAAGAGTATGCGCCTATCCGCGTCGTGCAGGCAGATGTGCTCGGCTGCGTGTCCGGGTGTCCAGATGACCTTGAGCTTCGCGCCGGGAAGGTCTATGATGTCGCCGTCTTCGAGGAGCTGATCGAGCCTGAGCGGCTTGGGGTCCTCCCTGAAGGCGTGCTCGAAGCGGCTGAGGAACTGCTGGAAGGAGCCGCCCCCGAGGAGCTGGAGTTCCTCAGAGACGTTCTTGTACATGTCCCTGTAGAACTCGATCTGCTCCCGTTGGCGCTCGTCCGCGATCCTGTGGACGAGTGTCTTGACGTCTGCGCGCTCCCTGATGTAGTCGATGAGGCCGACGTGGTCGTTGTGCATGTGTGTGATTATGATCCTTTCGAGGTCCTTGATGTGGGTGTTCTGTTCGCCGAGCTGTTTCTCGAGGGCGGCGAAGGAGTCCCATGAGGGTATGCCCGCGTCGATGAGGGTCTTCGACTCCTTGAGGAAGTATGAGTACGTGTAGCCGAGTGGGTTGTGCTTCATCGGTACCTTGAACTGGTGTACGCCGTCGGCGACCTGCATCTAAACCACTTCCGCTATGGGGATTCGCCGGGACTTAAACCGTTGGTTACGCCCTCTTGTAGACGACCTCGCCGCCAACGATGGTCATCTCGACCTTCAGGTCCCTGATCTTCTCGGCGCCGACGGCGTATGGGTCGCCGCTGAGGACGGTGAAGTCGGCGAGTTTCCCCTCCTCGATCGTGCCCTTCCTCTTCTCGTCGAAGCCGAGGTAGGCGGCGTTGACGGTGTACATGCGGATCGCCTCGTCGAGGGTGACGCGCTCCTTGGGGGTGATCGCCTTGCCGTTGATCTCGGAGGCGCGTGTGGTCGCGGACCAGATGCCGTGTAGTGGGTCGGGGTAGGTGAGGGGGCAGTCCGAGCTAAGGCTCACGACTATTCCCTCGTCCAGCATCGACTTGATGGGGTACGTGTACGCCATCCTCTCGTCGCCGAGTGACGCCTGGAAGCCGTCGCCGTTCCTCGTGACCAATTCAGGCTGGGTTGAGACGACGACGCCGAGTCTCCTCGCCCTGTCCCTGAGGTCCCTCGGCATTATGCTTGCGTGCTCTATCCTGTGTCTGTGGTCTGCGCGCGGCGTGTCCTCGAGCGCTTTCTCGTATGCGTCGAGCACCGCCTCTATCGCCCTGTCGCCGACGGCGTGGACGGCTATCTGCATCCCGGCGCGGTTCGCCTGCATGATCTGGATGTCGAACATCTCACGGTCATTCAGAATACCCACGTTCTCGGGCTCGCCCTCGAAGTGCTCCTTAACGGCGGCGGTCCTCGCGATGAGGGATCCGTCGCTGAAAATCTTGATGGCACCGATCCTGAGCATCTCGTCGCCGAGTCCCGAGTTTATGCCGAGCTTGAGGACGCTGTCGAGCAGCTCAATCTTGGGGAGGAGGTTGACGCGCAGCGGTAGCTTTCCCTCGGCGGCTAGCTCCTGCGTGACCTTGATCTCGTCGTGGTCGGCGGAGGGTACGTGTATAGCGGTTAAGCCATACTTGACCGCCTCGTTGACGCCGATCAGGATCGCCTCACGGAGCGTCGCCAGGTCGGGGCGCGGTCTGACTCCGTTCAACCCGACCGGTCCCATGAACCTCGCGTTCGAACGGAGGAAGCCGGTCGGCTCACCCCTATCGTTGGCGATTATCCAGCCCCCGGCGGGTGGCTTCGTCCTCCGGTCGATGCCAGAGACCTCGAGCCCCTTGCTGTTGAGGAGCGTCGCGTGGCAGGAGTAGTGGTGGAGGTAGACGGGGTTGTCCGGGGAGACCTCATCGATGTCCCAACGGGTTAGAAATCGCCTCTCCTTGAGAACGTTCTCGTTCCAGCCCCGCCCCATGACCCACTCACCCTTCGGCGTCTTGCGAACCCTCTCCTCGAGAAGCCTCCTCACCTCAGCGACGGAGGTCGCGCCTTCGAGGTTTATGGTGCGTAGTGTGAGGCCGAAGTCGTCGAGGTGGACGTGTGTGTCTATGAAGCCGGGGAGGACGGTTTTTTCCTCGAGGTCGAGCACCCTCGTGCCCGATCCGACACCCTTCTTCACCTCCTTCGCCGAGCCAACCTCCGCGATCCTCCCAAACTTAACCGCAACCGCCTCGCAGCGCGGCTTCGAGGGGTCGAGTGTGACGACGTTCGCGTTCGTTAAGACGAGATCAGGGTGCATCTGAGCCACGGGGAGATGTGGGGGCGCCCCCGGAAATAAGCATCGACCAGAAAATGGTCAGCTCGGCGGGGGGATCCACCACTCGGAGCCGGGGCGGTCGACCCACTCGGGCCAGCGGAGACCCACAGGCGGCTTGACGCCCTCGGGCATCAGGGGCTTCTCCCAGTGCGCGGCGCGCCTCCTGTCGAACTCGGCCTTCGCCTCCCTGAGCGCCTCAGGCTTTGTGGCGAGGTCGACGGCGCTCGCGGCGAGGACCTTTGCTGCGGTCTCACCCCTCCTGTGAGTAGCGCCCATACCACAGAGGGCGGAGTCGACCCAGCGTGGATATTTGAACCCCCTGAGCATCGCCTTGCTCACATAGAGCCTCGCCGTGGGCGCGTGCCACGTGAACTCGTTGACGTCGTCGGCGGGGTGGAATGCCCCGTACGCCTTCTCGGGTGGGACGATGGTCACGTCGTAAGGCTGCTCCGTCTCCTTCTGCCCTAAGTTGCGCTGTATCTCCCGGGCGAAGGCCATGTCTTCCTCGGTGTACCTGTTCGGGCCATGCTCCCTGAGGTTGGCCATGACGAGGTTGGTCATTGTCGTGTTCGGCAGCCCGGTCCTGACGGCGGTTATGATTCTGGGCTCGACCTTGCAGTCCGCAGCTATCGCGGCTCCCTGGGCGCAGCGCTCGATGACTTTCCTGATGGCGTCTTGGTCGGGGAGGTCCTCCGTCCTCCACGCGTAGACGAGCTGGCTGAACTCGGGGGTGCTGACGGTGCACTGGCCGCCGGTCATAACGAACTCGTTGATGCTTCCGCCGCGGCGCATAAGGGCGGGCATGTGCTCCTTCATCGTGTTGACGTTGTTGTACATGAGGACGGCTGCGTCGAGGGCGCCGGGGTAGCTTACGTCCCCGCTCTGGCCGCCGGCGGCTGATTCGACCTTGAACTCGAAGACCATGCTCATGTATGTGAGGGGCCAGACGTCTCCGAGTACGCTCGTGGGGCCGCCCGGGTGCCAGGCGAGCAGGGCGTCCATCCCCTCGAAGAGTCCGTCGCGCGCCATGAACGGCTTGCCCACGCAGAGCTTCTCGGCGGGGGTTCCGAGGAGCTTGATCTTGACGGGTAGTTTGTGGCGCTCCGCCGCCTCTTTCAGCGCGACAGCGGCGAAGCATGAGGCGACCCCGAGCATGTTGTGGGCGTCCGTGAACCCGGCGCCGTAGGGTACGGCGGGCTCGTCCCACGGGACAGGCTTCTGGCTGTGGCCGGGGGTGGCGTCGTACTCGGCGAAGAAGCCTATGGTCGGCCCCTTCTCCCCCCACGTGGAGCTGAAGGCCGTCGGCATCTCGGAGACGCCGGTCTCGACTGTGAAGCCGCTTCTCCTCATGTAGTCGATGAGTAGTTTCGAGGACTTGTATTCGCGCAGCCCCGGCTCGGCGTAGGCGAATATCTTGTCGCTCATCTCCGCCATCTCGGGGGCGTTGTCGTCGACCCACTTGGCGGCGGTTCCCTTCTCCCCGCTCCAGTTGCTCATCAGTAATCGGAACCGTGTGGGGGTCGTGGCGATTAAAAACCTTGGATCGACGGCGGGTCCACACGAAGATGGTTGGAGAGTGCGTGGATTAACCTCGTTGATTAATAAATTACCCCGACGTTGATCCATTCGTGATTTCATGGTGGACAAGAAGCGCGTAGAGGAGACGCTCGACCCAGAGAACTGGGACGAGCTGAAGGTTCTCGGCCACAAGATGGTCGACGACATGATCGACCACCTGGCGACGGTGAGGCAGAGGCCGCCCGCGATGCCGATAAACGAGCAGGGTGCGGCGGCGTTCATGAAGCCGCTGCCGATGGAGCCGGAGGCGCTGGAGGCTGTTTACGGCGACTTCAAGGCCGGTGTCCTTGATACGCACATGGGGATGAATACTCATCCGCGGTTCTGGGGCTGGGTCGTCGGCACAGGGACCGCCCAGGGTGCGCTCGCCGAGATGCTCGCCACGGGCATCAACTTCAACATGCCAGGCGGGCCGTTCGCCCCGGTCCTGATGGAGACGCAGGTTCTGGAGTGGTTCAAGGGGATATTCGGCTTCCCCAAGGGCGCGAGTGGGCTGCTCGTGGGCGGCGGCTCCGAGGCGAACCTGCTGGGTCTCGCTGTGGCACGCAACACGAAGGCCGGCTTCAACGTGAGGAAGCTGGGCCAGGCGGCTGCGCCGAAGAGGATGGTCCTCTACGGCTCGGCGGAGACCCACGTCTGCATCGATAAGGCGGTGCAACTGCTCGGTCTAGGCGAGGAGAATTACCGGAAAATTCCGGTCGATGACGATTACAGGGTCCGGGTGGACCTGCTCGAGGCGGAGATCAGGAAGGATAAGGCGGCGGGGCTTCAGCCCTTCTGCGTCGTAGGGAACGCTGGGACGACGAATACCGGGTCCTTCGATGATCTCGTTGCACTCGCGGATGTTTGTCAGCGTGAGGGGCTCTGGTTTCACGTGGACGGCGCGTTCGGGGCTTGGGCGAAGATCGGCGGGGGGACGAAGCCGCTCGTGGAGGGTATTGAGAGGGCGGATTCGCTCGCCTTCGACCTTCACAAGTGGATGTACATGCCGTTTGATGT
>JAPKYO010000008.1 GCA_026394265.1 Candidatus Bathyarchaeota archaeon
GGCCTTCAGTACGAGAGGAACGAGGCGCTGGAGCCAATAGTTTACCGGTTGTCTGACAAGGCATGCCGGGCAGCCACGCTCCTGCGGATAAGGGCTGAAAGCATCTAAGTCCGAAGCCGCTCCCAAAAATAGACATCCGTCTGGGTCGCAAGACCTGGTGAAGGGCACCCGTAAAAGACGGGTTTGATGGAGAGGCGGTGTACGTGCCAAGACTTCGGTCGAGACACTCAGCCGGCCTCCCCCAATAGCCCGAAATGTCAGCATTCATGACTCGATCCTACAGGAGATATCGGAACCTATCCACGGCTTCTTAATACTTCTAGAAGCTAACCAACCCCAGTGGGTACTGGGTTTAGGGTTTTTAGACGTGTTAAAGCACACATTATGATTTTTGTCGGAACCTGAATTCTTCATTCCAGAAGAATCACCCCTCTAAGCGAGGGGCATCATCTTTCTTGAATCTCTAATTGAAAAAATAATTATAAAATGCTGTTTTAGACGCCTATGCATGGGGCGAGGTAGTAGACGAGCTTGCCCTTCGGTAGCTCGAAGTCCATCTTGATGGGCATGTCTGTGCTCAGCTCGATGGTTGCGACCTCGCTGCTGTTCCCGGCGGCGTTCGCTATCTCGTTTAGGTAGCTTAGGGTGAAGGTGGCGCTGCTGTCCTCCTCGGCCTTTATGTCGATGAGGTCGTCGCTTCCCTTCTCCCACTCGCTGTGTGCGCTGCCCATGTCGCCGTTGGCGCTGATCTTGAGCATCTCGCCCTCGACGGCGACCTTGACGTGCTCGCTGACGAGGTTTGCGTCCCTGATGGCGTTGCGTAGGCTGTTCGTGATGAGGCGCGCCTTGGCCTTGAAGAATATCTTGGGCTGGGGCACCTCGTCGTCGATGGGCTCGAGGATGGGCATCTCGAAGCGCCTGCTGTGGCCTCCGCGTTTGCAGAGGATGACGAGTCGGGCCTTCTCCTCGTCGAGGCGTATCCAGGTCTCCTCGTCCTTGTCGACGCGGTCGAGGAACTTTAGGAACTCCTTTATGTTTATGCTTAGGTGGGGTTCGCCTTCGCATTTGTAGGCGTCGAAGAAGTCGGCGGGTAGCTCGAAGTCTACCATGGCGACGTGGCTGGGGTCCATGGCGAGGAGCTTGATCTGGGCCTCGTTCATGACGAATGTGCCTTCCTCGACGATGACGCTGAGCGCCTTGATCAGGTTGCGGAACGGGTCTATGCGGGATACCTCTACCTCGAACAAATCACTGTCTCCTTAGTTTGAGATTGGTTGTCTTAGCCTAGGGGCAGAGGGAATAAAAGGGTTCCCCGGGGGATCAGCTGTAGTCGCGCCACGTGTGGCCGCACTTGGTGCACCTGTAGAACTGGGTAGCCGACTCGTCTATGCCGCGCGTCTGGACCTGCCAACAGGACGCCTTGTCGTTCCCGCACTTTGGGCACTCTGCCTTGACCTGAGCCGTCGTTTGTAGGTTCTGCTCCTTCTTGCCGATTACGACGATCTTGTCCTCAGCCTTGGCCTCGCGCTTTATCTTTAGCTCCTCGGTCATGGGCTGCTCGGCGGCGCACTTGGGGCAGACGTAGCACCTCTTCTTGTGGTCGAGGGTGCACATTGTCCCGCAGTTTGAGCAGAATTTCGTTTTTTAGTCCTCCATCACTGCCCTTTACCCGGGGGGGTTCTATTAATACCTTATGCATCTAACCCATCGGGTAGCGCGGATAGTGTCAACGCCGCGACCCTGAGTGCTTCTGGAGTTGCTCCTTCTCGTGTGGATGTCTTGAGGACGCCCTCGGCGGACCAGCGGCTGAGCCCCTCTGCGGAGAAAACAGTCTTTTCGCCCCGATTTTTCCATGTGAGTATGGTTCCCTCGGTGGAGCCGAGAAGGATCACGGGTTTCCCCGTCTTGGCGTAGAGTTCAGCCGTGGAGATCTTCGCCTCCGCGGGGAGGTTGGCGTGGCTGAGGAGGATGACGCGGACCTGTCCCGAGTGCGGGGAGCGCGTGAGCATCTCCGCGATAGCTTGTGTAATGTCGTCTCCCTCGGAGTGTGCCCTGAGGACGCCGTCGAGCCAGAGGTTCCCCCTGTAGACGACGCCGACGATGGTGAATCCCCCCGGATTGTTCCGGGCGGCTACGCCTAGGACCCTGATCTCCCTCTTGATCTGGCGGATCCTCTGGGGGGTCAATTCGTGTTCGTGAAAAGAGTGCGTTGGTTACTTCTTAAGGTTGGAGACGCCCTTCTTGAGGTCCTCGTCGAATTCGTTGAGTTTTGCCTCGGCGTTGTCCGCTGCCTTCTTGAGTATCTCCAATGGGTTTGCCTTCTTTCCCTTGAAGCGGATGAAGAGTCTGCTCCTGTCCATGAGGGGGTGTGGGCGCGTGTAGCCCGCCATCTCGACGGCGGGGTCCTCGAGTAGGCTGCTCTGTAGGAGGTTGAGCAGTGTGTGGCTCTCGCCTCCGAACTCGACCTCCATGTAGCCTTCCTCTTCCTTGACTATGTTGAGCTTCATGATGAGATGTCCTCCTTACCGTAGCTCTTGGCGTACTGGCGGCGTTCTACGCGTTTGCACTTGGGGCAGGTCAGGCGTCCCTTGTCGTTCTCTAGGATGCCGCCGCACCTGCTGCAGTAGGCGTAGACGACCCCGTACTCTGGGGCCGCCAGGCTGAGCTGTATGATCCTGTTCTTCGTGTTGGCGACGACGGCGCGTACGATGTCGCCGCTGTGGATTGCCTGCTCCAGGTCCCTGCTGAATTCGCGTGAGACGTCGTTTATGTGGATGACGCCTGTGTAGGTGGGCGCGATCTTCTTGCCGTTGACGCGGAAGATGTCGACGCGCGCGTCCCTGCGTGTGACTGAGCCGACTTGGGCTATGACGATGATGCCCTCGAGGGGTAGGTTGAGTGGCTTGGTTACCTTCTTGACCTCGAGTGCCCTCTTCTCCTTGTTGAGCCTCGTCTCGCCTAACTCTTCGGAGCGGACCAGCCCGTCCTGTTGGTAGCTGCCCTCCCCCTTGTTGTACTCCTCGATGACCGCGAGTTCGTCGCCGGGGAAGACGTTCTTCTTGATCGTTTTTGCCTTGGACATTCTGTTGTGCCTGCTGCGTCGGCAACCGCCGCTCTTCGAGCCGGTCCTCTGGGGACCGGTCCTGTTATGCTCCCGCTTTTTAATAAACTGATTGGTGAAGCTTCCTAGCCGAGGTAGGCGTGGCCCCAGGTCTCTTCCCACGTTTTTTCGCCTAGGAGGACTCGTGCCTCGGTGGTTGTGAGTATGGGGCGCTGTACTCCGGTGACGCCGTCTATGGCTATGCGTGGGCACGCCGTCTCGATGAATGCCTCGGGTTCGGTGAAGTTGTTGAGCTGGTCGGCGCGTATCTCGTCGAGGTAGATGAGGAAGGCGCGTACCTCCCTGTCGCCGAGTTTCTCGGCTAGTACCATCGCGTCGGCGAGGGCGCGTTGTCCCGGCTTCGAGCTTACGAGCACGCCGATGGTCTTCGCCGTCCTCGCCGCGGTGATGAGTGCCATCCTCTTCTTGGCGAGTTGCATGAGTTCGGACTCGTCGAGTGTGGCGACTGTGCCGTTGTATGGGTTTGCGATGACGACTGGTTTCCCCGTCCTGAGGGCGAGGCCGAGGGGGTGGAACCTGCCCCCGCCTATGAAGATGTATCCGTCGACTTCCCCGGGCAGCTTCGTGGCGGCGGCGTAGCTGCAGCCGAGTACCTGCCCGGCCTCGGGGGTGATGCCCGAGCCCTCGCCGATGAGGGCCTTGACTCCCCTCTGGTTGAGCGCCTCGGCGACCTCCTTTAGCTGCGGCGTATGCTGGACCGTGCTGGTGAGACCAACCGTTCCCCAGCCCGCGATGCTGGGCAGGACGGCCTCGACCATCTGGGAGACGTCGATGGGTATCCTCGCCTCGATGTAGAGGACGGGGACGCCGGGGGCGGCTACGAAGCAGGCGTGACCGTAGTGGATGAGCAGGTCGACGTTGAGTTCGATGGCCTGCCTTGAGGCTAGGTCGCATGCGCCGTAGCAGGAGTCCCCGCTTATGATCACCTCGGAGGGTGTGGCTTCCCTGATGTGTTCCGCGATCTGGAAGGCGAAGGGGCGCATCCCATCCGGGAGCTGCAGGAGAACCCTCCTCGCCCCCCTCTTAGTGATCTCGGCGACTACCCGCTCAAGTTCGAGCTCGTACATGCAACTAGACGGTGGGTTGTAACATTAAAATAGGCTCCGGGCGGTGGATGCCATCGGGAAACGATGTCCCTAGATAAGGTGTTCAAACGGATAGACGCCGACCGCGACGAGTACGTTGGGCGGTGCCAGGAGCTTCTCCGGCAGCCCAGCGTCTCGGGCGACAGGGAGGACGTCTACAGGTGCGCCGAGATGGTGCGCGACATGATCCGGGAGACCGGGGCCCAGGCCGAACTCGTCAAGGTCGAGGGGGAGGGCAACCCGGTGGTTTATGGAAAACTGCTGAGTCCCGGTGCGCATCATACCCTGACCGCGTACCAGATGTATGACACCCAGCCCGTCGGCGAGCTCGACAAGTGGGCGAGCGGTCCCTTCGAGGCGAAGCTGGTGGACGGGAAGATCGTCGCCCGGGGAGCAATCAACAGCAAGGGCGCACTCGTCGCCGAGCTCATGGCGATAAAGGCACTACGCGAGACCGCCGGCGTCCCCGTCAACATAGTCTTCACATTCGACGGCGAGGAGGAGGTCGGCAGCTGGCAGCTACGCCGGTTCCTGAAGGAGCACCCCGAGAAGATGCTCAAGGCGGAGGCCGAGTGGTGCCCGAGCACATTCAGCACCTCGTACAAGGACACGCGCGTCACCCTCGGCGGTAAGGGGTGCATAGACCTGCAGTTAGTCTGCGATCACAGCCGGGGCCCCGTCCACAGCAGCTGCGCCCCGGTGGTGGCGAACCCGGCGTGGCGCCTCGTCTGGGCGCTGGAGAGCATGAAGGGCGAGGACGGCAGAGTAGCAATCGACGGCTTCTACGACGGCGTAAAGGGGCCGGAACCCGGTGACAGGGAGCTACTCGAAAGCCTCGCCGCCACGGGTGAGGAGGAGAAGATGAAGAGGCAGTGGGGAGTCAAGGGCTTCATGCGCGGCCTCCACGGCGCGGACCTCATCGAGGCGTACATGTTCGAGCCGACACTCACGATAAACGGGCTGCAGTCCGGCTACGTCGGACCCGCCGCATACACCATCAACCCGCCGTGGGCGAAGGCCAACATGGACATACGCCTCGTCCCCGGCATGGACGCCGACGACGTCTGGAATAAGGTCGATGCACACCTCAAGAAGCACGGCTTCGACGACGTCGAGGTAAAGCTCAACGGGTGGAAGGCGAACGCCCACAGGAGCCCAGCGGACACGCGGATAGTCGCCGCTTACAGGGCAGCGATAAGGGACCTCGGCTTCAACGAGCCCCTAATCTACCCGATGAGCGGAGGCACGAGCCCGAGCATGTACTACACGGCCCCCCCGCTCAGGATGGTCTCCGCCTCCTCCGGGAGCGACGGGATGCCGCCCCACTTCGCACACGCCCCGAACGAGTGGATCGGCGTCGAGGAGTTCATCACGACGGCGAAGATGTGCGCCGCATTCCTCTGGGAGTACGGCAACATCTAACCCACCATTTTTACCCCGTGAAAAAATGGTGTACACTCGATACCCCGTTTCTGAGCTAATTTGACCGAAAGGAGCTAGAATAACGCCCCGATGATACGCCGATCTACGCAAAAGGAGCACATATTCGCTACCAAACTTAAGGGGGGGGGGGAGGGGGGTATCACAGACGGAAATAGAAAAACGCTTCTTTAACCCAATGGAGCCCTAAAACTGCCCCGATCGGGATCGAAAATGTACAAAAATGCACATAAATCGGCGCTATTTTGCGCGAAAATGATATAGAACTCGACGTTTTTCGTAAGCGAAACGCGTGCAAAAAGCACTGAAACGACGCTCATTTAAGCCTCACGCCCTCAATACGCCTCTAAAAACCATAGGGGTGAGGGGGTACCACCGATCCGCTCAGAAAAGACGCCTCCCACCTAAAGGAGCCACGAAACGGCCCCGATTGTACGCCGATCTACGCAAAAGAAGCATCCATTCCATACAGAGGAAAAACCGTTATCATGGGTAGCAGGGTATAAGCCGCGCCGAGCATCCGCCGTCCTCCGCCGCCTAATCACCCCAAAAAAAGCCGGAAACCCGAAAAACGACCCTAATCACCGGAATCATGACGACGACGAACATACCCCCCTCCCCCCCCACGTGCACGCACGGAGACGACACCCAGAACAATCAACTATAAGACAAATACCTAAGCCATAGAATCGATAAAACCGGCCGGGAATAAACCCCGGTCCTAATCCGTGTTCTCTCTGACGAAGATCCTAGAGGGTATAGGGAACTTATCCATAGCCCTCTTAAGGGCCTCCTTCGCGACCTCAACACCCTCCTTCTCAACCTCGATGACAATCAAAGGCTCACCACGCTTCACGCGCGCCGCGGTACCCGTGGGCTTACCATACGGAGCCTTCATACCCGACTGGAAACGGTCAGCCTGAGCGACGTTAATCCTCTTGTGCTCCCTGAGCACAATGTGGGGGAACGGAATCACCTTCATAGTGTAGAGCTCCGTACCAAGCTGGAGCTCCAACTGCCTATTAGCGGCGATACGCGCCGACTCGAGGCTATTGTTTCTGATCTGACCGTGCACGAGATTTATGAGCTCAACCCTCACCGGGAACTTCCTGCCCGTGTTACCCATGGTGAACTTTACGATCTTGTTGCCGGGGATGCCGCCCATGAACTTACGCCGCGTGTAAGCCATGCGGTCTGGGTTCCTGAAGTTCCTGGCGTTCAAGGTTTATCCACAGACATGCACATCAGGATTCTTAAAAACATAATGGCTCCCCACCCCCGGTATGACCCCGGAAACACATCCCCAATATAAGCCGCGGCTGCAACTAGCCCACAGCGGGGGCCAGCTCCTCACCCATCTGCGCGAGGAGAACAAGCGTCTTCAACCCCTTCCGAGTCAGCACATAGTCCTTAGACTCGTACTGCTGGACTAGGCCGCCGTCCATGAGCTTGTTTATGTGGTAGAGGAGATGCCCGCCCCTCAGCCCCGTGGCGGCTGTGAAGTCAGCAAACCTGTTCTCCCCCCTGAAGATGCTCAGCATGACCTGGAGCCGCGCCCTATGTGCTACGGGGTCGAGGATCCCCCGCTCCACCGCGACGGGGTCGAGCGTCCCAATCGTGCCCTTCTCATCATGCATCGAAGCCATCGGCTCCTGAAGCATCGTGAGCTGACTCAGAAGACCTCCGTTGATCTCGAGGAACTCGACCTCCTTCCTCATGCACTCGGCACACGCGGCGTTGCCCTTCGCGGCGGATCCCTTCTCCATCCTCGTCGATACCTCTATCGCCTCCTTGAGGGCGCCGAGGCTGTCCCTGATCCTGCCCGCCTTGAGGAGCTCGAGGTACTGCCTCTGGATCTCCTTTATCCCCTGCTTGCACTTCGCCTCGTCGTCTCCCCCCTTCGCGCACTTGAGGGCGTCGATGAAGTCGAGCGTCGCCCCCTGCAGGTAGTCGATGATGGCGCGGTTGTAGTTGAGGCTGACCTGCTTGGTCACCTCGCCCTCTATGAGCTCGAGCCTCTGCCTCGTCTCCACTCGGAAGCTCTGAAGCTCCTTCCTGAGCTCCCCTATCTCGTCGTCGAGCCTCAACCCGGATCAAGGTAAGGGGAATACACTAAAGGGTAAAAAGATTTTCCCTACCCGGGGGACGGTTATAATGACCCTCACCGGGTCGAGAATACGATGATAGTTAAACCGGGTACACGTGGTCGGCGCTGGGCCGGGTGAAGAGCAGGTACTTCTCCTCCTGGCTCAACTCCTCGAGCACCCTCTTCGCCAGCAGCCCCGCCGGGTCCTTCAGGTTCACCCTCTCCTCGATGTCCTTGAAGCTCTGGAAGGCGGACTTCTCCCTTATGTCAAGGATCTGGAACATCAGCCTCTTCCCGATACCCGGGATGAGTTCGAGGCTGTGCATCCTCGGAGTAACCGGCTGGCTCGCGTTGAAGAAGTTGACGAAGAACGCCTCATTCGCCCTGACAACGATCTCGACGACGCTGGGTAGCTCCGCCCTCGCCGAGTTTGTGAGCTCAGAGTAGGAGACCCTGCCGATTATGTGTGAGACGAGCGCCCTGTCGCCCTTGCCGACGAAGATCCTGTCCCTCGGGTTATACTCGGCGTCCTTCCTCGGCGAGGCCTCTAGGAGGGTGAAGTAGGATTCACCAACCATCTGGATGATACCCGCAGAGGTATGGGGCGTCCTCGGCGCCCCGGGGCGACCATGCTCGAGGTAGTCCAAGACGTAGGCGTACTCCTCGTACTTCTTCTGATCCCTATACAAACCGTTCACCCGGGGACTGCTACAGGAACCTATGGTGCGGTCCTGTATTTCTTAATTATTGTCAGAATGCTGTTTACGGCCTCTTCGGATATGATCCTCTGGCGGCCGAGGAATGTGCGTATCTCCGCTATGCTGCCGGGCATGCAGTTTGCGAGCTGGACGGCGAGCTGCCTCTCGATTCCACCCTTCTCCATCAGCTCGGAGACGAGCTTGTCGGAGTCGCTGTCACTCGCCTTCGCGAAGCGGACGGTGTAGTCGAGGACCCTGCGCTGAAGGGGGTCGAGTTCCTCCGCCTTAGCCTCTAGAAGTGCCTTTGCCTCGGCGACGGTTATCTCCTTTTTCTCAACTACGGACATGGCGTCAAGCCCCTCTAGTCGATGTGCTTCCTAAGGTGCTGTGGTAGGGCTATGATGGTCTTCACGATCTTGGTCTGCGGGATCTCTACGACGTATGCTTTTCCGCGCTTGGCTTTGACTGTGGCGACTTGCCCCGCGAACCTCTTGTGGGGCATCCCCTTGTGTATGGCGGGGTCGATCTTTATGATGACTTTATCGCCCGGTAGGTACTCCGTTAGCAGTCTGCTTAGCGGTAGCTTGCCGCGTTCCCTGACCTTCTTGGTGAGGGCCGCCCTGCTCTTTCTGCGTATTCCTTGGCTCTTTCCCATTATGTTCGCCCCATTTCCGGTGGCATTAGCCCCGGCTGAGCACCACACGTTATCTACGCACTCTTTTATAAGTGCTATTATCCGTAGTTTTCTTTAAAATACCCGTCGAGGGCACAGTGTTGGGCTTTTAGGCTGTTTCCCTGTTCTTTCTGATCCCTCGGGCTCAACACGCTCTGAGCTTTCGATAATGGTTATATCTTCGGTTATGCGCAGGGATGGTCGGCGGGTGAGTGGGGCCTCCCACCCGACTCCGCCTTAGAAACCCCGGTGAAGGGAGGCAAATAGATGAAAGTCGAAACGAGAGACATATCCCTGATTGCGATGTTCGCCGCCCTGTACGCGGCGCTTGTAGTGGTGTTTTCCCCCATATCCTTCGGTCCGCTCCAGTTCAGACTGGCTGGCGTGTTGAGGCCTGGCATAGCGAGGCTGCGTATCCTCGCGGTGGCGTACGCCCTAGGCGTGTTTGTGGGCAACTTCCTCAGTCCCTACGCGGGCGCCTACGAGCTGCTCTTCATGCCCTTCGCGAGCCTCGCGGCGGGGCTCATCGGCTACGAGGTTGCTAGGCGCCTCGGGGGCGGGTACTGGGTATGCGGCGCCGTGATCGCCACGCTGATACCCCTCTGCGTCGCGTGGATGCTTGAGCATCTCTTCAACCTGCCCCCGCTCGCCACGTTGCCCGGTCTCCTCGTGAGTGAGCAGGTCATCAACCTGATTGGTTCGGCTGTTTTCACGGCGGTCGATAAGAGGGTGAGGTGGTGGGGTTGACGCGGTGCATCGTCGTCTTTAGTGGGGGTCCCGACTCGGTTACGGCGGCTTACTGGGCGAAGGCTCGGGGGTACGATGTCTATATCCTCACATTCGACTACGGCCAGAAGGCGCGCATCGAGATAGAGCGCGCCGTCGAGATCGCGTCGCTCCTCGGCGTGCCCCATAAAGTGGTTGACCTCAGTAAGCTGGCTGACATCTACAGGGGGGTGACGAGCCTCGTGGACGATGGCATCGAGGTGACGCCCGAGTTCAGCGACGAGATAGTCGTCCCCTTCAGGAACGGCGTGTTCCTCTCCGTCGCCGTCGCCTACGCGGACTCCATGGGGGCCGACATGATCCTGTACGGCGCACACGCCAGCGACGAACCCTTCTACCCCGACTGCAGACCCGAGTTCTACAAGGCGTTCGAGTCGGCTGCGCGGCTAGGCACGGGGAGGGAGATCAGTCTGACCTCCCCCTTTGAGGGTGTCCCAAAATCAGGGGTGATCAGTGAGGCGGTGAGGCTCGGCGTCCCCCTCGAGCGGACGTGGTCCTGCTACCTGCGGGGCCCCATACACTGCGGCGTCTGCGAGTCCTGCCGAAATCGGAAGAGGGCGTTCAGGGAAGCGGGCGTAGCGGATCCCACGGAGTACCTTGAGTAGCCCCCGGGGCGCGTAATCGCCGAGGCGTGGTCGCTCGTTTTTTAAAGGGTACGCCGAAACTAATCCTGTGAGATGCCTTGGCTAATAAGAAACCCGTAGAGATCAAGGATCTGTTCAAACTCAGGTTGGTGTCCGACCCCCGGTTCTCCCCCGACGGGGGCAGGATCGCCTTCGTCCACACGACCTTCGACTACGAGAAGGACGAGTACGTGAACGACATCTGGATGGCGGACGCGAAGACTGGGGCGTCGACGCAGTTCACATCCGGGAGGGGGAAGGACAAGGGACCGCGCTGGTCCCCAGATGGGAAGCGTCTTCTCTTCACCTCGACGCCCCCCGCAAAGGAGGGGGAGGAGAAGAAGAAGCCACAGCTCTACATCATCGAAGTTGCGGGGGGCGAGGCGAGGAAGCTCACCGACCTCAAGCTAGGGGTCGAGGCGCCCAGGTGGTCCCCCGACGGGAAGCAGATACTCTTCGTGAGCCCGACGCAGCCAGTCGAGCCGAAGGGAGACGCGAAGCACATCACACGGCTGAGCTACAAGTTCAACGGGAGAGGCTTCTTCCCCGGCGTCTACAAGCACGTCTTCACCGTACCGCTCAGGGGCGGCAAGCCGAAGCAGGTGACGAAGAGCGAATACAAGATCGACGGCGCCGAGTGGATGGGCTCCGACATCCTGTTCTATGGCAACACCGAGCCCGACGCGGATCGGGAGGACTACGACCACATCTACCGCGTCGACCCGAAGGGTGAGCCTAAGCAGCTCACGGAGGGGACCTGGAGCATCCATGGCGCCGGGGGCGGCATGACCGGCGTATGTCCATCCCCCGATGGAAAGGAGATCGCCTTCGCGGGCCACGACTACCGCAGGGGCGGGGCGACGAAGGCCGACATCTGGATAATGCCCGCTGAGGGCGGAGCGGCGAGGAAGCTCACTGAGGGCTACGAGCCCGACCTCGGCGTCAAGCTGAGCAGTGACGTGCGCGTCGGCTCACTCGACTCGACCCCCCTCTGGCGCGGCGACGGGTACATCTACTTCACGTCGAACTTCGCCGGCGTGAGCTACCTCAACAGGGTCAAGGCGAAGGGCGGCAAGGTCGAGAAGCTGCTTGGCGAGGTCGATCACGGCGTCGAGGCGTGGAGCCTCAACGGAGATGACGCGGTAGCCTACTCGACGTTCGCCACCACGAGGCCGGCGGACCTATGGATCAAAACCGACCACAAGGATCGGCAGATCACCGACTTCAACAAGAAGTGGTGCCAGAGCCTAGACATTCACCCACACGAGCGCTTCGCCTTCAAGTCGAGCGGCGGCCACACCGTCGAGGGCTGGATCATGAAGCCCTCAGGCTTCAAGAAGGGTAAGAAGTACCCAATGGCTGTCGAGATACACGGCGGTCCCCGCGGCGTCTTCGGGAACGCCTTGATGCACGAGCACCAGGTCCTCGCGGGAAAGGGCTACGCCGTCATGTACATCAACCCCTGGGGGAGCGGCGGATACACGGAGGACTTCCAGGCGGGGCTCCCCGGCCACTACGGGGAGCAGGACTACGCCGACATCATGGAGGCGGTCGACTACTGCGTGAAGAACTACGCCTGGGTCGACGGTGAACGACTCGCCTGCCTCGGCGGCAGCTACGGTGGCTTCATGACGAACTGGATAGTGACACAGACGACGCGGTTCAGGGCGGCGGTGACGATGCGGAGCATCAGCAACTGGGTCAGCTTCTTCGGGACATCCGACATCGGGTGGACCTTCGGGAAGCGTGAGATGATCGGTACCCCGTGGGAGAACGAGGAGGCGTTCATGGCGAAGAGCCCGATAAGGTACGTGCGGAACGTGAAGACGCCGACGCTCGTCCTGCACAGCGAGGAGGACTACCGGTGCCCCATCGAGCAGGGGGAGCAGTTCTACACCGCGCTGAAGTACTTGGGCGTCCCCACGGAGTTTGTCCGGTTCCCGGGGGAGAACCACGAGTTGAGCCGGAGCGGTAAGCCGAAGCACAGGGAGGCGCGCCTCGAACACATACTCCGCTGGTTCGAGACCCACCTCTAGACAGGTTCATTTACCCCCGAGCCGTTTTTCTGAGGAATCTCGATTGATGCTCCTCGATCCTACCCGCTGCAAGGGGTGCAAGCTATGCGAGGCTGCGTGCTCCCTCCACCACACCGGCCACAAGGCGTTCAACCCCGCCGTGATAAGCACCCACGTCCACAGGGACAACGACTCGGCGAGGATCACCATGAGCCTCGACTCCACATGCGACTGGTGCGAGGGGGAGGAGGCATTGCTCTGCGTCAAATACTGCGCATACGGCGCGAGGAGCGTCGTGCAATGAGGCGCCCGGGGTACGCTGGGAGGCTGCTCAGGGTCGACCTCACGCGCCAGAGGCTCGTCGTTGAGCCGACGGCGAAGTACGCCGACAGGTTCGTCGGCGGCAGGGGGATCAACGCGTGGATACTCTTCAACGAGCTGGACCCATCCGTGAGGCCGCTCGACCCCGAGAACATGGTGCTGTTCGGCGTCGGTCCCCTCGTCGGGACGTTGTCCCCGTTCGGGAGCAGGATATCAATCGACACTAAGAACGCCTTCACGGGGGGCGTGGGCTCCGCTAACTGCGGTGGGCACTTCGGGGCGGAGATGAAGCACGCTGGGTTCGATACGCTGGTCTTCACGGGGCGCGCCGAGGAGCCCGTCTACCTCTGGCTGAACGAGGGGGAGGCGGAACTGAGGGACGCCCACGGGGTCTGGGGGAAGACGACGTGGGACACCGAGCGCGCCATAAGGGCGGAGCAGCGCGACGACGAGGTCCGCGTCATAGGCATCGGACCCGCCGGCGAGAACCTCGTCAAATCAGCGTGCGTGATATCCGACCGGTCGAAGGCCGCCGGGGGCTCGGGCGTCGGCGCCATCCTTGGCTCGAAGAACCTGAAGGCGATCGCCGCGAGGGGAACACAGTCGATAGCCGTCGCGGAGCCGGAGAGGTTCATCAAGGCCGTGGACGCGGCCAGGGCGAAGATAGAGCAGTTCCCCAAGGCGGCGAAGTACAGGGTGGACGGCTACTACGGCGTGGAGAGCTACTACGGTAGCCCCGCGTGGGAGGCCGGTTTCCGCCCCGTCAGGAACGGGCAGGACGAGTACTGGGACCCGGAGAAGATCAAGCTCGTCTCAGGGGACGCCATGAAGAGGTACCGGAAGAAGATACTCGCCTGCTCCGGCTGCCCCGTCGGATGCATGCCATGGATGCTCGTTCCGGATGGTCCCTACGCGGTCGAGGGGGAGGGCTGGTGGAACAACAGCAGCAACAGCTTCTGCACGCGTGTGGATTGTTCGAACCCTGAGGCTGCGATAAAGGCGCATCTGCGTACGAATCAACTCGGGCTTGATGGGGATAACGTGTCGGTGGTCATCGCGTGGGCATTCGAGTGCTTCGAGAAGGGGCTGCTAACGAAGGAGGACACGGATGGCTTGGAGCTTGTGTGGGGCAACCACGACGCGGTTCTGGCTCTCATAAACAAGATCGCCTACAGGGAGGGGTTCGGTGATTTCCTCGCTGATGGCGTAAAGGCCGCGGCGGAGAAGCTGGGCAAGGGCTCGGAGGAGTTCGCGCTCCACATAAAGGGACAAGACACCGTCGACGGCGTACGCATCTCCAAGGGGTGGGGCTTTGGGGTCGTCACCTCGGCCGCCGCGGGGCGCCACCTCCGGGGGGCGACGCACAGCTTCACCCCCGGGGAGTTCCTGAGCTACGAGGGCGTCCCCTACGGCGTCCACATGCAGGAGCAGTTCAAGGCCATCGTCGACATGACGGGGACCTGCCTCTACAACAACGGGCTCCTCTCGTGGGAAACGAAGGCAGCCCCCGACTCGGCGAAACACGTCGTGGAGCTGGCGAGCAGCCTCACGGGGATGGACCTCTCCGTCGAGCCCTTCATGAGGATCGGGCGCCGGGTCAACAACCTTGAGAAGGCCTTCAACGTGCTCCACGGGGGATTCGGTAGGAAGGATGATCACCCGCCGAAGAGGTTCTGGGAGGAGCCGGTGAAGTCGGGGCCCTACAAGGGGGAGCACATCGACCACGAGACATGGGAGAGGATGCTCGACGAGTACTATACCCTCAACGGCTGGGACCCCGAGACGGGGCTACAACGTAGGGTGACGCTGGAGGAACTGGGTCTCCCCGAGGTGGTCGAGAAGCTGGGCGCGAGGGGTTTGCTAAGGTAGGCTATCTCTGGAACATCTTCATCGGCATGTTCCTGAGGCGTCGGTTCCCCTTGAGCTGCTTGAACATCTTCTTCATGTTCTCGTGCTGCTTGATGAGTTCCTTGACCTCGGCCTCTGTTGTGCCTGAGCCTCGGGCGATGCGCTTCATGCGGCTGGAGTTTATGACCTTGGGGTCCTCCTTCTCCTCGACGGTCATGCTCCTGATTATGACCTTCCACTTGTCGAGGCGTTCCTCGGCCTTATCCATCTCGGCTTCTGGTAGCTGGTAGCTCATCCCGGGGATCATTCCGAGGACCTTCTGTAATGGTCCCATCTTGCTCATCGCCTCGAATTGTTCGTACATGTCTTGTAGTGTGAATTTGCCGCTCATCATCTGGCGTACGTCTTTCTCAGATGGCTGTATCTCGGCTTCCTTGACCTTGGCGACGAGTCCGTCTATGTCGCCCATCCCGAGTAGGCGCCCGACGAAGCGGCTTGGGGCGAAGGGCTCGATGTCCTCGATCTTCTCTCCGGTTCCGATGAACTTGATGTGTGCGCCCGTGGCGGCTACTCCGCTGAGGGCGCCTCCGCCCCTCGCGGTCCCGTCGAGCTTGGAGACTATGATGCTACCGATGGGCGTCGCCTCCTTGAATGCTTGAGCCTGGGCGGAGGCTTGTTGCCCTATGGTGCCGTCGAGGACGAGTATGATCTCCTGCGGCTGGACCGCGGCGGCGATCTGCTGCATCTCCTCGATGAGTCCCTTCTCCTCCTTGTGGCGCCCCGAGGTGTCGAGGATGACGACCTCGTGTGTCTTGAAGTGCTCCGCGCCGTGTTTGGCTACGGAGACGGGGTCGTGGCTGTCGGGTTCGCCGTAGAAGTCGACCTTGATCTGCTCCGAGAGCTGCTTGAGCTGGTTGTATGCGCCGGGGCGGAAGGTGTCGCAGGTGATGAGGGCGGTCTTGAATCCGCGCTTCTGGTAATAGCGGGCGAGTTTGCCTGAGGTGGTTGTCTTGCCTGAGCCCTGGATGCCTACGAGCATCAGTATGTTCTGCTTCCCCGGCTGGATCTTGATCTCTTCCTGCTTCTCGCCGACGAAGCGCGTGAGTTCGTCGTAGACGACCTTGACGACGTGTTCGCGTCGGCTGATGCCGGGGGGCAGCTCCTCGTTGAGGGAGCGTTTCTCGATGTTTTGGCTCAGCTGCATTACGAGGGCGACGTTTACGTCGGCCTGGAGGAGGGCGCGTTGGAAGTCCCTGATCAGCTCCTTGACGAGCGCCTCGTCTACTACCGGCGCCTTGATGACCTTGCGTAGTGCGTCGTAGAGGCTTGAGCCGAGCTTGCCAAGGGACATCGGTTTTCGTATTGTATCCCGCTGGCGAGGGGATTAAAGGTTGCCGTAGAGCTGTTGGGGTTAAAAATGGGATAGTCTCGCCGGTTTACTTGACTATCAGTATCGCCTTTGTGCACTGGTCGACGACTTGGCGGCTCGTGCTCCCGAGTATCCAGCCGCTGATGCCGCCGAGTCCCCTGCTTCCCATGACGATGAGGCTGACTCCGAGCCTGTCCGCCTCGGAGACTATCGTCGAGGAGGGGCGCCCCTCTAGCAGGATTGTTTCGACCTTGAGGTGGGGGTAGAGTCCCTTCAGCTCCTCCTCGGCCTTCTTGAGGGATTGGCTGTAGTTTTCGTGCATCCTCTCTTGTAGGCTGGCGATGTCCATCGCCTGTGCTCCGAGTTCCGCGTTTGAGTAGACGGGTATGGATACCTTGGGTACGACGGTGAGTATGGCGAGTTCTCCCTCGAACATGGCCGCCATCTTGGCGCCGTGGTCCAGGGCTCTCTTTGAGGCTTCTGAGCCGTCGTATGCTACTAGTATCTTGCTGAACACGGGGTCGAACATGGTCCTCGGTTTATTGTTGGTTCGTTTACGGATTTAAAGCAGATATGGGGGCGTCTCATTTCTGGGTAGGCTTCTTGGTCTTGGGGACTAGGGCGACCGCCCTGGCGGGGGAGCCTGTTCCCCCGCCGATCTTCAGGGGTAGCCCGATGAAGTAGGCGCCCTTTTGGGGGAGCCTGCTCAGGTTGCAGGCGTTTTCTAGGATGAGTATTCCTTTGGGTAGGAGAACCTTGTGGGAGGGCTCGTCTGGTCTCGCGTCGGAGTCGATGGTTGGGATGTCGCCGCCGACGAGCTTCACACCCCTCTCTGCGAGGTACTCAGCGGCTTCCTCGTGTAGCCCCGGGTTGTTCTTGAGGTAGGGCTGCTTCTCGACGCCGCTTGGTACGTGCCAGTTTCTCTCCCACCCCGTGTTGAGGAGGACGACGTCGCCCCTCTCTATGGCTCCGTGTCTCCTCTCCCACTCCTCTACGTCGCTTCTTGTGACGAATTCTCGGTCCTTCTTGTGGCTCACGTCGAGGCAGCTTATTGGTCCCATCCATTTCTCGGGCGGAATCTGGTCGATTGTTGCGCCGTGTGTTCCCGCGAGGTGGATGGGGGCGTCGACGTGTGTCCCCGCGTGTTCGAAGACGAGGATCATGTATGTGTTGAAGCCGTCGCCGTGTGTTTCCGACTTCCATGGGATGTGCCCGTATGGCACCTGCGGGCGCGGCATCCCCTCCTCCATGGTGTGGGTGAGGTCAACGACCTCGTAGTCTTCGATGGCTTCCGCGAGCATGTTCTTCATGGGTTAGGTATGGTTGTCGACCCGTGAAAATACTGTCGGTCGGCTGCTGTGGGGGAAAGTTCTTTACGTCAAAGGGGCACCTATTGGTTTTTAGTGTATTTACTGTATTAACGGTGGTTTGTATGGTTGACGACCGGTTAGATGGCTCCATGGCTCGACGTGAGGCGGAGAGGCGGAAGTTCAGGGTCGGCCTCGTCCTCTTCGTCGTCTACATCGTCGGTTATACCCTGTTCACTTTGGCGGGGACCTTCTTCAAGGGCGTTTTAATGCTGAGGCTCGGCGGTCTCAACCTCGGCATCGTCAGCGGGATGTTGATCATCGTCTCGGCGATCGTGATCGCGGTCCTATACAACTGGTTCGCGGGGAAGACGGAGGCGGAGTGAGTTGGAGTACAGCTTCCAGCCGCTTGCCTTCCTGCTATTTGCCATCATCGTCGGTGTGACGCTCGCAATCAGCTTCTGGGCTGCTAGGCGGGTTAAGACTTCGAGCCACTACTACGTCGCGGGGGGCGGCGTCAAGTGGCTGATGAACGGCATCGCATTCTCCGGCGACTACCTGAGCGCCGCGAGTTTCCTCGGCATCGCCGGGTTGATCGCGTTCTCCGGCTTCGACGGCTTCATGTACAGCATAGGTTTCCTCGCGGGGTGGGTCGTGGCGCTCCTGCTCGTGGCGGAGCCTCTGCGGAGGATGGGCAAGTACACCTTCGGGGACGCGCTGGTGAGCGTCTTCCAGAGTAAACGGGTGAGGCTCGCCGCGGCGGTGAGCACGCTCGTTGTGAGCATCTTCTACCTTATCCCCCAGATCGTTGGGGCGGGGAGCATCGTCCAGCCCCTGCTTGGGTTGCAGTACGAGGTCGGGGTCGTGATCGTGGGGGCGCTCGTTATCCTGATAGTCGCCACGGCGGGTATGGTCTCCACGACATACGTCCAGTTCATCAAGGGTTTCCTGCTGCTTATCGCCGCCCTCGGTCTCACGATCGGTGTATTGGTTGTGGCTGGGAAGGACCCGATCAGCTTCATCACTACCATCCTCGACGGCAACGTTCTTCTCCCGAGTGGGGCGACGGTGACGGGAGACGTCTTCCTCTCCCCGGGGCTGAAGTACAAGAATCCCCTCGACTTCGCGAGCCTCGCCATGGGGCTCATCCTCGGGACGGCGGCTCTACCCCATGTCCTGATCCGGTACTACACCGTGCCGACTCCCGCCGATGCGAGGAAGTCCACGGTCGTCGCCATCGGTGCGATAGGCGTCTTCTACATCCTCACGCTGTTCCTCGGGCTCGGGGCGAACTACTTCAGGACGTATGATGCGACGAATCAGAATCTTTCGGCTCCGCTGTTGGCCTACTTCATAGGGGGTGAGGTGTTCTTCGCCCTCATCAGCAGCATCGCCTTCGCGACGATCCTCGGGACGGTGGCTGGGCTGATCATGGCTGCGGCGGGTGCGATCGCCCACGACATCTACACCGAGTATCTTGGGAACGAGAGGAGCGACGCGGCGACACTCCGCATGTCTAAGATTACTGCTGTTGGCGTCGGTATCCTAGCCATCGTGCTCGGCATCGTGGCGAAGGGGCAGAACGTCGCCTTCCTCGTTGGGCTCGCCTTCGCGATAGCCGCCTCGGCGAACCTACCGGCGCTCCTCTGCACGATCTTCTGGAAGGGGGCGAAGGAGCGTGGCATCGTCGCGGGGATCTGGACGGGGCTCATATCGTCGATCCTCCTCATCCTGATCAGCCCCACCGTGATGGGGGTGGGGGCGATTTTCCCGCTGGAGAACCCGGGCATCGTGAGCATACCCCTCTCCCTCGCTGTGACGGTGCTCCTCTCCGTCACCGGGGAGAAGCAGTAACTATGTAGGGAATAGATGCATCTTTTGCGTAGATCGGCACGTCATCGGAGCCGTTTTTTGGCTCCTTTCGGTTAAATTGGCTCAGAAGTGGGGTATCCCGCGTACCCCGTTTTTTTCTCAGTATAGCTTCGTGTTCTTGAGTGCTTCCGCGGCGGCCTTCTCCTGTGTCTCGTTTAGGGGGAGGAGTGGTTGGCGTGGGTTGCCGGCTTTGTAACCGAGGTGGTTGAGGGCTGACTTTATGGCGGCGACCTGCGGGTAGCTGGAGACGAGGACGTTGTTCACGTGGCTTGCTGTACGTTGCCTATTGCCTGCCGTGGTTATGTCGCCCTTCTTGAAGGCTTGGTGTAGCTCGACGCATGTGCCGGGGACGACGTTGGCTATGGCGAGGATTGCGCCTTTGCCGCCGAGGCTTAGTGTGGGGAGGAACATGTCCGCGGCACCGCTGAGGCACGTTATCTTGTCGCCGCAGAGGCGTATAATCTCCGCCATGTTTCCGGGGGCGCCGCTGCTGTCCTTGACGCCCGCGAGTCCGCTACACTCCTCGGCGATGCGGGCGATGGTCTTGGGGGCGACGCTGTAGCCGGTGAACTTGGGGACGTTGTAGATGATTGCTGGGAGGTCGACGGCGGAGAGCACCGCGGCGTAGTGGCGGTACAGCTCCTCCTCTGTGGGGCGGAAGAACCACGGCGTGGTTATGAGGGCGGCGTCGGCCCCCCACTTATTCGCGTCGCGGGTAAGCTCAATGGTCTCACGCGTCGCCATCGCGCCCGTGCCGGCTATCACCTGCACGCGCCCATCGATGTGATCGATGACGAAGCGGAGCACCTCCTGGAGCTCCCCCCTGCTCAGGTAGGGGGACTCACCGGTGCTCGCGTTGGCGACGACGCCGGAGACCCCGGCCTTTATCCAGTACTCGATGAGTTCCGCGAGTGCCTCGTACTGTATCTCCCCCTTCGCGTCGAAGGGTGTGACGTTTGGGACGTAGACGCCCTCTAGTTTCAGCCCAGCCATGGTATCTGCTACGCGTGTCGCGGTTAAAACTGGTTCGGGGGCGGAGTTTATAGGCTCCCCGCCCGCTTCCTCTCACTTGATGGCCCGGTTCTTCCCCTCAGGCGTCCCGCGGAGCATCGAGTACCCCGAGATGCCCCTCTACGGGTTCCTCGAGAACAGCGCCCGCAAGTTCCCCGGCAGGGTCGGCGCGCTCTACCTAGGTAACGGCGTCACCTACTCCACGCTCTGGGGGAAGACCCTGCGCTTCGCCGGGCACCTAGGGCAACTGGGTGTGGCGAAGGGTGACCGCGTCGGCTTGCTCCTCGCCAACACGCCCCAGTTCATCATAGCCTTCAACGGCGTCCTCGCCGCGGGCGGAGTCGTCGTCGCGATAAACCCCCTCAACCCCGTCGAGGAGATCGGGCGGGAGCTGGCCGAGACCGAGTGCAAGGCGCTTGTGATCCTCGACAGGCTCCTCGGGAAGCTCCCCCCCGGCTACGCCGGGAAGGTGATCGTGGCCGAGGCCGCGGAGTTCGCACCCGCCGGGCTCAGACTCCTCAGCGGCATCACCTACAGGGGGACCGTTCCCTCCGGGGCGCTGAGGTTTGAGGAGTTGACCTCGGGCGCCGAGGCGAAGCCCGCCGCCGTCGACGCTAGGGAGGACCTCGCAGCCATACTCTACACCTCGGGGACCACCGGGCAGCCGAAGGGCGTCATGCTCACCCACTACGCCCTCGCCGCAAACGCCCTGCAGAGCTACTACTGGCTCAGGGGCTGGGGGTACAGCGCCAAGCCGCAGCCCGCGGGGTGGCCCCTCATACTCTGCGCCGTCCCGTTCTTCCACAGCCTCGGGCTCAACATCATGAACGAGGCGGTGAGCTTCGGCTGCACGCTCGTCCTCGTGCCCGACCCGAAGGCGGAGGCGATTCTGGAGGCCGTGCAGAGGCACCGCGTCACACACATGCCCCTCATACCCCGCTTCGTCTCCGAGATACTCGCCCACCCAAAGCTCCGCGGCTACGACCTGAGCAGCGTCACAACCGCCTCAAGCGGCGGCGCAGCCATCGCCCCCGAGCAGATGAAGAGGTTCGAGGCGATAACCGGCGCCAAGTTCTACCAGGGCTACGGGCTCACCGAGGCGGGCCCCGCCACACACGCCACCCCGATCGAGGGGGGGCGCAACTACCTCAGCCCCGGGATGGCGTACCCGGACACGGAGGTCAGGGTCGTTGACGCGCAGGTCGGGGAGGTCGAGGTCCCCGTGGGCAAGGAGGGGGAGCTGCTCGTACGCGGCCCACAGATCATGAAGGGGTACTGGAAGGCACCCGAGGAGACCGCCAGGGTCCTCGTTGACGGCTGGCTCCACACAGGCGACGTCGCCCGCGTCGACGAGGCGGGGTGGCTCTACGTCGTGGGGCGGAAGAGGGACCGCATAGTCGCCGCCGGGCACACCGTCTGGCCCACCGAGGTCGAGGACGTCCTGCTCAGCAGCCCCGATGTCGAGGCCGCCGTCGCAATAGGAGCCCCCGACCCACTCAGGTGCAACACCGACATACAGGCGCTCGTCGTCCTCAAGAAGGGCGCAGACCCCGAGGGGATCGAGGCCAAACTCGTGGAGCTGTGCAGGAGCAAACTTCAGCTCTATCAGGTTCCGGGGAGGATCGACGTCGTCCCAAGCCTCCCACTCACGAACATGGGCAAAGTCGATCGCGTCGCCGTCGAGGCGGAGATGGAGCGGCGCGTCCAGAAGGCGATGGATGACTACGCCAGGGAGCACGGGGCGCAGAAATCATAAGCGCAGCCACCCAGTATCCCCCATGCTCCCGCCCAAGGACGTACTCAGGGACCGCATAGCCAGAATAATAGCAGCCACCCGCTTCCCATTCGTCGACCAGACCACGTGGGACGAGGACCGCAAGACCCTCGTCAACACACGCAGCGAGAAACCATACCCAATCGAGGGACCACGCGGCAAGGTCTACCCGAGCGTAGTCGTCCTAAACCCCGACGGCGCCGTCAGGGAGATCGGTGAGGTCGAGATGGAGTTCAAGCCCAGCCTCGCGGCGAAGTGGAGGCTCCTCTCCGAGAAGACCGGCATGGGGGAGAGGTACAAGAAGCTATTCGTCTACGTCCCCGCCGGGGACGGCGAGAAGGCGCGCAGGCTCCTAGAGGAGAACGGGATAGAGTACGCTGGTCTCCGCGAGTGGAGCATCGAGGGCGGAGCACTCGTCACCCGCCCCGTCGTCACCCCCGACATGGACTACGACCACAGGGTCAGCTAGGCGGCAGCAGCAGGCTCGCCAGATAGTCCTCAGCCTGCTTGATGGACGCCTCGTCGTACATGCTACCGAGTTCCCGCTTCAGGTACTCGCCGAGGGCCCAGTGGATTGTCCCCGTCTCCTTGCTGTAGACCACGAGCCTCGCGTCTTCGAGCGTCTGTAACTCTGTGTAGAAGTCGTCGGTTATCCTGCCGTTGCCGCCGTGGAGGAAGCTGTAGAGGTCCCCCCTCTTCACGCCCTTCCTCTCGTGGACAACCATGGCGGCGTGTATCGACTGCAGGGGTAGCCCCCTTATCCTGATGCCGAGCTCCCTGACGAAGCGCTCCTTCACGACCTCCCTGAAGCGACCGGAGACGTCGACCTGGGTGAAGACCGTGGGCTTGTCGTACTGTATTATCTGGTGCATGCGCTGGTCGATGAGCTGGTTGAGGTCGTCGACTGTGAATCCGGGGCGGACGGCGGGGACCTGGTTCTTCGCCGCCCGTTGCTCGGCGGTCTCCGTCTGTCTGATGAGCTGCTCGAGCTTGGCGGTGCTCGTGATCATCTCCGTCCTTAGGCCGTCGACCTCGGCGCGTAGCAGGGATATTTCGCTGTCCCTGCGGGCGAGTTTCATGTCGAGTTCCTCTATGCGGCGTATGGCGCGGTCCGAGGTGGGGGCGGGTAGGAACCTGCGTATCCCCGTCTGCGCCTCGGGTGGAGCTTCTTCCTCGCCGGTGGGGTTGTTCATGTATTTGCCCGCGTCCGAGACCGTCATCTCCCCCATGGCGACGCGGCGCCCTATCTTGGCGGGGACGCCCGCGGGTAGGACGTAGACCTTCTTGACGTCGTCGCCGAGTATGGCGAGGAAGTGGCCGAGGGGCAGGCTCCTGATCTCCTCTGCGTCTATCTTGTTCCTGCCAATCTGCTCCCTGACCCTCTCCACCTCGTGGCCCTCGCGTTGCCTTCCGAGTATCCAGTTGTTGCACTGGCGCAGCGGCATCTTGTCGATCCCCGCGATGTCCTGCGAGTCTATGAAGAGGTAGTTGCCGATGGCGGCGCCCTTCCTGATGAATGTCTCCGCGAAGAGCTTCACAGGCGTGTTCCGCCCCTGCGGGATGTGCTCCCACGCCTCGGGGACGATGAGGATCGTCTCGTGCAGGTTGTTGAGGACGTACTCCATGGTGCTCTGGATGACGAGTCCCTGTAGCTCCAGCGTCATCTCGGTGAGGTCCATGACGTTGATGCCGTCTATGATCTGGAGGGTCTTGCTGAACCTGAACTTCTCTATCTGGGGGACGACTATCTTGAGGTACTCCTCGAGGGCGGTGTAGACGTTTTCGGGGAGCGACTTCGTCGCCTCGGCGCGGAGCATCTGGACGTTTTCGAGGACCTCCCTGAGTGTCTTTGTGCCCTGGGTGGCCTTCATGATCCATGGGCGCTCGAACTTCATCTTCTCCCGCATGACGGCTTCGAGGAGGGTGGAGACGTATTGCCAGTCGGCGCGTTCCTCGAAGAATGGGGGTACCTCGCGGTAGCTGTTGAATCCGGATTCACCGCGTTTGGTCTTGAAGGCGATGGCGCGCCTGTTGGCGCGGCTTATGATGGCCTCGAGTGTGGTGGTCTTCCCGGATAGCTGGGTCATCCCGGTTATGACGGTGTGGTGGAGGCTCATGTGTACCTCTTTTCCGGTGCCGACTTCGAAGCCAAGGAGTATCTTTATCTCGCCCATGCTCTCACCCGCCGAGAATGATCTCTAGGTGGCTTCACAGGCTTAAATGGCTGAGGGTTTACGGTGCGCTAAAAGGTGGGTGCTGTTAGTCGTAGAGCCTGATCTTCGCCCTCTCGTCTGCATCCATGAGGCGCAGTACGAGGTTACCGACGGGCTCGACCTCGGCCTCTCGCCTCTCCCCAACAGAGCCGTAGCTGATCAGGTTCAACTCCCTTAAGATGCGGGCGTTCAGCTTCAGCGTCGATAGGGGTACGCCGGTCTCCTGGGAGAGGTTGATCAGCAGCCCCGTGAGGGGTCGGCTGTTCGCTGCTACTCTGCTGAGTATGAGTAGCTGGTTATCGTTTAGGGTCCTTAGAAGGAGTCTGCGGAGGTCTTCGACTCCGCCGGTCGATATTGGAGGTGCGTCATTCCCCATTCACCTGTGGGGATTGCTCCAGCATCGTTTAAAAGCCTGTTGGGCAGGAAACACTGCCTATCTGGGTAATGATGTGTCTCCTCGTGCAGCTTGTGTCACGTGATTTGCTCATTTTCAGCGTCTTTTTCGCGCATTTTCGGGTCACTTTGTGTACGTTTTTGTACATTTTCGATCCCAATCGGGGCCGATTTCCGGCTCTTTTTGGGTGACGGTGCCTTTTTTCTGGTTGATTTCTGGACCCCCCCTCCCCCCCTTTGCGTGTCTTCGGCGTTGTAGCATGGTTTTTATTCGTTCCCGACGGTTCAGGTTCATCCCCTTGTCTGTTCCCAGTCGCAGGTCCTCCAGGCTCACGGGCACGGCGCTCCTCGCCGCGCTTGTGATCGTCTTCGACTACGCCCTCAAGTTCAGCGGGCTGAAGATTCCCTTCCCGTGGATGCCGATGCTCAAGTTTGACTTCACGGGGATACCGATCGCGTTGAGCCTCTTCATGTATGGGTTGCCCTCGGCGTTGACTACTAGCCTCGTCGCCTTCGTCGGCATCGTGGCGCGCAGCGGAGACGTGCTTAGCGCCGCCATGAAGTTCGCCGCGGAGTTCTCGACGGTCCTCGGGCTGGCGCTGGGGATGAAGTTGGCGGGGCGGTTCACGCCTCGGACACAGAAGGGCTCTGGGCTCGCCTTCGGAGTAGTTTTCCGGGTCGCGACCATGAGCGTCGCGAACATCCTCGTCCTCCCCATCTACGGCTACCCCACGGAGGTCGCCTACGGTATGCTCCCACTCATCGCCGCCTTCAACGTCGTGGGCGGAGCCATCACCATCCTCCTCGGAGCCTTCCTGTACGAGGCGATAAGGCGCCGCTTCCCCATGCCCCGCGCCTAGTCGCTGGTTTTATACACCGTTAGGGGAAGTAGTCACCGATTCAACTTGGCCAAGAAAGCTGCGTGGAACTGGGTTGACGAGAACGAGAAGGAGATCATAAAGATCAGCAACTCGGCGTGGGACTACGCCGAGGTCGGCCTTCAGGAGACGAAGACGAGCAAGCTCTTCGCCGACTGGATAGAGAAGAAGGGCTTCAAGCTGGAGCGGGGCGTCGCGGACATGCCCACCGCCTTCGTCGCAACATGGAGCAACGGCGAGGGCCCAACCATCGGCCTCATGGGTGAACTCGACGCACTCGCCGGGCTCAGCCAGAAGGCGGTCCCCTACAAGGAGCCGGTGAAGGAGGGCGCGCCGGGCCACGGCTGCGGCCACAACATGCACGGCACCACCGCACTCGCCGCCGCCGTCGCCATGAAGACCGCGATGGAGGAGAAGAAGATCAAGGGCACCATCAAGATGTACGGGTGCCCCGCCGAGGAGACCCTCGTCGGCAAGGTCTGGATGACCCGCCACGGCCTCTTCAACGGCGTCGACGCCTGCCTAAGCCACCACCCCGGAGCCGCGAACACCGCAGGCACCGGCAGCAGCAACTCCATGAACAGCTTCAAGGTCCACTTCTACGGCAAGACCGCACACAGCGCCGGCGACCCCGAGAACGGCATCAGCGCCCTCGACGCCGTCGAGCTGATGAGCACCGGCGTCAACTACATGCGCGAACACGTCATCGAGAAGGCACGCGTCCACTACGTCACCGAGGTCGGCGGAGGCCAGCCAAACGTCGTCCCCGCATACGCGCGCGTCTGGTACTACGTCAGGGCACCGGAGCGCGAGCAGATGGAGCCCATCTACAACTGGGTCCTACAGATCGCCGACGGCGCAGACAAGATGGCGCGCACAACCCACAAGGTGGAGTTCCTCACCGGCTGCTACAACGAGCTACCCAACGGCAAGCTCTGCGAGACCATCGTCGCCAACATGCGCGAGGTCGGCGCACCGGTGCACGACGAGGCCGACCTCAAGTTCGCCAAGGAGATGAACAAGAGCATCGACCCCGCCCAGAAGAAGGAGGGACTACGCAAGGGCAAACGCCCCGGATGGGACAAGCTCGTGGACGAGCTGTTCGACGAGCGCATCCTCGACGACTACCAGGCGGGGGAGGTCGGCGCGGGCAGCACAGACGTCTCGGACGTTAGCTGGGTGACGCCGACGAAGGAGTTCAGCACCGTCACATGTATGCTCGGCACCCCAGGCCACAGCTGGCAGTTCACCGCACAGGGCGGAATGAGCATCGGCCACAAGGGCCTCCTCTTCGCCACGAAGACGATGGCGGGCTCAGCCATCGACCTCATGACGAAGCCCAAGCTCCTCAAGGACGTGAAGGCGGAGTTCAAGACGCGCCTCGCGGGCAGGAAGTACAAGCCGCCGATCCCGCTCGACCTCAAGCCACCGCTCAAGCAGTTCTAGCTCCTTTTTTCTAGTATCATAAAGATGTAACCAGTGACTCTTATTTCAATTACAAAAAGGCTGTATAGCCCGTTTTTTACAAGCTACTCAGATGGACGAAAGCACGGTGGTTATTAAAAAAGGCCAGTTCAAACTCCCCGAGAGTATGATAAAGAAATATGCGCTCAAACCCGGCGATAAAATACAGTTTATTGAACGAGACGAGGGGTTCTATTGGTCCCTTTAAAGAAGACTCATCCTGATCATGAATAGGATCTGTTCCTTGAACCGACTCGGAAAGTGAAAAGAAAACTAATACCTTTCACGGAGAAAGTAACTCTGGGGGGAAACCCCCTTCGGTGGGCCGAGTAAAACCTGGGAGGGAAAAATTTTCTGGTCCACCAACCTATAGCTGGTCCTTGACCTTGAACTGCTTCTTGTAGTGTGCCCTGATCTGGTCGAGGGTCTCGGCGTCCTGCGGTCCCTTGTCGTCGCGTATCCGTGTTATGCGCGCGAACCTGAGGGCGAATCCGCTCCTGTAGTGGGGGCTGCGCTGGACCTCGTTGAAGGTGACCTCGACGATGACCTCGGGACGGACGGAGACGGTGTAGTCGGTCTCCCCGACCTTTATGGCTTGGAGGCGCTTGGTCATCCAGCGGAACTCCTCGTCCTTGAGTCCCTTGAAGGTCTTGCCGACGACCTTCCACTCGTCGCCGTCGCGGGCGGCGAGGTGGTAGTTGCTCAGCCAGCCCCTGCGGCGGCCGGAGCCCCAGTCCGCGGCGACTATGGCGAGGTCCACGGTCTCGGAGGGCTTGAGCTTGAGCCAGTCCTTCCCGCGTGCCCCGGGGTTGTAGTGGCTGTCGAGGCGCTTCGCCATCAAGCCCTCGTGGCCCGCCTTCATGGCTGCCTTGAGGAAGGCGGCGGCCTCCTTCGCGTTGTTGGTGACGGTGCGCTCGGCGAGCAGCTCCTTCGGGGCGATCTTGCTGAGGATGGCCCAGCGCGTCTCGTATGGCTCGTCGATGAGGAGGACGCCGTCGAGGTAGAGTATGTCGAAGAGGTGGAGGCGGAGGGGTATCTGCTCGGTGGCCTGCTGGACGTCGTTTACGCGTGTGAAGCGGCGCATGAGGTCCTGGAAGGGGAGTGGCTTGCCCTCGGGGCCGACGGCGGTTATCTCCCCCTCGACGATTATGCCCACCTTCGGGAGGAACCGTTGGACGAGGTTGACGACGTCGGGTATGCTCTCGGTGACGTCGCTGAGCCGCCTGCTGTATATTCGGACCTCGTCGCCGAGGCGGTGTATCTGGACGCGTGCGCCGTCGAACTTGTACTCGAAGACGGTCCTGCCGCCGTGCTCCTTTATGGCCTCCTCGGGGTTGTCCGCCGTCTCGGCGAGCATCGGCTTGAGGGGGACGAAGAGTTCGGGTTTGATGCCTTCGAGTCCCTTCTCGCCCTGCGTGAGTGCTACTAGGGCGACTTCGCCGAGGTTGCCGGTGAGCATGAGGGCGCGCCTGACGAGGGGGAGCGGTGCGTCCGATGCCTCCGAGAGGGCGTCGAGCATCACCCCCTCGTTCACCCCGATACGCATCTCCCCGAAGATGATCCTGACCAGAATCTCGACCTCCTCCCGCCCCGCGTCGCTGATGAGCCCCACGAGCAGGCGCTCCTTCAGCTTCCGCGACTGGCTGCCCCGCGTCACCGCTATCTCGCTCAGTGCGCCGTGGACGCGGCGTATGCTCAACTGATCCCGGAGCAGGGTCGTCTGCTTCCCCTTCTCAAGCACCCTCTTCATGGTGCTCCAGCCGACTTCGAGGGTGCGTGGGTCGAACTCGGGGAAGACTTGGCCGACGACTAGGAGGACGGCGGGGGCGATCTCGTCCGGCTCCAGCCCCCTCAGGAACTCTGAGATGAGGCGCGTCTTCTCGGTGCGCTTCGTCGTCGCCTCAAGCGCCTTGCAGAGCTCCGCCAGCCGCGAGAACGGTGTCGCCAACCTAGACTCCTCCAAACCAGTCGCTGAGGCTCCTCTGGCCGCGAGCGTTCCTCATCCGGGTGATCACGGTGTCGACGCGCTCCCGGCTGAAGCTGCGCTCGTCGCAGAGGAACCTTACGAGTTCCTCCTCTTGGACTGGTTTCTCGTCGAGTGTATAGTTGTCGGTGGCGGGTGGGTGCTGGTAGAGGTCCCTTATGGCGTCGGTGTCGGGGGTGAGCTGGTCCCTGACCTCGGGTGGGAGGTCTTCGAGGCGCCCGTGTTTCCTGATGAGCTTTAGGGCGGTCTTCGGGCCTATGCCCCTGATGCCATGGTTGAAGTCGGTGCCGATGAGGATTCCGACGTCGATGAGCTGTTCCCTCGTTAGCTGGAGCGTGGTGAGCATGGCTTCGAGGTCTATGATCTCGGGCAGGAGCTTCCTTGCGCGCCCCTTGCTGGGCAGCCACTCCTCCCCCTGTATGGTGATGTAGCGGACGAGGCGCGGGGTGCCGAAGAGCAGGCTGTCGTAGTCCTGGCTGTTCGAGGCCCAGACGTCCCCCTTCGCCGCCATGTAGGCTGCCTGTGCCTCCCCCTCGCTCGGCGCCTGAACCCACGGGATGCCGAGGAGGTCAAGGAGTCTCTTCGCGTCGGCGATTCCCTCCCCCGTGAGGCGGCCCGTCATGACGGTCTTCGCCATCGCGGCCTTGTAGTCTCCCGCTGCGACGGCCTCGCGGTACTCCTCCTCGAACTTCGCCCTGATCTCGCGGCGCTTCTCCACCTCCGCGCGTTTGAGTTGGGGTGGACGGCCGTCGAAGACGAAGATGAGCTTCATCCCGTAGTCCGCGATGAGGCGCGTGGTGCGGAAGGCGAAGCCGACTAGGTGGCTCGTCGTCCTGCCCTGGGCGTCCATCAGCGGCTGCCCGTCCCGCGCCCTGATGAGGGCGAGGAACTGGTGGAGCACGACGAAGCCGTCGACGGCGAAGCTCTTCCCCCGTAGGTCTTCGAGGGTGACGACCCTCTTCTCGACTATCGGGGTGAGGTTTACGCCCAAATGAATCGATCAAGAGTACCCCGAAGGGGATAAAATGGTTACCACAGGCCGCCGAGTGTGACGTGGTAGACGATCATCAAGCCCACGAGAAGGAGCAGCCCGGGTATGAGGTACCTGTAGACCTTGTTCAGGTCGGACCTGTAGTACTGGTTTGTGAGTATGAGGCAGAGATGGAGGGGGGACGCCGTGTAGCCGGCGACGATGCCAGCGAACATTATGGTCATCCAGTTGACGTTGATCGGCGCCACGAGGGGCATCAGTATCGGGAAGACGATGCCTATGCCGAGTGTGGGCTGCGCCGAGATGGCGCCGACGAGCAGCGGCACAACGATGAAGAGCAGGAGGAGCGGCACACCCATCCCCAATATGTTCCCGAGGAGCGTGGTGACGCTCCCCGACTCCACCACCATGTACCTGAAGTAGAGTGTGGCGAAGACGGCGGCGATGAGGTCGAGCTTGACGCCCTTCGTGACGAAGGTGGAGGCGCGCTTGAGGTCGACCCTCCTCATCACTACGACCATGGCGATGCCGACGGCGACGCATGCCCAGACGGGTACGCCGACGAGGGTGAGCGCCACGGTGACGAGTATCGGGGACAACCCGACGAGGCTGCCCCTGTAGTCTTTCACGCCCCCCTCGACCTTCTCCACTTTCTGTATCCACTTCCAGCTAATCGCGAAGCCGATGACCCAGGTGAGGATGAAGATTGGGAAGTTGACCCTGATGAAGTCGGTTATAGCTATCCCGGCAATGCTGCAGGCGACGAGCGTCGAGGGGCTTATCGGCGAAGCCCAGTACCAGACGTGCCTGAACCAGACGTTGATGAATGTGCGGTGCTCGGGCTTGAGCTTGAGCCTCTCGGACTCTGGCTCGTTGAAGGGCGCCGACATCAACGCGCCCCCCGGCATCGAGAGTATCCCGAAGAGGGCGGGGATGAGCGCGAGCAGGAACCGGCTCGGCACGAAGCTGCGCAGTTTATCTATCAGCTCGACCATGTGCCCCGTCTCCTTGAGGGCGTAGCCGAAGATCGTGATGAAGCCAACCGCGGCGCATAGCTCCCAAGTCGTCTTATCCCTCACGGTCTCCATGAGGGCGTCGACGAAGATGATGAGGGGTTTACCCGAAGTTATCCCAATTATGCCCGCGGCGATGAGTATGCTCCCCGCGAAGTCGAAGTCCCTGAACCGGAGTATGAAGATGACGACGAAGGCTAAGAGTAGGCCGATCAGCTCTATCATGTCTGCGCCAGCTTATCCAACCCCATCCGCCCTGACCCTATAAAACCCTTTCAGCGCCTCGCGGCCAGCATCCTATATATTACGTGGCGCAGGATCAGGCTTCATGGCCGATGAGAAGGCAGACATCGTCTTGTTCCGCATCCCGCTGTGCGGGAAGTGCAAGCAGGTGATGGCAAACTTGGCGCAGGTGAAGAAAGATCGACCATCCTTGAGGGTGCGGATTTACACCTTTCCCGACCACATCGGGCTGGCCCAGAGGCACGGGTTGCTGACCGTGCCCGCCCTGCTCATCAGGGGGAAGCCATACAGGGGCATCCTGAGCACCGGGGAGATACTCGCGGCACTCGACGCCCCGGCCTAACTGGATCGCTGATCCATAACAATATTATACACTCCCGCTCAATCGCTGGGTAAGCAACCCAGAGGCAACACATGATGCAAGGGGCGAGGAAGGGGGAGACGGCTAAGGGCTTGGCGCCGGGTATGCCCGTCCTCATAGTCGACGACGACGCCTTCCTGACCGACGCGTTCCAGCTCATCCTCGAGGACGCCGGGTTCTACGTCGAGACCGCCGCGACTGGGATGCAGGCACTCTCCAAGGCGGAGGCGACGCCCTTCAAGCTCGTGATAACCGACCTCAAGCTCCCAGACATCGCGGGGGACGAGCTCTCCCGCCGCCTCAAGGAGATGATCCCCGGGGTCAGCGTCATACTCCTCACGGGCATGAGCAGCCTGCAAAACCGCGGCGAGAAGGCGCCGGATAAGATATTGATGAAGCCCATCGATTCCCTCGAGCTGCTGAGGGTGTCGAACAGCCTCTCCTCACACATGTAGGGGCTACGCGACGAGCTTCTGTAGCCTGCCCTCGAGCATCTTCCTCGGCAGCGCGCCGAGTGTCTTGTCCGAGAGCTTGCCGTCCTTGAAGTAGAGGATGGTGGGTATGCTCATTATCCCGAACTTCATGGGGACCTTCCTGTTCTCGTCGACGTTGAGTTTCCCGAAGGTGATGTTCGTGTACTCGCCGGCGAGTTGCTCGACGACTGGGCTGAGCATGTTGCATGGTCCGCACCAGGCTGCCCAGCAGTCGATGACCGCGAGCTTGTTCTTGGCTATGAACTCCTCGAAGGAGGCGTCCGTGACTTCCACCGTCTTGTGTTCGGCCATTCTTTCTCGATCTCTCCCCGGTGTGCGCCGGATATAAAGGTATTTTAAGGTGTTCAACATCATTGAACACGTGTCTCTTCGTGAGCTGCAGAGCCTGATAAACGCCCCCGACCTCGGGGCGGACGACCTGATGAGGTGCGCCCTCGGAGTGAAGACGGCGGAGGTCGAGGCATACTGCGCCCTCTCCGGCCTCGGCAAGACAACAGTACAGGAGGTCGCCGAGAGGCTCGACAAGAGCCGGCCCACGACGCAGAGGCTCCTGCAGTCGCTCGTGGAGAAGGGGCTGGCGACGCGCGAGGAGGAACTCATCGGCCTCGGTGGCTACAAGTACGTCTACAACGCGGTGCCGCCGGAGAGGCTCAAGGCCTCGATACGGGGGATGCTCGACAGGTGGTACGGGAAGATGGTGGAGGAGCTAGAGGACCTCCCCCGGAAGATCGAGGAGATGGGGTGCCCCCGCCGGTTTAGCAGGTGAGGAGGTACCTGTCGATCTCCCACGGCGTGATGCGTGGGCGGCTCGATGTCCAGTCGGTGCCCACGTACTTGAGGTACGCCTCGTGCTCCGCCCTCTTCGCCTTGATCAGCGTCTTGCTGATGTAGTCACCGAGGGCATCCGTCAACACCTTATCCTGCTCGAAGACGTCCACTGCCTCGCCGAGGTTCTCGGGGAGCATCTCCAGCCCCTTGGCCTGGTAGATGTTGTCCGCGAATATCTCGGGCGGGTCCGCCTTGCGTTTGACGCCGTCGAGCCCCGCCTTGAGCATCACTGTTGTTGCTAGGTAGGGGTTGCAGCTCGGGTCGGGGTGCCTGTACTCGATGCGGCTGACCTTGGCCTTGTCACCGGGATAGAGGGGCACGCGGACGATGGCGCTCCTGTTGCCGAGACCCCACGCTATGTAGACGGGTGCCTCGTAGTGGGGGACGAGCCGCTTGTAGCTGTTGACGATGGGGGCGACGACCATGCTCATGGCGCGGGAGTGGCTGAGTATGCCCGCGACGTACTGGAAGGCCAGCTTACTGAGCCCGGTCTCGCTGTCCCTGTCACCGAAGAGGTTCCGCCCCGTCTTGAGGTCGAACATGCTCTGGTGGTAGTGGCTGCCGCTGCCGTTCATACCCCAGAAGGGCTTCGGCATGAACGTGGCGGAGACTCCCTTCTTCTCCGCGATGGTCTTGACGACGAGCTTGTAGAGGACGACGTTGTCAGCCGTCTTCAAGGCGTCGGCGTATCTGAAGTTGATCTCCTGTTGGCCCTGCCCGACCTCGTGGTGTATCTTGTCGAGCTGGAACCCCGCGGCCTCGAGGTTCATCATCGTGTCGAGTTTGAGGTCCTCGGTAGGGTCCATGGGTGGGATGTAGAAGTATCCGCCCGCCCCGTATGGGGCGATGCTGCCGCTGCTCCGGCTGACGTAGAAGTACTCGAGTTCTGGCCCCGTGTTTAGGCCCATGTTCTTCTCCTCTAGCTCGTCGAGGGTGATCTTGAGGCGTCCCCTGCAGTCGCCTTGGAAGGGTGTGCCGTCGGGGTTGCTTAGGTAGGTGAACATGACGGCGACGCCGGGTGTCTCCCACATGGGTATCGTGAAGGTGCCCGGGTCCGGGTGGAGGGTGAGGTCGCTGTGCTCGATGCTCACGAGGCCCATGCTGGAGCCGTCGAAGCCTATCCCCTCCTTCAGGGCGGTGGGAAGCTGGTACTCGGGGATGAGCATGGCGCGCGGCATGCCGTTCAGGTCGACGATGATTAAACGAATGTATCGAATATCATGCATCTTCACCTCAGACATGATCGACTCAATGCTCTCCGGGTGGGTCAACTCGAACTTGGCCATAATACCCGGTACACCGCCGAGGTACAATATATACCTTATCCCATTTTATCTAAACAAATGTATAGTTAATTGGCTCCTGATAAAAGCTGGTCACTCTTTCGACAGGCTAGTGAGCAGTGCCCCGACGAGGATCGCCGCTCCCCCGAGCATCGTCAGTGGGGCGGGGATCTGCCCGAAGAGGGCGAATGAGCCGATGAAAGCCGCCACCGGCTCGAGGTAGAGCCAGACGCTCGCCTTGACCGCCTCGAGCTTACTGAGGGCGTAGTTCCAGAGCAGGTAGCCACCACTGCTGCAGATCACGGCGAGGTAGAGGATGCTCCCCCACTGCTGCGTGCTCACCCTCGAGACTGCGCCCCAGTCCGAGGTCAGGCTCAGGGGGAGGAGAAATAGCATGCCGAAGAGCGTCGTGTACGCCGTCACCATCAGCGGCTTACCGATCCTCTTCATCAGCCTCCGGCTCAGCGTCGAGTACATGCTCCAGCAGACGGCGTTGCCGAGAAGGCAGGCGACGCCGACGAAGAAGAGCCAGTCGACGCTGCCTATGAGGAACTTGGGCAGCGCTATCAGGGCGACGCCCGTCAACCCCAGGGCGATCCCGAAGCCCTTCTTGATGTTGAATTTCTCCTTCAGGAGCGCCGTCCCGGCGATCCCGGTGAGGACGGGTATGAGCCCCGTCACGAGCACCGCGGAGACGCCGGCCCCCGCGTACTGTACGCCCGTGTACTGCAGCCAGAAGTAGATGCTGATGCTCAGGAACCCGAAGGCGGCCAGCTCCTTCAGGTCTGCCATCGACGGCCTGTTGCCCCGCCTGTACTCCCAGACGATGACCGGCGCGTAGATCGCCGCCGCGATGATGAACCTGACCGTCGCGAGTATGACCGGGGAGAGCGTCGTGAGGACCATGCTCGCCGCCACGAAGCTGAGGCCCCAGATGATGGCAACGGTGATCGCCGCAGCCGTCCCGTAACCCTTCTCACTCGACAAACCGACACCTGTTAATGAAATCCGCTTCAACCATCTACATATATTAAACTTATGACAAATTTCATATACACGTGTATACTTAAACCACCTAAAGCGGAAAGGTGGAAGATGTCCATGTTCATGCTCGATGAGATAGACCGGAAGCTGCTGCAGGAGCTGCTCAGGGACTCGAAGAGGAGTCAGAGGGAACTGGCTAAGGCGATAGGGGTCTCGACGGCGACGGTGATCAACCACATAACGCGCCTAGAGTCGGCGGGGGTGGTCAAGGACTACACGGTGATGGTTGACTGGGAGAGGCTCGGCTACGAGCTTACCGTCATCATAGAGATCACGGTGGCGCGCGGGAAGCTGATCGAGGTCCAGAAGGCGATCAGCAAGCTGCCATACGTCTGCGCCGTCTACGACATCACCGGGGAGATAGACAGCATAGCCGTCGCGAAGTTCAAGAACAGGCAGGATCTGAGCGAGTTCCCGAAGCAGCTGCTCAGCATGCCGGATATTGAGAGGACGAACACGCACGTCGTCCTCAACACGGTGAAGGAAGACTTCAGGATGCTTAACAACCTGAAGTAGGGCGTCTACTTTTTCTTGGCCTCTTTCTTCACGCGCTCCAGGTAGTCTTCCCTGGGGGGCGCGAAGCACTCGATGAGGACGGCGGGTTTGTCGCCGGTGGCGTCGAAGTTGTGGGAGACGTTGGGGGGCGCGACGAAGCTGCACTGCGCCTTGATGTGTATCTTCTCATCCCCCATGTAGAGGTCGCCCTCTCCCTCCTGCAGGAAGCCTATCTGCTCGTGTGGGTGGCTGTGGGGCGGCGTCGGGAGGCCGGGCTCGATGGTGTTCAGCATCATCATGCACTTCTCCCCCGCCATGAGTATCTCGCCGTGGCGCCCCTTCACCGTCTCCAGCTTTGGCGCATCCTTACGCTTAACGATGTTAACCATAAACGCTCAATATAGTCTCCGTTTCTCCACGTTTATGACGTTTTGGAGGGCCACCGGATAAGGTTCATAATAATGGGTTCCGAATCAGCTCACGATATCGTTGTCACTGAAGATTGGGCACCTGTACGGTGTCGAGGTCCGCCTCCACTACACTTGGTTCCTTATATTCGCGTTCCTCACATGGTCTCTGGCGTGGGGCTACCTCCCCGTGGGCTATCCAGGGCAGAGCGACGTCTTCTACTGGGGCGTCGGCGCCGTCTCGGCGCTCATGCTCTTCATCTCCGTGCTAATACACGAGGTCGCCCACTCCGTCGTCGCGCAGAGGTACAAGATCCCGGTGAACAGTATCACCCTCTACTTCCTCGGTGGCGTCTCGGAGATCGCTGAGGAGGCTCACACACCCGAGGCGGAGCTGAGGATGGCGGCGGCCGGCCCCCTGACTAGCATCGTCTTGGGCGTCGTCTTCTATGCCGTCTTCATCTTCGGCGGTAGCCTCCTCCCCCTAGCGGTGGTCGCTGTCCTCGAATACGCGGGCTACATCAACATCGTACTAGCTGCCTTCAATCTCATCCCCGCCTTTCCTATGGACGGCGGCAGGGTTCTTAGGGGCGTAGTCTGGGGCAGGAACAAGGACATACTCAAGTCGACGAGGACGGTAACCAACGTCTCCCGCTTTATTAGCTACGTCTTCATCGCCTTCGGCTTCCTCGACACCATCTTCATCGGCGACTTCAACGGCATCTGGCTCCTCTTAATCGGCCTCTACGTTCAGAGCAGCGCCGTTGCGAGCATGAACGAAACGCGTGTCACACAGGCACTAACCGGCGTGACCGTCGGGGAACTTATGACGAAGGACGTGAAAACGGTCGAGCCCGACCTCACCCTACAGCAATTGCAGGACTACGCACTCGTCCCTCTGAAGCACCACGGGTTCCCAGTCGTTAAGGACGGCGAACTCCTTGGGATAATTACAGACGAGGATGTTCGTAAGGTGAAGCCGGAGCTCTGGGATGAGAAGCACGTCAGGGACATCATGAGGAAGACGAGCGAACTCGTCTCGGTGAAGCCGGAGGACGCCGCCGTGGACGCGCTGATTAAGCTCGCGAAGGCTGGTATTGGCAGGCTCCCCGTCATTGAGGGGGGCAAGCTCGTCGGCATAATAACTCGCAGCGACTTCGCGAAGGCGATACAGGATCGCCTTAAGTTCAGGAGCTAGAGCCTGCCAGCGAGGGCGCCCTTATCGCGCAGGAATGCCTTGACCTCTTCGAGGGTCGGCACGTTTCTCCCCGCGGCTTTCTTACCTATCTTGACGGCGCCGACAGCGTTCGCGAGCGTGGCGACGTCGTGGTCCGGCCACCCCTTTAGTGTGCCGTAGACGATTGCGGCGTCGAACGAGTCACCCGCCCCCGTAGTGTCGACGACGCTGACCTTGAACCCCGGGTAGTGCTCGGCGCCCGAGGAGGTGTGGAATGAGCAGCCGTCTGCGCCCTCTTTCAGTACGACCCTCTTCGCGCCGAGGTGGAGGAGGCTCACGGGTTGGGGTTTCATGCCGAGGGTTGAGGCGATGAGCCCAAGTGCCCTCTCGTGTAGGATCATGGTGTCC
>JAPKYO010000070.1 GCA_026394265.1 Candidatus Bathyarchaeota archaeon
CGGCCTTCTTGGCGGCGAGTCTACCGCGAAGGGGTGCTAGACGTGGCTGCCCCACATCCTTGCTCACCGTAATAATGAGGGGGAGCGGCGCCTCGAGTGTCTCGACACCGTCGTCGAGGTTCCTCTTCAGTGTGATCTTACCCTCCTTCACGTCGATTATCTGGCTAACATAGCTTATGCAGGGCTCGCCGAGGTGTTCCGCCATCTCGGGGCCAGTTTGTCCGGTGTCTCCGTCTGTGGTCTTGAGGCCGCAGATGACTATGTCATGTGGTCCGCTGAGCTGGATGCTCTTCGCTAGTGTGAGGCTTGTGGCCCACGTGTCGGCTCCGCCGAAGACTCGGTCGCTGACGAGTATGCCCTCGTCGCAGCCCATGGCGATGGCGTCGCGCAGGCTCTGCTCGGCGTTTGGCGGTCCCATGCTTATTGCCTTGACCCTGCCGCCGTGTTTCTCCCTGAGGCGGAGGCCGGTCTCTATGGCGTACTCGTCGAAGGGGTTGATGACGGCTGCTACGCCCTCGCGCTTGAGGCGGCCGGTCTCCTTGTCGAACTCTACCTCGGTGGTCTCAGGGACCTGCTTTATGCAAATGACGATGTTAAGACCGACACTCAACGAAGTATCCCAGCGTTTGCTGAAACTAGGCTGGGGGATGGTGGTATAAAAGGGTACATCCGCGGGCTATGGGGCGAGTGGGTACCTGACGCCGAGTAGCTTGCACGCCTTCTCAGTGTCGGTGACGCCTAGGACCATCCTTGTGCGGGTGGCTGTGTAGAAGTACTCGATGTTTATGCCGGACTCGGATAGTCGCCTCGTGACGGCGGCGAGCTCACCGGGGCGGTCGCGTATGTCGATGACGAGGGCCTCGCGCTCGTCCTCGATCTTTATCCCCGCGTTTACGAGCGCCTTCTTGGCGGGCGTCGCGTCGTCGACGAGAATGTGGGCGACGTGTGTGACGAACTCGCGGTCCTCGCTCCCCCTGACTTCGCGCGCGAAGCCTGCGATGCCCTCGATGTTCACCCCGGCCTTGCCGAGTGCCTCGCTCAGGTCTGCGAGGGTGCCGGGGCGGTTCTCCAGGGTTACCTTGAGGTCCTTCATCATGGTTGTTCTGGTTACCCTCTTGAATGGTGGTGCATAAGATTTTGGACATCCTGACACAGCCATGGGCTTCTGTGTGTGCCTCTGCGGGCTTGACAACGCTTATTAGTTTGCGTTTCAATTGTCAATAATGCAGGCGGGGATCGCCGCGGGGTGGTTTCGGCCTGTTGAGGCGGCCTCGTAAGACCGGCCAGGTTTAACGGTCGCCTCAAACATTCAATAATAATTTAAACATCATCCGTGGCTTTGTCTATGCGGCGGTTCCCGAGGTTGGATACGGGCTGAGGCTGCTGACCTCATGACGACCTGGCCGGTCTCGCGGGTTCGAGTCCCGCCCGCCGCAGGGGTTAACGCTTATCCGCCGATGGCCGCCACTCTTAGCTGATCGCGTTGCCCGTCCACCCGATAGAGTTCCGTTACAGGTACCCCGAGATGTACGCCGTCTTCACCGAGGAGGCGAAGCTGCAGAGCTGGTTAGACGTGGAGGTCGCGCTGGCGTGGGCCCACGCCGAGCTGGGCACGATACCCAAGGCGGCGGCGAAGGAGATTGAGAAGAAGGCGAAGGTCAGCGTCGTCAAGGTCGAGCGGTGCAAGGAGATGGAGGAGAAGACGAGGCACGACCTGCTCGCGATGGTCTACGCGCTCCAGGAGGTCTGCGAGGGGGACGCGGGAGGCTACATCCACCTGGGGGCGACGAGCTACGACATCGAGGACACGGCGCTCGCCCTCCAGCTGAGGAAGGCGATGGACATCATAGAGGGCGACCTCAAGGCGCTGCTGGGGGTGCTGCTGGACAAGGCGGCTGAGCACAGGGAGACGGTGTGCATAGGGCGTACGCATGGGCAGCACGCGCTCCCGATGACCTACGGGCTCAAGTTCGCCCTCTGGGCGTCCGAGGTCAGCCGCCACCTTGACAGGCTCGCGGAGACGCGCAGGCGTATTGAGGTTGGTAAGATGAGCGGCGCCGTCGGCACGATGGCGAGCTTCGGGCAGAAGGGCTTCGAGGTCCAGCGCCTCACAATGAAGAGGCTCAAGCTGGAGCCCGCCCTCATAGCGAACCAGATTATCCAGAGGGACCGCCACGCGGAGCTGCAGTGCAACCTCGCCCTCATCGCGGGCACCCTCGACAAGATCGGGCGCGAGCTGCGCAACCTCCAGAGGACGGAGATCGCTGAGATCAGCGAGCCGATGCGTAGCCCTAGCAGCACGATGCCGCAGAAGATGAACACGAGCAACACGGAGCGCATCTGCGGCCTCGCCCGCATCGTAAGGGGGAGCGTGAATGCCAGCCTCGAATCCATCGCGCTTGAGCACGAGAGGGACATAAGCAACAGCGGCATGGAGAGGATCAACATCCCCGAGGGCTTCATACTCACCGACTACATCCTCCGCCAGACGACGGGGATAGTCAAGGGGCTCACCTTCGACGCGGATAACATCGAGAGGAACCTGAACATTACGTTGGGACTCGTCCTGACGGAGAGGGTGATGATCGAGCTGGTGTCGAAGGGCGTGGGGCGGCAGGAGGGGCACGAGCTTATGCGCCGCCTCGCCCTCAAGGCGTGGAAGGAGAAGCGCCCACTCAGGCAGGTCATAGAGGAGGACGAGGAGGCGACGCGCCTAATCACCCCGGTTGAGATGGATGAGTGGCTCAACCCCCACACATACATCGGCACGAGCGTCGAGCAGGTCGACAGGGCCGTTGAGATTCTCCGGAAAAAACTGTCATAGATGCGGCGCGTAGATCATAGCAAGGTTTACTTCATCCAATAACGGAGCATTCTCGTGCTAACTAGAAGGATCGTTTACTTCGAGGAGGGCGGAGCCGAACACACGGAAGCGCTCATCGACATAGTAAGAGAGGCGGCTTTGGAGCTAGGCGTCAAGAAGATCGTTGTGGCGAGTACTTCGGGCGACTCGGCGGTTAGAGTCGCCGAGAAGCTGTCGGGGACGGGCATCGCCATCGTTGCGGTGGGTCATCAGAGCGGTTTCCCGGTCGCCGGTCAGAGGTTCAATGGCGAGAACGCTGAGAGGCTGAGGGGCCTAGGCGCAGATGTATGCCTCGGCACGGACGTGCTGACGAACAGCATACGCCAGAGGGAGCGCCTCGGCAGCAGCCCGCTGAGCATCATCACCCAGATGCTGTCCACCCTCAAGATGAAGGTGAACGTCGAGGTGGTCCTCAAGGCCACCGACGATGGCTTCCTCGCCCCCGGGAGAGAGTGATCAGTCTTGCGGGGAGCCATGCTGGGCTGGATACCGCCATCGTCTTCGAGGCGCAGGAGTCAGCGAAGATACTCGACCTGAAGATGAGGGAGATAATCGCCATCCCGCTGAGCAGGGAGAAGTCCGACGCGGAGTACATGAGGAGGCGCGCCGCTCAGGCCGCCCCGCAGTGAGGTGTTCGTGGATGATACTCGGCATATCGGCGAGCGGTAGAGTCGCGCGGCGTAACGAGTCTGGGACGCTCACACATGGCTTGACGGAGGAGATGGTGAGGTACATCCTCGCCAAGTCGGGGGAGCCGTCCGAGTTCGTGAGCCTCGCGGATAAGACGATACGGGGGTGCACGGGGTGCTGCGGCTGCGCCGGCGACAACGTCTGCGTCTTAAAGGATGACTGGGGTGCCATCAGGGACAGGATGTTCGAGGCGGAGGCGATAGTCTTCGGGGCGCCGAACTACTACGGGGTCATCAACGCCGTCAGGCACGCCTTCCTCGAGAGGACGTTCAGCCTGCGCCACAGGGAGAGGTTCAAGCTGGCGGGGAAACTGAATGCCATCGTGACCACGGGCAGCGACGAGGACGCGTCCGTCGAGGATTTCGTCCGCAAGGTCTTCAGGAGCAACTACATGGCTGAGCCCGTTGGGGCGCTGAGGGTGGCGGGGATAAGTCAGTGTTACCAGTGTGGCTACGGCGAGGGCTGCACCGCGGGCTCGGTTGTCTCGCGCCACGGCTTCGCCGACGAGATAAGGGAGAGCATTCTGCCCCGCGTCAACCCGGATGCCTATAAGAAGGCTGAGATAATCGCCCACCGCTTGGGCGAGGTAGTAAGGGCGAAGCACGGGTAACCGAGGCGACCCATCCTTGAGGGGGCGCCTAGTGCTCGACTAGAAGTGTTCTGAGCCGAAGGGAAGACTAGGCGTGGTACCGTTTTTATTCAGTGCCCCCGACTTGGATACGATTGGACACCCCTGATGTGAGGGAATACGATTGGGGGAGGGAGCTTCTCAAGTGGGTGGCAGTGGCGACCATGACGGTCGACCACGTCGGCCTGATATTGTTTCCGGATTATCTGGCTCTCCGGATAATAGGCAGGATCGCGTTTCCCCTCTTTGCCTACCTTCTCGTGCTCGGGATGAGGAGCACACATAACCTGCGGGGGTACTTCAACAGGCTCATCTTCTTCGCGTTCCTGTCTCAGGTGCCCTACTCCCTCGCCAACGGGATAGAGCCGTGGGTGAAGCTGAACATCTTCTTCACCCTCATCCTCGGGCTGATCATGGTCTACCTTATCGAGAGGAGCAGCGTCGCCTTCGTCATCCCGCTGATCGTCTCTGTCGTGGTTCCCGTCGACTACGGCGTCTACGGCACGGCCACCGTGCTGCTCCTCTACCTGATCAGGAAGGACTGGAAGATGGGCTCCACCATATTCGTGCTCATCAACCTCGTGCTGGCGTTATCGGGAGCGTGGTACCAGCCCTTCGCCCTGCTCGCCCTCCCCCTCATACTCCTCCACGACAGGGGCAGGCTAACATTCGGCAGAGCTGAGGGGCAGTTGAAGCACCCACGATTCAGGAAGTACTTCTTCTACGCCTACTACCCGCTGCACCTCATGGTTCTCTGGGGCCTGAAAATGATCATTTCGTGATTACGGCGTTCTATTGATCGTCGCTTATTTATCGGGAAAACGCCCATGCACTGCCATGCTTGAGGCCGAGCGAATCCTCCACGAGAAGGGCATCCCCTACCGCCTCATCGACCTCACTGACCGCGCCATGACCGTCGCAGACGTCCTCAGATTCAGCAAAGGCGACTTCCCCGCCGAGGAGGTATGCAAGACGGTCGTAATGAGCGACTCCGAAGGCGGCCGCCACGCCTTCTTCTTGCTGGGCAACGACCGCGTCGACTTCCTCAAGGCGAAGAAGGCAACGGGCAAGAAGCTACGCATAGCGAGCCCTGACGAGGTGCGCGCCTCCGCCGGCGTCGACCCCGGCGCCGTCTGCCCCATCACACTAAGCATCCCTCTCACCATCGACACACGCGTCCTAAAACTCCCACGCGTCAACTTCGGCTCCGGCCACCACCTACACGGCATTGAGATGAACACCACCGACCTACAACGCGCCGTCCCACACGCCGTCGCCGACATAGCCCAGTAACCAAAAACCACCGCCAACCTCCACCGCCCTCCGCCGCCAAACCGACCCAAAAAACAGCCCCAAACACCAAAACAAGCCCAAACACCCAAAAACGCGACGGCGGCGAAGGAGGAAAACAAAAAACACATGCACGCGCCCAGACACAGCCACGCCACACATAGCGCAAAGAAAATAAGCCAACCATCATCAACACCTAACGACATGACCTCGGAGCCCCCGAAACCCAAGCCAAAGCGGCAGAAGGCAGAGGAACGCATCGCGGAATTAGAGCAGCAGCTCACAGACACCGGCAAAAACCTCGAAACCATGATGACGCAGCTCAAGTACGCAAAGGCCGACCTCGACAACCTACAGAAACAGACCCAGAGACGCATCGAGGAGGCGACCGACCGCAACAACGCACGCATACTCAGCCAGCTGATCACCATAGCCGACGAGCTACGCATCGTAGCCGCCAACACGAAGAACGATGCCGACGCCATGATCTACGCCAAGCTCCTCAAACTACTCGAAAACGAGGGCGTCAAGCCGATAGACGCAAACGGCAAACCGTTCGACCCCTACAAACACGAGGCGATCCTCGAAGTCGAGACCCCCGAATGCCCCCCCGGGTGCGTAGCAGAGGAGATAAGGAGCGGCTACACCTACAAAGACAAGGTACTGCGCGCCGCCATGGTCAAGGTAGCCAAGGCACCGAGCACAAAAACGGAGGAAAAACACGATGTCTGAGAAACGAGAAAAGATCATAGGAATCGACCTAGGAACGACGAACAGCGCCGCAGCCGTCGTCATGGGCGGCAAACCCGTCGTCATCCCAAGCGCAGAAGGCCCGACGGTCGCGGGGAAGATGTTTCCCAGCGTCGTCGCATTCACGAAGGACGGACAGCTGCTCGTAGGCGAACCCGCGAGGCGTCAAGCCGTCACCAACCCCGAGGGCACCGTCCGCGAGGCAAAGCGCCTCATGGGCACGAGCAAGACTATCACACTCCTCGGCAAGGACTACACACCCCAGCAGATCAGCGCCTTCATCCTACAGAAGATACTACGCGACGCCGAGACGTTCCTCGGAGAAAAGGTCACAAAGGCAGTCATCACAGTCCCCGCCCACTTCAACGACAACCAGCGCCAGGCAACCATCGACGCGGGCGAGATCGCCGGACTCAAGGTCACTAGGATCGTCAACGAGCCCACCGCCGCAGCCCTCGCCTACGGCGTAGACAAAGCCGACAAGGAGCTAAAGATACTCGTCTTCAGCTTCGGCGGAGGAACAAACGACACCACAGTCATGGACTTCGGAGGAGGAGTCTTCGAGGTACTAAGCACAAGCGGCGACACCCAGACCGGCGGAGCAGACATCGACAAGGCCATAATGGACTACCTCGTCGACGAGTTCAAGCGAAGCGACGGCGTCGACCTGCGCAGCGACCTCAAGGCGATGGCGCGCCTCAAGGAGGGCGCAGAGAAGGCCAAGATCGAGCTAAGCGGCGTCCTCAGCACGGACATCGACCTCCCATACCTCGCCATGGGCGCAAACGGCCCAAAGAACATGCACATCACCATGACCCGCGCCAAGCTCGAGCAGATCGCGCGCCCCATAATCGAGCGCATCAAGGCCCCCATCAACCGCACAATCGAAGACGCCAAGATAACCAGAGACAAGATCGATAAGATCATCCTCTTCGGAGGAATGACCAAGATGCCACTCGTCCAGCAGATCGTCGAGGAAGCCGTAGGCAAGAAGCCGGAGAGGGGCCTCGACCCCATGGAGTGCGTAGCAATGGGCGCAGCCATACAGGGCGCCATCATCGCCGGCGAAATCAGCGACATAGTCCTCCTAGACGTCACCCCACTCAGCCTAGGCGTCGAGACCCTAGGCGGAGTCATGACCAAGGTCATGGAGCGCAACACAACCATCCCCACGAAGCAGACGCAGACATTCAGCACAGCAGCCGACATGCAGACCGCCGTCACCATCCAGGTCCTACAGGGAGAACGCGCCATGGCGAAGGACAACATAAGCCTAGGCCGCTTCGACCTCACAGGAATACCCCCATCCCCACGCGGCGTCCCACAGATCGAAGTCACATTCGACATAAACACAGACGGAGTCCTCAACGTCTCCGCCAAGGACCTGGGCACAGGCAAGAAGATGGGCATCACCATCCAAGCCTCAACCAAACTCAACCAGAAGGAGAAGGACCGCATGATGGAGGAGGCCGAGAAATACGCCGACGCCGACAAGAAGGCGAAGGAGGAAGCCGAGATCAGGAACAACGCCGACAGCATCGCCTACACCACCGAGAAGACCCTCACCGACGTCGGCGACAAACTCCCCAGCGACCTCAAGAACAAGATCACAGACAGTCTCACCGCCCTAAAGGAGGCGCTCAAGGGCACGGACACCGACGCCATAAAGGCCAAGACGGATGAGCTTACGAAGATCGTACAGGAGGCCGGTGCGGAGATATACAAGCAATCCGCCGCAGCCCAACAACAGCAGCAGGCCGGCGCGGAGCAGGCGCAGCCTGGCGAGGAGCCCCAGCAGGATCAGGGCGCGAAGACCGTCGACGCCGAGTACAAGGTAGTCGACGACGAGAAGAAACCCGGCTCGGACTGATCCTAAACCTTTTCTGGGGCGACCAGCCCCCATCCCACCCATGCCAGCCAAGTATGGTGCACAGACCGAATACGGCAAGCTACGAAAGGTGCTCATGCACCGCCCCACCGAGTAGAACAGGCGCATCACCCCCGGAAACAAGGACGCCTACCTCTTCCGCGATGTCATCTACTGGAAGTCGTTCCAGAAGGAGCACGACGTTTACACCGACGCCCTGCGCGACGAGGGGGTCGAGGTCCTCATGCTCTCCGACTACCTCGATGAGCACCACGCCCACATCGCCGAGACGCTGCCGAACATGGTCTACACCCGCGACAACTGCCTAGTCACTAGCCTCGGCGCACACGCACTCAAGATGGCCTCCGCTGCACGCCATGTCGAGAGCGTCATCATGGAGAAGGCGATGGAGAAACTAAACATCCCAATAGCCAACAGGGTGGAGCACCCCGGCCAAGTAGAGGGCGGAGACTTCGTCTGGCTCGACAAGGAGACCCCGATGATGGGATTCATCACCCGGAGCAACGAGTCCGGCGTCAGGGCGATGAAGGAGGCCCTGCTCGGGCGGAAGGCGGTGAAGGAGTTCGTCGCCGTCCCCCTCCCCAGCTTCCGCGTCCACCTAGACGGCGTACTCATGACCCTCAGCAAGGACATCGCACTCTTCCACGAGGCGAGCCTCGGACTCTTCCCATGCTACGTCTACAACGAGGAAGGCGTCAAGGTCACCTATCTCCGCCAATACCTCGAGGAGAAGGGCGTCGAGCTGATCGAATGCAACGACACAGAGGTACGCATGTTCGGCACAAACCTCCTCGGCATCGGCAACCACAAGCTCTTCAGCTACGAGTGGAACGAGCGCCTCATGGAGATGCTCGACGACAGGGGCTTCGATGTCATAGGCATCCCCGGTAGCCAGTTGAGCATCGGTGGCGGCGGCCCACACTGCATGACCTGCCCCATCCTCAGGGAAGACTAGCAAACCTGTATAGCGGCTAACCCCCACGGGGTTACGCCAAATTCTCAGCCCAAACAAATCACATAATCACGACTCCAATTGGCGGAGCGCACAAAGCTCGACGCCCTCGATCTCATCGTCAGGGTACTACTAGAACACGAAAAGACCCTGAACAACCTGCTCGAGCGCATGGACGGGATGACCGACAGGCTCGAGGAGATGGTGGAGCGCCTCGAGGCACTCTACGAGCCCCAGACGGGCTAGGGACATCTGGGTAACGTTTTTAAGCCCTCCAACTCGGAGAACTCCTCAGCACCCGGGGGACCAGCTTGTCAACGAAGCGCGACTACTACGAGATACTCGGCGTCGACCGAGGCGCTTCCCCCGAGGAGATAAAGAAGGCATTCAGGAAACTCGCCTTCGAACTCCACCCCGACCGAAACAAGACCAGCGGCTCCGAGGAGAAGTTCAAGGAGATAAGCGAAGCATACGCCGTCCTCAGCGACCCCGAGAAGAAGCAGAAATACGACGCATACGGCCACGCGGGCATCAACGGGGCGTACAGCCAGGAGGACATCTTCCGCGGCGCCGACTTCAGCGGCGTCGGCATAGACATGGAGGACATCCTCCGCACCTTCTTCGGCGGCGCTTTCGGTGGCGGCTTCGGCGGGTTCCAGCGCCAACGCGGCGGCCCCCAGAAGGGCAGGGACCTCCAGACCGCCGTCGAGATCACCCTTGAGCAAGCCGCCACAGGCACAACAGTCGAACTCACTCTCAACAGGCTCGAACACTGCAGTCGATGCGGGGGGAGCGGCGCGGAGCCCGGGTCAAGCGTCGTCAATTGCCCCAAGTGCGGTGGCACTGGCCAGGTACAGAGGAGCGTCGCCAGCCCATTCGGGCGGATGATCACCGTCACCACCTGCGACCGCTGCCAGGGAAGGGGGCGCACAGCCGAGAAGCCCTGCACCAAGTGCCGCGGCGACGGCGTCGAGGAGGCGCGGAGACAGATAGACGTCAAGATACCCGCGGGGATAGACGAGGAGATGTACCTCACCCTACGCGGGCAGGCGGATGCCGGCCTCTACGGTGGACCAGCAGGGGACCTCTTCGTCGGCGTCAGGATCAAGCCACACCCCTACCTCCTGCGCAAGGGCGCCGACACAATCTACGAGGCCGAGATAAACGTCGCCCAGGCGGCACTCGGGGCGGAGATCACGGTACCCATCATCGGCGGGGAGGAGAAGATCAAGGTCCCCACGGGCACGCAGAGCGGCGACATACTCAGGCTCAAGGGCAAGGGGATGCCGAGCCGCTACGGGAAGGGCGACCACCTAGTACACATCACCGTCAAGGTCCCGAACAAGCTGTCGAAGCGCCAACGCGAACTCATGGAGGAGCTCGCGAAGGAACTCGGCACATCCGAGCAGCAGAAGAAGGGATTCTTCAGGCGTTAACGCCTGTCGATCAGCTCGTCCATGCCGGGGCCGGTGCCGATCAGGGAGACTGGCACCTTGACCTCGTCCTCGATCTTCTTGACGAACTTCTTCGCGTCCGCGCCTAGTTCGGCGTACTACTTGGCGCCCTTGCAGTCGGGGAAGAGTACATCCAGCTTCGTGAGGCCGATCATGGTTGCGCCGTTGATCATCTTCGCCCGCCGGGCGAGGTTATAGTCGAATGGCGCCGCGCGCCTCTGGCGACCCGTAACGGTGCCGTACTCGTCCCAGCCCCTCTTCTTCGCCTCCTCGTGGCTGATCTCGCCGTCCAGCTCGCCGCCGCCGACGCGTGTCACGTAGCTCTTCAGCACCATGACGACGTCGGTGACGCGTGTGGGGCCGACGCCCACGTCGCTGCAGGCTGCGGCGGCGCATACGTCCTTGCTCGTGACGTACGGGTACTGGCCGTAGTAAAGGCTGATGAAGGTGCCCTGCGTGCCCTCGATGAGGAGGTTTCTGCCGTCGTCGAGCGCCTTGTTGGCGATGGCGGGGACGTCGGCTAGATACTTCTTTAGCTCGGGTATCTCGCGCACCATCTTGGCGATGCGCATGACCCGGTCAGCGTTGCATGGGCCGGTGCCGGTGCCCGTGGTCTTGACGGTGTTCTTGAGGTTGGCGTCGGTCTGGTCGAGCTGTATGTGCTTGGGCTCTATTACGGCGCATTGTGGGTCGATGCCGAAGCGCTTCTCGATGCCCGTCTCGGCGATCTCCTTTAGGACGAGTTCTGGGTTGACGAGGACGCCGGGTCCTATGAGCATCTTTGCCTTGGGGTTTACGAATCCGCAGGGCACCATCCGGAGTTTGTATGCTCTTCCGTCCTTGACGACGGTGTGGCCCGCGTTGGGTCCCACGCCCGCCCTCGCCACGACGGCGACGTCGTCCGCCACCGCTAGGTAGGAGATGATCTTCCCCTTGCCAGTGTCTCCGTAGAATCCGTCAACGACGACAGTGCAGCCCATCCAGATTCACCTGAAACCAAGAGAGTGGGGGCGGAGCGGCGCTTTTAACCTTTTTCGTCTAAAGTAAGGGGTTATTTAATCTCTATAATTGACTAATCGGTGTAATAAAGTATTCGATGGTAGAAACACGGGACCCCCGAAGATTGCCATCTAAGAGTCAAGTTCCGAGACCCCGCGGAGCCGATTTTCCCATCGACTTCCCTTGCCCCTGAGAGGGCGGCGCTCTTGACAGAGATGAGCAAAGTCGAGGACGGGCTCGGTGAGGTCTAGGCAAATCCCTTTACGCGCCACGCGGCACCATTAAGCGAATTGACAAGCCAGGTCGCCATAATCACCGTCGGCAACGAGATACTCGACGGCATAATACTCGACACAAACACGAAATGGATGATCGAGCGCCTCAAGCCGCTTGGGCTGATGGTAGAGGAGGTCATCATCGTTCGTGACGACGTGCCCGAGATAGCGAGAGCCATCAACAGGGCTGCGGACGACGGCTGCGGCCTCATCATCACGAGCGGTGGCCTCGGCCCCACACACGACGATATGACTCTCAAGGGCGTCGCTGAGGCATTCCATCTCCCCCTTGAAGTGAACGAGGAGGGACTCGCCATAGTGGCCAGGCAGTACGCCGCCCTCCACGAGAGGGGCATCATAGCGTCCGGGGAGATCACTGAAGCCCGCAGGAAGATGGCGGTCTTCCCACGAGGCGCGCGCCCACTCGACAACAAGGTGGGCGGAGCCCCCGGCGTCCTACTCCCACACGGCGGAGTCGAGGTCATCTCCCTCCCCGGCGTCCCACACGAACTCATGTGGATATTCGACAACCAGCTCATTCCACACATCAGCGAGCATCTTGAGGGGGTCTACTACGAGGAGGTCCTCAGCCTCCCCCTGAGGGACGAGTCAACACTTGCCCCGCTCATCGACGAGGCGATGAAGCGCGTCCCCGGCGTCTGGATCAAGTCGCTAGTCAAGCCCTACGGGGAGAGGGGCATCAAGTTCTGGATAAGCGCCAGAGGCACCGATAAGGGCGAACTAGAGGCGAAGGTCAAGAAGGCGACGGATACACTCCTACGCCTCGCCGAGGAACACCTCCCCACGGGCTAGGCTGGACCACACTTAATATCAGCCGCGGACAAGCCATACGGGAACGAATATGCTCGTAGCGGACCTCCCCATCCCCGAAGAGGTGAAGCAAATCCTCATACTCAAGGGGATAAAGGAGCTCTACCCGCCGCAGGCAGACGCCGTAAACACCGGCGTTCTTGAGGGAAAGAACCTCGTACTCGCCAGCCCGACGGCGAGCGGAAAAACACTCATCGCCGAACTCTGCGCCCTGAAGCACGTCCTCGAGCGCCACGGCAAGGTACTCTACCTCAGCCCCCTGCGCGCCCTCGCCTGGGAGAAGTTTGAGGGCTTCGAAGAGTACACGAGCATACCGAAGCCCGGCGGGGGCAAGATACGCGTCGGCGTCAGCACAGGCGACCTCGACAACAAGAGCCCTTGGCTCGAGGGCTACGACATAGTCATCACGACCAACGAAAAGTGCGACTCACTGCTAAGACACAGGAGCCCATGGATGAGCAACGTCACCCTCGTCATCGCGGACGAGGTCCACCTCATCGGGGACGAGCGCGGCCCCACGCTCGAGATCGCCATCGCCCGGCTCCGCCAGATGAACCCCGAGATGCAGGTCCTCGCCCTCAGTGCCACGATAAAGAACGCCGACGAGGTCGCCGAGTGGCTCAAGGCGGCGTGCGTCACGACGGAGTGGCGCCCCACGAAGCTCAACGAGGGTGTCGCCCACGGCAACACCATCATCTTCCGAGACGGCGCAGTCAAGAAGCTCAAGCCCCTCAACACGATGGACGCATTGAACATCGCGATGAACAGCGTCCTCGACGGCGGACAAGTCCTTATCTTCGTCGAGTCCCGGAAACGAGCCGAGAGCATGGCGCGTGAGGCAGCGATGGCGCTTAACGGGACGCAGAGTAAGAAGATACAGACCGACCTTGAGGGACTGGCATCGCAGATAGAGGTTCACGGGGAGAAGACGAGCCTCACCGACGCCCTCGCCTTCGCGGTCTCCAAGGGTGCCTCATTCCACCACGCGGGGCTTAACACCGAGCATAGGCGCATCGTCGAGCGCGCCTTCAAGGCAGGCACCCTCAAGATTCTCACCGCCACCCCCACCCTCGCCGCCGGCATCAACCTCCCCGCCCGAACCGTTGTCATAGGCAGCTACAAGCGCTTCGTCGCCGGCTACGGCATGTACCCCATTACCGTCCTAGAGTACAAGCAGATGAGCGGGCGCGCCGGCCGCCCACAGTACGACCCCTACGGCGAGGCCATACTCATCGCCAGCAGCAGCGACGAGCAGGACCAGTTGATGGAGAACTACATCCTAGCCGACCCGGAGAGGCTGTACAGCCGCCTCGCGCAGGAGTCGGCGCTCCGTGGCCACACGCTCGCTGCCATAGCAAGTGACTATGCCCACACTGAGCAGGGCCTCCTCGACTTCCTCGGCGGCACATTCTACGGTTTCAACTACCCACCCGCCAGTATCAAGCTCATCACCACTGGCGTACTCCGCTACCTCCTCAAGGAGGAGATGCTTGAGGAAAAGGGTGATTATCTCTACGCCACCGACTTCGGGCGACGCGTCTCGGAGCTATACATCGACCCCCTCACCGCCGTCGTGCTCCGCAACGGGCTACGCAAAGGCGCCATGGACGTAACCGACTTCACCTGGCTACACCTCATCTGCCACACACCCGACATGAGGCCCATTCTCCGCCCACGCCGAGGCGACCTTGAGATGGTCGAGACATACGCCGAGGAGAGGCAGGAGGAGTTCGCCATCCCCCTCAACCAGGAGGGCGGAGACTACATAGAGCGCGAGCAGTTCCTCGGCGAGGTAAAGACCGCCATGGTCATCGACGACTGGATAAACGAAAAGTCTGAGGCCGACATCCTCGAGCAGCATGGCGTCCAGCCCGGGGACCGCTACTCCGCCGTCCACAACGCCGAGTGGCTCCTATACAGCGCATACGAGATAGCCGACATCGTCGGGGCACCCGACCACAGGCGCCAGCTCGGGGAGCTAAATGATCGCGTCAAGCACGGCGTCTCCAAAAAGCTCCTCCCACTCGTCCGCCTCAAGGGCATCGGACGCGTACGCGCACGCGTCCTCTACAACAGCGGCCTCACCGGAATCGCCGAGATAAAACGCGCCCCACTCCAGCGCCTCGTCGCCCTCCCACTCATCGGCCCACACCTAGCCAAATCCATAAAGGAGCAGGTCGGCGGCCTCGTCGAGGAGCAGGAGTGGAAGAGCCTAGACAAGGCCGATAAGGAGCAGAAGGCCCTCACCGACTTCGTCGAGGAGAAGTTCGAGCCCGAAAAAGAAGATTAACATTTATTACGTAGTTACTATTAATATAATCTGATGCTTCAACTGGAGAACCCCGGCTACATCCTCAGGATAAGCAGGGACGAGTGGCTTGAACAGGTTTTCCGCCTAAACAAGTACTACACGGGCATCATGCGCGACTACAAGAGGGGGACGCCCATCCTCCTCGCCATGAAGGCGGGGGGACGCGACTCCTTCGTCGGCTACGGCATCGTCGACAAGGTCGAGATGCTCTGGGGGATAACTTATAAATCTGTCGTCTATTTCTTCTCGAAGTGTTCGGAGCGGAAGGAAAAGAACCTTCTACTATGAAGAAGTACTCCTTATGGAAGGAAGAGTAGGGAAGGGGTTAGGACGCCCGAACCTGAGCCCGTTTAGCCGCCAAGTCGCTGCCCAGCCTCGCACACCGCCGACACTGACCCAGAGTATCGAAGTCCGAGTTATGGGCGGCTACTTGTCGCGAAACAGTGGCGAGTCCGCGCCTCACCTTCTTGGCGGTGTCCTCCATGCTCTCAAGTTCTAAGTAGGCCCGTACTAGAGACTCATGCTCCCGGTCTCCGAGCCGCGTTGAGGTGGTGTCCTCAATCTCCTCAGAGAAGGAAACACTGATACCAAGTTCGTCGAGCAGGTTGACTCCCTCCTGCTTATGGTAGGGAAGAAGCGGGGTCTTCAGGTAGGCAACTGAGCCCTCCTTTGAGACGACGATTGACTCGTTGGGCTTCATGTGGGCGAAGGTCTGCGGCCTAACCAAGGTGTAAAGCCACCGCTTGTCGGCGGGGAGTCCTTTCTCGCCAAGCTGCTTAAAGATCGTATAATCGGCGAGGTCCCTGAGCTCCTTCTCGATCCCCGTCCACCTGAGCGAGTCGGCTCCGAAGGATACGCCGAAGTGCCTTAGTTCACGCAGGAACGTGAGGAGCGCGGCCTTCGCCTCCTTCTCGCCCTGCCCCAGGCTGATCCGAGAGTATAAGAGGCTCATGGTCTCGCGGAGCAAGAGATAGATTATGTCGCCCTGCTTCCAACTCTTCCGAAGGTAAAGCAGGTCCGCGGCCTGCTGGATACTTGCGAATTTAACCTCTTGGGAGGTATAGAAGGCGTCGGCGGTCACAACAGCCTCATGTGAGGTAAAGTCGGAGATCCGTAGGTCCGAGACCTTCTTGTAAGGCCAAGAAGACTCCACTACCGAGTTATCGCCGCCGAAGAGGAGAATATCGTCGAATGGGCTACTCTTCCTGAGCCAGCAGAGGCTCTCGTTATCGCGGCTGCTGAATATATCGAGAACCCGGCGGTGGTTGGCGGCGAAGTGCTCATTTAAATTAGATTTACCGCACCCGGCTAGGCCAACGAAGAGGTAACGATTCGGCCTCTCCCACTCCCAGTCGAGGCGCCAACGAACTGGTACCTTCGTTATCGGCGGCGGCTTATCCCTCACTCGCTGCCTCCTCCTCGTCGCTCTCCTCAGCGTCACCCGCAGCCTCACGCAGATCCTTCAAGTCGCGCGACTCACCGTATCGATTATTATCAAAATATTTACGGGTCCAGAGAAGGTCACTGATCGCCTCAGCGATCTGGATATAGCGTTTTCGTCTCTGTAGCACGCGCTGCCGATTCGCGGAGGGGTACTGCTTGCTGAATATAGAGAGCTCGCGATCAAGCTCCTTGACGATTTCAGGGTCCCGGTCCTTCGGCGCGATCTCAAGCAGAGTCAGCCGCATTTCAAATACGCCCTCCTGATATTTTCCTGCTCTGAACAGGGCGTTTGTAAGGTTTAGGTGATTCTGTATGGCGCTTATCTTCGGGTGGATTGTTTCACTCATTCATTAATCGCCTCTTCAAATCTTCGAGGAATCCGCGTTTAGGTGGGGGTGGTGGCGGTGTGGCTAGGGCTTCGCGGATCGCGCCCCACTCCTCAGCGGTCAATGGGTGCTGCCGGGCAACGTAGACGCGGCCGCCCGTGACTGTGAGGCCCGAGATTCGCTCCCTGAGATACCGGCGACGCTCCGCGCTCAAGCCTGGTCCCTCCTGCGAACCTGGACAACGACGGGCTTCTTGATCCTGACGCGTACACGCTTCAAAAATCGTCCCCTCGCGTCGCGTCTTAGCTTCGAGATATGGGGCGGGGTCATGGCTCCGACCTCCGAATAGGAGCGCGGTTATCAAATCGCACCCAGATCCATAGAACGGTCCAGACTACCCCGACGAAGAGAAGCCGCTGCTGCTGATCTGTTAATACAAAAATCATGGCTTCGCCTCCAAGTCTCTAGGGTCGCCGCCCTCCGTGGGGCGGGTGCAGTTCCGGCTTAGGCCCCCGGTGGGCTCTATGGTTTTATTCATGTTTTCAACCCCTAAAATGGCGAGTGCCTTCGACGTCAAGGCCAATTTTCGGCGCAGGCGTCGCTGCGCGAACACTAGGCCATACCGCCCGAGGGTCTGCATTCGATTCGCGGACAGATACACAGGTCGCCCCTCGTGAATCGCCAGCAACTCCGAGGCGAAGAAGAGGCAGAGGTTTCTGTCGCTTTGAATTTCAAGAGCCGTCGCCTCAGTCTCCGAAATATCGTGGTCCCTCACAGGCCGCCGCCTCCTGGGTGGAATTGTACGAAGATTAGGCCGAAGCCCCAGCCCTCGACGCCTGCGAGGGTGCTGAGGACCTGCTCCTCAGCGAACCCGGCCTCAAGCATATAGTTGAGGAATAGTTGGCGGGGCGTGTTGCCCCTTGGCTGCTTCGCCATGAAGCCCTCGGCGAGCCTACGGAGCCTTACAGCGGGTGTCTCAGGCTGTGGATCGGGTGTATCGGAACTGGAATTTTCAGGGGGTTTAGACATGAGACATGGGGTGTGTTTCTTAGGTTCACCAGAATTTTCGGTTCCGTTGGTTCCGATAGGCTCCTTCAGAAGTGTGTCGAGGGTCGCCTTCCTGACTCGCCCGAGCTCTGACTTGAACTTGAGGGGCTTCCCAGGCGTCTTGACGAGGAACTTGAGCCCGGCGGCCTTGTTGAGAACCCGGCGTATGTAGCGGAGCCGAGCCTCAGTGGTCGCGCCGTAGACCTTCCCGGCGACCTCCTTGACTTCCATATCTACATTCGGGTTGTCGCGTAGGACCTCGATTATTCTGAGTTCGTAGCTGGTGAGTCCCACCTTCATGCGGGCGGGTAGCAGTGCTTTGAGTAGGGAGATTCCGGCCTCCGCGTCCTCCTCGGTGGCTTCGAGTATTCTTCCGCCTGATTCTGAGGTGGTGAATTTCCGGTGCGCCATGTTGAGGATCGCGTTGCTCTGGGCGCGTCTGTAGGCGTGGAGGAGGTCGCGGGTGAGGCCCTCAACCTCCCTGCTGCTTATATCGAGGGTTTGCAGGGTCTCGATTATTGAGGGGCTCTTACTCCGGGTGAAGGCGTCTTCCATGAGGTCCTTACGGGAGAGCGTGACGCCCTGGTCTTCGTCCTCTAGCTTGATCTCGGGTGGGAGCACAAATTGTAGGATATAGCTGAGCCAGGTGCCATAAATCACGTCGCCGTACTCTCTGGGGAGCGTCGTGGCCTCGACTGGCTTCAGATAATCTGAGGTGATTCCAAACTCGGCGAGGGCGTCGTCCACCTGTTGTCTGGGAATAGGTTCAAGACTCTGGTAAATGCTCCAGAGGAGGCCCTCGGTGATTGCCGCTATTAGGTGTAGGACAAGCTTCACGTCGTCTGCTGTGAGGTTATCTGAGGCGGTATTTTGTATTGGGTTATCCAGCATTAGGCCGCTGCTGACGAGGTTGCCAATCTCCACGAAGCCCGCGAGGGTCTCCGGCAGCCTGCTGACCTTGGCCCTCGTTGCCATTTGGACGTCGTTGATCTCAAGGATTGAGGTCATTATGGGGGCCGGGTAGACTTCGGCAGTGTAGACGCGGGGCTTGAAGTTACCCGTCTCCTCGTCGTGCTCCATTACGATTAAGGTGATCTTGTTATCCTCAATCGCCTGTTTTAGGACGGTGGCGACGTCGTTGGCCTCCTGCTCCCCGGCGTCTCGCCCCTGCTTAACGTGGTAAAGTGTCTCAATCTCAGCAATTATCAAGGTGGTGTGGTGTAGGAGCTGACGCGCGTATCGTTCGAGGACGGACCTTGTGATCCTCGTCGCCATAACTACCCGGACGCCGATTCTGCGCTGTAGCTTGGCTATTGCTCCCTTCCCGCCTCCGCTTGGGCCGAGTATGATAAGGGCCTCCTGACCGCGTTCGTTGACGTAGTCGCCGCCCTCCCTACTGTATCGGCGCAGGGGTGGGGAGCAGACGCTCACCTGATTATAGATAAGATCCTCGCGGAGCTCCTCGTCGCTGACAAGGAAGCCTGAGATAAACTTCGCGAGGTGATCCTTGAGTCGTGGGTGGCTGAGCAGCGTCCAGCCCCTCCTGAGAACCGGGGGATCTATGAGCCACTGGGGATCGACCTCATTCTCGATAACGCTACTAAGGTCTGCCTCCTCCTGCTGTGACTTCTCTGGCTGCTTATACTTCGCCAAGCGGGCGTTGAGGTCTTGGCTAACTAAGTCGACAAGTTGCTGGGCCTCGCCCTTGAACAGGATCTGCTTCTCTTCGAGGCGTCCAATCAACTGCTTCCGGCTGTGCTCGCTGTCCCGTATTCTGACCCTGTCGGTGTAGGTGGTGGCGTTGCCGTCGACCTTCTTGGTAAATGTAAGGTGATCCTTAAACTCGCGATCAATCTTAACGGCGACCTCAACGGCGTTGAAGCGGTATCTATAGACCCCCGCGGCCAGATCCTTATCGGTGCTGCTGAAGAGGAGGACGCTATCGGGCTTATCGGTACTGACTTTTCCGGTGTTCTCCGGAGACATAGGGTGTGTCTCATGTCTAGAGGGGTCTTTTTTCTCAGTTCCGATAGTACCGATCGCCTCAGGTTTCGGGTCAAGCGCCGTCTCAGGCAGGAGGCCGTCCTCTATGACCTTCTTAACGACCTCCCTGAACTTCTCGCCCCGCAGAACCCCTGGTTTACAGTCCTCACAGTGGATAATCCCCTTCTTGACGGCGTAGAGCTCAAGGCTACCGCCGCCTGTGCCATGCTGGAAGCAGTAGGACCTATTGTTTATTGTGTCGACGTGGAAGCTGACTCCGCTCTTAGGGCTCCCGTGAACCGGGTGCTCACCACGATACTGGCCCGGCTTCCCCCGGATTGGTTGGAGGCTGCCAAGGTCAACGACTCGATCAATAGGGAGGCTTATTCTCTCATACTTTGGCCGCCTGCGCTCGTCCTCTTCGAGGAATTTCTGGATCTCGCCTCTCTGCTCCTCTTCAGCCTCCTCAGTCAACTCGTCGGGCCACTTCGCGGGCTGAATCGCCTCAAGAGTCTCCGCGAACCTCTCCGCAGGTATCTCCTCAAGGGCGTGTGTCAGTAGGACGCTGCGCAGCTTAGATACTCGGTGGACCCCCCCAGGTAACTTGACGAGCATACCAAGCGGCGCGTCGACGTCGCCCACCTTCGGGAAGAATTCGAGGCTTGGCTCGTTTAGTTCCCTCTTGAGTTTCTCGCCCCAGAGGTGAACCACCCGAACCGGCGTAGGCTCTATGAAGCCCCAGAGGTGGACGCTGGGCTGCCCCTGCTGACTCTGCTCAACTAAGATTGATTTTACAGGGAAGGTTTTGACTACATAGGCTAGGGTATTCCTTACGGAAACCATTACGTCGGCGTGGTGCTGAGGGTCAAAATCAGCAGCGAACCACTTGACGAGTCCATTCTGATCCTTACAGTAGGGACCGATTGTTATGTCGCTGTGGAGGTGTCTGAGGATAACGTCGTCGCCAAGGGGCTGCTTCTCTGAGAGGTATTTCGGCTCCTCCAGACCCGTCTGCCGTCCATAGCAGTCGGCGCGTCCTATGAAGAGGTGTTTTACCTGCTCAACGATTCGCGGCTCAGAATCGCCATAAGGGCTTCTCATGGCTGCTGCTCCTTGGGGTAGATTACGACGAATATATGCCAGCCCTGAGGGGTACTTCTATGGAGCTCAGATTGAGTGGCTCTAGGGGCGTAGAGGTTGCGGATAGCGTCGGAGGTCTCTAGGAGAGGTTGAGGGTCCACGCCGTCGTAGGTGAGTTTTATTTTAACAGGAATTAGGGACTTTTGCATTAGTGTTTGTCTCCTTCCCGCATTTCCATATAATCAGGTGATAGGGCTCGCAGAGCCCGTACTCGCGTTCCAGTTGACTGACGCGGCGGTCAAACTCCGCTGTTGTCATGTCTTTTTTACTTGTTTCGCGCCTCACGAATTTGGAGCAGTGGCTGTTCCAGTTGAGGGGGCCGCCGCTGTGGTTGCAGGAGTACGTTTCCCGATTCAGATATTGGCAGAATTCGCAGACGTTCAGGAGCCGGTACAGTGAGTTCTCGAACTCTTCGAGAATTAGGCCGTCCGGATCTCGGCGTCGGAGCTCGTTGAAACTCACTGCTTTACAGCCTCCTTGAGTAGCTGCTCCACCCTGTCGAGGCGTCGGCGAAGCTCGCGAAGCTTAGTCGGCGACAAGGTTAATCCCTGTACGGGTGTTTCGTTTATGGAGGACGCGGAGTCCTGGGCGGCTCTTGCAGGGTTACTCAAGACTCACGCGCCTCCACCTTGTCGCGCTCTAGTTTCTCCCTGACGGCTACCCTGAGCCACTCACTTGGCGACATGTAGCCGGGTGTCGAAATGATCTTCTCAAACAGGTCGCCCGATATTCGGAAGGCAACCGTTCTAGTGTTTCCGGTCATTATACCTCAATTCTATAAATGCAAACATTATTATATGAAAAACGAAGACATACTTGTGATATAATATGTCACAAGATAAGCGCCCACGGGGGAAGACGAAGGAGAAGCACCCCATAGCAGCTATTCTCAAGCACCTCGCAACCGAGGGAGAGAAAAGTCAACCTGACTTAGCTGAAAAAGTGCCTTACCGGACGCTTATTCGCGTCTTGCAGCGGCTGGAGAAAAGCGGGTTAGTAGTTCTGAGCTCAACGAAACGCTATGAGTTCCAAGGAGGCCCTCGCAACCAGTGGAAACTTACCTTCCAAGGCGTGTTAGCTGCCTTAAAGCAAGAATATCCTTTAAAAAAGGATATAAACTTCAATAAATTTACAGATTTGTTTTTCTGCCAGCCTGAATATGATATAATTATTGAAAAATACAAGGACCTTTCACTAATATTTAGAAAGTGGAGTTACATTAAGAAAAATCCGGAAGTTAGATCACTATTACTCTCGGATATTGTAGAATATAGAAGCCCGTTCGCCCCCCTAGACTTGACCGAGGATATTGATCGGGATCTAGATAATTTGCCGGTATTTTCCGAATTGAGGCAGTTTGAAGAGGCAGAGGAGAGACACTTTGTTAAAACGGTGCTCCAGCTTGATCACCTCTTCTCTTCAAGTGCTAAATTTGAGCTCGAAGCGCCTCCTGAGAATCGGGGCAGAATATGGCCTGTCTTCGAGTACCTGATTAAGGACCCAGAGATAAGGGCGCAGGTTTACGCCTTCATTATGGAGGAGGAGTTAAGGGCTGAAGGCGTTAAAATGGTCAAGGAGAAATATTGCTTTATCTAAGCGCCCTCTTTATTTAGCAGCTTCTTTATCTCGGTTATCTCTTCGAGGAGGGCTTTATTGATCTCGTCTTGTTTTTGTAGCCGACTCTTTAACGCCTCCGTCTCGCTGCTCTGCCCCTGCTTCGCCGACTCAAGCGCTCCCATTTGCTTGCGTAGTTCTGTAACCTCCCTCCTGGGGACATTGAGTGGATCTTCGCTGAGGATATTCAGCCAAGTCTGTGCCTCTGCGTATTTTTCCTCATACCAATCTGGGTCAAGCCACGGGCTCTTATCATAACCCAGCTTGTCTGGGGAGTGGCCTAGGAAGAACTCGGCGACCTCAACGTCTACTCCGCTGAGCCTCCACCTGCTACGGAATACTCCCCTTAGCCTGTGGAGGTTTAAGCCGTACCTGTTGCCCTTATAGTCGTCCTTCTGCTCAATGTAGCCGAGTCGCTGAAGAGTTCGGGTCCACTGCTTCTGGAGGCTCTTCTTACTGGCTTCCTTGAATATTTGGCCGGGGGCGCTGCCTCTCTGCCTCATGTATGCGCCGAGTAGCCGGGCTCCGTCACGCCCGAAGAAGGTGTAGAAGTTCTCTATGTTCTTGGTGTGCTTCCTGCCGCCGAGCTCAATCTTTATGGGTCCCTCGGGCTTATCCCTGAGTTGCTTCAGGGTAGCCTCAAGCCCCGCCTCGTTCCAGTGGGTGAATCCCTCTTCGTCAAGCCCGGCCTGGAGCATGATCAACCAGATCGCCTGATACTTCCCCTTACTCGCGAGCACGGTCTTCTTCACAGTGTCAACGTCTAGCTTGCTCCTTACGGGCTCAACCTCGCTACGGATAATGAAGGATTTATCCGAAGGAAGGGAGGCGCGGTTATGGTCGAAGTAGCTCCTTATACTGACGTAGTATCCCTGCTTGCTCTCAGCCCTTAACTTAGTGAAGGAATTAACCCACCGTTGGAGGGCGTCGAGGATTAGGTATTGTTCACCGTTCCCAGCGACGCGCTGTTTCTCGATCAATTGGTCTGGGGTAAGTCCCGCTAACTTTGGCTCTGACTCGTTGAGGTAGGCGAGGAATCGCCTGAGTCTCTTCTCACCGTTGTACCCGTGGTTCTTGGATACTCTGCTCTTCCAGTTCTCCACGGTAGCCCAGCCCTCTGACAACTTCACACCTGATACAATAGACGACATATCTGTATTATATCTTCTGGGAGATGCCCCCCGAGGAGGAAGACTACAGCAGGGGGCACGGCTGGAAGTGCGGCCTCACCTTCAGGGGCCTCACGCGGTTCGCGAAGCCCTACCCGATAGGGGCCTCCTGCCTCAGCGCCGACCCAAGGAGAGGAGCCTTTCTTAACGGCGCCAAGCTAACCGAGGACCAGGTCGACTCGATCCTCGAGGCCGCTGAGGACGATCAAGGCGAGGGATAAGCTGAAACACGCCGCCGCTCGACCAGATAGGGGATGAGCCAACTCGCGGGGCTGCTGAGCCGAAGAGGCGAAGACGTCACCCAGTTGCTATTGAAAATACTTTGGGAAACGCGAGTTCGCCACGACGCCTATGGTGTGGCGACGCCTGAAGGCGTGGAGCATAGTCCCAAGTCTCTCGAGTTCACCTCGCTCACATCAAGCGCCGCCCTCGCTCATAGGCTCGTCAAGGTCCACCCAACCGATAACCCGCAGCCACTCCTCGACGAGGGAAGGGTTATCGCATTCGTGGGCAGACTCGGGGATACACCCGAGCCGAACAGCCTCGCGGCGGCGAACATCATGAGGGGTGAGGTCGAAGAGGGTTTCAAAGAGTTGCTCACAGAACAAGAGGGATCGTGGGCAGCCGCTGTCGCCGAAGAGAACGCGATAACATGCGCTCGGGACACGATTGGAGCAGTACCCCTCTATTATGGTCGAAACGAGGAGCTAATCGGCATCTCAACAGATACGAAAACCCTCCTCAGACTCGGGATAGAGCCGCTCAGGGTCAAGCCCGGCCACATAGTGACGTTGAGCAGAGAGGAAGTACGCGACGAGGAGATCGCCCCCCTAGAGGAGCCACCACAATCATCAATGAGCCTCGACGAAGGCGCTGATGAATTGGACAGGCTTCTGGGGCGCGCCGCGTCTAGGACGAGCCGAGGTCTGAACTCACCCACGCTCGCCTTCTCCGGAGGCATAGACAGCACGATCCTCGCCCACTTCCTGAAACGCGCCGGGGCACACCCGAGACTCACCTGCGTCGGCTCCACCGACTCAGCGGACATCGACGCCGCCGAGGCTGCTGCGGACGCCCTTGGACTCCCCGTCAGCATCAAGACATTCACCGAGGCCGACTTGGAGGACCACATCGGCGCGATACTTGGGAGCGTCGAGGAGGCAGACCCAATGAAGGTGGGCGTCGCAGCTCCACTCTACTTTGTCGCCCTAGACACCGCAGCGAGACCTTGCAGGGCCATCTTCTCCGGCAACGGGAGCGACGAGCTCTTCGGCGGCTACGCCAAGTATGCTCAGGAGTACCAGACACAGGGGGAAAGCGTGAGGGCGACGATGTTCCGGGACGTGGCACGCTCACACGAGGTCAACCTAGAGAGGGACTGGAAGGTCTGCTCAGATCTCGGCCTCGAACTAAGGACACCCTTCACTGACCCCGGGCTCACACGGTTTGCACTCAGTCTCCCGCTCAGCCACAAGCTTCCACGCGAGGGAAAGGAGCCGAGGAAGATCATACTCAGACACCTTGCCAAGAAGCTAGGCTTCCCCAAAGACATAGCTGAGAAACCGAAGAAGGCCGCCCAGTATTCCTCCGGCACAGGCAAGATGATCGAGAGGATCGCGAAGAGACACGGGAAGAACGTCGCGGGCTACCTCGCCGAGAGACTCGAAGAGGTTAGGAGATTTGAGCAAGGCTGAGAAGGCGCTGGGTGCCCTTAGGAGACACTACGGAGTGGACGCGTTCAAGATCGAGAAGGAACCCCCATTCCGCGCCCTCATCGGCTGTATACTCTCCCAACGGACACGCGATGAGAACGCCTCCAAGGCAGCCAACGCCCTGTTCGCCGTCGCATCCACGCCGCGTGAGATACTCGCCCTCGACCCCGAGAAACTCAAGCAACTAATCCGGCCCTCAGGCTACTACAACCAGAAGGCGAAGCACATCACAGGCACCTGCAAGGTAATAATCGAGAGGTTCGGCGGGGAGACGCCGAGGACACGCGACGAACTCCTCACCCTCCCCGGCGTCGGCCCAAAGACCGCCGACATCGTCCTCAGCTACGGCTACGGGGAGCCCGCCATAGCTGTTGACACACACATCCATAGGGTCTCCAGAAGAGCCGGGCTTGCCGGGGAAAAGGCGAAGCCCACCGAGGTAAAAGATGCGCTCCAGAGCGTCCTCCCGCGGGGGGAATGGGTCTACGCCGACGGCGCCCTCCTACAACTAGGCAAAGACTACTGCAAACCAAGGAAACCGAGATGCGGGGAATGCCCGCTGAAGGAGCTCTGCGACCACAAGAAGGACGCTTAGCGGAGGCCGACGTGACCATCTGCTAAAGCGGTGCAGAAGTCGTCGAGGTGATCGAACTCATCCGCGATGATCTCGTTGATGCTCGACTCAAGGCTCTTCATGGCGACGCCCTTCTTTGGGATGACCTGGGCAGAGACGACGCTCGGCTCGTTGATCGGGCGCCCGATCCTGCTCAGGAGCCAGACGTACGTCTCCTCGACGCCGTTGACCTCGTCGACGATCCTGTCCGCGATCCTGTAGCAGAGCATGTTGTATATCTTGCCGACGTGGCTGACGGGGTTCTTGCCCGCCGCGGCCTCGCTGCTCATGGGACGAAGTAACGCGATGACGCCGCGCACGTTGTTCCCCCTGCCCACCTGGCCCGAGTCACCCGCCTCAGCAGATGTGCCGAGGACCGTTAGGTAGAGGCCGTCGAGCCCCCTGCCCTTCGCATCGAGGGCGTTGAGGCTGACCTTGACCTCCTCGAATCCCCCCTTAGCGTCGATCCATGCGTTGATTGAGTCGTAGATCTCGTCCTTGCGCTTGAAGTAGTCGTCCTCGCTCTTGATGAAGCGGTCGACCATCGCTATGGCTACGGTAAGATCGACCTTATTTCCCCGGCGGAGTGCCATGATCTTGATGTCCTCACCCGCCTCTGGGTGCTCCTTCTTGTACTCCTTCGAGTTCAGGTATTTTTCGAGGCCGAGTATGAGTCTCTCCTGCTCAGTGTAGGGGGCGAAGCCGACCGCGGCACTAGTGTCGTTCGCGCCGAGGAACTCACCCTTCTTCTTCCTGCTGAAGATATCCTGGAGCGCGGCAGAGCCCGGCTTGATCTCGCTCTGGAACTTGACGTGGACGTCGGGGTCGATGAACCTGAGGTTCTTCTTGAGCCACGCCTTTGTGCTCTTCTCGGCGATCTCGTTTACGGGAACCACCTCGTCGCCAACCTTGAATGTGGCGCGGTCACCGTAGACTATGAGGATGGGCTTGGTCACCTTCCCGCCACCGAACTTCACGGCGGTCTCACCCGCGGCGATGAGCCCCTTGTCCATGTTGTGGTGGTAGATGTTCCCGAACCTCTTCATGTACTCCGTGGAGAGGTCGACGCTGATCTGGTTCATGATGTTGTCGCACATCGTGTCAGGGTGCCCCAGACCCTTCCTCTCGGTGATCTCGAGAGACCTGTTCTGGAGGGGCACCTGACTCAGCTCGTTGATGAAGACATTGTTCAACGCATTCACCAGTTATGTAAGCCAAATAATTCCCAGCCCGACTTTAAAACCGTTCCCTATATTCTCAGAGGGTTAAAGGGGAGTGGCTGAAAGAAAAATTACTCGAGGCATAAAAAAGAGGGATAAGCAGAGAGGAACCTGAAACCCGATTCCGGAGAAAAGAAAAGGCTAATAACATAACAACCAACAGATAATCGAGAGGCATATAGATTGAACGATAAATCACTGGGCTACACGATAATGATTGTGACAACCCTGATCATGGTCGGTTACTTCGTCTGGTCATTCGCCCCCTTCCTAGGAACGATGTTCACATGGCTCGCACCATACGCGGAGTGGGCGTACAAGCTACCGATAATCGCCGGGGTCTACCTCGTCCTCTTCATAGTCCTATGGATCGGATACACGATGGCGACAACACCGCCCCCGATACCACTCGACAACCCCCTCGACCTCGAGAGGGACAGCGAGAAGGAAGAAAAGTAGAATCAACCTACTCTAGCATCTATCCTAATTTTCCACGCCGACGGGCTGTACTGCGAGACTCTGACCCGCTCCAGTACCTCCACGTTTCTACCAAATTCCCCGGCGGCAGCGACTAGGATGCGTTCACCATCGGTGAAGGGGTCGTCCCTCGGCGCCCAGTGATAAAAGTGCAGCACCCCGCCGGGTTTCACCATGGGGATAGCGACATCGAGGAACTCGTACGCCCCCTTGGGAAGGGGCATTAGGACCCGATCAAATATCTCCCCCAACGCTGGACAAACAACCCGAACGTCGCCCATCACAGCCTTCACCCTCCCATTCACCTTATTCAGGCGAATGTTCTCCAGACAATACGCGTGGCCGTCGGGGTTGAGCTCAACAGCCACACATTGGGCAGTGGGCTGCCTCTTCGCGATGCATATCGCGAACGGGCCTATCCCGCTAAACATGACGAGCACACGCTCCCCCGGTGCTACCTTTGAGGATACCTTCTCCCGCTCAGTAGACTCCCTCGGCGAGAAGTATGCCTTCGCGGGGTCGACCTTGAAGACGCAGCCGGACTCCTTGTGCAAAACCTCGGTGTCGGGGTCGCCGGCGAGGAGCTTCATGTCCCGTACCCTGAACTCACCCATCCGCTCCGTACCCTTCGAGAGGACGCTCTGTACATTCCTTTGAACCCTCATCAGGGCCTCCCCGATGGCCTGCCCGTAGGGTTCGAGCTCGGATGGAACCTCTACGACGGCGACCGCCCGCCCCTTGGAGCCAATAACGTCGAAGGAACGCGGCACGAGACCCACTAGATCATCGGGAAGAATCCCCGAGAGCTCGCCGCGGATGTCCCGTTTCATAGCCAAGCCTGTGTGATAGTGAGGAGCCTAATAGATGCTGCTGTCCCCCACCTTCTTGGCGAGCTTCCCCTTCGCCCGCACCTCGGGGAGCCTGAAATTCTCGGGATCCGAGTCCTCCTGAGTTTTCCTCTTGATCGTGAAGCCGCATATCCCGTTCTCCAGCAGTTGCCTCTTGAAGCAGACGGCGTACGTGCACTTCGTTGGCTCGCACTCGGCTTCGGTCCATTGACACCAGGTCACTTTCCCCCTGAAGGACATGGCCCTCTTCGTGCAGGTAAAATCTCGACACCTAGAGTCACAAGGTTTTTGTTCCGACAAAACGGGAAGCACCTTCTCAGGCTGAGACAGCTTATCTCAAGAGACTCGACAAAGACACCAATTTAAACTTTATCGATCCAGACATAGCCTTAAAGCATAGTTCATTAAAAATTGAATGGGCATCAGGTTCCCGGGGGAATGACGCTTCGTGAAGGAAAAGATCCTTGTAGTAGACGACGACAAGCTGGTACGAAATTCGCTCCAATCACTGATAGCTAACGCGGGTTACGTCGTCGACGTCGCTAAGAACGGGGAAGAAGCGGAGAGCAAAAGCGCAGGGACATATTATAATGTGGCTCTGATCGACATCCGTCTCCCGGATATAATCGGGATAGAACTCCTCGCGAAGATGAAGGAATACGTTCCCAAGACCCGTAAGATCATCTTGACTGGTTACCCGGACCTTGAGACGGCTATAGAGGCCGTGAATAAGAAGGCGGACGGCTACCTCGTCAAACCCTTCGACCCTGAAACGCTCCTCAAGGTAATCAACGACCAGATAAGGGAGCAGGGCGCGGAGCTCAAATACACGCAGGAGAAGGTCGTCGAGTACATCAAGTCACGCGTCAACCAGATAGACAAGAAGAAGGTGGAGATACTCGACCTCAGCATAGGCAGCAAGTAGTTTATACCGCATTGTTGATATTTTTACATGGGACGATCCAAGATATTTTTAGCTAATATATTCATAAAAAAGAATAAACAGGTGGAAATGGGGGGTTAGCGTCTTCTCAGGGTCGCCACGGTGGCCGCCAGCGCGAGCAGAATGTGGCTATCGCGGTCCTGTAGCCGGTCGTGTCGGGGAGGAGCACCTCGCCGCCGACGGACTTCTCAATGTCGACCTGGGCGGTGTCGCTGCCACTGACTGTGCCGAACTCGCCGGCGGAGGCGTCCTTGACAGTGGCGTTGTCGATGGTTGTGCCGATGTGGTCGAGGGCTGTGAAGGTCAGGTGTATGAGGAGGCTGTCGCCGGGGGCGAGATCGCTGGCTCCTGTTAGGTCGGTTCACGTGAGTGTGCCCGTTGCCTCGTTGGTGGAGTCGGGCGCGGGTGTCGCCGAGGTGTAGTCGAGGTACTTTGGGTTGTAGACGTCCGCCAGTGGGACGGTTATCAGGGGTACGGTGCCTGTGTTGGTCACGTTGACGTCGAATTCCACCGTGTCGCCGACCATCGCGATCCCACTCGCTGGGTTGGTGAGGGTCTTCTCTACGAGTATGCCGATGCCGTATATGGTGACGGTCCAGTTGGAGACGTTGTTCGAGGGATCGGTGTCTACGCTGGTCGTGTTGACGACGGCTATGTTCTTGAGCTTGGGGGCATCGCCAAGCTGTACGGTGTAGCCGCAGGTGTAGAGCCAAGTCTCACCTGGCTGGAGTTTGCCGTCGAGGTTCGTGTCGCCGGAGACGTAGGCGGGTGATCCGCACACGTCTTCGGTTACGGTGACGTTCTTCCACGCGGTGAGGCCGAGGTTTGTTACGGAGTAGTCGTAGGTTATGCCTTCGCCGACCTCGGCGTGTGCTGAGCCAGTCTTCACTATCGCGAGGTCTACGGGGAGTATGACCTCGAAGTCGTGGACGTGGGAGCCGGCTGCGAGGATGGTGAAGTTTGCGGAGGAGATGAGTGGCTCGGCCGTTGGTAGGATGGGGTCGTCATCGCCGTATGGGATTAGGCCGTCGATGTCGGGGTCGGTTGTGTCGTACTTTACGTGGTAGGTTCCGGCGTGTAGGCCGGTGAACTTGTACTTGCCGAGGGCGTCGGTCTGCGTGGTGTTGAGGACGGCGTTGAGGGCGTCGAGGAGCCAGACGGTGATGTTGGGGACGGGAACTGGGTCGGTGACGTCCATGATCGTGCCCGATACGATATCGGCCTCGTAGATGCGGACGGTTGCCCTGTCCTCGGGTTCGAGGATGTTGCCCCCGGGGTCCCCGCCGATGGCGACGACGATGTTCTCGTAGCTGTCCGCCACAAGCGGCGCATCTGCCTTGAAGGCGATCGCGAGTTCCTCACCGGGGGCGAGGTTCTCATCAAGCTTCCATGTGAGAACCTAGCCGAGTGTGGAGGGATCCTAGTGTGTCACGGATAAGTTGGGGTGGGTGATGTTTGTGGTTCCCGCGAGGTATATGAGGCCCATTGGGAGGGTGTCGGTGACGTTTACGTCCTGTACGGTCTAATTGCTCGCCTTGACGGTGAGCGTGAATTTGATCGTTGCGCCGACGGGGGCAACCTCGGGTGTAGCTGTCTTGTTTACGACGAGGCCTGCCTTGAAGTTTGCAGCGTCGAGTGGGATTAGGGTGTAACCCCAGTCGTACCCGGCGAGGTCTCCACCCGAGTCTGCGAATATGGACTCGCCGTAGACGGGGGTGAAGGTATCGTTTCCGTGTATGTATGTGCCCGTCATGTCCATCGTGGAAGGATTGTAGAAGCCGTGTGACTGGAGGCGGTCGAGGACGACGGTCTCATCCCAGACGCCGTCCTGGTCGTAGTCGGCCTGTATCCGGGTGTTATCGTGTTGGGTGTGACGTATATCTGTTCGTCGTTGTAGTGGGCGAGGCCGCTCGGAGCGTAGGGGATGAAGTAGTCGGTTGTATAGTAGCTGCTGTCGAGTGGGACGTATCCCCAGTCGCGTTCTCCGCTGTTCGTGTCGATGGAGACGAGGATCATTATCTTCTGCCCGGTCTGCGTGTAGACGTGCGCCATGGTACGGCTGTTTGTGGTGAAGCTGACGTCGACGTTGCCTGCGGCGATGTGGCGGGGGTTCCAACCGGGGGCGACACCGGCGTTTGTCTCGATGGTGACGTCAGCGTCGGTTATGGCGTAGATGTGGTACCTGATGGGCATCTGGGTGGAGTCCACTACGTTTGTCGTCGGGAATGTGGGTACGTAGAAGTCGCTCCCCTCGAGGATGGCGCTGTATAGACTGAATGCCCTGAAGTCGTAGCTCTTCCCGCCGCTTGCGAGTAAGACCACCTGGATCTTCTCGTTCGCCGTTATGGTGTCACCGTGCCAGACGTGTGTGATGACGAAGCTCTCGCCCCTGTTGAGGTTCTTGGTCAGGGGTACGCCCTGCCTCGTGTAGTCCACCTGTGTGCCGTCTGCGGTCGCCTGGACGACGGCGAAGGTTCCGCCGGGGTGGAGTTCTCCGTGACCGCCCTTGAAGTCCTGTGTGGTGGGGGTGTTCTCTCCGACGGGTATGACATAGCTCTTCTGCGCGCCTGCACCCCCGTGTTCGACGGGGAAGACGCTCCACATCTCGGTGATGTAGTTCCCGAGTGGGCCGGTGCCTTCCTGCCTGTCGGTGACGCCGCGTATCACGTTGACGGGTCCGCCTGCGGTGAAGAAGTAGTCGCCGCCGTCTACCTTCTGGAGGGAGCCGGAGACGATGTGCCCGCTCCCAGACGGGGTGATCTCGTAGTAGGGGGAGGCCCAGTTGGTCAATGTGAGAACCGAGCCCTTGCCGATCTCGAAGACGGCGTCGGCGCCCGTAAAGTCGCTTGAGTCGAAGGTGTAACCGTTGTACTTCTGGTCGACATAGATCATCACGGTGTCGAGGTAGGAGACGACGCTGAATAGGCTCCACGGCTGGGCCGTGGCGTTGCTGAACCCCGTCGCGGGGTCCATCGCCTTCTTCACTATCTCGGCGCTGTCGCCCAGAACGTAGTAGGATTGATACCCTGAGGGGATCAGTGCCCTCCCGGCCGGCGGTGTCATCGCCGTCGCGAGGAGTAGAAGCATCATCCCAGTTACCAGTACGGCTTCTCTACGAATTTGATCTGCCAATGCGTTTCCCGAGTGATCAGATGCAAGTGTAACTATATGGCTAGAGTAACCGGAACAAGCGGTCGGTGGTAACCGGGGGCTAATCTGGGTGGAGCGTGAAGCCCGCGGCGTCCGCAGGATACAGGGCCAGCGTGGAATTGAAGCCGGCCTGAGCGGAGACACGCATCGCGTCCTCTATCGAGGTCTTCAGCGGCACACCGTCCTCGGCGAGGCTGCGGAGTAGTTCGAGTGTGGCCTCGTCGGTCTGCTCGATGGTGACGGGGCCGTCCCAGCTCACGTAGGCGGTGGCGCCGGAGTCGGTGAAGGCTCTGGCGAGGTCGCTCCGCCGGATGCCGTCGCAGCCCATCAACACCACAAGTGCCCCTTCGAGCTTCCCGCCGAGGTTTTTGCTGATGTAGGTGGAGCCGACGGCGAATGTGAGGTTGGCGGTGGGCGAGGTTCGCCCGATATGGAGTTCGTTAGCGAGTTGTTCGAGGACGTGCTCCGTGTTGGAGTAGGGTTCCCCGGTGTAGAACCAGACGCCCTCGTCGAAGACTGAGCTGTGTGCCCTGAGTATGATGAGGGGGCTGTTTCCCAGCGTCTTGATGCGCTCGACAGTTACCTCCGCCCCCGTGTAGGCCTCTACCTCGTAGCCGGCGGGTTCGAGTATGGCTCGGCACCGGGTGGGGAAGTCCTCCTGAGCCGTGTTGGGTAGGGTGTCGAGTATTATGACGGTCCGCCGCGGGGGGGATGCGGCGGGAGTGGTTATCACGAGTAGTATTACGGCGGAGGCTATCGCCACGGCAGCGAGGAGCAGCCCTCGTCCACCGCGTCTCCTCCCCCCCTTACGCATCATCGATGAGGGGGTTTTGCCGCGACGGGGAAAATTGATTAGTTACCCGGTGGGGGCGCCTCCGCGGGACAGGGTCACTTGACAGCTTCTTGGAGGGTCCTTATGGCGGCGGGGAGGTCGCTGCTCTTCATCAGGTAGCTCCCCGAGGCGAATATGTTGGCGCCGGCCGCCCTGGCCTTCTTGGCGTTCTCGGGGTTCATCGCGCCGTCGACCTCTATGGGTAGGGCGGGCGCGATCTTCCTCAGCTTCTTCACGGTCTCGAGCGCCCCTGGTACGAATGGCGCGCCGTATCGGCCAGGCTCCACGGTCATCACGAGGACGCGGTCAAGCTCCTTGAGGCTCGGCTCGAGTTTTTCGAGTGGTGTGCCGGGATTTATGGCGGCGGCGACCTCGAAGCCGAGGCTCCTCGCCTTCTTGATCGCCTGTGGGAAGTCGTCGGACTCGACGTGGATTATGACTGTCTCGACCTTGCCCTTGAGCTTCGGGAGGTGGTCGAGGGGCTTCTTGACCATTAGGTGTGCCTCGTAGCGTAGCCCCTTCTGGAGCCTTACGTCGAACATGAGGGCGGTGGAGGCGACGAAGCTGCCGTCCATGAAGTCGAGCATGACCCACTCGACGTTCCCCTTGAGGCGGCGGAGCATATCGTCGAGATCTTCCTGATTCCCCGCGATGATGGCGGGGAGGACTCTCGTGAACACGGTTGCAGTATGGCTGGGGGTTGGATAAAGAATACGCCCCGCGGTGGGGCATTAAGGAGAAAAAAAACGAATGGTGACTATCGGTAGGTGGCCAAGTCTATCTCCTTCGGCACGTCGATGACCTACCGGGTACGAGTACCTACTGATCGAGAGCCTGAACGATAGCGGGGACTGATCAGGTCTAGTCTTTGTAGACGCCTTTCTCGTACTCCATCGCGTACATGTGGGCGATGTGGTAGGGTAGTCCGGTCTTCATCAGCTCGGCCTCAATTATTTCGTGGGCGATGGTGCTCTCGAGCTTGTTCTTCCGGTTCGACGGGTCTCCGGTTGTTTGCTTGGCAACGACGACTACTTCGGGTGGGTACTCGAAGGCCATCTTCAGTTCCTTCGCGGCGTAGTAGTTCAGCCCTCCGTATGATCTGTCGCCGTCGATGGCGCTCTCGGCGTACTCCACGCTGTACTTGAATGGGGGGATGACGAGGTCGATGTGATGGGGGAGGGTGACCTTGCCCAGGTTTATCTTGAAGCGGATGGGTTCACCGGTTCTATAGTCCTTGACGTCTATCTCCATGTGAGGCCTCGTTTCTTCGCTCAAGGTTCTCCCCGATTTTAGGTTGGGTTCCGAGGGTAAAAAAGGTTATAATTTTTGGTTAGTCGTAGGCTGGTTCAACGTTTCGAGGTGTGGAGGGCTAGAAGCTCTTATCTCCCCTACACCCATATTCGGGGTGTTAGGTGGCGCTCTTGAACGCATCTAAGGCTCTCATGGAGCTGTTGAAGGGGTATGGCGTCGGCGAGGTCTTCGGCCTCCCCGGCGAGACGACCCTGCCATGGTACAGGGAGTGGATGAGCACCCCCGAAGTCAAACACGTCATGATGCGGGACGAGAGGAGTGCCGCCTTCGCCGCCGATGCCTTCGCCCGGTTCAGTTTTAAACCCGGAATCTGCGAGGGGCCCAGCGTGGGGGCCACCCACATGATCCCCGGCGTCGCAGAGGCGTACAAGGCGTCGATCCCGATGCTCGTCTTCACCAGCGACATCCCGCTTCACTTCGAGAAGAGGAACACGCTGACGGGGATCGACCACACGGCGATGTTTGAGGGGATAACGAAGGAGAGTCTCACGGTCACCGAGGCGTCTGAGCTGCCGAACATCGTCAGGCGTGCCTTCCGCCTCGCCACCTCGGGGAAGCCGGGTCCCGTCCACATTAGGTTCCCAAGCGACAAACAAGGCGAGGATATAGGGGAGCCACGCCTGTTCGTTCAGGAGGACTTCAAGGTCTACCCGGGTCATCGCCCCGTGGCGGAGCTCGCGAAGTTGAGCGAGGCTCTCAGGGTCCTCGGGTCTGCGCAGCGTCCCGTCATCGTCTGCGGGCAGGGCGTTCTACTGAGCCAGGCGTGGGGGGAGGTGCAGGTGCTGGCGGAGCTCTTCGGCATCCCAGTGGGCACGACGATAAACGGTAAGGGCGCCTTCCCGGAGAACCACCCTCTTAGCATCGGCGTCACCGGCTCCCGGGGCGGCTCAGCCCTCGGCAACAAGGTGATCAACGAGGCCGACGTGATATTCTATGTTGGCTGCAGCACCGACTCCACGGGCACGGACATGTGGAAGACCCCAAGCCTCGACACACAGGCGAAGATAATCCACCTCGACGTAAGCGAGGCGGAGGTCGGGAACAACTACCCGCTGGAAGTCGCCCTCATCGGGGACGCGGCGGCGACGCTGCGCGTCATGGTCGAGGTCGCAGAGAAGCAGGAGAAGAAGGTGCGTAAGCTCCCTCGCATAAAGGCGATCCAGAAGGAGAGGGCGGAGTACGACGCCTACGCCGCGGGCCTCATGGCATCCAACGAGGTGCCCATACACCCGCTTAGGTTCGTGAAGGAGCTAGGGGACGCGCTCCCAAAGGATTACGCCCTCGTCACCGACGTCGGCGTCGCAGCCATCTACGCGAGCGCTTTCCTCAAGCAGGGCGAGGCGGGGCGCAGGATGATATTCAACTACGCTATGGGGAGCCTCGGCTACGCAATACCCGCAAGCATAGGCGCACGATACGCCCGCCCAGACAGCGCTGTCATCACACTCGTCGGCGACGGCAGCTTCGGGTTCACCGCTGGCGAACTGGAGACGGTCGCCCGTGTCGGTGGCCCAAACCACATCATCCTACTCAACAACTTCAGCTTCGGCTGGATCAGGGCGGAGTGGCAGTTCAGCTACGGCAAGGAGTACGTCGACTTCGCAACCAACTTCAAGCCAGTCGACTACATGAAAATCGCCGACGGCTACGGCCTCGACGCCACCAGAGTCGGCAAACCGGAGGAACTCGGCCCTTCACTAAGGAGAAACCTGAAGAAGAAAGACCCAACCTTCACCGAGATAATCGTTAAGCCCGAGGATAAGCTCGTCCCGCCCGTGTCGAGGTGGATAAAGAAGGCCAAGGAACAGGGAATCCCCCACGTAGAGTAGTGGGATGATGCAGAGGAGTGGCTGCATGCAACAGGCTACTTCGTTTACGGATTGTCCCACAGAGCACCAAGGAATCGAATTGAGAACTTTGGAGTATAGTAAAAACCTATGCCAGTATCTGCAATGATATAGTAAGTTTGAGAATCTTTGTAAACCTGCGTCCTACCCAGCTTCTCCCACGTAGCATCAAACACTACAAATGCGTCTATCCTAATCAGAGCTTTCGGGGTTTCCATGAGTGCTTGAATGGGGCTGAAATGGGTGTCAATATTGGCTACCGTTATCTGATTTAGTCTATCTGTTTTGTAGCCAGAATAGAGAATGACCATTATGGCCGCTGCAACAAGTGTGCATGCGATGATTATTGTGATTCTTGTGGTATGCGTTTTTTCCAATCTATCCAACCATTAAACCACGGTTTACTATGTTGTGGAACTCAGGATAAAATTATCGAGGGCAAAGCTGAAAGGTGCCATTTCTCGTATCACAACTAATATACGTTCCAGATTCTGATCACGAATGGGATGAAGCGGACTCCATCGTATAGTCGCATCTCAACATTGATTTTGTAATCAAGATTCGGATCAGAGTAAAACACCCTATCCCTAGAGAACACATAATACCAACCCTTCACGGGGAGCACGACGTTGAACTCATTATAGGCATCAGGTTTCGCCTCAAAGCCGACGAGCCGAGACCTGTTGTAACCTGAAAGACTGTCCTTTTCCTTGAATACCCATATTGATATGTTTCTAGTTGACTCATCGACATTTGCGTTGATACGCAGGGTCATGTTGGCTCGGGGAGAGTAGATGTATGCATACTCAGGCATGTGATCTTTTCCGCTGAGAAGAGTTCCATTTTCATACATCTCTAGGTATAACGAGTGGTAGGTTGCAACGAGGGAGATTTGGGCTCTCTCGTAGCTGCTTCCATAGCTTTTTGTGATGTTAACTATCTCCCACGCCTCTCGTGAGGCACTCAACATCGACTCCAACTCATTGATCCGAGTATTCTGGTTGTTTGAAACTGTCTTCAAATCGGAGATTTTGGTATTCGCGTCTATGTATAGGTAGCCAAGTCCGAGTGATGCTACAATCAATACTGCTAGCAGATCAAAAACTAGGATTTGCCTCATGCTATCCTCACCTAGATTTTCATCCCACAGTAATGCTATCCTCATTCACTAATAACATTGCGTGCGCGCACGTTACTAGTAGAATGGTGCAGGGGGTGGGGTTCGAACCCACGGAGGACTAACCATCAGGTCCTAAGCCTGACCCCTTTGGCCACTCGGGAACCCCTGCGCGCCTACAGAAGAATGCGGAGGGGGTTTAAAAGGTTCTGGGGCGCACGATACTGTTCAGTCTTTTGTCATAAGTAAAAATTTATAATTTATTTAGTTAAAGGATAAATTTTAAGTCCTATCCAATACGCATTATGAGATGCCATATATGTATGATTTATTTGAATGTGAGAGTTTTGGCGCACAAATGGCAACGCTATCTGGGCATGAACAAGATTTAATAATTAAAACTGTAATGGAAAAATTACCTGATAATCCAACCAATACACATCCACCAATAAATAGTAAAAAACTACATGATGATTTAGAGTGCATAAGAAGAATACATGCTACAAACGATTTAGTTATTTTTTATTCGGTTTGCCAAGAATGTAAGAAAAACCCATTTTGTATAGTAAAAATTGGTTGTGAAGATTGTCAATCGTTCGGAGCATTCACAGTCATTCTAATCGCTTGTGGGCATTGGGAATATTTGTATAAAGAACTACAACCGACACAAGTTTTTGCGTGGCTTAAAAAGGTGAAAGTTACTTACGAATCACCGGTCTAAATTTCCGCAAATGAGACGATCTAACAGATAACAAACCATTTTTCAATCTACCCTGCATATCCGGGTTAAACTCAATAATCAACTCTTCAAAAAGATGAGCGGGAATTTTAAAAACGCGTTTAGAACTATCCTCATCTCTTTTAATTAATATTGGCGTTCCCTTTTTTAATTCTTTTATAGATATTCCGGATTTTGATGGAAATTTTTTAATAATAACTTTCAATTCATTAGCGTCATATTCTCCAAATTGGCGGATGGCTCTATCAAGATATAGATTCAAATCTTTATCTGATTTAAAAAAAGATAGTAAATTTGAAATTAGTTTACTACCTTTTTCAGTTAATTTTATTTCATTATTTATTCTTTCTAAGAAGTTTGTCTTTATCAAATCTTCAGAGTCCATATAAATTTCTATCGCAAATGGACCATGATCCCATCTCACAAAATTGTAATTCAATCCTTTATAATCATCTTTATCCATTAATTCTTCAGTTTTAAATAATAATTTTTGAAGTTTTAATTGCCTTTCAAATTCATTTTTTCCTTCAACTGCGTTACCATGTAATCTATTTTCATAAATGAGAAAAAGTAATAGAAGTCTATCGGATACCACCTCCTCTAAATTTCGCGGTGAGAGTTGTTCGGAGGCGATCTCAATCATCTTAAGCATTCATAGTTGGGGGTTCCTATTTTAAATGATGTTTTTTCAAAGTAACAAACAATGAATTTTTTAACTCAAATTAACTAAAATTTATTATGGGTATACTGTAGATATACCATAAGATATATAAGTAAGGTATCCCATAGGATATCTGTAGGAGTTGGCGAGTTATGGGCTGCAAGTATTGTGGATCGGAGCGAATCGTCAAGAACGGGAAGGTTAAGGGAACTCAGGTCTACAAGTGCAAGAACTGCGGCCACAGGTTCTTCCTCAACGACAACTTCACAAAGATGCAGAGCAAGAAGCGGATCATCGCTGCGGCCCTCAACTTCTACTATGATGGTCTCTCTCTTAGAAAGGCGCAGAGAAACCTAGAGCAGATATTCGGTGAACACATCAGCCAAGTTACGATTCTGAACTGGATTAAGAAGTACTCCCAGCTAGTCAAGGTGTACGTCGAGAAGCAGACCCCTCAACTATCCGGTCTATGGCATGAGGATGAGACGATGCTTGGTTGTGAGGGTCGGAATATCTGGTTCTGGGAGATGATGGATGAGGACACCAAGTTCATGGTGGCGAGCCACATCTCTGAGACAAGAACGTTCAATGACACAGTGGCGATATTCGAAAAGGGACTACAGCAGAGCAAGGAACGCCCCAAGGCAGTTTTCGTTGACGGCTGCAATGCCTACAATGCTGCGTTCAACAGGGTCTTCTACAGCAGGTACAAGGCAGAGCGAGTTGAATTAGTGCAGCGTGTAGGAATCAGAGCAAGAGAGACAAACAATTCAATCGAGCGACTCCACGGAACACTCAAGGATAGGACACGCTGCATGAGAGGATTACACAGCTACGAGTCAACGAAGATGCTCCTAGAAGGCTGGGCGGTCTACTATAATTGCGTCAGGCCGCACCAGAGCCTTCACAACAGGACACCAGCGCAAGCCGCTGGGATGAATGTGCCAAACACTTGGCTGGAGCTCATTGAGGAAGCAACCAAGGATGCAACTGGCACGCAAGGAGAAGTTGAAGCGAAGCAGGGAGTAGATCCATTCATCGATATAATCCAGATTGAGGCGAATGATTGATGAAAAAAGTACTAGTGTCATTACCGGATGAAGTTGTAAACATGGTTGACACCGAGTTAAATGGTAAACTCGGTGAGGGACGAAGCGACACTCTGAGAACCATAATCATGAATTGGCTCGGTGAAAAGGGCTACCTGACAAAAGGTGACAAAACACATGGATAAAACGATTAAAGAACTTCAAGAAGAGGTTGAACTTCTCAGCACCATGCTTGAAAGCCTCGTTGAATTACTTGAAGAAAAAGGAGTTTTAACTCAAGTCGAATGGGAGAAACATATTAAAGAGAGTGTTAGAATTAATTAGGTAGTAATGGCGGAGATAGTGAGGAGATAACACGCCTCGCGTCCATCCGGATGAACCCCGGGTTCCAACTTCGGCGTGTGGTGAGCCTCCCGCTATCCTTTCCGCTACTACCTACTTAATTCCACTTGGACCTCCCTACTTTTGTAGACTTGTCTTCATTTTTTCCTTAAGGTTCTGTAGAAGTGTAATAGCTATGTCGATGCTGACTGTATCAATCAGCCTGAGCGTTCCATAATCAACGGTTTTCAGTTCGCCAATACTTCCTTTGACAAGCACAGCGTCAACCCCGACGCTAAGGGTACCCTTTACCTCTTGGTTGGTTTCATTCAAAGTCATTTCAACTCCTGTCGGGTAACAGAAGGCAAGAGATTTGGTATATAGTTTGGCGACCTTTTCCGCCTTTGCTTGTGCCGTCACACGGTCTATGAAGTGTTTATCGGCAAGATAAGCCCAGAAGTCACTGGGAAGTGCCTTATCGCCGTAGTCAGATCGTATCTTACTCCATAATTCGATTTTATTGAATACCTTATTTTTAGCATTCTGAGCTTCGTTTTCATTTTTAGGATTGATAATTTGTTCAGCTAACTCTGTAACGCGTAGAGTCCCACGGCCATCAACAAGACCGTATTTTTTCATAGAGGCTAATATCATTCCAGTCCAGCCGCCGCGTACCTTAAGCTGGTTCTTATCGGCAAACAGTTGAATACTCATTGAGTGATTGGGAAATTCATAGATTGTTTTTGTATATTTCACCGCCTCATCCACATCAATATCGGGTATGTAGTAGCTTCCAAGGTTTCCCATGGCTATATCACTGTATAATGCTCCATATATCTTGCTTAAAAATATGCCGTAAATAAGGACATTGATTTGGCATTAATGGATTAAATTAAAGTCCCGTGAGTTAGAACCCGATTAAAACTACCTAGGATTCTCTGAGAATTTCTTCTATTGTTTTTAATCTAATATCAAGTCCTCATTCGTTTTTGGCTCCGGCGGCCTCTTCATATGCGCCACTACCGACTTAGCGAAAATAATCCCGTGTAAACAATCCATGAAAGAGGAGTGAATGTAAATTAGGAAAGTTTTTGTTGTTTTGTTTCGTTTTTTTTTCTCCATTTTAGAGGCTTCTTTAAACATGTTTGAAGTTGGGGGGATGTTTGGTTTCTCTCCCTTCAAAATTTGTTCTATGGTAGTGATTTGTATTTTAGGTGTACCTTATTCGCTTGTTAGAAAACACCATATCCTCAACATACTCAAGCACCATAGCAAATCTCTGCAATATCTTCAACCTCCATCGTATAACTGAATAAATGTAAACTAATTCGAGCACTATAAAGATGGCAACAGTCGGGTGTAGCCCATGCTGCGGTATATCGTATATACCAAAACCAATTATAACAGCCATAAAAATGGTAGTAACTACAATCACTGGCATAAGGATTATCTCTGCCATTCTCTCCCTGCGGCTTTTAACCGCTTCTAGGCTAAGAGGAGCATCTAGGATAGCTTCCCCGCTGATGAACATTAGGACCGTGAGCGATTTCTTTCCAAGCGATGATAGTTGGTACATCCTATCATTCTTCTCGATGAACCCCTCCATCTCTTTGAGATGGTAATTTAGACTCCCGGTGCTCAGAGCAGATGCGCTTAGGATCTCTGAATAACTGATCCCCTGTTTGCTAGCCCCCACTATCCGCAGTACTTTCCTACGTTCACCATGACTGAGTGCAGCGAAGACCTCTTCTTCAATTCCAGTTACGCTTCCCACCATGGTAGATCGTTATAATTCATATCGGAACGATACTAATCCTTTTTGAGCAATCCCGCTTGACAAGAATTATTGTCATAATATTCATGAGTTGATAGAACCTATCTTATGACAAACGTCTGAACAGTATCGGGGCGCACCACACCGGTGATAGCTTCATATAAGCACCGGTCCCCGTAGGTGGACCTATGGCGAAAGAGGACGAACACCTCGAAGAGTCGAAGGCCCTCTACCTCGCCGGCGCGAGCCAATCCATCCCAGACACGATCATCGACAGGTTTACCGGCACGATAGCCGTCGCCGTCGGCGCAAACGTGGCAGAGTCGGGGCTGATAAACGGGGGCAGGCAGCTCGCCCTGACCCTACCCCAGGTCATCTTCGGGGGCCTCGCAGACCAGCTCGGGAAGAAGAAAATAATCATCGCGGGGCGCGTCCTCAGTGGACTCCTTCTAGCAGTACTCGCCTTCGTGGGCACGCCATTCTGGCTACTCATACTCGTCCTGGCGGTGAGCGTCGCGATCGCCATGGCACAGCCCGCTTGGGGTAGCCTAGTTGCCGACTACGCCGGCGAGCTGCGCAGGGGAACGATAATCGGCAGGATCAACAGCGTCGCCCAGATAGGCGGCCTCGCCGCGATGGTGACGGCGCTCCTAATCACCCTCAACCAGACCGGCCCAATGAGCATGGCCTCCTTCACCCCGCTCCTCCTTCTCGCCTCCGCCTCGAGCTTCGCCTCCGCCATCCTCATTTCCCTAACAGAGGAGAGGGCACCAACCGGCGAGAGGCGGCGCAACCTCGACTTCGGATCCCTCTTCGGGGACAAGGACCTGAAGAGGTTCCTCATCGTCAGCTTCGTCTTCGGATTCGGCGCCGCGACGGCGTCCCCGTTCTTCTCCTACATCACAGTGGGGAAGCTTGGGATGAGCATCTGGCAGATCGCCGCGAGCGCAGCCGCGAACCTCGCCTTCAACGTCGTCGGCCAGAGGGTCTTCGGCAGGATAATTGACAGGGTTGGGAGGCGCCCCGTGATAGTCTTCAGCCGCGTAGGCATGGCGGCCTCCACGCTCGTCTACGCCTTCGCCACGAACTGGGTCCAGATAGTCGCCATCGAGGCATTCGTCGGGATCGAGCTAGCCGCCTGGGCCTGCGGGCAGTCGACGTTCATAATAGACATAGCGCCGTCGAGGCTCAGAGCCACGTATCTCGCCGCGAGCATGACGGCGGTGGGCGTCTCCAACTTCCTCGGCTCCTACATCATGGGGACACTCTCGAAGGGGTTCATCGCCTCGACCGACTACGCGGCGATAAGCATGGCGCTCCTCTTCACCGCGGTCCTCCGCTTCACCTTCGGCTTCCTCTTCTTCACGGTCAGGGAGTCGAAGCCTACCTCGCAAGCTAGATAAGCCCCAGCGGCGCGAGTCTCACCAGTGAGTGTTATGGAGATAAAATGGCTCGGCCACTCTAGCTGGATGCTCAAGGCGGCGGGTAAGGTCATCTATATAGACCCCTATGAGGGCGAGTACACGCAGAAGGGAGACATAGTCATCTCAAGCCACTCCCACCAGGACCACTGCAAGGAGGACAAGATCAAGGCGGCTGTGGGCCCCTCCACGACCTTCATCGCCCCCGCAGACTGCGCCAAGGTGGGGATCAAACCAACGTCCCTCAAGCCCGGCGACAAGATCAAGATCGGAGACGTCGAAGTCGAAGCCGTCGAGGCATACAACATGAAAAGAATGAGGAGCCCCGAGGTGCCCTTCCACCCGAAGGGCTTCGGCGTCGGCTACCTCATACGCGTCGAGGGCAAGACAGTCTACCACACGGGGGACACCGAGTTCGTTCCCGAGCTGAGGAAGCTGAAGGGGATCGACGTGATGCTCTGCGCCACGGGGGGCACCTACACGATGGACAACGACGAGGCCGCCGAACTCGCCCTCGCCATAAAGCCCAAGGTCGCAATACCCATGCACATCTGGGACACCGACCCCACCATCTTCAAGAAGAAGGTGGAGGCGGGTGGAGCCACCAAGGTCACTATACTGAAGCCGGGCGACGCCTTCAAACTCTAGTCTTTCTTCCCCCACATTTCGAGTGGAGGCTTCGCGTCGGCGGGCAGTGGACTCCGGTAGGTCTTACCCATCGTCCGCTTCACCTGCTCCTCCTTCGCCTTCTTCAGCAGTTCGGGTTTTGTTAGGAGGTCAATGGTTGAGGCTGCGATGATCTTGGAGGCAAATATGAGGCTCTTGTGGCCGATGCCCGTGCCGGAGGCGGCGACGTTCATCCAGCTGTGCCCCGGGGTGCCGAGGGGCCACGTCGCCGTGGAGAACTCCATCGTGGGGGCCTTCCAGCTAACGTCGCTCACATCCGTGGATCCGTGGCTGACCTCCCCCTCGTCCCACGCGTCGGGGATGCTCTCGTCCATGATGACGCCCTCCAGCTTCTCCCAGCCGGGACGCTTCGACTTCCGCAGTGAGTCCCTCTTCTGCTCGGCGGGGACGTTCTTCGATAGCTCCGTTGCGAAGGCCATCTCCTCCTTGCTCCACTTCGGCGCACCGATGAGGCGCATGTTCTCTTCGACTAGGTCGCTGAGCGCCTTGCTCGGTATCTTGTTGTAGACGGCCTTGAGGAACTCGATCTTCATCGTGGTCTCCGTCATGAGGGTGGCACCCTCGGCTATCTTGAGGATGCGTGCGTAGATGCTGTCGACTTGATCCCTCTCTGGGGCGCGTATGAGGTACCAGCTCCGGGCGTAGTCTGGGACGACGTTCGGTTGGCCTCCCCCCGCCTCGATGACGTAGTGCATCCGGGCGTCCTGTATGACGTGTTCGCGGAGGTAGTTGGTGCCTATGTTCATGAGTTCGACGGCGTCGAGGGCGCTCCTGCCCTGTTCAGGGCTGCCTGCGGCGTGGCTTGTCTTGCCGTAGAAGTGGAACTTGACGCTGTTGTTGGCTAGGCTGCTGCCGAGGCCGCCGTAGTTCATGGCGCCGGGGTGGTGGCTGAGGACGGCTTCGACGCCGTCGAAGACTCCGCCGCGGACCATCCAGACCTTGCCGCTGCCGCTCTCCTCGGCGGGGGTGCCGTAGAACTTTATGGTGCCCTTGATGTGGTTCTTCTCCATCGCGTACCGTGCCGCGATGACCCCCGCCATGCCGGAGGCGCCGTGGATGTTGTGGCCGCAGCCGTGGCCGTTCCCGCCCTCGACTATGGGCTCCCTCACGGGCACCTTCTTCTGTGATACACCCATGAGGGCGTCGTACTCCCCCATGACGCCGATGACGGGGCCACCCTTCCCCCAGGTAGCGACGAAGGCCGTGGGCATTCCCGCGACCCCACGCTCGACCCCGAAGCCATGCCCTTCAAGGGTATCGGAAAGGAGCTTCGCGGACCTGTGCTCGATGAAGCCGAGCTCCGTGTAATCCCAGACCTTGTCGCTGACCTCTATGACCCTCTTCTCGTTCTCGTCGACCCAGGAGAGGGCGTCCCGCTTCGCCTTTTCTAGGCTCATGAAGAATAATTAATTCCGTGGTTCTATAATAGGCTAGCCCGCTAGATGCCAAGGATCTTCAGTATCTCGCGCCTGCGGACCACCCTGTAGGCGGGGTGGTAGGCGTCCCTGTACTGCTGGGTGTGGTGCATGGGCTGGGGCTTCGCCCTGTCGAGCGCCTTGTTTATGGCGTCGACCTCGCTGTGCTCGAAGTCGAGCTGGCCCGACCAGACGAGCTCGGCGAAGGCGTCCCACGATTCGAGGAAGGCGGCTGGGTTGCCGGTGATTTCGGATTCCCGCATCGCCTCCATGAGCTTGTTGAGGGGGTAGTCTTCCCGGATGAATGGGCGGAGGTTGACCCTGGCGATCGAGCCGTCGAGGGACACCGACTCCATGAGGGGGTCGCCGGGCTGATCCTTCGGGTCGACGCTGTTCGCCTCGCCCTGCAGGTAGTCCCAAGCACCGGGCCCCATTATGTGGCCGACGCCGAAGACCCCCTGATAGAGCAGCTTGTAGACGTCCCTCGCCCTCATCTCGGGCCTGGCCGCCTTGTGCTCCCCCACGAGTTCGGCGACCCGCCTCCAGGACCCCATATGGTAGACCGGGCAGAATCTCCGATTTAAGAGCGTCGAGGTTTTAACGGCTCACCGCCATGCTGAGTGTAGATGTCAATAAGCGTCTTTGGGCACAGGGTCTCACCGAGTCGATCGGAGACGTTCCCCGTGAAGGTCGGGGAGTACGCGGACGGCACGCCGATAGGGTTGACCGTCAGGGTCACCGTTGGGACGCGGGACGGGCCGAGGATGGCCATGCTTGGCCTCCAGCACGGGGACGAGTACGGGGGCATGGAGATCAGTAACAGGGTCTTCGACGGCGTGGACCCTGAGGAGTTCAGGGGCTCCCTGATATCGATCCCCGTCTCCAACCCGCTGGCGTTCAACGCGGCGGAGCGGGCCTCCCCTCCCCCGATGGGGTACGAGAACCTGAACATGAACAGGGTCTGGCCAGGTGACCCGAAGGGGCTACTCATGGAGAGGATCGTCGCCCAGATCTGGGAGCAGGTGATCAAGGACTCGGATGTGGTCGTGGACCTCCACGAGGGTGGGCGCGCCTTCATGGCGAGGTACATACACGCGAGGGGGACGCCGGAGACCGAGAGGCTCGTCGGCGAGCACAACAAGAGGCTCTACAGGCTCTTCGGGCAGGGCGTCCCCGTCCTCGGAGGCGTCAATACGCGCCCAAGCATGATGGGAAGCCTCAGCATCCAGGCCGGGCTAGTCGGCGTCCCTACACTCAGCCCCGAGCTGGGGGGCGGCAGCCGCCTCTGGGAGGACCTCGTCCAGACCGGCGCCCAGGGTGTAAAGAACGTGATGATAGGGCTTGGTATGTTGAACGAGGAGCCGGTCGGCTCAGACTCAGAGCAGCTTGTGAGTGACGGGAGCAGCTGGCCGAAGACGCAGCACGGCGGCGTCATGTATAACTGCTGCGAGTTGGGCGCGGTCGTCGAGGAGGGAACTCTCCTCGGCGTCTTGAAGGATACGGCGGGGCGGGTCATTGAGGAGTGCAGGGCGCCGTATAGGTCGGTAATCTTCGACACGAGGTACCAGCCCACGGTCTACCCGGGGGACTGGACGTTCCACTGCGGCAGGCTAGTCTAGGGCCTTTTTCCTGTCGACGAGCTTGATGGCGCCTGTTGGGCAGGTGGAGGCGCAGAGGCCGCATCCCAGGCACCGGGACGCGTCGTACCTCTTGGCTCCGTTGAGCACGTGTCGTGCGCCGAGGGTGCACCGCTTCACGCACTTCCCGCAGTTTATGCACTTGGCGTCGTCATCCTCCGCAATGAGCTTCGAGGTGAGCACCTGCGTCGTTATGCCGTGGTCCACTATGCCGCCGAGGGTGTGGCAGCAGCAGGTGCAGCAGCTGCAGATGAGCTGAGGCGCCTCCTCTCCCTTGAAGACGTATGCCATGTGTACGAGGCCCGCCTCGTGACTACGACGGAGCGCAGCTAGAGCCTCCTCGACGCCGACCCTACGGGAGTTGTTGTCGGGCCACTTCTCGGCGTAGTCGGGGCCGACGTTGACGGCTAGGCAGGTGTCGAGGGGCGAGTTGCAGTTGTGGTGGAGCTTGCGGCACCCACAGTCCTGCAGGAAGATGTTCTCCGAGCCTCTGAGTATCTTCTCCACCTCGCCGAGGTCGAGTACCCTGTGCTCCGCCTCTATCTCGACGTTGACGGGTATGGCCTCGGCTGAGGTGAGCTCCGAGGCGATATCCCTGAGTTCCTTCTCGGAGTAGTAGCGGCTCCTCGTTTTCGCCATTAGAAGAATCCCTTCCTGAGGTTGACGTCGTACTCTAGGTAGGCTTTGAGGCAGCAGCTCATGTTCATCCACCCCGAGCAGTTCGAGTAGGAGCCCTGCAGCCCGTCCTCGGTGGGGTGCCACTCGCCCTCGACTATCTTGACGAGCGTCTCGTTCTTGTTGATGGATTCGAAGATGAGTTCGACGGTGGTGTCGTATCCGCCTGGGTGGGGCATCTTGCCCTCCTCGGGGGCGTAGGTGCCCTCGCCCGCCGCCCACTTGAACCTGATCAGCTTGTTTGGGATCATCTTCTGGACCTTGACGGGGACGGTCTCGCTCTGGCCCGCCATGTCTGCGAAGGTCCAGAGGACCGTCCGCCCCTCATCGAGGGTGCCGTCGGAGCCCCCGGAGGTGAAGTATGCGCTCAGTTTCTTCGGGTTGTAGACGGCGTCGAATACCTCGGCTAGGGGTTTCTGTATCTTGGCTTGGACCTGGAATTTGAGCTTCATCTCGGATTCCTCTTGGTTGATGTTTGGGGGAAGGAATATATATGTTATACTATTGTAACATATACTGGTGGGGGGTAGGATGTCCGAGGTTAAGGGGCAAGAGCGCGTCTTCAAGGCGCTCGCAGACGGCACGAGGCGCGAGATACTCGACCTCCTCCGAGACCAGCCGAGGACCACGGGCGACATCTGCCAACACTTCGCCGCCCTCGACCGCTGCACCGTCATGCAGCACCTCGGGGTCCTCGAAAAAGCCGGGCTTGTCATCGTCAAACGGGAGGGGCGCCTCAGGTGGAACTACCTGAACGCGGTCCCGATCAGGGAGGTCTACGACAGGTGGATCAGCCCCTACGCGTCCACGTCCGTTGAGCTGCTTGCACGTATGAGGCGCGACATGGAGAGCGGGTAACCATTATCTCCTAGTATGTAGGCGTTTTAAGGCATGGTCAAAGTTGGCATCATGATCTGTGACAGGAACAGGACCTGCACGGGTAACAAGTGCTTCAAGTCGGTCATCGAGAGGGATGGTGTCTTCTCCGAGTACCCCAAGGATGAGCCGATCGAGGTGGTGGGCTGGATGGCGTGCGGCGGCTGCCCGGGGGAGCGCCTCGAGGCCGCCCCCGCGGACATGAAGAAGTACGGCGCAGAGGTCATCCTCCTCGCAAGCTGCTACCTCGCCGGGTACCCCATCTGCCCATACATCGAGGATCACAAGAAGTACATCGAGAACGTCGTCGGGCTCCCCGTCAAGGTGGGGACACACCCGATGCCGGCGAACTACGTCAAGATGCACGCGAAGGCGGGGGACTGGAAGAGGGACGGCGCAGACAAGTGGCTCAAGCTCATCACGGGGAGCCAGGATGACGCCGACAAGTACGACTCCACAAACCCCAACTTCCTGAAAAAGTAACCACTTTTTAACACGCGGCCCCGAATCATCCCGTATGTCTGAGGACAGGGAGCTTGAGGAGATCAAGCGCCGCATGCTGGAGAGGATGATGGTTAAACAGTCGACGCCAAGCATCCTCCAGGGCGGCGTCGTCAACGTCATCACAGACGCGAACTTCGATAAAGCCGTCTCTGGTGCCCTACGCCCCCTGCTCGTCGACTTCTGGGCCGACTGGTGCATGCCATGCAAGATGATGGCGCCCGTCGTCGAGACACTGGCCAGGGACTACGCGGGGCGCGCCTACTTCGCGAAGATAAACACGGACCAGAACCGCGCCACGTCGACGAGGTTCAGGGTTATGAGCATCCCGAACTTCATACTCTTCAAAGGTGGGAGGCAGGCCGACCAGGTCCTCGGGGCGGTCGGGCGTCAGGGTCTCGAAGCCCTGATCAGGGGCCACCTTGAGGGTACTTAGGGCTTCAGCTTCTTCACGGCGTAGGCAAAGGCCTCAGGCATCGCCTCGTTGAGGGTATACACGAGCTTGTCAACGAGTAGGCCCGGGAGCTTGTCGCGGTTGATCAGGGGGCAGTAGACGTTCTGCGGAGTGCTGTGCGCTACGATCTTACTCGACACCACCTCCCGGCCCTTCAGGCCCTTGAGGGCCTTGTTGACGGTGGCTAGGCTGTGTCTACAGCCCTGTGTGGCGAGGCGTTGTCGTATCGCCTTGGCGCTTCCCCCTTCTTTTCCTAGCTCCCAGAGGCACCCAAGCACCTCCGTTTCCTGCATGGTGAGAAACTTTCTCAGTCCTACCTCTGTGGGATCGTATCCGTTTATTTCAAGAACCATTTCAGCATCTCTCCCAGAGTGGGTTCTTCGGTTATTTCATGTGGGCATGTTTATAATAACTTTTTTCTTATTGTAATATTCGATAATAGGTATATTCAGTTGAACATCCATCATATAATAGATAACTGGACGACGCTATTTATCGGCGTCAATGAAAAAATTACGTTATAAAAATCAGGTTGCTACAGGCTAGAGGAGCCCCTTCTTTGCAGCCTTGGCGAGGAAGCCGTCGGCCGCCATGAAGTCGTCCGTGGCCTTCGCGGTGATCTCGTCAGCCGCCTTCTGCGCCTTCGCCATGACCTCGTCCTCGTCGAGGGTGACACACCGCTTCTTCTCCACGACGAATTTTCCGTTGACGATAACGGTCTCGACCTCGTCGCCGCGGCTGTAGTAGACGATGTTTGGGGCTATGTTTCGGACGGGGCGGGTAATGCTGGGGACCATGTGGGGCGCCTTGAGGTCCATTATTATCACGTCGGCCTTCTTCCCGATCTCCAGGCTGCCGATCTTGTCCCCGAGGCCTATTGTATTGGCTCCGCCGATGGTGGCGACGCGCAGCATCTCCCACGCGGGGAGGACGGTGGGGTCCCTGTGGCGGACCTTGTTGAGGAGTGCCGCGGTCTTCATGCCTATGAGCATGTTGTGGCCAGTGCTGCCGGGGGCCTGGTCGCTGCCGAGGCCCGCGTATTTGCCGCCCTGCTGTAGGAAGAGGGCGAGCGGAGGCACTATGCCGTCGATGAGGGCTATGCTGGCGGGGCAGCTTGCGTAACGGACACCCCGCTTGGCGATTATGGCGACCTCGTCGTCCGTCGTCTGGTGGCAGTGGGCGGCGATGATGTTGTCGTCGAGGAACCCGATCTTGTCGAGGTACTTGATTGTGGTCGTGTCGTAGCGGAGCTTCATCTGTATGGCTTCGCGTGCGCCCTGTGCGACGTGTATGTGGGTGAGCTTGCCACGCTTCACCGCCTCGGCCTTTACGCGTTCGAGGAGGCCGCGGCTCATCATGTCGGCGCCCTGTGGGCTGAAGATGCAGCTTATCCTGCCCTCCCCCGCGCCGTCCCAGTGCTCCACTACCTCGACTCCGGCCTTGAACTTCTGTTCGCCGAGTGCCTCGTCGAATATGTAGGGCTTGTTTGCGTCGGGGCGGCTGTTTGGCCCGATCTCGTTTATAGTGTCGGCGATGTTTGCGCGGACGCCGGCGGGGATGAAGACCTTCTCCGCGACGTGGCCCTCGTTTACGCCTATCTCGCCGAATGTGGTGACGCCGCTCTTGACACCCTCGAGAACGCCGAGTGCTCCGCCGGCGATGCTGTGCTCGGGCTTGATGTATTTAGCGAATGGTGCCATGGTCTTTAGCATCCACTCTATCTCGGGGACGTCCTGCGCCTCGCCGCGTATGATTGTGTGGCCCGTGTGTATGTGGACGTCTATGAAGCCGGGGAGGACCGCCTTGCCCTTTGCCTCGATGACCGTCTCGGAGTTCCGGTACTTCTTGTCGAGTTCGTGGGTCTTGCCCACGGCGACTATGTTCTGGCCTTCGACGGCGAGGGCGCCGTCCTCTATGACGCCGAGGCCCTCGCCCCGCATCGTGAGGAGTATGCCTTCCCGTATGTAGATGTCAGCCATTGGGTTCCGATAGTGGTGCGCCACATCATATTTTACGCCTTCGGTTAGAGTGGGTAGTGTTCGATGCGAGAAGCGGTGGGTGGGTGGTCATTTGACCGGAGCAGACGGGTTTATCTCGCCACCTTTACGGAGGTGATCTTGAGCGCCTTCTGAATCTCCGCCGGGGTGATCTCGAGGATGAAGCCTCTTTGGCCGCCGTTTATGTAGAATTTGGGTAGCTGGAGGATGGTTTCCTCGGCGTAGACGGGCATGGCTCGTTTGGTGCCGAATGGGCTTATGCCGCCGACGAGGTACCCCGTATGGCGCTGCGCGTCCTTGACCTCGCAGGACTCGACGTTCTTCGCCCCTATCTGGCGGGCGAGGTCCTTGAGGCTGACCTCCTTGTCGCCGTGCTGGAGGACGACCACGGGTTCTCCGTCGTCCCTCTGCATGATCAGGGTCTTCACAACGTCGTGCAGGCCAACGCCGAGGCCGTCCGCGGCGACGTCGCTCCCCTTCCGCTGGTAGTCGTATGTGTGCTTCTCGTAGGTTATACCCAGTTTATCGAGGTGGAGGGTAGCGGGGGTGACTGGGAATCGCTTGGACATAGGGATCAGGTGAAATTGGGCTAGGCTTAGGCTTTGCGATTGGTCTACGCCTTCTTCCTGTCGACGCCACGGGGGTCTGCGCCCTTCGTGGCCGCGGTGGGGTCGATGCCGCTGGGGCTTGAGACTGAGGGGCTTACGCTGCTGGCGGCGCCGTCGGAGACCGTGGCGCTCTTGGGCGCGGCTCCTCCGGCCGATGATTCCCTGGGCTCGGATACGGCGGTGTCCCTCTCCCAGCCCTCATGCTGGAGAACAAGACGTTCAACGGCTGTGCATCCGTTCAGGGCGTCAAGGTCGCCGAGCGCCGTGTAGTCGCTGGGCCAGCACCGGTAGACCCTCCACGAGAGGACGAGCTGGTCGGCCTCGTTGTAGAGGTTGACGGTTATGTCCTTCCGGTAGTTGGGGAGGGAGACCTCTGGCCTCTGGTACCTGCTCCAGACGAGGTTTGCCCACGCCTCGAACTCCTGCGCGTGGGTGCGCCCCCTCTCGATCACGATGGGCTCGTAGGCGGTGAGGCCGGGAGACTTGTGGAAGCCGCTCGGGTCGCTCCCCGTCCTGTTGGTGACGACCTCGGTCCTCCTGAGGAGGCCGCTCACCCGGGTCACCCCGGGAACGACGGCGCCGTCCCACATCACGCGGAACTTGAAGTGCTTGTAGGGGTCGATCCGGTTTTGGTTGACCGTGAATTCTGGCATGTGTGAAGCTGGGGACGCGGGGCACTTATCGCTTTCCGACGAGGCGAGGCCAAATATAGTTGGTTGGCGATGGCGTTCCCCATGCCGAGCATCGAGGAGATCAAGCGAGACTTCCCCGCCCTCAGTGAGTGGACCTACCTTGACAACGCCTTCGTCGGGCTCATGCCCCGGCAGGTCAGGGAGGGCTACGACCGCTGGGCGGACCAGTGGCTCAACTTCGACGTGGGCAACAGGACCATCCTCTCCGGGTGGCTGGAGGCGGCGAACCGGGTCAGGGGCGCCATGGCGGGCTTCATAGGAGTCACGCCCAAGGAGATCGCCTACACGATGTGCACGGGCAGCGGCCTCAACATCGCCATAAACGGCACCGCGTGGAAGAGGGGGGACAACGCCGTCTTCCCCGAGTGGGAGCACAACCCCCTCGACACACACACCACCCGCCGAAACGGCGTAGAGTCACGCGTCTGGAAGCCAGAGGGCGGCAGCTTCCTCGTCTCCGACTTGGAGAAGCTCGTCGACGACAGGACCCGCCTCGTCCAGGTGAGCGAGGTCAGCTACGTCAACGGCTTCAGGGCGGACCTGAAGGAGGTCGCGGATGTGGCGCATGAGCACGGGGCGAAGCTGCTCGTGGACGCCACGCAGGCCGTCGGCGCGTTGAAGGTCGACTACAAGCGGGACGGCGCCGACTACGTCGCCTGGGCCCCATACAAGTACCTGATGGGCCCTGCCGGACTCGCCTTCCTCTACGTCGACGAGGAGTCGATCAAGGGGCTCACCCCCGACAGGACGGGGTGGAAGAACCAGATATGGGAGGGCGCACACGCCGAGGATAAGACGCCGGAGGACGCGGCTGAGAAGTTCGAGTACGGCACCATAAACTTCCAGGGCGTCTACGCCATGGAGGAGTCGCTCAGGTACCTCAATCGCCTCGGCATCGACTACGTCGAGAAGCGCGTCCTCGACACGACCGGGTACCTTCACAAGCGGCTCGGGGAGCTGGGCAAGGAGCTGTGGACCCCCGAGGGCAACGAGTCCCCAGTCGTCAGCTACAACCAGCCCGGCGCCGTGGAGCTCGCGGAGAAGCTGAAGAAGGGGAAGATCAAGGTCACCGGCCGCGAGGCACACGGCGGCCACATGAGGGTCAGCGCCCACTTCTACAACACGCGCGGCGACGTTGACAAGCTCATCGAGGCCATCGGCTAGGCCTCGTTCTATCTCTGGTCTCGTGAAGGCAGTGAAATTAAGGCGAATGAGGCCAGCATCGAGAACGTGAGGATTAGGAGTTCCAAGTCGGAGAAGAGATGTGTCTGGGTTTGGCCGCCGACGGGTCTCCCTTCGGGCAGAAGAAACCTATCACCCAGAGGCCCGTATGTGTAGTTCCCGTCGACGAATGATCGCGCCATGAAGGTGTTGCCCGTGAGACTGTAGCCATGGAGGCTCTTCGCCCAATCGGGTTGTGATATCAGGAAAAGGAGGGGACGTTCACCCACCTTGAACGTGGGCTGGTCCTCTACCCAGATCCCGATGGGACCGATGTCGCCGCCCGGCACATTGAACTCGATCAGGGAACTCGTAAGCTCCCCCTTATACACCGTCTCGACGCGGAAACTTACCGCGGCGTATATCCCTGCAGCACCGCCAAATCTACTCTCCACCCCGACTACCTCACCCAACACAACAAAGTCGGACTTGTTGAATAGCTCCTCAGCCGTCGGCACCACGGCGATGGACGCCCCACAGACGGGCAACAACGCAGCTAGAAGCAACACGAGAGGCACGAGTCTCCGGGGCAACAACAAGAGGCTTCCTTAGATAATATTGAAGGTTGAGATTTAGGACTATTGTTTGGAACGCTTCTACTTCGTGTGGCAGTAGTCCCGGGAGTTTTACCCCGCTAAAAAAGCTGCGAGGTCTTTTAAGAATAAAAAATCCCTCATAGTGGCAGGTTAGTCAACGTTGATTGAGATTCGTTTCCACGGCAGGGGCGGGCAGGGCGCCGTCACCGCCGTGAAGATTCTGGCATCGGCGATCTACCTCGAGGGCAAGTTCACCCAGGCCATCCCGATGTACGGCACCGAGCGCCGCGGGGCACCCGTCTCCGCCTTCTGCCGCGTAGACGACGCACGCATCAGGGAACGCGACCTCGTACACGAGCCCGACATCGTCGTCGTCCTCGACCCCCTCCTCAACAGGAGCGTCGACGTCGCGGACGGCCTCAAGAAGGGCGGGCTCGTCGTCGTAAACCACCCCGGAGCGGCCAAGGACACGGGGCTCGCCGGGGACTTCAAGGTCGCCACAGTCGACGCCACGAAGATTGCGCTCGAAGTCATAGGCAGGCCGATCACGAACACCGCCATACTCGGCGCCTTCGCCAAGGCGACCGGGCTCGTGAAACTTGAATCCCTCGCGAAGGCGGTCAAGGGCGAGCTACCCGTCAGGCTCATCCCCACGAACGTCGAGGCGATGAAGAAGGCATACGAGGCGACGCATGCCCCGGTCGACGCCTCCGCCTTCAAGAAGGCCGAGATAGCGAAGAAGACCTCGAATCAGCCACTCATCTCGTACTCCCGCGTCGTCTCCGACTGGAGGGTCGTACGCCCCGTCGTCGACAAGGCGAAGTGCGTCGGGTGCAAGAGGTGCTGGGTCTACTGCCCCGAGACAGCCATAGGCATGGTCGAGGGCAAGGCCGAGGTCAACTACGACTACTGCAAGGGCTGCGGCATCTGCTCCGAGGAGTGCCTCGTGGGCGCGGTGAAGATGGAGAGGGAAGAGGTGCAATGAGTTGAAGTCAGAGGTAATGGTCGGAAACAAGGCCGTGGCATACGCGACTAAGCTCGCGAGGGCGAATCTCATAGCGGCGTACCCAATCACGCCACAGACGACGATAGTCGAGTACCTATCCGACTTCGTGGCGAGCGGTGAGCTCCCCGCGGAGTTCGTCACCGTCGAGGGGGAGATCACGGCGCAGCTCGTCTGCCTCGCGGGCAGCATCGCGGGCGCGAGGGCTTTCACCGCAACATCCGGCGAGGGGCTCCTATACATGAGCCACGCCCTGCACCACACGGCGCGCTACTGGGCGCCCGTCGTCATGGCGGTCTGCAACAGGAGCGTCAGGACGATGCAGCCGGACCACACGGACCTGCTCGCGCAGAGGGAGACGGGGTGGATACAGCTCTACTGCGAGAACAACCAGGAGGTGCTCGACACGGGCATCATGGCTTACAAGATCGCGGAGGACGACCGCGTGCGCCTTCCCGTCGCCTACGCCCTCGACGGCTACGTGCTCAGCTTCACCGCCGAGCCCGTCGAAATCCCCGAGCAGGAGAAGGTCGACGCATGGCTCCCGCCCTTCAAGACGAAGTACCCAGTCCTCCCCGAGACGTGGGACCACGACTTGGAGGAGTACAAGAAGCACTGGGCTCAGGGCAAGGGGATCAACGAGCCCTTCACGCCATTCGCGGGCGACGAGAACTTCAGCCACCTCACCATGATCAGCTGGAAGGGCCACGACCTCCAATGGAGGTGGAGGGCGCACCAGGAGGCCATGATGAGGGCGAAGAAGGTCATCAGGGAGGTGAACGAGGAGTTCGGTAAGCTCTTCGGGCGCAGCTACGGTGACGGCCTCGTCGAGGAGTACCGCAGCGAGGACGCGGACGCCGTCATAGTCGCCATGGGCACGCTCGCCAGCACGGCGCGTGTAGCCGTTGACAATCTACGCAAGCAGGGCAAGAAGATCGGCCTAGTGAAACTCAAGTCGTACAGGCCGTTCCCCGACGAGGAGTTCAGGGACATCGGAAAGCGCGTCAAGACTATCGGCGTCATCGACCGCAACATCAGCCTCGGCGAGAACGGCATCGCCTACGGCTACATACGGAGCGCCGTCTACGACATGAAGGACCGGCCAAAGGTGCTCGGCTTCTACGCCGGCCTCGCCGGCCGCGAGGTCAGGGTACGCGACATAGAGAAGGCGGCCGAGATGACTCTCAAGGGTGCAGAGGGTGCCCCCGCGTGGATAGGGTGATGATATGA
>JAPKYO010000025.1 GCA_026394265.1 Candidatus Bathyarchaeota archaeon
CAGCATAGGCGGGGCCGAACTGGCGATAAAGGGGGATGTGCCCCAGTCTGCGGGGCTCAGCTCAAGCGCTGCACTCGAGGTCGCCACCGCCCGGGTGCTGAAGGAGTTGTTCGATCTTGAGATCGACCCAGTTGAGCTGGCTTACATCGGCAAGTCGGCTGAGAACGACTTCATAGGTCTCCAGAGCGGTATCATGGACCAGTTCTGCTCCTCCCTAGGGAGGCAGGGGCAGGCATTGCTCATAGACTGCAGGGACAATGCCCACAGGAACATCAAGATACCGTGGGGGAACACACTCGTTGCCGTCCACACGGGCATCATGCGGAAGCTCGACTCCTCTGCTTACAATGAGCGCGTCGGGCAGTGCAGGGAGGGCGTCGTCGCGCTGAGGCAGGTGAGGCCCGGGATAAAGTCCCTCAGGGACGCGACCATGGGGGACATTGAAGCGGTTGAGGGGAGGATACCTGACGTGATCTATAGGCGGTGCCGCCACGTTGTGCGTGAGAACTCGAGGGTGCTCTCGGCAGTCGGCGCGATGGAGACCAACACGGGGTCGAAGCTCGGCGCACTCATGTACGAGTCGCACATTAGTCTCAGGGACGACTACGGTGTGAGCTGCCCCGAGCTGGACACGCTCGTGAAGGTAGCTATGGATACGGGGTATGTCCTCGGCGCTAGGCTCACGGGCGCGGGCTTCGGCGGATGCACCATTAACCTCCTGCCCCGGCATAACCTCGGTGACTTTTTCGGGGAGGTTCCCGCCCGGTATCGGGAGGCGACGGGGCTCGAGCCGGAGGTCTACCCCGTTTAGCCCCAATAGGTTAAAATCTAGATTCCCTGCAGTATCTTCGGCGGGCTGGTAGATCAGTGGTATGATCGCCTGACTTGCAATCAGGAAGTCGGGGGTTCAAATCCCCCCCAGTCCACCATCCTTGTCTTCGCGTGTGCGTGGTTTTTTGGTGGCGTGTGTAGTAACAACATCGTGCGGGTTGTTGAATGGTTCGCTGTTTTTGGCTGGGGGGTGGTGTTGTTTTTGTGTCGAGTGTGTTATTTTGGGGATGTTTTTGGCTTTTTTAGTTTATTTAAGGTGGGTGTTATTGGTTATAACAACGTGGTCTCGGGGGGTAGGGTGTGGGGGATGTTTTTCTATGCGGCGCCCTTGAGGAGACGACGGATAAGTTGATCGTCTGGCTTGCAGTTGGGAAGTCGGGGGTTCCAATCCCCCCGTCCACTAAACCTAAAAAAATGGTTCTCGTCTAGAGTTTTGTTCCGCACTCGTTGCAGAATTTCTGGTCGGGCTCGACAGCGGTTCCACACTTCGGGCAGGTGGAGGGTTGTGGCTGACCCCCCGCCCCGCAGTTCGGGCAGAACTTGTCCTGTGGCCTTAGGGCGTTGCCGCAGCCGGGGCAGAACTTTGAGCCAGCCCCCTTTGGCGATGGCGGCGGGGGGCTCGAGTGTGCTCGGGGTGCAGCCTCCACGTGTATTGAAGCCGGCGAGGTCCTCGCCTTCTCGATGGCCGTAGCCCAGTCGCCGGCCCCCCTCATGCCCCTGAAGTCGTGCTTCTTATCCGAGTAAACCGCTATCTGTTCCCCCCAGCCCTTCTCGATCTTCGTGATCGATGAGAGGGTGATGTGGACGCTCTCGGGGCTCTTGAGTAGCTTCCCGAGCACGAGTATCGTAGAGTCGGTATTCTGGAAGTTACCCGGGAGGAAAATCAGCCTCTTGGATGTCAGGAAGAGTCTCCCCTGTACGTTGCTCACAAGGCTCTTCACGTAGGTAACCTGCGTGAATGGGCCGCTTGATGACTCCATGATCAATTCTTCGTTGGGCTCAAGAACCTCTTGGATTTTTACCAAAACTCCGTCACTGCGTTGATAGAGGCTGACTTTACTATATAATACTAAAACCGTTTTTCCACGAAAATGGCCATAATTGCATCGTTTGCTATCCTTTTCCAAGGGGTGGTCGCAACTGGCCTCGTTGGCTTTGCTTTTAGCCAACTGCTTTCCACCCGTTTCCATTTGGGGAAGATGATATTAATCAAATACTGAGAATATTTGTCCAATGCTATCGTTAACCGCTTGGTCTAAAACCGCGGGTGTCATTCTCATCGCCATCACTCTGGCATCCTGTTTCCACACACTCAATACCCCAGAGTCTGAGCGGGTCGTTGTTGTCTACACTTCCGTTGATCAGGTCTTCTCAGAACCCCTGCTGAAGCGTTTCGAGGGGTCAACCGGGATACGGGTCCTCGTAGTTTACGACGTTGAGGCGACAAAGACGACCGGGCTTGTGAACCGGATCATCTCCGAGAAGAGGAAGCCTCTTTGCGACGTGTGGTGGAGTGGGGAGTTCGTCCAAACGATCCTCCTAGAAAAGGAGGGGACGTTGACTCCTTATCAATCCGCGTCGGCTGAGGGTATCCCCTCCCGGTACATAGGCGCAAATTGGAACTGGGTCGGATTCGGAGGCAGGGCGAGGGTACTCCTGGTCAACACGAACCTCGTCTCCCCCAGTCAGATTCCCCGGAGCCTGCTCGACCTCACGAAGACCGACGTCCCCGCGAACAAGATCGGCATAGCCTACCCCATGTTCGGAACCGCCGCCACACACGCCGCGACACTCTACGCCCAACTGGGCCCCGAGAAGACGAAGGCCTTCTTCACCGAACTACGTGACTCCGGTATCACCGTCGTCGATGGGAACTCTGTTGTCCGGGACCTCGTTGCGAACGGGCAGCTCGCCATGGGGCTTACAGACACCGACGACGCCATTGGAGCCATCAGCGATGGCGCGCCTGTAAAAATGGTCTTTCTCGACCAAGGCGAAGGCGAGATGGGCACCCTGATCACCCCGAACACGGTAGCCCTGATAAGAGGCGCCCCACACCCGACCGAGGCAAAGATACTGATCGATTACCTCCTGAGCAGCCAGGTTGAGTCGGAACTCGTAGAGTCGGGGTGGCTCCAGATCTCGTTGAGACCCGTGGCCGCGAAGCAATCATACTTCGACGCCTCGAGTGTCAGGGGGATAAACGTGGACTATGAGAAGGTGTACGGGTACCTTGAGCAGGTGAAAAAGGACTTAGCCGAGATATTCATCAGGTAGACCCATGACGACCCGGCCCGTGAAGAGGGGCGTCGATCCGCGGCTCCTCGCAACGTTCCTGTCCTTGGCGTGGATCGTGGTGGTCTTTTCGCCGATAATCCTGCTCGGGGTCGAGGCGATCAAGGCGGCATTCGTTGCCCCCGGCATCCTCCTGCTTGCCCTGCCAACGGAGCGGAGGCTGGGTCTTCTTGTCAACAGTCTGGGTCTCTCGACTCTCGTCTCGCTCTCATCTGTGGTCGTGGGGGTTTTGGCGGGCAGCGTCTTGTGGAGGTGGGATACCGGGCTTCTCAGTCGCCTTCGGTGGTTGATCCTGGCCCTTGTGCCGGTCCCGCCGTACATCCACGCGTTGAGCTGGATGGCTGCCTTGAATTGGGTGAACTCTTTTTCATCGAGCATCGGCGCGACTCTGCCCACGACGGGCTGGGCCCCCACGTTCTTTGTAGAGTTCATGACTTATCTCCCCCTGGGTGTGGGGCTCGCGTTGATCGGGTACACGGGGATAGATGCCTCTCTGGTTGAGGCCGCGCGCCTTCACAGACCCGACGGCGACGCGTTCCTTAGAGTAGTCTTACCTTTGATCGCCCCCGCCATGGTGGCGGCGGGCGGGTTGATCTTCACCTTCACAGTCGCGGACTATAGCGTACCAGCACTCTTCTCAGTGAACGTGTATAGCCTGGAGATATTCAGCGACTTCAGCGCCACAAACCAGGCATCGAGGGCGTTGGTACTCTCCATACCGATACTGCTTGCATCCATCCTGGTGCTCTGGGTCTCCCAGAAGTCGCTCCGAAGCACGGTGCAGATAGACGCCTCCTCTAGGCCCTCACCGAAGCTAAACTATCCACTATGGATCAGGGTCCCTCAGTACATCGCCGCTATACTGGTTGGTTCCCAAGTCCTAGTTCTATTTCTCAGCCTGATCATAACCACCGGGGGAGTCTCCAACATCGTTTACGCAGTCTCTATGGCGACGAGCGATATTTGGTTCACCTTGTTTCAGGCATCGGCGACGGCTGTGCTCTGCGTCCCCCTGGCGCTCATAGCCGTGGATCGGCTGAAAAACGGGGGCGCGTTATGGTGGATAATCGTCCTAGCCCCCCTCGGCATGCCCTCCCCCCTCATCGGGATCAGCATCATCAAACTCACAGCCTACACGGATCTGCTGTACGGGACGTGGGCGACACCCGTCTTGGGGACCCTGATACGCTTCACGCCCGTCGCGTCGATTGTGGCTCTGGCGCAGCTGAAGCGGATCGATCCCCTCCTCTTCGATGCCGCTGATCTCTATAAGCGAAACATCACCGATACTTGGGCGCGGGTTAGACTCCCCCTGCAGGCCTCCGGGTTGGCGGCTGCCATGGCCCTCGTCTTCGCCTTCACGCTGGGGGAGCTGGGAGCCACACTGTTGACGGTTCCACCCGGGGCGAGCACGGTCACGATCCGGATATTCAACTACCTCCACTACGGCAGCTCGGACATAGTCGCAGGCCTCTGCCTAGTCATGGTGGCTGTGATGATCATAGCGGGCTTGGCGGGGGTTGCATTCATAAACCTAAGAGCCGAATCAGGGAGAGAACAGGAATGATCAGGGTAAGGGACGTAACGAAGACCTACGGGTACGTCCAACCCCTGAAGTCGCTTAGCCTCGACTGGAGCGAGAACGAGGTCCTCGGCCTCGTGGGGCAATCCGGCAGCGGTAAGTCCACGCTGCTGCGGATAATCGCCGGGTTCCTCACCCCCGACTCCGGCACCGTGACGATAGACGACGTCACCGTAAACAATCCTGATATTATCGTCCCCCCAAACAACAGGGGTGTCTCGATGGTTTTCCAGAGCCCAGAACTCTGGCCCCACATGACCGTCTCCGAGAACATCCGGTTCACGTTACTGGATAAGTCGAAGCTGATGCAGGATAGGAGGATAGAGGAGCTGCTACGGGTTGCGGGGCTCTCCGAGCATGGCGATCGTCTCCCCGGCCAACTCTCGGGGGGCGAAGCACGCCGCGTATCAATCCTGAGAGCGCTGGCTCCAGAGAGGCGATACATCCTCATGGATGAGCCACTCGTCAACCTAGACCCCGAGCTCAAGGCAGAGATTCACAGGCTCATCAAGTCTGAGGCGAGGGGGAAGGGTGTCCTCTACGTCACCCACGACGAGTCGGAGCTAGAAGGCTTCGCCGGCAGGATTCTGCATCTCAAGGGGGGCGTCGTCGATGGTTAGCCGCCAGAACACGATAGTTGCAGTATCCCTTGTTCTCGTTCTCGCGGTCTTGGGCGGCTTCGCGTTACTGAAGCCCACCGAGGAGAAGGCTAAACCGACGGGCCCCTGGACGATAATCCGCCCCCCCTCCGACGTCACCTGCATGGTCCCGATCGGCGACACGCTCTGGGTCGGGGGGAAACTGGGGATCGTCGGCGTCAAGCTTCAGGGCTTCGAGGTCGTCGATTTCCCCTACGACGTAAAACTGAGTTACGTGCGCCACATGATCGTCGACGGTGATGCCCTCCTCGTCGGCCACGATAACGGGCTCACGGTATTCAGCGGCTCGACATACCGGACCTACACAGCCGCGGATGGCCTCGTCGACGGGAGAGTAAACTACCTCCTCATCTCCCGTAGCGGGGAGCTTTGGGTCGGCACGACGCAGGGTGCCTACCATAAATCCGGGGATCAATGGCTGAGAGTCACGACGCAGGATGGTCTACTGAGCGATCAGGTCAATGTCATGCTTGAGGACGGGAATGGTGGTCTTTGGTTCGGATCAGACGTCGCCCCTCTGGGTGGTATAAGCATACTAAAAGATGGGACGTGGACGCACTTCACAACCGATAACGGGCTCCCCCATAACGACGTGAACTCCTTCTACATGGACCACGACGGCAGCGTATGGGCTGCCACAGGTCTACTCGACGTCGGTGGGGCGGTACACTTCGTAGAGCAGGACGGCGTCTGGGTCATCTCTGAGGTCCTCACCGTCAAAGACGGGTTACCCGAGGGGAAGGTTAGATCCGTCTACAGGGACCCGTCCGGCGTCCTCTGGATAGGCTCGGAGAATGCCGGTTTGGCCCGCATCGAGGCGGGGCGGATACGGGTGTTCGCCGAGGCGCAGGGGCTATCCCACTCGGAGGTGAAGGTGCTCTGGACCGACTCAAGTGGGAACCTCTGGCTCGGAACCAGAAACGGCGTCACCGTGTTGAGCCCCGAGGACCAGAGGAAAATGAGTTTAGGGTAGTTTTAATTTTTTTAATCATCATGGAATATAATATAAAGCAGAGGCACTGAAGTTGTCACCATTATGTCCGAGCAGCAGGGACCGCAGAACTTCATCCAGTTCCTGTTCATGGTCGTGAAGGCCTACATCGTCGGCCTGCCGAAGATGATCAAGAGCCTCATACTCTCAGCCGTAATATCCGGCTTGATTACGCTAGGTCTCCACTTCTACCTACTGCTGTACCCCAACGACGGGTACAACACCTCTGGGGACCCGGTGCTCGATGCGATACTGGTGCTCGCGGATAAACAGCCTCCGGGGCCGAACGTCTTCGTCTTCTGGTTCCTACTGAACTTCCTGTTTTGGTATGTCATCGGTGTGTTCAACGAGAAGGGGATCGTCGGCGGCCTCAAGCAGTTCGCCACGACGCCCGTCTTCGTGGTCCAATCCCTCGCACAGGCGGGGCTGGGGGCCTTCCCGCTGCTGATGGCGGGTGTGGCCTTCGCATTCATCCTCCGCCTCTTCGTCCTCATCCCGATGACGAGCCTCCAGATGTTCCTCATGATGGTGACGATACTCGTCAGCCAGTCTGACAGCATCCCTCTCCTTGGGCTCAAGCTGGGTATAAATGACCTCAAGGGTTTCAGCGGTAGGAAGATGGATCCGGCGGAGGCGAAGATCGCTGAGCCGGCCTCGCTGGTGATCGGTGCCCTCCTCGGCTTCGGCTACCTCGTCTTCTTCCCATTCGACATCCTCATGGTCCAGATCCTCCTAGGGTTGATGGTCGTGGGCCTAATCGTCGTCTTCATGAGGGGTCGGGGCGGGAACAAGAAGATGACCACGTTGGCGATGGTGCTGATGCTGGTCTGCATCTTCGCCCTCGCCACCCAGCCCGTTAGGGCGGATGACGGAGGCGCGGCGGAGTCGGGTGGCGCAGGGAACGTCCTCGCAAACGCCTCCCTCAGGGACTTCATGATCAAGCAGGGCATCGCCCCCGCGTTAGCCGGGATAGCCGCAGCCCTCGCGGCTCAGGGTAAGCTAACCCCCGGCCTCTTCGACCAGCTCAAGAAGGGCAAGCTGGGGCCACGCCCCGGCGAGACCATAGACGAGATGCAGACCCGGCACAAGGTCGAGAAGCAGATTCTAACCAATCTGCAGCATATACAGAAGGAGATCTGGTTCGGCAAGGGGCAGAAGCTCTGGAAGGGGGAGGGCGAACCCGGTAACGTAGATAAGCAGATCGACAAGGTCATCAATGACCTACTCAGCGGAAAGGGTCTCGACCTCGACAAGTACAACAAGATCTACACCGTCTACACGGGCCACGTGACAGGCCGCACCATAACCGAGGACATGATCCCGACGAGCAACGAGCTGAACAAGGAGATCCTACAAAACACGATCGCCTGGACGACGAAGGAAATCGTGACCGGGGTCGACGTCGACGGCAACTTCAGCTGGTCCTCCATGGGACTCAGGATCATCCTCGGCGGCGTCACCATGGGCGGCTCCGAGTACGTCTACGTCCCCGCGAATAGCATCTACTCGATGAAGAACTACGTCGACAAGGGCGGGAACAGCATCCTGGGCGGCTTCTGGGCCGCTGGCAAGGAGGCCGTCTGGCAGTGGGGCATCGGCAGGGCGATTGGCGCGGGCTTCGGCATCGCCGGCAAAGGCGCCGGGATGGCGGGCAAGTACCTCGCCAATAAGTTCCCCAACGCCGCGAACGCCGCCAGCAACCTAGTCAATAAGATCAGCAAGATCCTAAACACAAAGATCACGTGGCCGGGCAGCGGTCCCAAGGTACCTGGGAAGGTGCCGGGTACGACTATCTCCGGCCCGAAGGGCGGCAACGTAGGCAGCAAGATAAACAGCCAGGTGGCGCGCGCGCCGACGGTGCCAAAAGCCCCCAGCACACCAAAGTCACCCTACCCCGGCGTGAAGAACCCATCCTTCACTAAGGCGGGTAAGCCCCCAGACCTCCGCGGCATGACGCCGAAGGACCAGAAGGCACTAAAGTTTGTAGCCGAAAAACACGGTGTCGCGCCACAGATGAGGCCCACGACGAAGTACGCCGCGAAGCACATAGAGAAGGGCACCGCGAAGCCAAAGCCCGAGTCGATAAAGAACAAGACCATCAACGACACGGACGCGGAGCACCTTGGCTTCCCCAAGGGGGACAACAAGGGCCTGGTCGCGTGCAAGAGCCCCAACCCCCTCCCCAAGACGAAGCCAGCCGACATGACGAACCAGGAGTGGCGTGACGTCAAGAAGCGCTGGGTACAGAGGGAGCGCGAGTTCAGGGACAACAAAGACCACCTCACCCAGATGGAGAACGAGGGCAAGATCGAGTGGGACAAGGACACCGGCATCATCTACGGAAAGAACCCGAATGGGACGCGGGGCAAACCATACACCGGTGACAACGACGCCTTCGGCTTCGTCGACCCAGTCACCGGAAAACCCGTCTCCCCGACGGTCAACAACGCCATCAACCAGGACCTGCAGAAGCTGGGGGTAACGCAGCACAACGAGCACCTCGGCTGGGACTACAGCCACAGCAGCAAGACACCCGCCGCACCGGGCGCGCAGAGCGAGTTCGGCATGAAGCAGGGAATAGACAACAAGATCATGAACGGACACGCCCCAGGCGGCGAGCCGCTCAACACGTACAACCCACTCGAGGCCGCCAAGAACCCTGGCGACCCGCAGGCCGGGTGGAGCACAAGCTACTGGACCGGAGGTGTCAGGCAGTGAATACCCCATTTACCGAATCCGAGAGGCGCGTCTTCCTCGACAAATACTTCGAAGACCTTGCGCGGAGCGAGGAGCTTGACCGCATCCTCATCGACTCCCCCGACGACAAGAAGGTAGACGCGGAGCTGGATGCGCTCCGCAGCAGCCTATCGGAGGCACGGGACGAGTACAGGCGCGACGTGCCAGTCGTCCCCCTCTCGAGGTGCCCGTACACGATGGAGGTCGTCTACCACAGCATCGACACTTACGGCCTCGACGGGCTGTGGTGGGACAACGAGGTGCCGATCAGGCCCGTGGATGTCCTGCCGAGCACATTCTTCACTCTCAGCGGGGCGCTCAAGTTCAATAGCACAATAGAGACGACGCCCTTCCCAGTGAGGCCGGGGCCGGAGGTACCCTACGTGGTCCCCGAGGTGCTCTCCGCGCCGGGCATCAAGGCAGTGGTTTCGGCGACGACAGTCGGAGCCCACACGGCGTACCCAATATTCTACTTCATCGAGGACTGGGAGTCCGCGATGGAGCCGATGAACCTCTGGGGCGCCAACTACTGGTCCTACCTGGACCGCGAGGGGACCCTCAGGCACAACGAGTACGGCGGCATACCCGTGGAGGACGACTCGTACCTCACCGACGTTGAGGGAGACGATGAGGGCGAGGAGAAGGAGTACACGGTGGACTTCGACCTCAAAAAGTGGCTCGATCAGGGCAAACTCCTCTGGATAGAGCCGGGGGACGGGTCCTTCGCCCTCAAGTCGGGCGCCGCTGGCTGCCCATACCTGAATCTGGACGGTAGCAAGGCCTTCTCCGTCATACGAGGCGGAGTTAGGTACGATGACGTTGAGAATTCTCAAGGAGCTGATTGACGATGGTTGAGAGAAACGTGAACGAGGAGAACGAGGTCAAGGAATACCTCGTCCCCAAGACGGTGGTCGCGCCCCTAATGGGCAACTTCAACATGGTTAGGAACTCCCTCGGGGAGGTCATCGAACTACCACAGGGCAACGCGGCGCAGGCCACGCAGTGGTGGCAGGGGCAGAACCCCGACGATCAGCTCACGCTGCGCTTCGTACTCAACGGCCTCGCCTCGCCCGCGCTCGTGCACAGCATAGCCATACTCAGGGGAGACACCGCCCTAATCGAGACTACGCTCGTCCAGCAGAGCCTGCGCCCCGACGATCCATGCTTCCTGCTCGGCGAGGACCAGACGCGCGCCAGCTTCCGTGTCAGAAGGTTACCGAGCCCCGACATCATGGCCGCGACGCTGCTGATGTACCTCAACGCAGGGCTCGAGCCAGGCGTGGCCGAGTTCAGGTTCGACGTCGGGCTAAACGAGTTCATAGTCCTGCTCGCGACCCTCGACCTGCAGAAGAGAAGCATGATGCAGGCCAAGATGGAGCACGAGGAGATATCGACGGACCTCAAGCTCGCTGATGTCCAGAAGAGCATCGCGGACGGGCTGCAGTACTCCGACCCCCGGTGGCTGCTCCCATTCATCCTCCCGATACTGCCGGCTAAGCCGAGCCTCGACTGGAACGCCATCTGGCAGGCGGCAGTCAACCTATCCCAACGTGGCCTCCTGAAGATTAGTCAGGATAAGACGACGGTCACGCTGAACGAGGCAGGTATGCTCCTCGCGACTGAGATGGATCGGAGGATGACGAGCATACGCGTCGCCTCCTATGGTTACGACCAGCAGGGGAAGGCGGGCAGTATAACGACCCTAATGATCAGGGGGGAGACCCTCGTCTGGTATATGAATGTCACCCCAGCCTCCGTGGTTGTCGCAGCGATAGACCTCGACATAGCGGGCCAGCTCCTCCAGGGGCTCTTCAAGCCAACGGCCGCGCCTCCGGTGGCGCAGCCGGCTAAGGTCTCCGCGCCGAAGATGGCGACGCAGTCAGCAGCCCCACGGGCGGTGGCTCAGCAGCCCGCGGCTCGGGCGTCCCAACAGCCAGCTCCCCCGAGGGGAGCCGCCCCGAAGGCGGGGGCACCGGCGGGCCAGCAGCTCAAATACTGTCCCGAGTGCGGGAAGCCCGCCACTTGGGTGGAGCAGTACAAGCGTTGGTACTGTTATAACTGCAAGAAGTACCTCCCATAACCGCTTTTTTTAACGAGCTGATTTTTTTAAAAAAACCCCTGTTGGGGGTGTTACCGCTACTTTTTGACGAATTGTGTGGCGGCTTCGATGAAGATAACCATCGCGGCGGCGCCCGCGTCCTTCACGCCTATCGTGCGGTCTCCCATCCACTCCGAGCGGCCCGCCTTGGACCTGAGCTTCGTCGTCTCCTCGGCGCCGTTCCTCGCCGCCGCTAGAGTTGCGTCCATACAGGTGTGTAGTGGGTGTCCCTCGCTCGCCGCCTTGTTAAGGGCTTGGCTAGCGGGAATGAGTGCGTCGAGCATCGTCTTGTCGCCGAGGTGCGCCTTTCCCCTCTGCTCCACGCCCTCGGTCGCCGCCTGGAGCATCGTTGCGAACTCCGAGGGCCCGATCTGATCCTTCCCCTTGACGGCGCGCCCGGCCCGGATGAACATCGTGGACATGAGTGCGCCGAAGGTGGAGGCGGCGTTGTCGGCGAAGGCCATACCGCAGCCCGAGAGCATCGCCTGCATGTCGGCGTGGCCGCCTGCTTGTACGCTCTTTTTGACGGCGGTGAAGCCGAGGGTGACGGTGACGCCGAGGTCGCCGTCGCCTATGATGGCGTCGAGTTCGCCGAGCTTGTCCTTCGAGGCTATCATCTCGTCGGAGACGTGTATGATGAGGGCGGCGAGGTCGTCCTTTGCGAGTGTCGTCTTCATCTCGGTTCCCCGGTTACTTCTGGATGAAGAAGGGTGTCTCGGCTGGGGCGTCCAGGAGCCTCTTCAGCTCGTCGTCTAGGCGCATCAGCGTGAGGGAGGCGCCCTGCATCTCCATCGAGCAGGCGTAGCGGCCCACGTAGGGGCGGTAGATAGCGATGCCCTTCTCCTCGAGTATATGGGCGACTCTGCGGTAGAGGATGTACAGTTCCTCGAGGGGTGTGCCTCCGAGGCTGTTGACGAGGACGGCGACCTTGTCCCCCTTCTTGTACGGTAGGTCCTTGACGACGGCGTCGACGAGGATGTCGGCTATCTCGTCGGCCTTCTTCATGGGTCCGCGGTGGATGCCGGCCTCGCCGTGGATTCCCATCCCGATCTCCATCTCGTTTTCGCCGATGGTGAAGGTGGGCTTTCCGACGGCTGGCAGCGTGCAGGGGCTGAGCGCGACGCCCATGCTGCGGATGGTTGATAGCGCCTTCTCCGTCGTGGCCTTGACTTCAGCGAGGCTTGCGCCCTCGGCGGCCTTGGCGCCCGCTATCTTGTAGGCGAAGAATAGCCCGGCGACGCCTCGGCGTCTCTGCCAGTCCTTGGGCGGGGCGGAGGCGACGTCGTCTGTGACTAGGAGGGTTTCGACGTGTATTCCCTCGTCCTCGGCCATCTCGGCGGCGGTGTCGAAGTTCATCATGTCGCCCTGGTACCTTCCGTAGAGGTAGAGGACGCCCTTGCCGCCGTCTATGGCTTTAGTTACTTTGAGCATCTGCCCCGTGGTTGGGGATGAGAAGACGTTGCCTATCGAGGCGCCGTCTGCGAGCCCCTTCCCGACGTAGCCCATGAACACGGGTAGGTGGCCGGAGCCGCCCCCGGTGGCTATTCCGACCTTCCCCTTGACGGGGGCGTCGGCGCGTACGATTGCGCGTAGGTCTCCCCCCGCCGTCTTCAGGGCGAGGGGGTGTGCCTTGAGGATGCCTTCGAGCATCTCGTCGACCACTGCCAACGGTTCGTTGATTATCTTCTTCATGGCGATGACCTCAATCAAGTGTCTGGCGCGGAGCCTGACTCATAGTGTCTGCTCCTAAACACTCTAAATCAGTTTCGCTGTCACGGTCCCCGGGAAGCGGCGGCGGATACCCCCCTCCCCCCCTGTTTTATTTGAGCCGATTTTAGGGCTCCTTTACCTAAACGAGACTCTAAAATGGCTCTGTTAGGTTTTGAAATGTGTCGTTTTATGTACATTTTCGGGCCTTTTTCGTGCATTTTGGTGTCCTTTTTGCACACTTTTCCGACGGGGTTGAGCCGAAAGTTGTTAATAGCTGGAAAAGACCCCTTCAATTTTATGCATATATTCTCGAAGTCAGGCCCCGGGCTGGGCGAAGGGACGTGCCCGCGGCGAGGTGAGGTGTGAATCCGTTGGAGTACAAGTGGACTGTTCTCACGGTGACGACCGTCGGTGTACTCATGTCGGGGCTCGACACGAGGATCGTCATAATCGGGCTCCCACAGGTGGCCGCGGCCCTCGGCGCAGACGCGGAGCAGGCCATCTGGTTCACCCAGGCATACGTCCTCTGCAGCACCATCAGCCTCCTCCTGATCGGTAGGGCGACCGACATAATCGGCAGGGTGAAGATATACACGGCTGGATTCGGCGTCTTCACGATCGGGTCGCTGCTCGTGAGTCTCGCGCAGAACCCGGCGCAGGTCATCGTCTTCAGGGGGCTGCAGGGGATAGGCGGGGCCATGCTCATGACGAACAGCGCCGCGATGATCGTTGACGCGACCCCGAAGAAGGAACTTGGGCTCGCCCTCGGGATCAACCAGATCGCTCTTCGGTTCGGCATGATGGGCGGCCTGACGCTGAGCGGGATAATCCTCGCCTTCCTCGACTGGAGGGCGCTCTTCTACATCAACATCCCAATCGGCATCTTTGGGACCGTGTGGGCGCAGAGGAGGCTAAAGGAGATAGCGCGCACCGAGAAGGGCGCCCCCATGGACTGGGTCGGATTCCTATGCTTCACCACATCGATAGTCAGCCTGCTCCTCGCACTTACCTTCGACGCCTACGGGATGACCGACCGCAGCCTAGTCTACGGGCTATTGGTTGTGACCGCCGTCGGGTTCGCCGCCTTCATAGCGCAGGAGAGGAAGCACAGCCACCCTCTTCTCGACCTCAGGATAATGGGGATAAAGGAGTTCACCGGGGGCGTCACGGCGCAGTTCCTGAACTCGATCGCCTGGGGGGCGGTGGCGCTGCTCCTCAGCCTCTACTTCCAACTCGTGCTGGGCTTGTCGCCGTTCGACGCCGGGATACGCATCCTCCCGATAGACCTCGCCTTCCTGCTCGTAGGGCCTCTCAGCGGCAGGTTATCGGATAAGTATGGCCACATGCCCTTCACAACCACTGGCCTAGCCCTCAGCAGCACCTCCCTCTTCCTCTTCTCCACAACCAACGCATCCACGCCATACTCCCTAATCTTCGTCTACCTCGCGATGTTCGGCGCTGGTGTCGGGTTGTTCAGCTCCCCAAACATGAGTTCGTTGATGGGCTCTGTGCCGACCTCGCGCAGGGGCATAGCCTCGGCTGTCAGGGCCGTCTTCTTCCAGACCGGGTCCGTGATCAGCATCAACCTAGCGATACTCGTGATGACCTTCACGGTGCCCTACCGCATCGTGAGCGGGGTCATCTCCACCCACACGGCGATGACTGCGGCGGAGACGGCGCTCTTCGCCGGCGGGATAAACAACGCGTACCTCTGGATGGCGGCGATCAACGCGTTGGCCATCATCCCCTCGCTGCTCAGGGGTAAGAGGGTCGAGGAGACCGGGGGTCTCACGAAGGAGGACCTCGGCGACGACGCGATCTAGTCCCCACATCACCGCGGCGCGTCTATCTGGGCCCGAGACTCATAAAAAACTTAAACAGGTCCAAGCATTAGAGTGTTGATCCCAATGCCAAAGCTCGATAAGGGTAAGAAGGTAGTCATAAGCCTCGACGAGGACATCGTGAGGAGCGACGGCTCAAAAATAAAGATGCGCGAGTTCGTCAAGGAGATGCTCGCCTACAACCCGGTGTTCAAGATAGAGACGAGCCCGAAGGGCGAGACGTGGTACCTCCGCAAGAAGGAAAAGTAGCCCGCCCGCAGGCAACTAGGGCTGAACCCCCTCCGATCTGCTAAATCGTTAAAGCCAGTCCCTCCCCCCTCTTAGTCGATTCAGTTGGCGATCCGAGCCACCTATCCCCCCGGTGCCATGCACGAGGCCGCCGAGGTCTGCCTCAAGTGCGGGGTTTGCTGCAACGTGGCCCACAGTTGCCACGTTATGTACGACCACCGCTTCAACCCCCGGTACACATTCGTATACGACTGCCTCGCGTCGGAGAAGGGGGCCGCGAACCCCAACATCTGGATGTGCGTCAGCTGCCACAAGTGCGAGGAGACGTGCCCGTACGAGGTCTCCCCCGTGCACTTCATCGAGGCACTAAAGGGGGAGGCACTCAGAGGTGGCGCGGTCCACCCGACCATACGCGCCGAGGTGGCGCAGGTCGTGGCGACGGGTTTCGCCTTCCCACTCACGGGCGCCACCGAGAGGCAGAGGCAGACACTCAACCTCAAACCACTATCCGCGAAGCCGCTGGGGGAGCTGGCGAAGATCGCGGAGAAGACCGGGTTGGCCGCGAGGCTCAAGGAGGCACAGCCATGAAGTACGCCCTCTTCCTCGGCTGCTTCATCCCCGTCCGACTCCCACACATCGAGGCCGTGGCCCGCAACGTCCTACCCCAGCTCGGCATCGAACTCGCCGACATCGAGGGATTCACGTGCTGCCCCGAGCCCGTCGGCTTCCTCACCGACAAGATGACGGGCCTCGCCATGGCCGCGAGGAACATAAGCCTCGCAGAGGAGGCCGGCCTGAACATAATCACCCTCTGCAACGGCTGCACATACACCCTCAGGCAGGCGAACGAGACCCTGAAGACGGACCCCGCCCTGAGGGCGAAGGTGAACGAGGTGCTCTCCGAGACGGGCCACGAGTTCCGGGGCACCGTCGAAGTACGGCACTTCGCCCAGGTCCTATCCCGACGCGTCGGCTTCGAGGGGATACGTTTGGTCGTCAAGAGGCCCCTGACGGGGCTCCGGGTCGCCTGCCACCCAGGCTGCCACATACTCAGTCCACCCGGCGTGATGGGCTTCGACGACCCCCTCGACCCCATCGTGCTCGACGGCATGGTCTCCGCCCTCGGCGCCGAGCCCGTCGACTGGGACAAGAAGACTGGGTGTTGCGGCTGGACCCTCACAAACTACGGCGACCGCGAGTCCGCAAACAGGCTCCTCGGCGCGAAGCTCGACGCGATGCACGCCGCGGGGGCGGACTGCAGCGCGGTCATCTGCCCACAGTGCTTCTACCAGTTCGACACGGGCCAGATGCTCGCCGCGCGGGAGCTGAAGCTGGAGTACAGGGTCCCAACGATCTACTACCTTCAGCTGCTCGCCCTCGCCATGGGGCGCAGCCTCGACGAGGCTGGCATCAAGCAGCACAGGGTAAAGGACCCTGCGCTCGAGGAGAAACTCGGGAGGCTCACGGCTTGAATGTGACGACGGTCTGCCCGTACTGCGGCGTCGGCTGCCTGCTCTACCTCCACGTGAGGGACGGGCGCGTCGTCGGCGTCCTACCCCACCAGAGGGGCCCCGGTGAGGGCCGCCTCTGCATAAAGGGGTGGAGCGCCCACGAGTTCATACACCACCCGGACCGCCTGACGAAGCCCCTGATCCGCGAAGGCTCCGGGTTCCGCGAGGCAACGTGGGGGGAGGCACTCGACCTCGTCGCCTCGAAGATAAAGGCGTCGAAGGAGGCGTACGGGGCGGACTCCGTCGCCTTCCTCGCCTCCGCCAAGGCGACAAACGAGGAGAACTACCTCATGCAGAAGCTCGCAAGGGCCGCCGTGGGGACGAACAACATCGACCACTGCGCACGCCTCTGCCACAGCAGCACCGTCACCGGGATGACCAGGGCATTCGGCAGCGGCGCCATGACGAATAGCCAGGAGGACCTAGAGGAGGCGGACGCCTTCCTCGTCATCGGCTCAAACACCTCGGAGCAGCACCCCCTCCTCGCCAGAAGGATCATCAGGGCAGTCAAGAGGGGCGCCAAGCTGATCGTGGCGGACCCCCGGGACATTCCCCTCACCGAGTACGCCGCCATACACCTCCAGCACAGGCCGGGGACAGACATCGCCCTCCTCAACGCCATGATGAACGTCATCATCGCCGAGGGACTCCAAGACGACGCCTTCATCAAGACGCGTACCGAGGGCTACGAGGCGCTCAGGGAACACGTCCAGAAGTACACGCCCGAGTACGCCGAGGGGATAACCCGCGTCCCCGCGGGGAAGATCAGGGAAGCCGCCCACATCTACGGCTCAGCCGATAGGGCGGCCCTCCTCTTCAGCATGGGCATAACCCAGCACATAACCGGCGTAAACAACGTCCTCAGCACAGCCAACCTCGCCATGCTCACCGGGAACATAGGACGACCCGGAACAGGCGTCAACCCACTAAGGGGGCAGAACAACGTTCAGGGAGCCTGCGACGTCGGCGCCCTCCCCGACCTCCTGCCCGGGTACCAGCGCGCAGCCGACCCAGAGGCGAGGAAGCGGCTGGGCGACGCCTGGGGGGCCACGATGCCCACCGAGCCGGGGCTGACCCTGACCGAGAAGGTGAACGGCGCCGGGGAGAAGGTCAAGGTCATGTTCATCATGGGGGAGAACCCCCTCATGTCCGACCCCGACACAAACCACGTCCGGAAGCAGTTCGAGAAGTTCGACTTCCTCGTCGTCTCAGAGCTATTCCTCAGCGAGACGGCGGCGGTCGCGGATGTCGTCCTTCCGGCGGTTAGCTTCGCGGAGAAGGATGGTACATTCACGGCGACGGATCGCCGCGTACAGCGGCTCCACAAGGCGATAGAGCCAATCGGAGACGCAAAGCCCGACTGGTGGATACTGAGCCAGCTCTCCACCCGCCTCGGCTACCCGATGAGGTACACGGGCCCCTCCGAGATAATGGACGAGATCGCCGCGATCTCCCCCATCTACCGCGGCGTGAGCTACGAGAGGCTGGATGGAGACGGCCTCAGGTGGCCCGTCCCCTCGAAGGAGCACCCGGGGACGCCGATACTACACGTCGAGAAGTTCAGCCGAGGCCTCGGCAGGTTCCACGTCGTCGAGCACAGGCCACCCGCGGAGGAGCCCGACGAGGAGTATCCGCTCCTATTGACGACGGGGCGCGTCCTCTTCCACTGGCACACGGGCACCATGACCCGCAGGAGCCCCACACTGACCGATCAGTTGAACGAGGCATTCGCCGAGATCAACGAGCGGGACGCCGAGAGGCTCGGCATCCACTTCGGGGACATGATCAGGATCGCGAGCAGGAGGGGGGAGATAACGCTGCGGGCACGCGTCACGGGCGGCATAATGGAGGGCGTCGTCTTCATACCCTTCCACTTCGCAGAGGCCCCCGCGAATGTCCTGACGAACAACGCCGTCGACGCCGAGTCGAAGATACCCGAGTACAAGGCCTGCGCCGTCAGGGTCACGCGCGCCTAGCGCTTGAACCGGGGCATCCACGCCCTGACGATGACGACTATGATGAGGCAGACCATGAAGACCGTGGCGATGTTTATCACGTTCAGTATCTCCGCGGGGATGGTGAATGAGTCGAGTCCCCTCCGTATCAGCACCGTCATGGCGAAGGCGACGAGGGCGATCGCGGTCGTCTTGAACCTGTCTGCGAGCATCACAGACGATGAACCGGTCCGTGGGTTTAACGGTTCCCCTATCAAGTGTTAATAACCGCGACTCGGCGGGTTAGTCCATGGTCAAGACTTACCACATGCGCCGCGGCGACAAGGAGATCAAGGACAAGGCGAAGCTGGGGAGGATCCTCAAGGAGACGAACTATGTGACCCTCGCCCTCGCGAACGGGAACGAGCCGTACATCGTCGCCCTGAGCCACAGCTACGACGAGGAGGCGGGGTGCCTCTACTTCCACTGCTCCTCGGAGGGCAAGAAACTCGACTACATGCGCGCAAACCCAGTCGTCTGGGGGCAGGCGCTCATCGACCACGGCTACAGCGAGGGGAATTGCAGTCACCTCTACGTCTCAGCCGTGTTCCGGGGACGCATCGAGTGGGTCGAGTCCCTCGACGAGAAGAGGCGCGTACTCAAGCACATGATCGAGCGCCAGGACAAGAACCCCGCCGCGCTGATGCCGAGGCTGACGGGCGTCGACAGCAGCGGGGCCCTCGCCAAGACCGTCGTGGGCAAGATAGTCCTCCTCGAGCTAACGGGGAAGAAGTCCGCCGAGGTCACCTTCTAGCCCCACTCAGGTAACATTATAAACTGCCCCACTTTTCTCAGGCACAAGGAGAATCACTGCATGGTTAACTGTGAGAAGTGCGGCGCCGAGTTGAAGGAGGGCGCGGTATTCTGCCAGAAGTGCGGCGCACCCGTCGCCTCAACGCCGGCGACCACCCAGGCGGGCGAGAAGGTGATCAACCTCGCGGGGTGGGGCGACAGGGTACTCGCCTACATCATCGACATGATCCTCGCCGGGATAGTCCTCGGAATCATAAAGTCGATCATATTCCTGCCCAGCTACTTCATCGGCGGGATGATGGGTGTCCCCGGCTACGTCCCGTGGAGCAACCTCGGCTTCGACAACCTGTTCTGGTTCGTCTACTTCCTCTTCATGGACCTGACCTACGGCCAGAGCATCGGCAAGATGGTGATGAAGCTCAAGGTGACTAACATGGACGGCGGCCCAATCGATCTCACCCAGGCCGCGATCGAGGCATTCGGCAAGGCCTTCCTGCTCCCACTCGACCTGATCCTCGGCTGGATATTCAGCAACCAGAGGAGCCAGCGCATCTTCACCTACCTGGCGAAGACGATAGTCGTCAAAAACAAGCAGTAGCCGAGGCAGCCCCCACCGGGGGCTACTTCGCGACCTTTTTCATCGGCTGCCCGCAGCAGACGAGCTGACCGCCGCCGGATTCGAGGACCTGGACCTTGTTCCCGCATATCTCGCAGAGGTAGATCTCCTTCAACTTCGTCATGTTGATCGATTTGAGTCTGGAAACCGCCGGTAATATCCTTGATCCCCAGCGTCAACGTCCCCCCTGAGGCGTATAGGCGGCAGGTTCTGAGATAGTTTATTATCATCCTTCATGAATCAGTAGGTAATCTCGATGTCCCGTAAACCTGGTGAGATAGCAGAGCAAGTCTGCTCATCTTTCGGGAGCAAGATCAAGACGCCGATAGGTAAGGTGTTTCTGCTCGCCGTCCTCGCCGGGGCCTACGTCGGCTTCGGGGGCTACCTATTCGTAGTCGTATCAAGCGACGCAGCCGCGTACGTCGGCAGCGGGTTGGCAGCATTCATCGGGGGCGCGGTCTTCTCACTCGGCCTCATCCTCATTGTGCTGGGCGGCGGGGAGCTGTTCACGGGGAACGGGTTGATCACCGTCGCATGCCTATCGGGGAAGGCCCGGTTCACTGAGGTCCTCAAGAACTGGGGCGTTGTCTATATCGGGAACCTCGTCGGCTCGCTTCTGCTCGTCGGGCTCGTCTTCGCCGGCGGGAGCTACCTAGCCAACGGCGGGGCCATCGCGGTGCGCGCCATCCAGGTAGCGAATGTGAAGGTCAACCTGAGCTTCATGGATGCCCTGATCAGGGGGATACTCTGCAACTGGCTCGTCTGCCTCGCCATCTGGATCGCCAGCTCCGCCGAGGACACGACGGGCAAGATACTCGCGATCATCCCCCCCATCTCCGCGTTCGTCGCGATGAGCCTGGAGCACAGCGTCGCCAACATGTTCCTTATACCCCTTGGTATCCTGGCGGGCGGGGACGCCTCCCTAGTTCAGAAGGCGGGGGTCGACGCAACCAACCTGAGTATATCCGGCTTCGTGGGGAACCTGATCCCCGTCACGCTTGGAAACCTGATAGGCGGCGCATTGTTCGTGGCGGCCGCCTACTGGTACATCTACCTCAAGGACCACAGCTAAGCCTCGCATCGACGGAGGCGTCTCAAAGTGTGCCTTTTTCAGACCTATCACCGGCCAAAACTAGCCAACTTCCGTTATTGGCACGGGCCCTCTTCCAGATCTCCGACCCTACGCCTTGAGATATCCTCATACTAGCCTTGACTGGGATATGGTTCTGCCCGACCAGCCCTCTTGGCTCTCCTCCTCTTCAAGACCATGAACGGCGTGATGATGATCACCGCAATTATCGCCGTTATTACCACGACACCGATCAGCGTGTTGGTACCCACCTCGCCTATGGTGTGGTATCCGCCGTCGACGATGGCGGCTCCGTTAGAGGGGCTCGTCGAGTTGGAGGCTTGGCTAGATATCGATATGCGTATGAGGAAAAGGTGTTCATCGAGTGCCGTCTCGTTGTTGACGTTCCAATAATAGTAGCCATCGCTGTCGGAAGCCTCCCTGATGCAGCTCCTGGCAATGTGCACGGCGTCTAGCCTCGCATACTCCTTCCACGTCGCGTCGACCTCAACCCAACCGTATCTGGGCACGTATGCGGCGGACCACGCGTGCCCGTTATCGGTGTTGTCGCTCCCGCTCACCCCGTTGTAGGTGTTGCCCGTGATCGCGACGGCGGGTATCCCCGACGCGCGGCAGAGCGTTATGAAGAGGTTTGAGATGTCGACGCAGACCCCCTTCCTCAACGCCAGCGTCTGGGGCGCCGTGTACCGCTCCGTCGGCTCACCACTCATCGACGCGTTATATTTCTCGTGGTCATACTCTATATTATCAGCGACCCAGAAGTAGATTGCCTGGATCTTACCCGACACGGTTGACTGGTTCGCGGTGAGGGAGCGGGACAGCTGCTTTATCGACGTGTCGTTCGTCTCCCAGTACTTCGCGTAGCCCGTGTAGCTGAGAAATTGGGGAGGTATGTCGTCCAGTGTACCGTTGAAGCCCTTTGTCAAGGTGGGGAGGGTCAGGATCTTCACGTTGAAGCGCACCACGATGGTATAGTTCGCACCAGGACTCAACTCTAGGGGGCTGAACTTCGCCCTGAGGCCGCTGTCGGTGTAGGAGAGGCTTATGGGCGTCGGTTCTACGCTGAGAAGGGTGACATCCTGCGTGGGGAGCGTGGCGTATAGCCTGACGTCGAAGACGGGGGACCGATCCGCCTCCGCGCCGTTGTTGGTGAAGGTGTAGACCCCCTCGGCGTCGTATGAGGCGACGAGCCGTTTATTGTCCGAGGAGAGCACCTGGCTGGAGTACAGGTCGGTCGGGTGGACTAGGAAGGTGGTGTTCATTCGGGTGGCCCTGCAGTCATCTGCCTCGGGCACATCCAGGGACGCGGTCCAGTTCCCAGCGGTGTCCGGGGGGAACCTCACGGTGAATGAGCCATACGTGACGTTGCGTCTCACCCTCGCGTAGAGGCTGCCGTCCGGCCTAATCAGAGAGACCGATGCCTCGGCCTCGTGGACGGGCACGATCACGTAGTTGATGGATGCCTCCTTCGAGACCTCGATGTAGTCGGGCGCCACGTTGCAGGCCGTGATGGTGTCGTAGACTCGACGCGTCACGTCGATGGTGCAGTTCCTATACTGGGTCTTGGCGGCGTTGCCGTCGGTGTATGCCAGCGTGGCGTATACGTAGGATGAACCGGGGGATGAGGCGTTCACCGTGAATCGCAGGTACCTCGTCTCGAAGGGGCGTAGTTCACCCAACGCTGTTTGGCCCGCGCCGCTGAGGTTAAGCGAGGGCGGGGCGGCGACGGTGACGTTTACCCGGTGCGCCGCGTCGTTGCTGAGGTTCCCAACGGCGAGGATGACGTTTGTCGGAACCCCCGCCATGATCGTGGTCGTCCACTCGTCGATTGAGATACTCGGCGCGTATTCCCGGCTGCCCTGCTTCGCGACTAGGTCCGCGTTAAGGTAGTAGTTCGTGTCGTAGCCTACGTTCTGGGCGTGTGCGGAGAGCACGGTGGCGCCGTCCCGCGTCTTCTCAGCCTCTAGGAAGGAGGGCTCATACCTGCCAACTGAGAGCCAGCTCGGTACGACTATCCTCACCGACACAACTTCCTTGGGCGAGGTGTCCCACATGATCCACATCGCGACGTGGTACAACCCCGGTTGGCTCCCCCCGTTGTTCGTCACGCGGTTCTCGGCGTAGTAGCTGACCCTGAAGTAGCTGCTCTCCCCGGCACTGATCTCCCCCCTCAGCTTCACCGGGAGCCACCCGTTCTCGACCACGTAGTTTGTGCCGTAGTTCAGGGACCCCTCCTCGTCCTCCGTCGTTATGCCGTAGGCGCCGTCGCCGACGTAGACGTACCACGTGTCCCGGGTGTGATCTTTGTCGAGCCACGTGAAGCCATAGTCGATGGAGACTTGGACGGTCTTCTCATCGACGACCGTCACCGTGGTGTTGAACCTCTTCACGATGTGGTCCGTTGATTCGGTGACCGCGTGTACCGCCGCTTCGCCGATTGACGCCCGCACTGAGGGCGTGGGGAGTAGTGCTGAGCAGATGAGGAGGCATGATAATGCGAGCAGGATGCTGGTCTTCGGACGGTGTTTCGCGTGCCCTGCTCGGGTTGGCTGCTTCAGTGACGCTCCCCCCGTGCACTTATCTTCTTCAACGATTTATCTTATTCATTGTGAGCTGAAAGAATCTCCCGCTCATCGTGGCAGTCGCGTGCTGGTACGTCTACTCAAAGGACTCTGAACTTCATAGAATACTTTCACGCCCCCTCTTGTTCTCGGAGTTTCAAAGCTCAGCCTTGTAAGCTGATTATATGCCGGACTCTATCTTCCCGCTTCTCGCGGTGGCCCAGACCATGCGCTTCGTGGTGAAGCTGTGTCCGACGTTACCCTTGGAGTCGAGGGCGATGACCCCGCCGGTCCCCGCTACGCGCTCCTCCATGTAGGCTAGTGCCTTGTCGGTCGCCTCCTGTATGGGGGTCCCCGCCTCGGCGTATGTGAGGACGAGTCTCGCGAGGTTGACCTTGATTATGGCTTCGCCGTGGCCGGTCGATGATGAGCCGCCTACCCTGTTGTCTGCGTAGCCTCCGCTGCCGACTATGGGGACGTCGCCGACGCGGCCGACGAGCTTGCCCGTCATGCCGCCGGTGGAGGTGGCCGCGGCGATGTTGCCCTTGTGGTCGAGTGCCACGGCCCCGACGGTGTCGTGTCCTCGTGATGCGAGTTTCTTCTTCTTGAGCCACTCGGCGAGCTCTTGGCGTGCCTCGTCGGTGACCAGTTTGTCCTGTGTGAGTCTCTCGACGTGGTACTTGTCGGCGAGTCTCTGTGCGCCCTCGCCTATCATGAGGACGTGTGGCGTCTTCTCCATGACCAGTCGGGCGAGGTCGATCGGGTGCCTGATGTCGCGGAGGCCCGCAACTGAGCCGGCGCCGAGTGTCGCGCCGTCCATTATCATGGCGTCCATCTCGACGGTGCCGTCCTCGGTGAGCACTGAGCCGATGCCGGCGTCGAAGACGGGGTTGTCCTCGAGGGAGTTTACTGCGGCCACGACGGCGTCGAGCGCCGATCCGCTCTTCTTGAGGACGCCCCAGCCCCTGCCGACGGCTTCCTCGACGCCGCCGATGTTTACCTCGACGAGCCTGTCCGGTATGTCCCACGCCCCACCGTGCACGATTATAACTGGGTCGGTCATTTCAGCCGGGTATCAGGAGGGTGGGTGAAATATAACCGAGTATGCAGGCCACGGGTTGGGTCGTGGCGCCTTCTACGTTTTATGGGTTAGGGTTGACGGGGATCAGGAGCCAGCATATGATGTACGCTAGAACCCCGACGCCATAGGCGAGGGAGAGAACGACCCAGATCACCCTGATTATCGTGGGGTCCATGTTCAGGTATTCCGCGATTCCCCCGCATACGCCTGCGAGTATCTTCTTCTTCGATCGGTACAGCTTCTTTGGGCTCTCCATGGTAAACCACTGAATGATCGTTGGGTATATGATCTAATAAATTTACTTGATATCACGGGCTCTTGATTTTTTATTTGATTGTGAATACTGTCGAGGGGTTTCCAGTCTAGTGGTATTATTTCTTAAATAGAGATTTGGTGGACTGGGAGGGATTTGAACCCCCGACTTCCGCCATGCCAAGGCGGCGATCATACGACTGATCTACCAGCCCAACCAACACAAGACACAGGCACCATTCGTTTAAACCTTACCGTTCTTCGACTTGTGGTCGTTGAAAAACCACATTCGATTCCTGATCCACAAAGCCAACTAGCATTGTAGAGACTATGGCGACGTCTCAATTGTTGGGTCGGTGATCAGCCCCGAGAACAGGATCGTCCCAGACCTATCGTCCCTGATCACGAACATGTAGGGCCTGTTAACTGTGAATGATGTGCGCATCGGCGCGCTCGTGACTGATATCCCCACGTTTGTGGCCGCCGCCGCTTCTGTGCCCTTCTCGTTGATCTCAACGACCGCCTTGTGGTCGACGAATGCGATGTAGAGACGCTCCGGGGCCACGTCCGCTATCTTGCTGAAGTCAGCTGATGAGGGGTCGAAGGCGATCCCCATGCCTAGACTGGTAAGAGCGGGCTTCAGGTCAACTTTGCCATACTCAAGCTTGAGCTTCGGCATCCGTAGATCAAGCTCCCTTTGGGAGAGCTTCGCGAAGTAGGAGCCGAATTTCTCCCCCGTCAGACCCGCCGTGAATGAGTCGAGGGAACTGCCCTCCGCGGGCAGGAAGACGTACATCGCGATCTTGTCCCTGCCGTAGGGGAGCCTCGCGATCTGCACGACGCTGTCGCCGTAGTAGCCGTAGCGGCCGCCCCTGCTCATCATGTCGACCGTGACCGTCGACCCGTCGGCTGTGGTGAAGTCGGCTGGGCGGGTCAGGGACTCGTCGAACTTGTCGACCCAGTCCCCCTTGAAGTAGATGGCGTTGATGAGGAACATGACGTTGTCAGCGTCTATCTTGTCGAGGATCTTGCTGATCTTGCCGTTCGTCTCCTTGCTGACCCACGAGTTTACCTCACTGACGGTCGTTGGATCGAAGGGCCTAGTGTAGACCTCGCTAAGGTAGTACTTGGACAGGGTGTCTATGAAGTTCTTCTTCACCCCACCAGCGAAGTCCGCCTTGATCCAGACGGAGTCACCGATGTTGAGGGCAACGTCCCTGTCGGCGTTTGCCAGGCTCTCAATGAGCTGCTTGAAGCCCGCGTTGACTGCCTCGTCGCTCATGCCGCTTATGCCGAGCGCCTCACGCATCGCCGCCTTTGTTGTGGAGTTGGCGCCGTTATATGTCATAGAGAGGGCGATGGAGACGCTGAGGGGGGAGATGAATATGTTCTTCCCGCCCTGCTCACGCTGCAGCTCGGTTAGCAGCCTCATGGCGAAGCCGGTGTTGGCCGCCACGATGGACGCGTCCACGTTCGCCGCCGCGGCGTCCGACTCCGCGTACACCATCCCCGCGCTGAGGTAGTTGATCAGGAACCCTGCCCCGCCCATGATCAGAAGCAACACGACTCCAACTAGTAGGCGGCGCCTTGAAGATTTCATCAACCAATTAAACGAAGCGGGCTAATATTATTCTAGGGTTTAGAACAACCAAAATTTCATGAATGCCGTCTCTTCTAAGCCCTTTTCCATTGTATTGAGAATCGAATCGATATCCGAGAAAAACTGAAAAGATTTTTATCCAATAAATGGATTAGCCTATTACTGGATAATGTAAGAGGGGGAGGTTTGATGAAGTTCTACGACCGGAGGATACTCCCAGAAATGAGCCAGTCTACTCCTAACCTAAAATCTCCTGAATAGATGGGACGGTGGTGCTTTCACAGACACACGGCAGCGCGCCACCCGTAAATCAAATGGCCCCCATTCAAAGACGCAGTTCCCGCCGCCGGCAGACAAACCCGTAGGTTCACGGAAACACAAAGCTGCCGGGATTCGCGCATGATTATCATTCTTTTCTGGCTGCAATCCCAGAAATGCTGAGTGGTTCGCGGCACTTCACAGTTGGTTGGACCGCAACCAAGTTGGCTTGCGAGAGGTGAATGGGCGTGCTTACCCAAAATACTATATCGCGAATGCCGACCATCTTCACTGAACTGACGTGAACGCTGTCAAGGACATGTTGAAGGCGGGGAAGACCGCCGTTGGAACGACTGGTGGGCTGACGAGCCCCGCGGACTGGCTTGCCGAATCGGGTTTCGACTTCATCCTCTTCGACACCCAGCACTCCCCCGTGGACATCAAGGAGCTACAGCACCAGCTCCAGGCCATGAGGGGCAAGAAGGCCATCCCCGTCGTCAGGGTCGGGGAGAACAACCAGGCCCTCATCTGCTACGCCCTGGACATCGGCGCCAAGGGCATCATAGTGCCGATGGTCGACACCAAGAAGCAGGCCGAGGACATGGTCAAATGGTGCAAATACCCGCCCGAGGGTGTGAGGAGCTCCGCGGGCGTAAAGGGCGAGTGGGGCAGCTACGAGAAGTACCGCGACTACATGGACGCCTTCAACGGGGAGGTGCTCGTCATCCCGATGATCGAGACCGTCGAGTCGATGAACAACATCGACGAGATACTCTCCGTGCCCGGCATCGACGTCCTACTGGTAGGCCCCTCAGACCTCTCGATAAACCTCGGGATAACCCTCGACTACGGGAACCCGAAGTACGCCGAGGCGCTGAAGAAGATCGCCGACGCCTGCAAGAGGCACCACGTCACAGCGGGCATGTACTTCATACCCCCCGGGTGGGAGCCGAACAGGCTCGTAGACATGGGGTTCAAGCTCTTCACGTTGCCGTGGAACAAGTGGGCCACCGATGGCGTGGCGAAGGGGCTAGAAGCGATCAAGCGGTAAAACCGCAAGTCCATGCATTTTCCAGGCAGGATGGCCCGTGACGGACACAGGATACTCTGGGTCATCGAGGACGGCGACTACGTGGCGCAGGTGCGCGACGGCGTCTTCCACGACTTCAACAAGTAGCCCCGCGTATCCTTAAATCCCGCTGGGCGGAGGGAGAACGGGATGCTCCTCGAGGATACCTTCACGGCACGCGGCCACGTCAACATCCGAGCAACCCACGAGAAGACGATAGAGGTCACTAGGGAGACGCACCTCACAACCCAGGGGGACTGCATCGCCGCCGTCGCGGCGGAGAAGGGGCTCCGCGACCTGAGCCCCGAGATGAGGGAGGCCGCTAGGAGGTCCGACTCCGTCATCTCCCTGAGCCTGAGGCTCGGGGATAGGGTCTTCACGACCACCGGGCGTGGTAACCCGGGGCTCACGTGGGAGCACCCGACGGACATGGTGGCTCGGATGAGCGGCTACACTTGCCCGCGGACCCTCATGGTGCACGCCGACAAGGCCACGATCCACATGCCACGCAGCCTCGTCCAGCTCCTCAAGGACCCCAAAGTAGTCATTACGGTTTCCGTCACCGTCGAGACCCCCGGGTAGCGGCCTCGGAAACGCATATATTTGGACCGGCGGGACGCTTGAGGATACCCGTTGCCCCAGCCAACCGATGCCAGCACATCTTTTATAGTGCCCGGGGCAAGGTGGTTCACAATTTGGGGTCCAACCACGCGCTGGGTGGGCAAAATAGGCAGGATCTGGATGGATGATGCATGGTAAACGATGAGGAGCTTCGCAGGATCTCTAGGAAGGTGCGCGCCGACGTTCTGCGCGCCACGACGGAGGCGGGCTCGGGCCACCCCGGCGGCAGCCTGAGCGCCACGGACATTCTCGTCACCCTCTACTGGAGGGTGCTACGGCACGACCCGAAGAACCCCAAGTGGCCCGAGAGGGACCGCTTCATACTGAGCAAGGGGCACGCGGCGCCCGCACTCTACGCGGTGCTCGCCGAGAAGGGCTACTTTCCCAAGGCTGAGCTACACAACCTCCGCCTACACGGGAGCATGCTTCAGGGCCACCCCGACGCGACGCGGACCCCCGGCGTGGAGGTTAGCAGCGGCAGCCTCGGCAACGGCCTGAGCATCGCCTCCGGCATAGCATCCGCCCTCAAGATCGACTGCAAGAGCAGCCGCGTCTACTGCCTGCTCGGCGACGGCGAGTGCGACGAGGGCCTCGTCTGGGAGGCAGCCATGTTCGCGGCGCACAGGAGACTCGACAACCTCACCGCCATCATCGACCGCAACGGCCTCCAGATAGACGGCCCAACGGAGAAGGTCGTCTCCATCGAGCCGATCGCTGACAAGTGGGCCGCATTCAACTGGCACGTGATACGCGTCAACGGCCACGACTACGCCCAGCTACAGGCCGCATTCGAGGAGGCGAAGAAGACGACGGGTAAGCCAACCGTCATCGTCGCTGACACCGTCAAGGGCAAGGGAGTCAGCTTCATGGAGGGCGTCGTCGGCTTCCACGGCAAGGCGTGCACCCCGGCCGAGCTTGACATCGCCTGCAAGGAGCTGGAGGGATAAGGCGTGAGCGCAAAGGCAACAAGGGAAGCATACGGCGAGTGGCTCGTCGAAGTCGGCAAGACCAACAAGGACATAGTGGTCGTCGACGCCGACCTCGCCGAGTCGACGAAGACGATACTCTTCGGCAAGGCGTACCCCGACAGATTCTTCGACGTCGGCGCCGCCGAGCAGAACCTAATAGACGTCGCCGCGGGCCTCGCCATCGGCGGCAAGAGGGCGTTCGCCAGCAGCTTCGCCTACTTCCTCACCGGGCGCGCCTGGGACCAGATCAGGAACATCGTCGCACACGACAACCTCAACGTCTGCCTCGTCGCCAGCCACGGCGGATTCTCAGCTGCAGCCGACGGCGCCAGCCACCTAGCACTGCAGGACGTCGCACTCATGCGAGTCATACCAAACATGCGCGTCGTCGTCCCAGCAGACGCCGAGGAGACGCGGAACGCACTCGACACAGCTTTGGCGGCGGGCGGCCCATTCTACATGCGCCTACGCAGGGACAAGGAGCCCATTCTACAGAAGGGCTACAAGTTCAAGCTGGGCAAGGCTGAGACGATGCGGGAAGGCTCAGACATCACAATCGCCGCCTACGGCCCCATGGTCGACGCCTCCCTAAAGGCCGCGGCCATCCTCAAGGAGAAGAAGATCGAGGCGAGGGTCATCAACATCCACACTGTCAAGCCACTCGACGCCGAGACACTCGCGGCTGCGGCGAAGGCCACCGGCTCCGTTGTTACAGTCGAGGACCATTCGATCCTAGGCGGCCTCGGTGGAGCCGTGGCGGAGGCACTATCTGAGGCGTACCCCGTCCCTGTTCACCGCCTCGGCGTCCCCGACGCCTGGGGGGGCTCGAGCCGCAACTCCGACAGCTTCCTCAAGGAGTTCGGGCTCACCCCCGAGCAGATAGCCGCCTCCGCTGAACACGCAGCCAAGAAGCGCTAAGCCAAGCTCAGGTTTTTTAACCCCCTCACCTTTTCCACAACGTATGTTCTGGCTCGACGTCGACCTGCCGACGCAGACGGCGACCCTCCACAGGGGAGAGTGCATCCACATAGAGCCCAAGGCGACGGATCGGAGGGGCGTCAACGAGATGAGGGCGGAAGGTGGTTGGTTCAGCTTCGAATCCGCCGGGGAGGCGATGAGGTTCCACAAAACCAAGAGGCTCAGCGGCGATGTCAAGACGTGCCTGCTCTGCAGGCCCCTCGACCACCTCGAGGACGTTGCCATGGCGGGTCTCGACATCTCCACACCCCGCACCGGCTGCGAAGCCTGCGCGACGAAGGTCGAGGTCCTCGACACCAAGTCGAGCTACCGCCGCCTTCTCGACAGGCTCCTCGGGTCGAAGTGAAACTGGTCTAGCCCTGAGCATAGGGGGCTGGGATGCAACCGTTTTATTGGCTCCGCTTCCTAGATATGGTTGATTGAAATGAAGATCGACTACGGGCTCCAGATCGAGCCGCAGTTCGGCTACGAGTACACCTACCTACGGGATGTGGCGAAGCGCGTCGAGGCGGTGGGCTTCGAGAGCATGTGGGCCTCAGACCACTTCCTGATCCGCCCGGACGCCGTCGACGTCGACTGCCTCGATGCGTGGACGCTCCTAACCGCCCTCGCCGTGGAGACGGAGACCCTACGCCTCGGCGCTATGGTCTCCTGCCAGAACTACCGTAACCCCTGCCTCGCGGCGAAGATGGCGGCGAGCCTCGACAACATCAGCGGGGGGCGCGTCTACTTCGGCGTCGGCGCGGGGTGGAAGGAGGTCGAGTACAAGGCCTACGGCTACGAGTTCCCCAGCGCGGGGGCTAGGGTCAGGCAGCTGGACGAAGCCATCACGGTGGCGCGTGAGATGTGGACGAAGCCACGCGCCGACTTCCAGGGCAAATACTACAGCGTCAACGACTGCGTCGCCATGCCAAAGCCCCTACAGGACCCCATGCCCGTACTCGTCGGAGGCACGGGCGACCAAGTCCTCAAGGTCGCCGCCAAGCACGCGCAGATCATCAACTTCGCGTGGAACACCGACCTCAAGGTCTATGCGGAGCGCCTCGGCGTCCTCGAGGCACACTGCGGGAAGCTGGGGGTCGACTACGGTTCGATCCGCAAGTCTGCTGGACTCCACCTCGCCCTCAAAGGCGTGAAATCCGGCACACCCGCCCCCTACGAGAGGTACTCGGGGGAGAAGAAGTGGGAGCGGAAGACGGCGGAGGAGGCCGCCGAGTTCGTGAGGGGCTACACGGACCTCGGGGTGAGCCACTTCGTCATAGTCTTCCCCTACGGCTCCGAGGCGGAGTCAGCGGAGTACTTCATGGACCGCGTCGCGCCGCTGATCGCCCCCTCCGAGGGGAGGGAGAAAACGCCGCTCGAGCCCCGGGAGAGGCTCTAAAAAAAGGTGCGACATAAACTGTTGGGCAGCAAGCGTTCTACATCTTGTTCTGCCAGAGGCCGACGACGTTTCCCTCGGAGTCCTTGAAGTAGGCGGACCACCCCATGGTGCCTACCTCCATCTTCTTCACGAGGGTCTTCCCGCCGTTCTTCTCGATCTTCGTAAGCGCGGCGTTGATGTCGGCGACGCTTATCGTGACGACGGGTGCCTTCACGTCCTTGCTCCTCTTCATCATGCCGCCGTTTATCGACCCCGGCTTCTTCGGCATGTTCCTCTCATCTGTCTCCGTCGTCTGGACCATCGTGTAGTCCATCTCCTTCATGTGGTTCATCTGCCACCCGAAGGTCGACTTGTAGAACTTCTGTGCCCTCGCCAAGTCGTCTACGGGTATCTCGAAGTGCACGATCTCATTCATACAATCGCCGTTGAAGGGTTAGGAACCTTTTAATATAAACCGATCAAGGTGTGCGCGGTTCCGGGTGTAAATGGCTGTGTCAGCCGACGAAGAGGCGGGACATGTGCGCCCTCTTCGCCAGTTCCTCCATCTCCTCGTCGCTCGGCCTGGCGGCGTTCAGGCTCGCCGCCTCCAGCACCTTCGGGAGAATCCTGACGTCGCCGGCGGTGTTTAGGAAAATGGTTCCCTGCCCCAGGACCCATGAGACGACGCTGTTTATGTCCCCCTGCTCCTCGAAGGGCTCATACCACGTCTCCGCTGTGTGGCGCTTCTCCCCCCATGGGCCCCTCGTCAGGGACTTTATCGTCTGTACGGCGACTCCCCGGTCCCTGCACATCCCCAGTAGTTCGTTGAACTCCCTCCTGTAGCGCTCGTCCTTGTATAGGATGTAGTTCCAGGGGAGGAGGACGGAGTCGAGGTCGTGCCTCTTCAGGCTCCGCATGTGCATGGCGGGGGCGAAGAGGCCGTGGCCGGTGACGCCGATGAATCGTGTGAGCCCCTGCTCCCTCGCCTCGACCAGCGCCTTCAATGCCCCTCCCTCACCCATGGCGGCCTCCCACTCCTCCGGGTGGGTGAGGTTGTGTAGCTGGATGAGGTCCACGTTCTTCACCCTGAGACGCTTCAGCGACTTGCTGAACTCCGCCTTCGCCTCCGCGTATGTCCTCATCCCCGTCTTCGTTGCTAGGAAGAAGTCGCCCCTCCGCTTCTCCATCCGCGGGCCTATCCTTAGCTCTGCGTCCCCGTAGCTGGCGGCGACGTCTATGTGGTTCACGCCGTACCTGTCGAGGAGCTTGAGTGTCTCATCCGCGACCTCCTGAGTCACATCGCCGAGTGCCGCTGCGCCGAATAGCGTGGCGGTGCTCTCGTGCCCCGTCCTCCCGAATGGCTGCCTGCGAATCATAGCAATCATAATCGATCAAAGATGCTGTTTAAATAATCCCCCCTGACCCCGTCTTAATAGATTAATATTTATTTAATAGATGGTTCTATGATGGACGAAAAAAGAGAATATTCTAATTGGGATTATGATAAAGTAAAATCCTTTTGCGAGTTTGGTAAAAATGGAATTCCAAAGATTGAATGTGGGGGGACTTGTGCGTGGTGCTACGAATTTTATTACGATCATTGGGTAATTTGTGGAATTACTGTTTCTCTCCCTAGATATTATACTACTGAAGTTTAGACAAATAAAATAACATGTAATTTTTACAAACAGATATATGATAGAATGATTCGTGAGTGAAATATGGGGAGAATTAATCAAAGCGACCGTAAGTTATGGCTCCTAATTTTTTTCATAATTTTTCTCCCCTCCACTTGGGTTGAGTGGTATATATTGAATATTTTTACTCCTGTTGGAGATATCAAGGGAGTGCTTGAGCTATTTGTTGTACTTAGTACCCAAAAGGACCCAATGGTTATGATTCAATATTATCTTACTTTCATAAGTACTGTGATAGCTGTAGGAATAATAACTGAAATAATAAATGATAAAATAGAAAATTTATTTGGTTAATTTAAAAATATGTACTATCTTCAATAAAAAAGAGATGTTAAAGTTTCTATAAAAAATTAAATTTTGAATTTAGGATTATCAAAGATAATAAGTTTAATATCTGAATAAAAAGAGGCTAAATTTTCTTCTGTTAATGGTGCTTCTCCAGGGTGCGCACAATTATTTCTCATTGTAAAACAAAGAGAAAGTCTTTCGTGCTGATTATTGTCTATAAGCCCCCAATATTCCAAAACCCAAAGTAAATCATTATCAAATATAGTTCGTAATTCGCTTAAAGAGTGAATACTATATGACTTATTAAAACGTTTAAATCTTCCTTCCTTAAGATTTTTCATTTCTTCTGTCTTTTTATTAAATTCTTCAAATCCGAGTTTTTCAATAACCTTTTGAATTCTATTTATTGTTGCATTCCATCCCATGACACATGATGCTCGAAGATAATTACGTTCGGCACATTTTAGTGATTCTATTAGATATTCTTGTTCTTCTTCAGTAGTATTTTCTAATATTTTTGACAAATTTTGTATTGAAAGAATTTTATCGGTGTGTCTCATTACAGGTGGGAGAATATCTTTACCTAAATCCACTAAAATATTAGTGATATTGGAAATACAACTAGACTTAAGAGGGTTTGAAATTGTATGTAATAAAAGTATATCAAAAAACGAATGATATTTTTTAATAATTTCTTCCGGTACTTTATATCTAACTAGTATTGGTTCTATCTCTTCAAACCACGTTCTTGCAAGTTTTTGTGCTTTTTCTTTTGTTGATTGGCGTTTAATTTGTTTACCTGGTAACTGATCGATTTCTAACTGTATTTGTTTTAGATCTCTTTCTATTTGCGTAATTTGTTGGATGAATAGATCCTTACTCATTTAACGATCTCCGAAATTACATCCGCAAGCGCACTCTTTCCATCTGGCGACAGCTCTACATGTTCAGGATCAGCCAGACTTTTGAATAGCGACTGATTATTTTTGAAGTTTGCTTGGAAATTTGGTTGATCATAGGATTTCAGTTCTTGGCAACGAGTTCTAACTGTTTCAGCATTGAACTCGAATTTTCCACCCTTTAACGCAGTTTCCAACGCTACAAGTAGTGCTATTTGAATTTGAGACCGGGATTTTTTTGTGGTTGTTATTTGGTAAGTGGGTCTCACTTCTTTGTCCTGCATTAAAAATAGTTTTTTAAGTTTTTCCTCAGCAACCTCGTATTGCTGAAGGAAGGCTCTCACATCAATAGGTATAATGAATTTACCTGTAGGTACAGGTTCACTCTTTGTTTCATGTTTTACAATTTCAAATGGTAGTTGGGTTCCTGTTAATTTTTGATTTAGTAATACTTCAAAAGCTTTCATACGATAATATTCAGGTATTTGTTCTACTTTTCCAATAATTTCCTGCATCTGTTCAATTATTGGATCTGATTTTTTTTCTTTTGTAACTGCCTTTGGCTCTGTTTCTTTTTCAGGTGAATCTGACATAATAAATTGAGATTATTTAAAAACATAAAAGCTTTTGTAAATCTAAACTAAATTTTTCATTAATTTATCAATTAAAAGATTTGGTAAGCCTTTTTCTTCAATTTACATGAAGAAATTTCTCGTGATTAGAGTCGGATATCTCAACCAATGGATAAAACCTGTAACCAATCGAAAGGGTTATCCAAAAAGGCGCAACACTGAGACCAAAGCTGGAACAGGTATGGAGTTCTTCATAGGGAGCAACTAAGTTCGTGGGATTCCTTAAATAGCTGCGATACGAATCCTAACACGGGTGCGGAACATGGAAAAGGAAAGCAAGGCAAGTAAGAAATGGCAAGATGCGTTAAGCGTTCTTGCTCCAAACACGAGGGACCGTTACATTAGACTTGTAGATCGTTTCATGGCTCGGTTCAATTATTCCACTCTTGAAGTACTATGGCAAAAACACGAAGAAGAATTAACCGCTAAGGACTCAAGGGATCAGCACGAGATCGAGACTCAAGTAAAATTGTTAATGAACGAGGACATTAGGGCTGGGGGAAAACCTCAGACAGTTGCCCATATTTACAAAGCACTTCAACACTTTTTTGCTTCTCAGGATAGGAAAAAGAAACTCGATCTGGCTCCTAGAGAAATTCCCAAAGGTGAAAGCATTGGGAGAAACCTCGTCACCAAGGATCAGATTAGCCAAGTGTTAGACGCTTGCGGAAATGAAGCCAAGCTTAGAAACAGATCTTTGATAATGTTCCTGAAAGATTCGGGACTTAGGGTAGGGGATGCGGTTTCCTTCAATGTCGAGGCATATACCAGTTCTCAATTAGTCAGAAACGAGGCTGGAGAACCTTTCAGGGTATTCGATCCATCTGTTACAAGAAAAAACAAGGTGCTGGCGTTTGTTGTTATTGGTCCTGAAGCTGTCAGGGCTTTCGATGAATACCTTGGTGAACGCTCAGAGTCTGGGACTGTGCCAAACGATCAACCTCTCTTTACAGTAGAACGAAACCAGAAAAATGCTCGAAAGGGTAACCGATTAAGTCCCGATGGTGGCTCTGAGGAACTAAGAAGGCTGTGCGCTCATGTTAAGAACGGCAAGAGGTTGGGCGCACACTCTTTCCGCAAATATTTCATAACTAGCTTAGAGTCTGCGGGACTAACTGGGAATTGGATCAAGAGGCTGTGCGGCAAAACTATAGGGGGAGCTATGGGGCAATATAGCAAACCCGAAGATCAACCTGATACAGAAGGTAAGTATCCCAATGCTCTGGTGGCTGGATATGTCAGGAGTTATGATAGACTCAGAGTATTTGGAAATGGGCAGGAGACTAAGAAGAAGGTCGAGAGCCTTGAAAAACAGGTTCAGGGGTTGACCTCCTTCGTTGAAAGCTTGGGGTTCACAAAAGACGGTAAACCCCTAAAACTAGTTGAGGCTGAGATAGAAGGGCAAACAGTATATAGCAAACCTCAGACTCCCGCAGAAAAAAGCACAGAACTTACACCTGAAGAATTAGGGGTGTTAAGAAAGCTGTTCGAAAAATCAAAGAAATAGCTGTTTTTATATAATCTACCAGTCTCAAACAGGTCCATTTTTCAAGTCGCGTTTAGTCAAATAGCTTAATATATAAACGCGTCAAGGTTAATAATGAAATAAGTCAAGTATTTTAATAAAATATATAATATTATTAACTTAATTACTAAATAAGGCAAGAAAAAGGCGTTTAATGTGTTAATTGATGGTTGTCTTGAAAAGAATCCCATGAAATAGGGGTTAGATCTGCCGTCACTCCCCCTCTGGAAATGGCAAATATCCTAACAAGTATTCGATATGGCTAAAATCCAAAAATCTATTCCTTCAAAAATTCGGAATCAACTGCTGCTTTTTCGACACAGGACAACCCCAAATTTTCTATACCTTCAAAACAGGCTTGTTCCTGTCTATTTCTAGTTGTGCCACGCCACACTCGGCGCATAGATCAGGATAGATCTCGGTGTAAAATATGGTTTCTTTCCCACATTTTTTGCACTTATACCTTACGTTGTCTGGTGCCGTACAGCTCGCCGCAGGTTGAGACTCACATGGTTATTTAAGGGTTAAGGAAAAATAAATCCTGTTTGTAAGCAATAATATTAAATCGCCCCCAAACCCCATTAACACTCATGAAAGGTTTTACAAAATCTAAATTAATGGCAGCTTTCACCCTGTTTGCTGTAATCTTAATCTCCCCGATGCTTGCCCCAGTTGCCGAGGCTTGCCCTAGAACAACAACGATATTCTACGATAATTTCAATGGAAGATCGCTTTCACCTCAATGGAACTACAAATACATCGCCACAGGCGGAAGCATGAAGGTAAGCTCCAGCCAACTACACTTCGTTTCTCCTTCGATCTTCCAAGATGCCCCCAACTCTCATGATGTTTTAAGGCGCTTCATCTCTCCCTCGGCTACTTTAAGCAAAATGGACATCTCTGTGAGGCTGAGAGTCAACTCATTTGACCGCTTTTCAATTACCATAGATCACGCACAAACCAACTCCTACCCCTTCGAGAACCTAATGTTCAACCTCAACTTGCGTGAAGCAGGAGTTCCGCCCACAAATAATATTCTCACTATAGGGACACCTTCTGGGGAGTTGGGCGGTGGACCAGGTATTGAGGGTTCCATGATTGACAGTTTGGCGGTTGGAACTTGGTATGTCTGTAAGATATCTATCCAGAGAAGCCCCTATCTTGTGACCTTCACCATTTTCAGCGACGGTGGAGTTCTACTAGCTCAGCAACAGGTAGCGGGATCAGCCCTCTCTGCCTATGGTTTTAATGACATCAAAGCGGTAGGTTTCAACTCGTGGACATCGCTTGCTAGTGGTCCTTACGGGAACGTGGACATCGACTGGGTAAAAATAACAAACTAATCTAACAGTTATTTCTTTTCTGCACTATATTTGTTTCGTTCTCGGAACAAGATGATATTTTTTATGCCAAAATAAATTGCTCGTGTTTAGCGGTTCTTCTCCAATACGGATAATATATGGATTTAATATTTCGCAGACTTCTCTTAACTTTTTTCCATTCATGAGCAGAATATCAATCTGTGAGTTAAATTTACTGTCACAACACTTACACTTATTTTTAGGCAATTTAATTACACTCCTGCCACTCTGCGATTTCATGGTTCCAAATATGCAACTTACCACATTCGAGACATCGGCATAATATCACGTGGTCAATTTCAACTAGAAATCCATGCTCATTTTTACAACTTGAACACCTCGGCTTGGCTCTTGTGCTATATACGATTTTATCGCCTGTATTCAATTCAGAAAGACTATACCCATATAATCCCATTTTTTGTTTCACCTATTTTAATTCCGGTATTTCATCATCTGCTCGACTCTCATAGCTCGTGCAGATTTGCCCCTTCAGCATTTGCGGGCAGGGCTTTTCCTTCATATATATTCTGCAATACTGACAAACGCTTTCTTCCGCTATCAATCTGCGCGGGAAATAGAACTTTATCTGGGTTATCTCTTGCTCGGTAAACCCCATTTCCTCATATATGTTTTCCATACTTTGTTTCATATATAATTATCACACCCCCCACACTCATGAAATTTATAATCTCAACGGTTCATATATAAAAAAAGAGAATAGATTATATCTTATTAGATATATATTTTATAGTTTTTACTTTTTACTTTTTAGTTTTTACTCTGCAAAATTTACTCATCACTTTCCCATGAAATTTGAAGTTTTTACTTTTTGCCCTTAAATAAAAAGTAAAAATTGCAAAAGTAAAAACTTCACTCTTTGACGCCCCATGTTCCGTACTTCTTTTTCTGGAAGTGTCCATTTAGTGCATTATAGATGGTTCGGGTGTTCTTGATACTGACCGCCGACTGTATCTCTCCGAAGGTTTTTGGACCGCTTGCGAACAGCTCGTTAAGTTCTCTTACTAATACGCCTACTTTCCTTCTTGGAGTATAATCTTCAGCACACGATATATCTTTACCCCCGGCGTTTCTGAAGGTGTCTAGTTTCATTTTATCAAGTGGGTTGCCGACCATGTGACGGATAACCATTTCCCTGATCAGGTTGGTGGCTTGTCTAGCACCATAAATATCGACTATTGGGGTTTGCATTTTTTCAGCCTCATGTTTTACATCCTTGAAAACTTGTTTAATAGTCGCTTCATATCCTTCGGGTAATGTAGTTACCATTTTTGGCAACTCTTGAAACAGACCCTTATTAACTTCTTTTAATTCCCCTAGTTTTGATAAGTTAAATTCTATCAGTGGATTGTTTCCCCATAGTGTTTCCGCGTCTTCATCGCTTACATCATATTGTATGAATTTACATCTATCAAAGAAAGCGTTTGTTGTAAGTAACTTAATTGTGGATTCGTCCAGTATGTGAGAGCAAAAGATAAACTGTGTGGATGGTTTATAGACTAGAGAATCGCCCACGATTTTTAGCCCATCAACTGATTCATGGGAATAACTATCTCTTTCTGACTGTTGAAGTTCTCCCAATTTAATCAAGTCTCGCCCTATCGTGTTTCCTTCAAGGATTTTATTCAGTGTTGCCATTTGACCCCTAAGCTCTTTTTCTGACTTCATGAAGGCTGTGAACTCTGTGATAAGGCACATTTTATAGCCCAGAAATAGGGGCTTGTAAAGTTTACCTGTTGATGTCACGCTCCCGCCGAAGGTTTGAACTGTGCAATCTGTTAGTTCCTTCACTTTATATTCGTCTGGGATACAGTTTTCTATGAACTTTTTGCAGATTAAGTCTTTATATGTTCCCATCGGACCATGAATAAATAGGTGTTGATATAGCCTCAAATCTGGGTATTTTGGTATAGGTGTTAGTAGCGTTGATATATAGGCTTTCTCTAATTCCTCGAATATTATTTCTCCGATAAACTTTATACTATCTCTGCCTATATCTCTAGCTAGTATGATAGGATCGGGAGACATGGCTTAATCTCCCCCCTCAGGTGCTAGTGTTTGATCGGCTTCTGGGATTATCACCCTAACAGCGTAATATGTGCCAACACTACCATCCCTTTCGTAGCAGAAAAATACATTGGGGAAAGCCTTTTGGATTATGCTTTTTATTATCTTTTCCTGCCCCGTGACACATCGAAATATCATTATTGATGTCTGATTGTTAAACTCCTTATTGGGGGCTTCAATCGTTTCCTTAACTTGTGCTTCAGGCTCAACTAACTTGTGAGTTTTCCTTTGTGTTACCATTTTATTCTTCACTTCTATTATTCTACTTCTAATATGCTCTGTTTACTTCATCACTATGTCATGATAATTAAGGTTCATCGCAGGGGTGAAAACAAAGCAAAAGCCCCTGCTCCCCCTGTTCCGTTGCGGTGTTTCCACCCTATCCTAGTTCCCTATATAATCGAGAATCTTAGAAATAAATCGACTCTCGATATCACATATCTGTGACAATTATTTTATGATGATCAAATCCTCTACATATATGGAGTTGAAGGAGGTTGTAATTTTCCTTCCCTTTCGCTCCGAATACAACCATAAGAGCTGCCATATTTAATGCGGATTGAAACATCATGTTGTGCTGTGCCGGTGTAGAATCCCACATATTATCATAACTCGGAGTGGCGAGCTTGGAGCCATGATAACTGAGGTAATATTTCCCCAACACAAACACCCTTACTTGATTATTCCATTCGATAATCGCACGTTGCTTTCATCTGTGTCAATCTTCTTAGGCTTGACTGATCCACAATATTCTAGCCTTGAAAGCACGTTGAAAATACAATCATAAATTTCAGAACATTTTTTACAGTCCTCTTTTATATATACTCTCATATTCAAAGGAATTTCTGTCCATATTCCGGTTTTATCATCTCTGATTAACAGCCCATCTTTAGAAATTTCACTCATCGTCTTCAACCACCTTTGATTTTATCTTACCTTTAATTGAGATAGTAATTATATCCTCATCTCCAAGACTTGCTAAAACTTCTTTAGCTGTTGATATTGCTTCATCTCTGCGATCCAGTTCTCGCCTAGCCATTAGAACTAGCTCTGACATAGCCCGTTGTTCTAGTGTCCCGAAATTTCTATGTGGTCTTTCTACTCCGTCGTGTAAACTGTCTTTAATATTCTGTGGATCGCCATCATAGACCTTTTTATCTACATAGTCTGTGACTTCTAAATAATCTCTATCTTTTACAGTATGTGGTCGTTTAAATTCTCTCCTTAGGAGGTACGATTGACCGTCTGGATGTTGAACCCATGTAACCTTAGATTTGTTAGTGTCAAATTCGCCACCTTCTGATAAATCCTCTTGATCCTGTTTTACATATTCTCGCAGTTTTGTGTTTAAATCACTTGCATCTCTCTGCTTTTCCTCAGAGTGTGGAATTTCTGTTGATAATATCTGTGCATCTTCAAGACTTCTTAAATCAGATTCTATTAAAAGGTCTTTACAATAATGATCGACTTTGGCGAGATTTCTAAGCCCCTGATCTGAATCGTCAGATTTTTTGATTATTCGCGCATAGAACCTAACATTCTCTTTAAACTGCTGTGCATTAAGGGGTGTTTTATCCCCCCATGTTGATTGATTGAATTTTGGTTCCTTATTAACGCGATTCCATTCTAAACGCCTTTCTAAAATTGATATTCGCTTATCTTTTTCACTCATATATAACACCTCAAAAAGTTACAGCTAATATTAGCTCTCCTCTACTGATTTTATCTTCAATATCTTGTGATAATAAACCACTAACTACTAAATTTCCTGATAAGTCATAGACAGCCCCAGCCCTTTTTTCTTTTATCTGAATTTTCTTATCTTCGATTTTATGGGCTTTTTTATTAGTCATTCTTTAAACTCACCCGATTCTATTAAATGCTTCATATAATATCTTAATGAACTTCTGAGAACTTGCGATTTGCTTTGGTCTAGTGAAACTGATAACTTGGTTAATAGCTCATAGGTTTCAGGCGACCATGAGATACTAGATGATATTCTTTTAACCGTCATAATATTCTCACCTTTAACACGCACACATTATCACTAGAGTCTTAAGACTTCTTAACTGGTGCTGAGTAACTAGACCCCACACTGTCCTCCATAATAATGATCCTTCTCTATTGAGTCTGATAACTTAAAATAATGCCTCTTTAATTAAATGGATGTGAAATATTCAAAATACTCTCTTTGCAAGGCATTTAGCTAAATCTAGTTACCACAACTATCTTTTGCTATCTTCATTATATGATAGTTATATTACTCACTTCATACCATGTCGGGCTGATCTGAGTCAATCCTTTAGGCTGTTATCGGGCTTTAAAGGGCTTGCCATATTTAATATATAATAAAAGTTCCGAAAAGATGTAATGAGATATATAAAAACTGGGCTAAACTTGATTTTAAAAAATATTCAAATTATGCATTATAATTATTACTGTTGATGCAATTGTTATAATTGCAGATAATGTAGCTATTAGCTGATAATTCTCTTTCAAAAATTTACTCAATCTATCAGCTAATGTTAAATCTGTTTTTATCATTTCATTTGTTTTAATACTACTATCTATTTTACGGAAAAATAAAAATGAGTCTGATCTTATTATCGTTAAATTTTTAGTTTTTAAAGTTAAAATAAAATTTTGAAATACGTCGTTATATTTATTTGGCTCTATGTATTTCTGGGAGTTAATATTATTAATTATTCTATTTAGTAGATCTTTATTTAATCTTCTCTCATGAAGATTGTTTAAATAATCAAATCCTATTTTTAAGTCTTTTATTTGATGATATTTAGTATAATTTATTAAATATACTATTGTTAAGTCCACTGAATCAACAAAAAAATTAATATATAATAATAAATATGTTGCAATATATAGAATTACTATTAATATAAATGTATAATTTATAAATAAATTAAACATTGCTGACAAAATATATATTCCAATAAATAAAAATCCAATCGTTTTACCTATCGTTAAATAATAATAGTAGTAATCGTAACCAATTATTTTAATTATCAAATGGTGTTTAAATTGATCTATTTTTTTTAAATCTGAAAGTCCTGAAACAAAAAATACTCCTGTTATAATTATAATATAAAATATTAATAAATTTATTATCGGTGTTATGTAATTTGTATATTCAGAAAAATTATAGCCATGTACATATAAATATGGTATATTGATAATAACTATAATGAGAAACATACTTTTGACTAGGGAACTAAATAATATTTCCCACTTCTTGATCTTACTTTCCATTTAATATTCCAACTAATAACCCACTCTCAACTCTATATAAAACTAATGATTGATAGGTTTTGCGCGCGCGTGGTCAAAATACCCAGTTTACTTCGGATATATCGCTATTTTTATAGGTCTTAAAGCAAGTTTAACGCGGGTTAGGTGTTCGGTATGTTCCGCACCCACGAAACAGCCGAACTCTATCCCACTAAAAAAGCGGGGGGAAAGGGAGGAAATCAACGAAAATTATGCTATTCTTCATAGACACCGCCGACATCGCCATGATCAAGAAGTACTACAGCATAGGCGTCGTCGACGGGGTGACAACAAACCCGACGCTCATCGCCAAGAGCGGGCGCAAGTTCGAGGACGTAGTCAAGGAGATCACACAGGTCGTCAAGGGGCCGATAAGCGTCGAGGCCTGCAGCACCAACGCCGACGACCTCATCGCCGAGGCGAAGAAGATAGCCGCCTACGGCGAGAACATCGTCGTCAAGATACCCATGACCGCCGAGGGCTTGAAGGCGGTCAAGGTGCTCGACAAGCTGGGCATCAAGACGAACGTGACCCTCATCTTCTCCGCCAACCAGGCGCTACTCGCAGCGAAGGCGGGGGCAACATACGTCAGCGTCTTCGTGGGGCGCCTCGACGACAGGGGCCAGGACGGGATGGAGGTCATCGAGGAGGTCATGGACATCCTCGACAACTACGACCTGCCGAGCAAGCTCATCGTCGCCAGCATAAGGCACCCGCGCCACGTCACCGACTCCGCCCGCATGGGCGCACACGTCGCCACCATCCCACCCGACATCATAGAGAAGATGCTCAGCCACCCCCTGACAGATGATGGACTCCGCATCTTCGCCAAGGACTGGGAGAAGGTCCAGAAAGCCTAACCCCCCTTTAGTAAACTGTTTAAGCGGCGCATCCAGAGACAAGACGGAGCCGGAAATGAGGGCACGCAGCGTAGCGCCGCTTCTAGTCATACTCATACTGCTAGTCCAGATAGTCCCAGCGCACGCGGCGACGTCAAACTACAGTTACACGGAGACCTACACGTTCGAGAACAGGGGTAGCTCCCCCGTCACACTCACCAAGGACGACGTCGCCGTCCCCCTCTTCCTGAGCAACGAGTACCAGACGATAACGATCACCTCCAGCAGCCCCTCCCTCCGGACGCCTTACCCGGACGAGGACGGGAACATGCTCTCCGACCCCAACCTGAACCTGACCCTACAGCCGGGCGGCAAGATCACATTCACGGTCACCTACCAGATCAAATCATCTGATGCGCCTGTGCCCCAGCTAAGCCTCTCAACGGCGGGGACCGCATCCGACATCCCATCCTCCCTCGTCTCACAGTACACGGCCACCACCGATACCTTCTGGGCGAACGACACGCGGATCGCCACACTCGCACGTAGCCTCACGGCCGGTGAACCCACCGTCCTCGGCAAAGTCTCACGCCTCGTCAAGTGGTTCAACGCCAACGTCACCTACTCCACCCACGAGATACCCCTCTACCCGAACCAGACACTAACGCAGAAGCAGGGAGACTGCGACGACCAGTCCATCCTCCTCATAAGCATGCTCAGGAGCCTCGGCATACCCGCCTACCTCGAGATAGGCGTCGTCTTCAACTCCGGCATCAGCGGAGACGACACAGTCTGGAGTGGCCACCTCTCCATAAAGGAGACGGGGCTCGCCTGGCACGGCTGGGCCATGATCTACACCCCCCCGTGGGGCTGGATACCCGTAGACCTCACACTAGTCAGCGACAGCGACCCCCTCCAGATGATTAAGAAGGCCCCGGAGTACACCGCCCCCGTCGTGACCGCGATGAAGATATCCTCTCAGGGATACACGAGCCTGAGCGTCGAGACCCGTCAACGCATAATCTCCTCAAGCATCTACATCACCTCGACGGAGACCGCCGAGGGGGTGCAGGCGAGCTGGGTCAACCCGACGATGATCCTCCTCGCCGTCGGCCTCTCCGCCGCCATCGGCTTCATGTTCTACACTGCCCGGCGACGGAAGCAGCAGCCGATATAAGGCACCGAATCCAACCCTTCACAGGTGAGATTTTGGAGATACCCGAGGCCATACTAAAGAGGAAGAGCGTACGCGCCTACGCCCCGAAGGGACTTACGGATGAGGAGCTTGAGACCATCATCAAGGCCGCGACCAGCGCACCCAGCGCGGGGAACATGCAGCCGTGGGGCTTCGTCGCGGTCAGGGACCGCGGCGCCAAGGAGGCGCTGGTCGAGGCCTCCCACGGCCAGTCATTCATAGCGTCCGCGCCGGTAGTAGTCGTCGTTTGCACGGACTCCGCGAAGACCACTCCCCGGTACGGCGAGAGGGGGGAGAAGCTCTACTGCCTTCAGGACACGGCGGCCGCCGTCGAGAACATAATGATAACTGCCGCCCACAACGGGTTGGGCACGTGCTGGATAGGCGCCTTCGACGAGGGGATGGCCGCCGAGGCGATCGGCCTCCCAGAAGGCATACGACCCGTCGCCATGGTCCCCGTCGGCTACCCCGCCCAGGACCCCACGCCAAGACCCAGGCGCCCCGTCGCAGAAGTCCTACACATGGACCACTGGTAAAACCTCCAACCCTTTTTATCACCCATCCAACCACCCATAGACTCGACCCAGATTGCCCCAGCGATTCAGGTTCCTCGACCTCAAAGTCAACGACGCCTACACGAACATGGCGGTAGACGAGGCCATAACCAAGGCACGGGGGGAGGGGAAGGTCCCCGACACGCTCAGATTCTACATGTGGAAGCCGAGCGCCGTAACCCTCGGCTACTTCCTAAGCGTCGAGGACGAGGTCAACCTCGAAGCCCTCAACCGCTTCGGCTTCAGCCTCAACCGGCGCATAAGCGGGGGCGGCGCCGTCCTCAACAGCGAGAAGGGGGAGATCACGTACAGCGTCATCCTAAAGGAGGACGACCCCCGGGTGAGCACGGACCCCGTCGAGTCCTACCACCTGCTCTGCCAGGGCATCGTCGACGCCCTCGACGTCCTCGGCATCAAGGCCGAGTTCAAGCCCATCAACGACATAATCGTGGCGGGGAAGAAGATAAGCGGCAATGCCCAGATCAGGCGCTACGGCGCCGTCCTCCACCACGGCACACTCCTCGTCGACTTCGACGCCAAGGAGATGTTCGGCGTACTCAAGATATCTAAGGAGAAGCTCAGCGACAAGATGATCCAGCATGCCGAGGACCGCGTCACCACCATACGCCGACTCCTCGGGCGCCCGATAGGCTTCCCCGAGGTCAGGGACGCCCTCGAGAAGGGGTACCGGAAGGCACTAGACGCCGAACTCGTCAAGGGCGAACTCACCCCCTACGAGGAGGAGCTCGTCAAACAGCTCAGGGCACGCTACGCGAGCAGGGAGTGGATATACCGGAGGTAGCCGCGGTGAAGAGATTCGAGTACAAGGTCCCCGGCGGCAAACTCCTCCGAGCCAAACTAGAGATCGAGGATGGCAAGATCAAATTCATACAACTCACGGGCGACTTCTTCATGGAGCCCGAGACCGACCTCGAGGAGCTTGAGGTGCGGCTCGTCGGCTCCGAGGTGGAGCCCACCCTCATCGATGCCGCGGTCAAGGGATTCTTCGCCGCTAGGAAGACGATGATCGCGGGCGCAGCCCCCGCCGACTTCGCTTACATCATCAACCAGGCCATAAAAGCCTAAAATAGGCCCCCTTCTCATTTTTCGCCGATTTTATCAGTTTATCCCCTGAATGGTACGAGGATAAAATATTTTTCGCCGAAAAGAGAACGTTTTTAACGTCTCTCCCCCACTATTAGTCTGTGATTTTGGAGACGCTCGACCACATGGTTAGCCGTAGGAAGAAACCGTGTACGGGCGCAGATGTAACATCCACGATCTAACGAGGTCACAAGCCGACCCCACATCATAGTATCACAACGGCTTCGACGAGGCCCTGACCGGGCACAAAATCATCGAGTAAACAGAGGTGAAAAACAATACCAACACACGGTTCGCTGACGAAGGCGGGAAAGGTGAGGGCGCAGACGCCCAAGATCGAGAAGTCCACGATGAGGAAGAGCAAAGGCTCAAGCCTCAAGGTACGCAGCCACTACACGACGCGTGTAATCCACCCCAAGCCCACTGATCGCAACGGAAGACCACAGAAGAGGTTCTAGCCTCCCCCTGCGGGTCACAGTTTTTTCCTATTTTCTAAACTCTGGGATAGGTGGGACGCATCGCCTGAGCCTGGAGAAGGCGCGCGTCTTCTCCTCGTCCCTGACCTTCGAGGATGATATCCCCGTTTTTAGCACCTCGACGGCCTCGTCCATGGCCCTCCTGTCGACGGGAAAGGGCACACTGTCCTTGCCCCCGAAGGCGAAGTTGAACCTCACGGGGTCCTCCCAGCTCGCCCGCTCACCGTAGATGAGCTCCGCTATTAGGCTCAGCCCCCGGACCGTGGAGGGGCCGACGCCCTTGAAGGCGACGAGCTCCTCGTAGCCGCGGGGCTGGAACTCGTAGACCTCTCGGAGGGTGTCCCAGTTCACGTTTCGGGGCATGACGAGCTGCTCCTGCTCGGGGGCGCCTGTCCACGAGTCGAGGCGCCTCTGCTTCGCGGGGACGGGGGCGAGCAGGCTCCTCCGCAGCCTCTCCGGCTTCTCCCTTACGAGGTCGACGCATGCCTTCCTGTTCTCGCCGCTTTCCCGGTTCGTCATGTCTAGGACGTGTGGGAGGCGCGTGTCGCAGAGGATGGCTCCCTGGGGCTCCTCAATGAATCCCCTGTGCTCCAGCGGCCAGTGGTAGCGGCGGGCGTCCGCCCTCTTCTGGTTTATGCCCTGCTGGATCACTATCCAACCCCCCCTCTCGTCGAAGAAGAAGCAGTGGTGGTATAGCTGGTACCCGTCCTGAACGAGGCTGTTGTCGACTTTGGCCGCCATGCGGCTGCTGTAGACGAGTTCCTCGATCCTGTTTTCTCCGAGGTTGAAGGCTTCCCCCTTCTCCCTGATCTCTGTGGGGGTCTTCAGTGAGGTCTTCCCCTTCCCGCCGCAGATGGCGAGGCCGGTCTCCTCGGGGTCTATGGCCTCCTTCAGCGCCCCGCATGTGACCGTCGTCGTCCCGCTGCTGTGCCAGTCGTAGCCGAGGACGCAGCTGAGGCTCTGAAAGAACCATGGGTCGCTCAGCCGAGTCATGAGGCCGTCGCGCCCGTACTCGTCGATGACTATGCCGGTGATGCAGCGTGCCAGCTCGACCATCCTCCCAAAGAGCCACCGGGGGGCCTTCCCGGGGTGGAGGGGTAGCAAAGCCGTGGCTGAGGCACACATCGCTTGCGGTTGGGCGGTTCGGGGATAAAGCCATGAGCTACCCGCCGAGGGTGGGGAGGAGGCCGAAAGTGGGAGCTAAAGCCCCCCCGATACCTCCTCAACCACGATCTCGAGGCCCCTAGCGATGAGGTCGAGGGACATGTGTGACTCCTTCGTCGCCGCGACCTGCTCGGGGAGCTTTGGGACGTGTATGAAGCCCGCGGGGATGCCCAGCCTCTCCCTCGCGGCGTAGTCCATGAGGTGGTAGAATATCTGGTTGCACCCGAATGCTCCGGCGGAGTTGGATATCTCGGAGGGGACGCCCCCGGCGCGCACCTTCTCAAGCAGCTTCCTGATAGGTAGGCCGGTGAAGTAGGCGGCTGACCCGCCATCGACGAGTGCCGCGTCACGTGGCTTCGTGCCGCAGTTGTAGGCGACCCTCGTGGCGTCGGCGACGTTTATAGCGACCCGCTCCAGGTTGAGCCATGAGCCGCCGCCCTGCCCGGTGGAGATGACCGCGGCGGGTCTATGCTTCTTGATGTGTCCCTCGATGGTTCCCCTTATCTCGGTGAATCTGAGCGGCACCTCCTCCACCTTCACCGTGTAGCCGTTGAACCTACTACCGTCGAGCCTCCTGCAGGCGAGTATGGATGGGTTGACCTTCTCGCCGCCGAATGGCTCGAACCCCGTGAGCAGAATTACCTTGCCCGGCAACGTGTATCGCATGAATCTTGGGCGTCGACTATTTGGGGCTTAGCCGATGAGGCGACCATACCTGTCGACTTCCTGGCGGCGCACACGTGTGCTGCTTATCGGCTTGCCGTCGTCGGCGAGGACCATCTTCATGACGAAGATGAGGAGCGGCCTCTTGCCGTTCTTGACCCTTATCTGGTTGATCGCCTCGGCACCCTTCTCCGTCTCCTCGCTGACGAGTATGCCCTCTATACCCCCGTCGTCTATGGACGGGCCGTAGGGGTCGTCGAGTGGGAAGAACACGGCCCTCGGGAGTAGCCCCTTCTTGTGGAGATACTTCTTCACCTCGCCGAGGCGGACCTCGTAGGGGTCGATCTCATGCGGCTTCTTCATAGACGAGGCGAAGCCGTCGGTGGTGATGCCTATGATGACCTTCTCGGCGACGTTGAATGCCTCTTCCAGCAGGAACCAGTGCCCCTTGTGCATAACGTCGAATGTGCCCGCGACGGTTACCGTCTTGAGCCGCTGTTCCGACATGACAGGGTCCTCTGGAACTCTCTTAACCGAAACGTCTAAGAAATTAAAGCTGTTGGATGTGGAGCTAGGCGATGCCCTTCATCGCGAGGAACCACTTGATCAGGGGCAACCCAATAACGATTAATATAATGAAACGGATCGTGTCCGCTATCAGCCCTACCTTGATCATATCCCTCATCTTCACGTAGCCCGAGCTGTAGGCGATTGCCATAGCGGGCGTCGTGCTCGGGAGGGTGCTGGGGATCGTCGTCGCGATGGCTGTTCCTATTATGGGTGCTATGGGGTTGATCCCCGCCGCGACTGAGAGCGACATGGCCAGTGGGCACGCAACGGAGGCCGCGCCCGTGTTGGACGCCGGATAGCTCAACAGGAAGCCAATGAGCGCGCAGGCGCCGAAGATGACGAACTCGTTCGGCGCGGGGCCCATGAAGCCCTTGAAGATTATGCCGACCCAGTTGCTGAAGCCGCTCTTCATCAACCCGAGGCCGAGCGTGATGCCACCACCTACGAGGAAGACTATGTCCCAGTTGACAGATTCGTTCAGAAACTCGTCCCACTTGAGGAGGGGTCTGTCCCCAGCTCTTAGCAGTGGGAAGAGGAACATGGCGAGCACGGCGGGAGCCGCCTCTGGCAGCACCTTCGCCAGTAGCGCGCTGAGTGGCTGGAGGCCAGCGTTGTCAACGGCGAAGTTCGCCACCATGCCTGGGATGATCCAGAGCATAAGGGTGAAGAGAAGCATGCCGATGGTCATCTTCTCGCCTCTCGTGATGGGTCCGAGATCGTTTAGCTCCTTCTTTAGCGTCGAGGCGTCGAATGGGAGTTCCTTCACCTCAGGCTTGATGACCTTGTAGACTATGAACCAGGTGAGGAAGAGACC
>JAPKYO010000040.1 GCA_026394265.1 Candidatus Bathyarchaeota archaeon
GGGTCTGAAGAAGAACTTGAGGAGGTTGTTTATGAGGAGCCAGGAGGCGAAGGCGGCCTGCCCCACGGATGCGACGACGCCCACGTTGCCGAGGACGCGCCACATCTCTGGGTGCCACCCCGCAAGTCTGGATATGAAGCCGTTGAGCCTAGTCGACTTGTAGAGGGCGTAGATGGGGCTCACCTCGAGGTCGTCCCTCTTCACCTTGAAGACGGTGATGACCGCGTAGAAGGTGAACCAAGCGGCGACGATTATCCCGAGCGTTGTAAGGGCGTCCAATCCTTTAGCCTCCATTTTCACGTCGATGCTGCAGATATAAGGAGACCGCTCCTTATAGAGAAGTGGATGGGTGTTGTCTGAACGCGTTGAGGTGGCCTACGATGAGGGGCGCTGGGGGTTGCTACGCTCCCTGAGGGGGGAAGCATCGGTCCTCATGCGCCCTCTCGCCGCCGTCCACATAGAGTGCCTCGCCTACGGGAGCATGGCGCGCGGAGACGTGAAGCCGACGAGTGACGTCGACATATTCCTGCCGAGTCCCCCGGCCCCCGAGCTGATAGAGGCGGCGCTCGAGCGGGCGGGGATACACGCCTCTGAGAGAGAGATAGTGCAGGCGACACCCGGCTACGCCGCCAAGGGATACATATACACGGGGGAGCGCCGAGGCTACAGCTTCCCACTCGTCCGCCTGCTCCCCGCCGAACGCGACTTCTACGGCTTCGCAGGCTCAGTCACCATCCCGCAACTCGAAGCCGGGACACGCGTCCCCGGCGTAGACAAGAGGCTTATGCTCATCGAGCCGACCCCCAACGGACACGTCGAGTCCCCCATCGCTGGGCGGGAGGGGCAGGTCGCCCGCCTACTCGGCGTCGACACCCGGATAGTCACCGAGCGCGTCAGGACGCTTGAGCGCAGACGCTCCGTCGGGCGGACGGGCGTCTTCCTGAAGCACACGCTTGAGCCCGGTGAGGGATTCGGCGAGGCACTACACAGGCTCAGCCTGCGTAGACCCGCCGTCAGAAAACGGATGGGTTAAAAAAGTTTAGGATAGGTCCTTGAAGGCCTTTATCTCCATCCCCTGCGGGATGCGGACGCCCTCGGCGACCCTGTCGCCTACAACGACCTTAATGCCCTTGGCCGCCGCCGCGTCTATGAGGCGCCCGGTCACTATGCCGTCGAAGACGACGGCCTTGACCTCCCCGGCCGCCTTGAGCTTCTCGACGAGCTCGGCGACGGGGAACCTCGGTGACTCGATGTCGTCGCTGCCTATGAGGGTGGCCTCGAGTGTGCCCCTGAAGCCCTCGATGAGCCCTGCGTACTGCTTAGCGAGGCTGGGGGGCGGGGGTACGACCTCGGGTGAGGGCCTCTGGCGCTGTGGGCGCGGTGGCCTGCGTTGCGGCTGCTGTACACGCTCTATGCGCTCGGGTGCACGCTCAGGAACGATCTCCTGGGGGCGTGCCTCAACCTGTTGGGGCTGTGGCTCGGGTCCGCTCTGGAGTGCGGCGAACGCCTCCTCGACGGGGACCCTCGCCTCCAGCGCGGCCTTGATCTGGTCGGGGTCGAGCTCCTCGACCTCCGAGCCGCGGGGTGCACGCGCCACGTACTTCGGCTTCGCCACCTGCATGAGCTCCCTGAGGATGAGGTCGCCTCCGCGGTCGCCGTCGAGGAAGGCCGTTATCTCCTTCTTCCTGGCGAGTTCGCGGATGGTCCTCGGGATCTTGACGCCTTCAACCGCGATGGAGCCGGATATGCCGGCCCTGAGGAGGTTGATGACGTCCGCCCTGCCCTCGACGAGGATTATGTCGTTGCGCTGGCTGATGTCGGGTGTGGCTGTGAGCCTCTCGCGCCCGTAGTGTACGGGCTCGATCTTCTTGCCCTCCTGACCCACCTGCTCGAGCATGACCTCAATGTCGTGGCTCTCCTTGACGTGCCAGTCGCGCATCAACTCCTTGGCGCGCTCCTGGATACGCTTGAGCTTGTCGACGCGGACGTCCTTTATCCCCTCGACGGCGATCTTTGACTCGCAGGGGCCGACCCTGTCTACTGTCTCCATCGCCGCCGCTATGATGGCGGTCTCGGGCCTGTCTAGGCTCGATGGGACCACGAGTGTTCCGGTCGTCCTGTCGTTTGCCGACTTGAGTTCGATGTCGATCCTGCCGATCTTGCCTGTGCGCTGTAGCTCGCGGAGCTCGAAGTCCTTGGGGAAAAGCCCCTCGGTCTGGCCGAAGATGGCGCCGATGACGTCGTGGCGCTCCACGACACCCTCGATTGTAAAGCGTGCGTGTATTGTATACTTGACGCCTGTGTAGTTCTCTTTAACTGCCATTGCTATATGCAACTCTGTTCTTTGTTGTCCTGATTCACACTAGCCGCGGTTTGGCCCCCCTGTCTCCCTCTGGGGCTTCGCCTGGGTCCGAGAACTCGTCCCCTTGCTTGGCTTCCATCCGGTTATTGCGGGTGCCATGACGCTGTCGCGTCCTTTCACCCGCGGTGAGTGTGAACCACGCCCTTCTGGCGCGGTAGGAATACCTTCACCTAGGGATAAAAACCTTGTCGATCAAGGATTCTCCACGCCGCGGTAGTTTTAAGAAGGTTTCACAGACCATTATCTGAGGTACGTCCTCATGGTTAAAGTCGCGATAAATGGATTTGGTAGGACGGGCCGCCTCGCGTTGAGGGCGGCGCTAGAACGGGGCTCCAAGCTCGAGTTCGTCGCGGTTAATCGCGGCGACGCAAAGCTGCTGGGGCACCTGCTGAAGTATGACAGCGTCCACGGGAGGGCGCCATTCCCCGTCGAGGTCGAGGGCGACACGATCGTCGCCGCGGGGAAGAGGATAAAGGTCCTGAACGAGTCCGACGCGGAGAAGCTTCCCTGGAGGGATATGGGTGTCTACCTCGTCATCGACGCCTCCGACAAGTACCGTGACAGGGAGGGCGCCGGGAAGCACATCAAGGCGGGGGCGAGCAAGGTCCTCGTCGGCGCACCGGGCAAGAAGCTCGACGCCACCATAGTCCTCGGCGTCAACGACGGCGTATACGACCCCGCGAAGCACAACCTCGTCAGCAACGCCAGCTGCACTACGAACTGCGTCGCGCCCGTCGTCAAGGTGCTCAACGACCGCTTCGGCCTCGAGTCCGCGATGGTCTCAACCATCCACTCCTACACGGGGAGCCAGATGCTTCTCGACAGGGCGGATAAGGACCTACGCAGGGCACGCGCCGCGGCGATGAGCATCATCCCCACCACACCGGGCATGACCAGCGCCATCACCGAGGTGCTCCCCGAGCTAAAGGGCAAGGTCGACGGAACCGCGTTCCGCGTACCGACCCCAGACGTCAGCCTCATCGACGTCTCAGCCATCCTCAAGGGGAAACCAAGCGCCGATCAGATCAACGCCGCCTTCAAGGAGGCCTCCGCAGGCAAGATGAAGGGCATACTCGGGTACAGCGACGAGCCCCTAGTTTCAGTTGACTACGTCCACAGCCCCTACAGCGCCGTCGTCGATGGCCCCTCAACCATCTCAAACGGGAGCATGGTCAAGGTGATCGCGTGGTACGACAACGAGTTCGGGTATAGCTGCAGGACGATTGAGCTGGCCGAGAAGATGGTCAGCCACGCCAAGTAGGCTTAACGGGTGACCCGGAGCTTCTTCATCTTTTCGAGGTTCTCGGGCTTCTTCTCGAAGTATTCCCTTACTGGTTCGAGGAGGTTGACCATGGCCTCGGCTGTGGCTGTCTTCAGGTCCATCGGGTGGAGTTTGCCCTCGGCGTATGTCTTGGCGAGTTCCTCGTAGCTCTCGAAGGCGATGTCGCCGCCGAACTTGGCGGGGCGCGTGACCTCCAGTTTGCCTAGTTGTGGGAAGATGATCATGCGTGCGTGCTCGAGCACCGGGTTGCCCTCAACCTGTTTGGGTGGGCAGAAGGCCTCCTTGTACTTGGTCCTGATGTCGGCGGGCTCGTCGTTGACCCAGATGGCTCCCTTGGCGACGCTCTTCGACATCTTCGTAGAGATCGTCTTGTTGATGCTCTCGTCCTCGTCGAATGCCCCCTGTATAGTAGAGTCTTGGAGACCGGGGAGGAGCCCATTGTGTAGGCAGACGGGGACCTTGAATCCGAGCTTGGGTGCGACCTCGCGTGCGAGCATGTGGACCTTCCTCTGGTCCATCCCCGAGCAGGCGGCGTCGAGGTTCATCTGGAATATGTCCGAGGTCTGGAGGGCGGGGTAGAGTACCCAGCTCGACTCGACGTCCTCTGCGTCGGCGCTGCGCCCCATGATTGGCATCGCCCTGAGCGCCCTCTTCATCGTCGTCGCCTTCATGACGCGGACCACCTTCTCCCAGTAGTCCTTGTGGCTGACGATGTCGGATGCCCAGAGGTACTCGACCTTTCCCTCGGGGAGTCCTAGGGCGGTGAAGCAGTCCTTGAAGTACTCGGCGCCCGCCCTGATGTTGTCGAGGTCGCCGCCGAGCTTGTTGTTGATCCAGCCGTGCCACTCCGCGAGGTAGATTATGAAGTGGAAACCCGCGTCGACGTAGTCCTTCATCTTCTTCCCCACGATGAGGCCGGTGCCGGCGTGCATCATGCCGCTCGGCTCGAAGCCGACGTATCCGCGGGGATGATCGTTTGTCTCCAGCAGCGTCCTGACCTCCGCGGGGGTGATTACCTCCTGGAGGTTCTGGGTGACTAGCCTGAAGCGGGTCTCTGTGTCCATATTCCTCGCCTTTGGAATCTCTCAGAGGCTTCGTTATTAAGGTTTGAGGGCAGGGAGCTCTGCCCTCGGTGGTTAATGAGATAAGGGGAAATGGAGCAATACTGGTGAGTTGTCCCCCAAGAAGCCGATGTCGGAGTCACTTGTCTACGCATCCGCCTCAACTGCCGCCAGAGCCATCTACCTCGGCGAGGTCACCTCCTACGAGTTGATGAAGACCATCCTACGCCGCGTCGAAACCTACAACCCCAAGCTCAACGCAATAGTCACCCTTCTAGGGAAAGAGGCACTCGCGGCGGCTAAGAGGGCCGACGAGGCCATGAAGAGGGGGGAGAACCTCGGCCCACTCCACGGCGTCCCCGTCACCGTGAAGGACTGCTTCGAGATGAAGGGGGTACGCACAACGGCTGGGTCCAAGTCGCTCGCCGACTACATCCCACAGCGGGACTCGGCCCCCGTCGAGCGTCTTCGAGCCGCTGGCGCAGTGATAATCGGCCACACTAACACCCCCGAGATGGCGGCGGACTGGCAGACATACAACGCCGTCTTCGGCACCACAAACAACCCGTGGGACACGAAGCTCACACCCGGAGGATCAACAGGCGGAGGCGCCGCCGCCCTCGCGTCCGGCCTCACCTTCCTCGAAGTCGGAAGCGACATCGGCGGATCGATAAGGATCCCCTCCCACTTCTGCGGCCTCTACGGTCACAAACCAAGCATAGGCGCGGTCTCGGCACGCGGCCACATCCCCCCTGCCCCCGGGTCACCCGTGGGGGAGCCAGCCTTCAGCGTCGCCGGCCCCATGGCGAGGAGCGCTGACGACCTCAGGCTCGCCATGGATATACTTGGGGGCTCGGACGGAGAAGCCGCGAAGGCATTCACGTGGAGTCTACCCCCACCGAGGAAGGCGAAGCTTAGCGACTACCGCATCGGCTACGTGATCGACGACCAAACGTGCCGCGTCTCCTCCGAGGTAAAGGCCCCCCTCGCGAAGATGGTCGTGGCGCTAAAGGAGGAGGGCTTAGAGGTGGTCGAGGGCTGGCCCGGCGGCGTCGACCCGAAGAGGCTCTTCGAAGACTACCGGTATATCCGTTATGCGTCAGGTGCCGGCTCCCTCAGCGGGGCGCAGATATACGAGCTGTTGAAGGAGCAGATCGTAAACGATGGCTCAGACGAGTACGCCGCGGCACACGCCTACGCCTCATCCGTCAAGGAGTTTCAGGACACCCTCTGGAGACGTGCTCAGGCGCAGGAGGCTTGGCGCGAATACTTCCAGCACATAGACGCCTTCCTGATACCACCCGCCTTCGTCCCCGCGTTCCCACACGACCACCGGACTCCATTGAAGAGCCGGGTACTCCATACCCCCGAGGGGGCGCGGAGATACCAGGAACTCCGCTTCTGGATAAGCTTCGCCACACTCTGCGGGCTCCCCGCCACCGTCGCCCCAGTGGGATCGACCCCCAACGGCCTGCCCGTCGGCGTCCAGATTTTGGGACCTTATCTTGAGGACGCGACGACGATAGATGTCGCTGGGAAGATGGCTAGGGTAATCGGTGGCTTCAGGGCGCCGCCTGGGTACGATTAGCTAGGCTATGAGGGGGAGCTTGACCGTGAAGGTTGTCCCCTTCTCCTCGGTCGACGAGTAGTCGATCTTCCCCCCGTGCGCCTCGATGATGTCCTTCGAGTAGAAGAGGCCGAGGCCGTGTGGCTTCGTCGTGTAGAATGGCTTGAAGATCATCCCCTTCGCCGACTCGGGTATGCCGACACCCGTATCGGAGACCTTGATGACGATCTCATTCTTGTCCTTCGACACCTCCACCTTGAGGGTGCCGCCGCCCGGCATCGCCTCGACGGCGTTGTCGACGATATTCGCGAGGGCCCTCTTGAGCCGGGGGGCGTCGACGTTTAAGGCGCTGAAGCCTTCACCGAGGTCGGCCTCGACCTTGACACCATCTGGGACCTTCGTCTCGTCGATGATCTTGTTCACAAGTTCGCTTATGTCCACCAGGGTCTTCTTTAGCTGCCCGAAGCTGGTGGTGCTCGAAATCTCCTCCACCGCCCCCTCTATGACGTTGAGGTTCTCGTCGAGCGTCTTCAGGGCGAGGTCGGCCCCCTCGGGGTCCTCCCTGAGGTGGTAGAGCGCCTGCCTCATCGTCTTCAGCGGCTTCCTGACGTTCTCCCTGAGCACCGTGGAGACCTGATGTGCCCCGTCTATGAGTGCGCTGGTGTGCTCACGCGTTATCTTCTCCTCTGCGTCCCGCTGCTGGTTCTCCGCATCAACGATTTCATGTGCCTTCTTGATGAGGTCGGCCTCGAGCCTCTCAGCGTTCTGCTCCACTCTCATGTAGGAGTAGATGAGTATGGCCTCGGTGAGTATTATCATGGTGTAGTAGCCGAGGGCGTACCAGTCGCTCAGGCTCCAGATGAAGCCCGTCTCCTCGAAGTAGTATGTGAGGAGTACTGGGTAGCCTGCGCAGATGAGGATACCCGCTAGGAAGACGACCCTGTCGGCGGTGGCCTTCGTTTTCCTCTGGCGCCTGTAGAGGAGGCTGACGTAGTAGATGAGTATGGAGATGATGATTGCCTCTAGGGCAAACTGAAGGTACTCGTCCATCGTCAAGTCGCCGCCTCTTATCTGAGTGTGTGTTGGGGTGGGAAAAGTGTGATGGTGGGCGGGGCGTCCCTGTGCCTCGCGACAAACACACAGCATCACGGTATGGAGCCAACGCTCCACTCAGCTGAGCTCTCTCAAATCGCGAGGAGTCCGACGCCCTTGCCCTGCCCGCCTGTTCCATGACTGGGTAACCCCGTCTTCACTGGTGACCCTCCGCGGAGTCCGTCTGCATGGCGCGTCGTCTTGGCGGGCAACCAACTACTCGGGGCGGGGGCTTATATCCTTAGAGGGGGTTTGGGTCGTGTTTCCTCTCTCTCCGCGTGTGCGTGTGGTGAGGGGGGGAGGGGGTACCCTTTCGTCATCGCGGTTCGGTGGTTTCCGGGTTTCTCCCGGGTTTTGGGGCTTTTTTTGGGCGATTCGTGATGGAGGGGTGCCATTGCTGTGATTGGTTTTCCAGTCAAGCATATCCAGTCAAAAACGGTTTTCTACCCCTGAAAACGTCCTTCAAGCAGGTGAAAGGGTTGAAGCCGGGCAGGGATGAGGTGGAGGAGGTCGTCTTCCAGGCGTTGGCGTCGACGGAGAGGCGCGAGATTCTGAGGATCATCCGCACACGCGAGGGCGGCGCCACGTACAGCGAGGTACTGGGGGAGCTCGGCCTCACGACTGGGAATCTCAACTATCACCTGAAGCAGCTTGAGGGGCTGCTGGAGAAGGATGAGGAGCGGCGTTATAGGCTGACCCCCCTCGGTGAGAGGGCGATGGCTGTCCTCCGGGGCGTTGATGTCCCCGAAAATTTGGGTGACTATGTCTCCGCGGCGAGGGCGTCCCAGTCACTGAGCATCCACCCCTTCGTGTCTGGGCTGCTGCGTATGGCAGTCGTCTTCGACTGCTTCTTCCTCGTCGTCTGGGGTTCCATCGCCTACATCGCGGTCACCGAGGGCGCGCCCGTGTTCGTCTACGCCGTCCTCGCCTTCCTCCTGATCGTAGGGGCGGTCGCGCTCGTCGGGCTCGTCAGGGCCTTGAGGACGGCGCCTGAGTATGTGAGGAGGCTGGAGCGTAGGCTCGGCCTCACCCGCTAGGGCTGGAGGTATTTCTTCATCCACCTGACGAGGTGGCGGAGCCTCTCCTCCCTGTGCTTGGGCTTGCCGCTCCGGCTGAGCTCGTGGTTCTCCCCCGGGATGCGCACGAACTCCGTCTCCACCCCCCTCAGCTTGAGGGCGGTGAACCACTGCTCCCCCTGCTCAATGGGGCAGCGAAGGTCGTCCTCACTGTGGACGATGAGGGTCGGCGTCTTCACCCCGTCCACGAAGTAGAGTGGGCTGCGTCTCATCTGTTCGAGCGTGTCCCCGCCCCAGTAGGTCTTCGCGCCGCTGATGCTCTCAGGCTGCATGTAGCCTATGTCGGATGTGCCGAACTTGCTCACCCAGTTGCAGATGCTCCGGAAGGTGACGGCTGCCTTGAATCGATCCGTCTGGGTGACCATCCAGTTGGTCATGTAGCCGCCGTAGCTGCCGCCGCAGACGCCGAGGCGGTCGGGGTCTATCCACGGGAAGACCCGTAGGGCCTCGTCGACGCATGCCATGAGGTCCTCGTAGTCCCCCTCACCGTAGCGGCGCATCACCCCCTGCGTGAATGACTCCTCGTAACCCGCGCTACCCCTTGGGTTAGTGTAGATGACCGCCATCCCCTCTCCGGCGAGGACGTGGAACTCGTGGAATATGCCGTCGCCGAAGAGGGCGCGTGGGCCGCCGTGTATCTCGAGCACGGCGGGGCACCTCTCCCCCCTCTTCAAAGTGGGGGGTTTTATCACTCAGGCCTCGACGTGGCGCCCGATGCTGCTCTTGAAGCTGAATCTGAGTGGCTCGCCGATCTGGAGTCTCTTCAGGGTGTCGTCGTTGAAGCGCGTGACGCGCCTGTCCCCCCTCGCGTCCCTGATGTAGAGTTCGTCGGGGTGGGTGGCGTCCATGGCGACGTAGGCGATGGTGGAGCCCGCGATGCTGAAGTCGTCGACGCTGCGCCCCTCGACTATGGCCTCCGTGGCGCCGTCCGCGAGACGCATCCGGTAGAGGCTGCTCCGCGGGGTGTCCGACGTGTAGAAGAATATGCATTCACCGTCGTTGCCCCAGACGGGTGCCTGATCGGGGGACGCAACCCTAAGGTCGGAGCCGACGCCGAAGCCGAGGCTCCTCTCGAAGTCCGGTGCGGCTCTCCTCGGCGCCCCACCCTCAGCGGGCATGACCCAGAGGTGCTCATCGACGGCGAGTTCCTCGGGCTGATCGTTTCCTATGAAGGCGATCCTGCCCCCGTCTGGCGAGTATGATAGTGTTTGAACCGTGAATCTGCCGTCTGTCAGCCTCTTAGGGTCACCCCCAGCCGCGGGGACGGCATATACATTGGTGACCTCGCTCGTGTCAGCATCCGGCTCCATGTTGGTTACGAAGGCGACGGTCTTCCCGTCGGGGCTCCATGCCGCGGCGCCCGCGTCGAACTCGCCCCTCGTTAGCTGCTTTGGCTTCGCCCCGGGCTTGACGACGAAGAGGTGGCTGCGCCGCCCCTCGAAGGTCCCCTGTCCATTCCGTTTGTACTTGATCCGCTTCACGACCTTTACGTCGGTCTCGGGCTTCTTCTCCGTCCAGACCTTGGATGTGAAGAGTATGCGGCGGGAGTCGGGTGCCCACGCGGGCGCGGCGATGCCGAGCTCCGTGTCCGCCACGAGCCTCGCCTCGCCGCCCGCCGCGTTGACGACGTATAATTGCGTCTTCTTTCCGGCTTGGCGCCCGTTCGAGAGGAAGAGCAGTCTCTTCCCATCCGGGGACCAACGCGGGTTGTTATCGCTTCCCTCCCCGAATGTGAACTGCCGGTGCTTCCCCGATGCCGCGTCCGCCACCAAGATGTGGCGATCGTAACCATCCTTTTCGATGTTGACGTCGGAGAGCACGAAGGCCACCCTCCCCCCGTCGGGGGAGAGCTGGGGGTCGGAGACGAACCTGAATTTCCTAAGATCCTCGATCTTCACGGGGCGCGCCGGCATCGTGTATCAGAGTGAATCCGCGCAACGACGCTTAACGCTTTTCCGGGGAGAGCCCGGGGCGAGAAATCAAGTAAAACAAGTTTTTTCCGGTAAACCAAACCTTTCCACCCCTTCGATGGATCGTTTTTAATATGAAAAAGGACGGTTTTCAAACTATGTCGCATAATGTCCCCTCCCCTGAGGGGTTTTTCGGCCACGTAATGGGTGAGGATCGGAAGCTCGTCCGCTGGGAGCGGATCGTCGAATACTTCAACGCACTCGGCGAGTCGCCGTGCGTAAGAGTCACGGAGCTCGGCAAGTCAACGGAGGGCAACCCCTTCATCTTCGCCGTCATCACGGCGCCCGAGAACATGAAGAGGCTCGACGCGATCAGGGAGGCGAGTTGGCGGGTCGCCCATCCACGGGGCGTCTCCTCGAAGGAGATCGAGGAGATCATCGCCGAGGGCAAGGCCGTCGTCGCGATGACGATGAGCATACACGCCACCGAGGTCGGCGGCACACAGATGTCACCCGAGCTAGCATACGAGATCGCCACGAGCCCGGAGTACGAGGAGATACGAAGAAACGTCGTCCTCCTGCTTTTCCCCTGCTTCAACCCAGACGGCCAGATCATGGTCACGGACTGGTACAACAAGTACATCGGCACCGAGTGGGAGGGGACGAGCCCGCCGTGGCTCTACCACAAGTACACGGGCCACGACAACAACCGCGACGCCATAAACCTCAGCATGGTGGAGAGCCAGATGGTCGCCCACGTGATGTACGGTGAGTGGTATCCACAGGCGTACATCGACTATCACCACATGGGCAGTTACGGGGCGCGCTTCTACGTACCCCCATTCAGCAACCCCGTCGACGACCAGGTCGACCCCCTCATCTGGACCGAGCAGGAGTTCTACGGCGGCTTGATGCACGTGATGCTCGAGGCAGGGGGGAAGACGGGGGTCGAGTCCGCCGCCACGTACCCTGGGGAGTTCATGCCCACGTTCAACTATGTGCCCTGCTGGCACAACATCTGCGGGATGCTCACCGAGTCCGCCAGCGCCGGCCTAGCGACACCCATCTGGGTCCACTACCACCAGCTAAAGCCGAGCAGCCGGGGCCGCCCCGAGTACCGGGCGCAGATGGGCTTCCCCCACCCATGGCCAGGGGGCTGGTGGAGGCTACGCGACGTCGTCGAGCAGCAGAAGATAAGCGCCATAGCGACGCTCACCGCGGCGTCCCGGTTCAGGGAGACGCTTCTCAGGAACATGTACCTGAAGGCGACCCACTCCCTCGAGAAGGGCGCGAAGGAGGCGCCGTATGCCTTCGTCGTGAAGCCCGAGCAGCACGACGAGCTAACCGCCTACAAGCTGCTGAAGACCCTGATGGACATGGGGGTCGAGGTGCAGCGGAGCCAGAGGGAGTTCACCGCCGACGGCGTCACATATCCCCGTGGTACCCACGTCGTATTCGCATCCCAGCCCTGCAGGCCCTACCTCATCTCACTTCTCAAGAGGACGTTCTACCACGTCGGTCCGTGGAGCAGGAAGCCCGACGGGACACCACTGACGCCATACGACCTGGCCACATACACCATACCCGAGTTCATGGGTGTCCGGCTTCAGGAGGTTGAGAAGCCCTTCGAGGGCTCCTTCGAGGCGGTGCCGAGCCTCCGGTTCCCGCGGGGTGGCGTCGCCGAACAGGCCCCCAACGGCTGGCTCCTCGACGTCTCCATAAACAACGGCTACGCTGCCGTTAACAGGCTCCTGAAGAGGGGAATCGAGGTAAGGCGGCTCACTTCACCTGTGGTTGTTGGTGGGGTAACGTACGCCCCCGGCTCATGGCACATCATCGGCGAGGACGCACGCGATGAGCTGGAGAAGATGGCGCGGCGCTACCACCTCGTCTTCGAGGCCGCGCCCCAGAGTGCGCCAGCCGAGAGGCCGACGAAGCCCCTCCGCATAGGCATCTACCAGCGCTACTACGGCGGAAACACCGACGAGGGGTGGACGCGCTGGCTCCTCGAACAATACCGGTTCCCCTACAAGTCCGTCGTGGACAAGGACGTGAAGCGGGGCAAGCTCATCGACAGGTTCGACGTGATCATCCTCCCCGCCGACGCCAAGTGCATGATCACCGGCGAGGGCATCGAGGAGTACTACGAGAAGAGGTGGCAGGGTGTCATGACTCTGCCCAAGTACCCGCCCGAGTACAGGAGCGGCATCGGCAAGGAGGGCGTCGAGAAGCTCAAGGAGTTCGCCGAGGCCGGCGGCACGATCCTGTGCCTCGGCGAGTCGAGCGACTTCGCCATAGAGGAGCTGAAGGTGCCCGTGAAGAACGTCCTCGCCGACGTCAAGCCGACGGACTTCGTCTGCCCCGGCTCGACGCTGCACGTCGACGTCAACGCCTCGAACCCCCTCGCGTGGGGCGTGCAGGATGACCTACTCGTCATCTTCAGGAGCCACGGCGCCTTCGAGGTCAAGCCCAGCGGCCACAACGACGACTGCGGCGTCGTGCTCAGCTACCCTGATGGCAGGATAATGGAGAGCGGCTGGCTGCAGGGTGAGGAGAGGTTGGCGCGGAAGGCGGCGATGGTTGAGGCGAAGATGGGTAAGGGGCGCGTGGTGCTCTACGGCTTCGCGCCGCAGTACAGGGCGCAGAGCGACGCGGCCTTCAAGCTGTTTTTCAACCCACTCGTCGGCTGACCCATATATACCATTCATACATTTTCAGCCTCAATCATTACGAAACCTTACGGCGAAGACGTTTTATATGAAGACCCTCTCTGCTTCAAGGATCAGTGGTATATATGGATGTAAGCAAATTCGCGAAGAAAGAACTCCTCGCCATGGGAGGAGGCTCCTCAACCCGAGCAGCGGTCGTACCCGACCCCAAGCTGATCAACCTTGGCGCCGGCGACCCCGACTTCAACCAACCCAACATCATCAACAAGGCCGTCTATCAGGCGATGAAGGAGGGGCACACCCACTACGAGTTCACGGGCGTCCCCGAGTTCAAGAACGCGATTGCCGCGTACTACGCCAAGTACGGCGTGAAGATCAACCCCAACACCCAGCTCTGCATCGACTCCGGTGGTAGTCAGGCGATCTTCCGCGCATTCGGCGCCATCCTAAACCCCGGCGACGAGATCATACTCCTCGACCCCGCCTACCAGGGCTACTTCCAGCCAGCCGCCTACTTCGGCGCAAAGATGGTACGCGTCGCGATGAAGAAGGACAAGAAGGGCATCTGGAGGCCCGACGTCCCCGCAATCGCCAAGGCATGCACGCCCAAGACGAAGGCCATCATGATCTGCAGCCCCGACAACCCCACGGGCGCAGTCTACACCGAGAAGGAGCTCAAGGCCCTCGGCGACGTCTGCGTCCAGAAGGACATCATCTGCATCAGCGACGAGATCTACACCGAGTTCATCTGGGGCCGCAAGAAGTTCATCCCGACGATGAGCATCAAGGGCATGGAGGACAGGACAATGGCCCTCATGAGCTTCAGCAAGACCTTCGCGTGGACCGGCTGCCGCGCAGGCTACACAATCGCCAGCCCAGAGCTGAGCACGCTGCTGAACAACGTCCCGATCGGCATCATCGGTATGCCGGTGCCCTTCCAGTACGCTGGCGCGGTCGCCCTCGAGAAGGGCTGGGGCTTCGTCAAGAAGATGAGGAAGGAGTACAAGAAGAGGATCGACTTCAGCGTCAAGAGGCTGAACGAGATCAAGGGCATAACATGCGCCTACCCCGAGGGTACCTTCTACGTCTTCCCCGACATCAGCGGAGTCGGCATGCCCAGCGCCAAATTCGGCCAGGAGCTACTCCTACAGGAGAAGGTCCGCGGCGCACCCGGCACAGCCTACGGTCAGGCCGCCGAGGGCCACATCAGGTTCGCCCTCGTCGACAAGATGGAGCGCCTAGAGGACGCCTGGAACAGGGTCGAGCGCTTCGCCAAGAAGAACGGGAAGAAGTAAACTTCCCAACCCCTTTTTAATCAACCAAGCTTTTATCTTCAGTTTTTAATTGGTAGTCGATGGACCCTAATCCGCCGAGACCCGCATTTCAGTTGGTCGCGCTTCTGCTCATTTCCCTAGAGGTATTGGCATTAGCGATTGGGAACTACCTTCTACTATTCGGCGTCTTGATTTTGATCGTAATTGTGGCCTTCTACTGGTTCAGGTATACTAGGTCGCACTCGCTCAAGGCAAAATACCGCCCCGAAAACGCGACCCCGAAGGAGGACTGGGGAGGAAAAACGGATAAAGATAACAAGCCTCTCTGAGGCACAGTCACGATTTTTACCAAATCTGCACGCGTAGAATGTGGGATGGCTGATTCGCGCCACGTGGTCTTATATTCTTAGACGGGGGCCGACTCGTAGGCCTTTTGGACTTCCGATACCGCAAACCTGTATATGAGGGCCGATAGGGCAACGCCGATCACGGCTACGATGATCGTGTTCACTATCCACGTCCACCCTCCGAGGTTCAGCATGCCCGTCAGTTGTGGTGCGCCGAACGTCACTCCTATGACTGCGGCGAGGGCGCCCATGCCTACGAGCATCCCCGTGGGCGAGATGAAGCGTGCCCTGGGTACCTCGGTGTAGTCAGCGAAGTGGGCGCCTATGGCGAGCCCGACGACCGCCGACTCCACGATGGTTACGAGGCCGAAGACCGTGATTAATAGGGTGATCTGCGGGGATACGCCGAGTACGAGAACGACTGCGGCGACAATCACGGCGAGACCCGGGACCGAGGGCGTCAAGGCGGTGGCAATCTTCGCCTTCGCAATCTCGCGGGCCGAGACCGGCGCGGAGAGCAGGTTGATGAAGCCGCTCCCCTCGCCCCCTATCCCGACGGCCGAGACGTAGAAACTCAGCAGCAGAAGTCCGAAGCCGGGGAGGGCGAAGAAGAGCATCTTCGTGCTCAGGGAGGACTCTGGGGCGAAGGCCTCACCGTAGGCGCCGTTGATCACGTTGATGATTACCATTATGAAGGGAAACGCGAGGAAGCTCACCATCTCCCTGCGCCGGAGGAGCCCCCTGAGGTCCTTCCTCACCATGGCGGACTCCGCCTGCGTGAGGCCTAGGATCCTCGCGTCGGGGGCCTTCATCTTGCCCGGTGTTGAATTGAATGATATTGTCACCGGCTCGGGTGACCAGTTCGCCGCCCTCGCCCGTGCGCCGGCGTAGAAAAATGCCCCCGTCAACGCCACACTCAGGGCGAGGTAGATGATCGCCCCCGCCGCGTCGACCTGCAGGAGCGCGAGTATGGCGAGGCTCGGCCAGATGAGGGGGAAGAACCACGCGGCGCCTGCGACGGACGTGAACCACGCCGTCACCTTGACTATGACGTTGAAGTTGTAGACGCTCGAGAAGAGGGCGATGATGAGGATGGAGAGTACGAGGCGCCCTATCATCGCTGTCCTACCGCTCCTCCTGCTTATGCTCGACGACGCCCTGTTGAACGCCACCCTGATCAGCTCCATGCTGAAGCCGCCGATGAATGCTCCGAGGACGCTCAGCGCCATGGTGAGGAGCCACGCCCAGAGGGTACCCGCGAGGACGGAGAGGCCAAGCGTTACGCCGATGAGTATGGCGAGTATGGGGAAGCTGAAGTAGAGGGTGCAGAGCGTCGAGCCGAGCACGTAGTCAGCGGCCGATATTGGGAGCCAGTTTATCGCGTCGACGGAGACGTTGAAGACCGACTGGTTGAACTCGAAGAGCAGCCCGTAGATGAGGCAGAAGAACGTCGTCATCGATGGCAACACGACGAGGAACTGGGAGAGGTAGATACCGAGGGTGGCGGAGTCGATGCCTATCTCGTTGACGAGGAAGAATGCAGCGAGGGCCGAGCCTATGAGGAATACCACACCGAGGATGGCGCTGGTCGAGCCGCTGCTCATCTTCGTCGAGTCCCTGTCCTTCGCCCTCGATGAGGCGAGGGTGAGGATCCGCGCAATCTTAATCGCGACACCGAGGTTCAACGAAGCCACCCCTACGAAGCCAGCGCATCAACGATTGGCTTGACGTCGCTGCTCCCCGTGAGCTTGAGGAAGACCTCCTCCAGGCTTGAGCCCTGCAGGCCGCTCATGCTGCGTAGCTCGGAGGCCGTGCCCTCCGCGAGCTTCTTCCCGTTGTAGAGGATGCCGATCCTGTCGCAGACGGCGTCGGCGATCTCCATGACGTGTGTGCTGAAGATTGTGGTTACTCCCTCGTGTGCGAGCTTGTGGATGAGGTCCTTCATGATCCTGGCGGACTTGGGGTCGAGGCCGCCGAGCGGCTCGTCGAGGATGAGGAGGCGTGGCTTGCCGAGGAGGGCGGCGATTATGGCGACCTTCTGCTTCATGCCGTGGCTGTAGCCGCCGATCATCTCGTTCTCGTGGCCTGCTAGCTCGAATGCCTCGAGGAACTCCCTGATGCGTGGCTCCTGCTGCTTGGTGTCGAAGCCGTGTATGGTGCAGATGAAGTCGATGTACTCGTAGGCGGTGAGGAACTCGTAGAGGCGGGGCGTCTCGGGGACGTAGCCTATCATCTTCTTGACGGCGAGTGGGTCGGTTTGTGGGTCGACGCCGTAGACGCTCACCTTGCCCGAGGTGGGCTTGATGAGCCCCATGATCATCTTCATGGTCGTCGACTTGCCTGAGCCGTTCGGGCCGAGGAGGCCGTAGACGGTGCCTGATGGGATTTCTAGGTCAAGGGCGTTGACCGCCTGCTTGTCGCCGAAGCTCTTGGAGACTCCGCTAAGGATTATAGCCTCGCTCATGCTGATCCTCGACTAGAAGGCACAAACGCCGTACACTTAACCTTATCTACACTTATCTATTGATATCTATTTTCGTCTATTGAGAATATAGGGGCCTAGTCCTTGCCCCTGTTCTTCTCGGCGTACTGCTTCGCCATCTCGAGCGGAGGCTGAATCTCGGGAGGGATAGGGGATACGTATTTCCTCCCCGCTAGCCGCTTGGCGTGCTCCTCCTTCGCCTTCTTCACGAGCTCGGGCTTCGTGAGGAAGTCGAGGACGGTGCCGGCGGTGACCTTGCTGCTGAAGATGAGGCTCTTGTGGCCGAGCCCCATGGCTCCGCAGGCTACCCACTGCCAGCTGTGCGCGGGGCTGCCGAGCGGGTATGTGGCGGTGTTGTACTCCCCGGCGGGCACGACCCAGCTCACGTCGCCCACGTCGGTGGAGCCCGCGCTGCAGTAGTCCTCCCCGTAGGGGTCGAGGACGTCGTCCGCCATCTCCATGTCCGCATACCTCTCCCACGTGGGCACCTTCTGCCTCTTCATGTCGTCGATCTTCACCTGCCTATCGAGGTCGGCGTTGATCTTCTTGGCGAAGGCTAGCTCCTCCTTCGTGTACTTGGGGGCGCCTATCTCCTTCATGTTGCCGACGATCACCTCTGCGATCGCCTTGTTGGGGATGAGGTTGTAGAGGCCCATGATGAACTCGACCTTGAGTGTCGTCTCCGTCATCATGGCTGCGCCCTCGGCGATCTTGATTATCCTCTTGTAGATGCCGTCGAGCTGATCGCGCTGGGGGGCGCGTATATAGTACCAGCTACGCGCGTAGTCGGGGACGACGTTAGGCTGCCCGCCACCGACCTCGATGACGTAGTGGAACCTCGCCTCCTGGATGACGTGCTCGCGGAGGTAGTTTACGCCCACGTTCATGAGCTCAACCGCGTCGAGGGCGCTCCTGCCCTGCTCGGGTGAGCCAGCCGCGTGGCTCGTCTTCCCATAGTAGTGGAACTTGACGCCGTTGACCGCTGTGCTGCTGCCGACCGTGGCGGAGTTTATAGAGTCGGGGTGGTGGCTGATGACCGCGTCGACGCCGTCGAAGAATCCGGCGCGTACCATGTAGACCTTGCCGACGAAGTTCTCCTCCGCCGGCGTCCCGAAGAACTTGATCGTGCCCTTGATGCCCCTCTTCTCCATCTCGTACCGCGCCGCGATGGCTCCGGCGACGCCGCTCGTGCCGTGTATGTGGTGGCCGCAGCCGTGCCCCGGCGCACCCTCCCTGAGGGGCGTCTTCACCGGCTCAACCTTGTTGCTGATGCCGGGGAGGGCGTCGAACTCGCCCATGATGCCGATTACTGGCCTGCCGCTCCCCCAGGTGGCGATGAAGGCAGTCGGCATCCCAGCGACACCCGCCTCCACCTTGAATCCATGCTTACTCAACTCATCCTGAAGCAGCTTCGAGCTCTTCGTCTCCGTGAGACCCAGCTCGGCGTAGCCCCAGATGGTGTCCGCAACCTCTATGATCCTCTTCTGGTTCTGGTCGATCCAGCCCCATGCCGTCTCTTTCGCCATGGGTGAAGAAGGAGTGGTTGGGGGTGTATAAGCTCAGCTAGTCCAAAGAGACTTAGCCAACGGTAACTCACCGCAGTACCAGTATGATAATTCTTAATGCACACCAAACACGCGCAGCGATGGCAACGACTCTCTGAAATGGGAGAAACGAGGTAGCAATGCGCCCTACCTTATGTATAGTTTTAAGGTAGCAACTGTTGATAACTCGCCGTTCCTTCGCGTAAAATGAGTGTGTTTACTTTGGGTGTTAAGGAAAACTTAGAGCTTATGAAGAGCCTTGACGACGCATGGAATGCGGGGCCTGGAAGCCCGCTTTGGGAGAGGTTCAGGAAGCGCCATACGGAAAATGTTGCCGTCTACTGGCCCGGTCAACCTGATCCAACTAGAGGACGCCATAATCATGATCTCGAAGCCGTTGAGTTCTTCAAGACGTTCCCGGACAACCATCTGGTAAACAATCCGTACAAGATCCTCTTCGGGCAGGGTGACTACACATGCTCGGTTGCCGAATTCACCGGCACAATGAAGGGGCCGATGAAGGGCCCCGACGGGAAAGTGATCCCTCCGACAAATAAGGGCTTCAAAGTCGAATTCTGTACCCTAGCCACGTGGAAGAACGGTGAGATCGTCGAGGAACGCCTATTCTACGACTTGGTTGGATTGATGAAGCAGATAGGCTTAGGCTAATCAAATAACATCACTGAACGAGCGCAATAAATATCGGTTTTTTTAACAACATCTGGATCAATACCTTTTCGCTCTCTCCTCGGGGGTTTGACGCCCTTGAAAAGTAGGTACATCGAGGCGACGAATGCGAACTGGAAGAAGGGCACCAGCCGACGTGAACCCCGCTCACGACTTGGACGACGCCGTTTTATTTACACGTTTTATGTTTCTCCACGATTTCCTTCAGCTTATTATAATCCGCCTTAAGGAAATCGTCTTGGTCGAGGTCCGCGAGTTCAGGAGGAACCGCCCCCTTCTTCTGTGCCTCCCTGAGCATCACCCTGAGCCTAGCAGCCTCGTGGAGAACGCGCCTCCGCTCCACATTCGCCGGCGGGTCCTGGACGAGTTCGCTGATCAGGTGTGCCTCCCACCTCGTCCCGAGGGGCTTGACATACGAGATGTCGCGGCCGATCCCTCCGAAGCCGGGGTCGTGTGGCTCGACCTGATACCAGTACGCCGTGCTCGAGTAGTCCTCCTGGAGCATGTTGCTGCTGCCGTGCTCGATGGTGACCTTGATCTCCTTCTCGAACGGCACGGGGTCGGGTAGATGCAGCCTATACGCCGTGAATCGGCACTGCAGGAGGTCCTGGTAGCTCAGGCCGTGGTAGGGTGCGGAGAAGGGCCCGTTGATCCAGTACCACCCGCCCTGGAAGTAGTCCTCCGTACCCGTCCCCTTGATGCTCGCCTCCTCCTCGCCGTCGACCCAGATCATCTCGTCACCCTCCAGGAAGAGCCGGCTGCCCTTGTCGTATGATTGCATGTTCATGGCGACGCCGCAGTAGTGGCCGGCGCCCTTTGCCACTAGGATGGTGTAGTTCTTGTCGATGGTCGTGGGGTTCTCACGCCTCCACTTAGCGTGGAACCTCGGCATATCAGACCCGTAGTCGACGTCGCTGTATTCGATGTTGAAGTAGAGGTCGGTGATCGGGGTGTCTCCTATGTTCTCCGCCTCGAAGACTGCCCCCTTGCTGAAGGGCATTGGCCAGTAGTTCCAGAAGCCTCCGCTCGTGACCCCCTGGATTGCCGAGATGTGCTGCACGTGTTCGCTGAACCCCATGCCGAAGAAATCCCCGAAGGGAGCCTCGACGCTCGGGTTCTCCTCCCCATCCCAGTAGAAGCGGAGGATCAGGTTGCGGTAAGCATCCGGGTCGTCGCTCAGGATGGTAAACCACATCCTCTGGACGCAGCCCGGCCCCTTGATCTCGCCTATCCTGACGACCTCGTGCGGCGCCGCCTTCATGTAGTCGAGGTTCCCGCCCCCCGGGTCGTTGCTCGATAGCTGCCTCAGCTTCCACTTCTTCCGCTTGGGGAGATCCATGAACAAGTTCGTCGAATCGGGTAACATGCTGAAGGAACCACTCGCTGTGAATTTATCACTTTATAAAACGATTAATGAGCGACTTGCCTGAACGTGGCTTCGTCAGGTAAATGTTTCGGGTTCTTTTCTATCCGGGAAGTCGTCGTGCAGCCACTTCGCCTCCCTGGCGAAAAACGGGTGAACCATCAACCTCGCACCGGTTGGGCAGTTTTTGATGCACGCGTAGCATCTGATGCAGGTGTCCCTCCGCGTCTCAACGGTGGACCCAATTGTTATCGCTTCGTTAGGGCAAACCTCGGCGCACTTGCCACACCTCGTGCATAGATCCTGCTTCGTTATCGGTGCGGCGGGTTCAGTACCGGGCTTGGCTGCGCGAGATTTCCGGAACTCATCCCTGTATGGGCGAATACCGGGTACGGTTACAGGTGAGATGTCTCCCACGTTCTTAGCCGCTAGTAACTTCTCTTTGATCTTCGCACCGAATTCTCTGGCTTTTTCCAGATCTGAACCATCGGGGCGTCCTTCCGCTATGGGGACCTCGGGGGTGCTGAAGGAGTGTTCAGCGATGAAGGCGCCACCGGCGATGGGCTTGAATCCCAATTCAGAGACGAGATCGGTCAACTCGATCAGTGCGTCTTCGTATGCCCTGTTGCCGTAGACGACTAGTGTGACTGCGGGGGTGTTGTGGGCCCTGAGTCTACGTAGTCTTCTTATGGCTTCCACGGGTATGCGCCCGGCGTAGACAGGGGATCCGATTATGGCTAGTTCATCACCGAAGTCTTCGTAGTCTCTATTCTTCGCCTCGGGTCGCGTGAGGTCTACTTGCCCTATAGGTGCCTCAATCCCCTTGGCTATCTCCTCAATGATCCTTTTGGTTGAACCGGTGGGAGAGAAGTAGACGAGTTTTACTCGATTGATCTTCATCTTAGTTTAACTCCATTTATCTGGCTTAGAAATATTTTCAAGCGGAGGGCTAGTCGAAGACGCTGACGACGGCGAGACTCTCCCCCTTGCTGACGGAGTAGAAGCACCGCGTCATCCCGACGACTCCGCCCTCGGGCGCCTTCGCGATCTGCACGACGTTGCCGAAGAGGTCGGTCACCCTCCCAAGCACAACCCCCGCCTTCACTTCAGCATCAAGCTCGACGGACGGGTGCCACGCCCCGCTTTGGGATGCGAGTACCCTCAGCCTCTTCCTGCTCACCCTCGGGGCACGCCGCTTAGGCTCTCCGCCCAGGATGTGCATGTAACGGAGGACGTTCATCACCCCCTCGAAGTGGAAGCGGACCGCCTCCTCCCTCACCGGGTAGGGGGTGCCCGCCTCGGGCATTATACAGGGTATCCCGTAGATGCCCTGGGCGCTGAGGCTCATCCCTCCAGTAGCGGGGAAGACGTGTGTGAGGTCGCAGGGGAAGCAGGAGGCAAGGGTGAGGGCTTCCGCGTTGACCGTCGCGTCCTTTCCCTCGGCAGCCACGACGAACCCCTTTACGTCCTCGTCAATATCCCCGCCGTGGCAGTCGACGAGGGCATCACACTTGGATACGATCGTTTCGAAGGCGGCGTGGGCAACCCTCTTCGTCAGGCTGCCGGAGGCATCGCCGGGGAAGACGCCGTTCATGTTCAGCTTGTCGACGGGGCTCGTGTACTGCGTCCTCTTCTCGAACTGCGCCCTGTTGAGGACCGGGGTGGCGAGGACAGCCCCCCTCAAAACGGAGGGGTCGAGTGAACGGATCACCCGCGTCACGGCCTCGACGCTCGCGAACTCCGTCCCATGCGTCCCCCCGAATAACCCCAGGGTCTTCCCCGGGAGGACGCCATTGATGACGGCGACGGGTATCTTGTATCTATCATCGCCGACGTCGATGAATCCCGTCGACTTCTCACCGGGCGCCGCCGAGACGCCCCCGATGGACAGCCTCCCCCCTCCTCCCGCTTGAGCCATTGGAGTGAGGAGAGGTCGACGGCTAATAAAAGATGGTTCCGTGCTAGCCCTGCTTCGCCGCCTGCTCCTTCGCGACGGAGAGCGGTGGACCGATGTCGTCGGGTACAGCACACCTGTAGGTTCTGCCCTGCATCTTCTTGGCGTGCTCCTCCTTCGCCTCGGCGAGCAGCTCCGGCTTGGTGAGGAGGTCGAGGGTCGCCCCAGCCATCGTCTTCGATGCGAAGATGAGGCTCTTGTGACCGAGGCTCGTACCGCTGCACGTGACGGTCTGCCAGCTGTGCCCGGGGGCGCCTAGGATGAAGGCTGCGGTGCCGAACTCCATCGTTGGGATTTGCCAGCTCACGTCGGAGACGTCCGTCGAGCCCCCGCTGACCTCCCCCTCGTTCCATGGGTCGAGGATATCCGTCACCACGTCGACGTCCACGTATTTCTCCCAGTTTGGCAGCTTCGACTTGCGGAGATTGTCTATCTTCTGCTCCCTTGGGAAGCTCTTGGCGACCTCGGCAGCGAATGCGAGGTCCTCCACCGTGTAGGTCGGTGATCCGATCTCCCTCATGTTCTCGACGACGACCCTGCTCAGCGTCTTGCTCGGGAGCAGGTTATAGACGCCTGTAAGGAACTCTACTTTGAGGGTGGTCTCCGTCATCATGGCGGCCCCCTCCGCGACCTTCAGTATGCGTGTGTAGATGTGGTCTACCTGATCCCTCTCCGGGGCGCGTATGTAGTACCAGCTCCTCGCGTAGTCGGGGACCACGTTCGGCTGCCCGCCTCCTTCCTCGATCACGTAGTGGATGCGCGCCTTATCGATCACGTGCTCGCGGAGGAAGTTTACGCCGACGTTCATGAGCTCAACCGCGTCCAGGGCGCTCCTGCCCTGCTCGGGGCTACCCGCCGCGTGGCTCGTCTTCCCATAGTAGTGAAACTTCACCGAGTTGATCGCAGTGCTACTGCTGAGGCCGGCGGTGTTCAGCGAGCCGGGGTGGTGGCTGAGGCAGGCGTCGACGCCCTTGAAGAGGCCGGCGCGGACCATGAAGACCTTGCCGTCGTAGTTCTCCTCGGCTGGGCACCCGTACAGCTTGATCGTGCCCTTGATCTTCCCCGCCTCCATTGTGTGCTTGGTGGCTATCGCGGCTGAGACGGCGGTGACTCCGTGTATGTTGTGGCCGCAGCCGTGTCCCGGGGCTCCGCCCCGCAGCGCCTCCTTCCGGGGCACCTTCTTGTTGCTAAGACCGGGGAGGGCATCATACTCCCCCATGAGGCCTATTGTGGGGCCCTTACCGTTGCTCCAAGTCGCCACGAACGCCGTCGGCATACCCGCGACCCCGCGCTCGACCCTGAAGCCGTGCCTCTCCATCTCCCCTGAGAGCAGCCTCATCGACTTCTCCTCGACGAGCCCGAGCTCGGCGTACTCCCATACCTCGTCGCTCATCTCGATGATGTGCGCCCTGTTCTCGTCTATCCAGCCCCAGGCGTTTTCCTTCAACTAGGACACCGATGCTTTGAATCTGGGGGTTGCCGGTAAAAGTCTTGGCACGCGGCTAGGGGTTGACTAGCTCGCCCTTCATGGCTCCGTCCTCCCGGTGGGCTATGAGGAGGGCGTCACCCACGCCGGGTGCCTGCACTACCGTCTCGCCCAACTCGTCCCAGATGGCGCTCCTGCCCGCCGTGGCGAAGCCACTGGATGGGGCTGCGAAGTTCGCCATAAGCACGACCATCCTGTGATCTTTGGCGTAGCCCCTGAGCTGTGCCGAGTCGGCCTCGATGCCCGTTGGGGTGATGAAGACGCCCGCCGCGTAGACGGTGGCGCCCGCGCGTGCCGCTGCCTCGGCGTGGGAGGGGTGCGTCGTGTCGGCACAGATGGCGAAAGAGACGCGCTCACCATCCAGCCCTATCTCGAGCCCCATCGTCCCCGCGCTGAAGTACGCTTCCTCACCGTGGTGGAGGTGGTGCTTCGTGTAGATGTGCGCCCCGCGGGGCTGGAGGGCGAAGGCGGCGATGTGAAGACCCTCCAGAGACCTGTACGGGGCTCCGGCCACTATGGTTATGCTGTGTTTCTCGGCGATGTCCCTAAAGGGGCGCAGGCGTGGGTCGTCGGGGGTGAGGACGTTGGCGGCGGCGATGTCGGGCTCGTAGCCCGTGAGGGAGAGCTCGGGGAAGACGATGAGGCGTGCGCCGTGCTCGGCGGCGGCCTCGGCGAATCGCGTGTGTCTGGCGACGTTCCCCTCGACGTCGCCCCTCGCGGAGGCGGACTGCGCAACGGCTAGAACGGGTCCACGCGACGGCACGGTACACCCAGATGCCTACAATCATTTATATGCATCAATAACCGCGCTTCCTTGATCCCAATGTCCTGTAAATGTGGATGTGGATGCGGCGCAAGCAAGAAGAAGGAAGAGAAGAAGGAGAAGAAGGAGTAAGCCTTCTCCGGCTCTTCCAACACTTTTTTAACCTCTCTTTTTCGGCGGCTAGCAAGGTTTAATGCCCGTGGGCGTTGTTCCTTCGTTTTAGTGCATTCGATTTGGCCGAGATGGATGTAGTCTCACTGCTTCTCCTCGCGGTTGGCCTCTCGATGGATGTGCTGAGCGTCTCCGCCGTGACGGGGTTCGGTGTGGGGAAGATGGAGCGGGGGAAGATGTTGAAGCTGGCCACGGCCTTCGGTGCCTTCCACGTCTTCATGCCGGTTCTCGGCTGGCTCGCCGGGGGGAGCATCATCGACATGATAGCGGAGTATGACCACTGGGTGGCGTTTCTGCTGCTCGCGTTCGTGGGTGGGCGCATGCTCCTCGAGGGTGTGAGGGGTGGTGAGGAGTTCGACCCGAAGAGGATCCTTGAGAACAGGAGCCTGATACTATTCAGCCTCGCCGTGAGTGTAGACAGCGTCGCTGTTGGTCTCAGCTTCGGCCTCGGGGGCACACCGATACTCTTCCCCGCGTTGGTCATCGGGGTCACTGCCTTCGCCTTCACACTCATCGGCGTGGCCGTCGGCAGCAAGACGGGTCAGTGGCTCGGAAGGTGGTCCCAGATCGCCGGGGGGCTGATCCTCATCCTGATTGGGCTGAGGGTTCTGCTGAGCCACCTGATGGGTTAAAAACGGGGCTACTCCTGCGCCCTCATCGCCGCGACTTTGGCGATCTCGAGCGGCGGTACGCAGTCGTCGGGGATGGGTGTCTTGTAGGTTCTGCCCTTGAGGCGGGTGGCGTGTTCGGCCTTGGCCTTCTTGAGTAGGTCGGGCTGGGTTATGAGGTCGAGGGCTGTTCCCGCGATGGTCTTGGCGGCGAATGCTAGGCTCTTGTGGGCTACCGTGCTTCCGCTCATGGTGACGAACTGCCAGCTGTGGCCGGGGGCGCCGAGGACGTTGACTGTTGTGCCGAACTCGACGGTGGGGCACTTCCAGCTTACGTCGCCGACGTCGCTGCTGCCGGCCATGGTTTCGCCGTCGCCGGTGGGGTCGAGGATGTCGGTGGGTAGGTCGATGTCTATGTATTTTTCGTAGTTGGGGAGTTTGATCTTGCGGAGCATGTCTATTTTCTGTTCCTTGGGGAAGCTCTTGGCGATCTCGGCTGCGAATTCTAGTTCCTTCTTTGTGTAGGTGGGTGCTCCTGCTTCGCGCATGTTTTTGACGACTGTTTCGGCTACGACCTTGTTTGGGATTATGTTGTAGAGTCCGTCTATGAATTCGACTTTGAGTGTTGTTTCGGTCATTAGTGCTGCGCCTTCGGCGATTTTGATGATGCGTTTGTAGATGGGGTCGAGTTGGTCGCGTTCTGGTGCGCGTATGTAGTACCAGCTGCGTGCGTAGTCGGGGACGACGTTTGGCTGTCCGCCTCCGGCTTCGATGACGTAGTGGACGCGTGCTTCTTGGATGATGTGTTCGCGTAGGTAGTTTACGGCGACGTTCATGAGTTCGATGGCGTCTAGGGCGCTGCGTCCCTGCTCGGGGTTGCCTGCTGCGTGGCTCGTCTTGCCGTAGTAGTGGAACTTGACGCCGTTTACGGCGGTGCTGCTGCTGAGTCGTGCTGTGTTCATGCTGCTTGGGTGGTGGCTTAGGCAGGCGTCGACATCGTCGTAGTGGCCTTCTTTTACCATGAAGACTTTGCCTGCGTAGTTTTCCTCGGCGGGGGTTCCGAAGAATTTGACTCGGGCCTTGATCTTGTTTTCTTCGTAGGCGTAGCGGGTGGCTATGGCTCCGGCCATTCCGCTGACGCCGTGTATGTTGTGTCCGCATCCGTGTCCGGCGTGTCCTGGGGTGAGTGGTTCCTTTTGTGTGGTTTTTTTCTGGCTGATGCCGGGTAGGGCGTCGTATTCGCCCTGGATGCCGATGGTGGGTCCTGTTTTGCCGTATTCGGCGACGAAGGCGGTTGGCATCCCGGCGACGCCGCGTGTGACCTTGAAGGCGTGTTTTTCGAGTTCGTCGGCGATGAGTTTGCTAGATCGGGTTTCCCAGAGCCCGAGTTCGGCGTATCCCCAGATCTTGTCGCTCATCTCGGTGAGGTGTTTGCTGTTGTCGTCTATCCATTTCCATGCCGTCTGTTTCATGTTGGTCGGTGTATTGGTGGTGGTTGGTGGTTAAGGTTGTTACGCGTGGTTGTAATGAGCATCTTCTGATCTCATCACGGTAAATAATCGCGGGGTGTTGTAGGATTTAGACCTTTTTTCCCCTACGTGTTATTGTTTTATAATTTATTTAGCAAAGAAGTAAGAATAACCACAATGGTATCTGCATCAATCTGTCCTCCATCCGAAGGGTGTTTTTTGTCACCACGATACCGAATGGCGGATTGTATTTTTCTATAAATGCGTGGATTCCGTCTAGCTCGGAACGTGACACGTCACCTTGGTATTTTACCTCGATTGGGATTGGTTTGTGGAATAGGTCAAGGATGATGTCTACCTCATTCCTCTTCTTGTCGTACCAGTAGAAAAGATCGGCATCTAGTCCATACTCGACGTTGAATTTCAGTCGCCTGACATGGTCTGCGACGACGTTCTCTGTTATGAAGCCGAGTTGGACGCTGTTTCTAGTTATCGAGGGGTCAAGGTATCCCGTGACTGCGTTTCTGAGTCCTGCGTCGTTGATGTAGATCTTCTTCTCTTTTCTCTCTTGGTGTCGTCTGCTTTTACTGTAGAAGCGGGATTCGGTGATGAGGAATGAGTACTGGAGGTAGAAGAGGTAGTCTCGAAGTGTCTCCTTCCTTATGTCGAGTTCTGCTTGTATTGTGCTGTAGTTTAGCCTCTGGCAGCAGTCGCTGGCTAGGATGCCGAAGAGGGCTTCGAAGGTCTTTGGTTCTCTTATCGTGAATGCTTTGACTACGTCTTTGTATATTGTCTGACTTAGGTAGTCTCGGAGTATGCTGGTGACTCTGTATATGTCCTCGGTGGCGACTACCTCTGGATATCCTCCCTTCATGAGGTATTGTTGTAGGTAAACTTGCAGCTGGTCTTTTACTGGGGTGAGTTCGAGGTTTGCGCCTTCGAATGCGTTGTAGAGTGGGGCGGGGGCTTCCTGTGTTATGCTCTGTTTGAGGCCTTCTCTGAGACTCCAGTTTATCTTGTTGTAGAGTGCGTCTAGATCCTTTTCCTGTTCTTTGAAGCGAACTACTTCGAGGTACTTCATGGGGCATACGATCTGCGTGTGGATTCGTCCAGCTAGTGTCTCTATGGATCCTTGCCTTATGGTGGAGCTTGATGACCCTGATACGGTGAATTTGATCCTGTAGTTTAGGTCGTACCAGCGTTTGAGGAAGAGTCCCCAGTTGGGTAGGCTCTGGATCTCGTCTAGGAAGATGTAGATGGGTGTTTGGAGGTTCTCCAGGGGTGTTTTTAGTATGTTGATGGTGTATAACTCGAGTATTTTTTTGATGCTTTCCTCGTCAACTTTTAGGTAGAAGTAGTCGTCCATCTTCAGGAACATGATTCGTGTGGGCTCTACGGTTTTGAGGAGGTCTTGGATTAGCTGGTATATGAGGGTGGTTTTTCCGACTCGTCGTGCCCCTAGTATTCCAGTGATTTCTTTTGTGTTTAGTGTTTCCTTGAGGTGGTGGAAGTCTCTTCTCTTGAAGGTTGGGGCTAGTGATGGGGGTACGGTCCCTGTCGTCCACCAAGGGTTCTGCTGGTATAGTATTCTTAGTATATCGCTGTCGCTAGAGGTCTGCATCCCCGTTCACTAGGCTATTATGATAGCCGTGAATGGTATAAACATTGGCTATTATGATAGCCCAGGTCTCGGTTTTGGTGGCGGAGGGTGTCGGATGCTCGGTGCGCGAAGGCGCGGCTTATGGCGTGCTACTCCTCATAACGAAAAAAACTTTTTTTAAATGTATAATGGGATAACGTTTCGGTGTCCTGGGCTGAGTGTTCTTCGGTTTTATCGTGGTTAATGATCGGTTTCGCGGCGGTGTTCTCAGGCGTGTGCTTTGGTTGAGGCTTGATGGGATCGAGCGAAAGATGATTCCTGTGGTGGAGGTTCCCGAGGAGGAGATGAGGGAGCTTGGATGATGCCTCTAGCTTCGTCAGGGTGTGGATGGATGATTATGATGTCGGGTATGAGGTTGATTTGGAGGAAGCCTTAGTTTCAGTGGGGCGGATTACGCGCCGCGGCGATGCTTCGCTCTAGTAGTTGTGTTTGGTGTATTTTTCGTGGTGTTTGCGGATTACGTCGATGACCTTGTCGTAGTCTTCCTTTGTGTGGACCTTCTGGAATGTGATGCTGTGTTCCCATGCCTTGGTCTTGGGGTCTACCTTGTTTATCTTGAAGTAGGCTTGGATGCCTAGTTTTCGTAGTTCTGCTACGATCTCGTTTTCTTGTTGTTTTACTTCTGGGGGGACGGACATGGTGGTTGCCTGTTTGTTTGTGGGTGCTTGGTTGTATTTGTGGTTACTTCTTCTTCTTGTAGCCGGCTGGTAGGGCTACGGCTTTTCGTTCTTTTGTGGCTTGTTTTTTGGCGCGTACTAGTTCGTTGTGTTTTTTGACGCCGTCTATTTTTTCTGTCTTCTTTTTGCTTGTTGGCATTTTAGTCTGTTGTATGGGGGTGTTGGTGTGAAATATAGGTATGGGTTATGGCGTGCTACTATGCATAACGATTTTTTTTGGGGCTGTGTTGTTTTCTGGGTGGTTTTTGGTTTTTTGGGGGTGGTGGGGGGTGTTTCTTCATTTGTGTGGGCGCGGGCGTTTCGCGGTGGCGCTCAGTAGGCTTAAGTAAGGAACGGTTATGTTTATCTGCGTGTGGATGTTTACGTCGATGAGTCGGGGGATCTCGGGTTCAGTCTGGGGAGTAGCCGATTCTTCGTCGTGTCCTATCTGATGGCGGGGGACTCTGAGCCGATTAGGAGGGTGATGAAGAGGTTTCTTGGGCGGAGCAGGACGAGGAAGAGGTGGGGGCGGCGTTCCAGAAGTATGAGCGTGGCGACTCTTCCTTTCTCGACATCGTCGGGGGCAGGGTTTCTAGGGAGACGTATCTGTGGCGTTGATGAGGATGTGCGTGCCTGTCCTACACGCTCATGTACCGCGTCCGCAGCCATCATCGCTTCGGACAGGACTTACCCGCGTGTAACTAAGCTGAGAAGTGCGATATTTATCGTTTATGAATATTATCTTCATCTATAATTAAACATGTGATTGGGTGATCGTAGTTGTTTGGAGTTGGTTGATGGTTGGATCATCAAACTACGGGACTTTTCGTTTATTCTAGTGTTAGGTTTGTGTGAAAACTTTAAGGGGTGTCGGGTGGGTGTATCCTGAGGGGTGTGTTTTCGGTGTCGAGAGGGAGAAAGGCGTTGGGCTCTGGTAAGGATATTGAGCAGTACAAGCATGTTGGGGCGGAGAGGGCGAATAATCCGCCGGTGGGGCTTGTGTCGCCGGAGAATGATCCCATGGAGCCTAGGAGGGTGTATCAGTATGATCCTCATCTTGATCCGCAGCTCGTCTGGGCGGGGAAGGCGGAGAGGACGAGCTTCGACGTGGACACCGTCTCCCTGCACGTCCACGAGAGGATCGACCCGAGAACCATCATAGAGGCGGTAAGGAAGAAGAAGCCACAGCAACAACTAGCCTCCTTTTTTGAAACCGCGGGGGAGAAACCACCTCTCAGGGATGCCGTGGAGTTCTACAGGCACAGCCACGGTTGGAGTAACAGGCTCATCGCTGGGGACAGCCTGCTCGTGATGAACAGCCTCCTGCAGAAGGAGGGGATGGCAGGGAAGGTCCAGATGATCTACATTGATCCACCATACGGCATCAAGTACGGGAGTAACTTCCAGCCATTCGTCAATAAGCGGGACGTGAAGGATGGAAAGGACGAGGACCTCACACAGGAACCCGAGATGATCAAAGCATTCCGAGATACATGGGAACTCGGGATACACAGCTATCTAACATACCTTCGTGATCGACTTTTTTTAGCTAGAGAATTACTAGCAGAAACTGGATCGGTCTTTGTACAGATTAGTGACGAAAATATTCATCATGTTAAAGAATTAATGGAGGAAATTTTTGGGGTAAACAATTTTTGTGGTATTATCGCTTTTAGAAAAACTGGAGGTCTACAAAAAAAATTATTGGCTTCAGTTGTAGATTATCTTGTATGGTTTTCAAAAGATAAAAATAAAATGAAGTATAATCAATTATATAATAAGAAAATACCCGGAGACGTGGGTGCCACTCAATATAGATATATTTTCACTCAAGATGGTATTTTAAAGGAATTAAATTATTCTGAATTATTAGCTACAAAAGAAGATGAGGTATTTACACATGATAACCTTACATCTCAGGGAAATCCTATTCTAACATTCAATTATAATGACAAAGAATATACGGGAAGATATAAGACAACATTAAAAGGGTTATCAAATTTAGCAACTGCAAATAGAATATTAGCTATTGGCAATACATTAAGATATGTTAGATATCTACGAGATTTCCCCTATACACCTATAAACGAATTTTGGCATGATACCGGGATAAGTGGATTTGAAGAAGAAAAAAGATACGTTGTTCAAACCGCTCCAGATGTAATAGAACGTTGTATATTAATGACGACTTCTCCAGGCGATCTTGTTTTTGATCCTACTTGTGGTTCCGGTACTACGGCTTATGCTGCAGAATTATGGGGTCGCAGATGGATAACATGCGATACATCACGTGTTTCTATTACATTAACAAAGCAACGACTGATGACTGCTTTTTATAAATATTTTATTTTAAAAAATCCAAAAGAAAATGTGCAAGGTGGATTCGTAAATAATGTTGCTCCGCGAATCACAATACACTCTATTGTTTATAGCGAATCGCCTGAAATTATAGAACTCCATGATCAACCTCAAGTTGATAATACTAAATTACGTATAACGGGACCATTTACAATGGAAGCGGTTCCTGCACCATTTATAGTTCCGGTTGGTGTTTCAACGCAAATACAAGAAGTGGACTTAGCTGTATCAAGAATTGGTGAAACTGTCCGTCAAAGTGATTGGCGCAGTGAATTATTCAAAACCGGAATCAGAGCTAAGAACGGTGCTATGATCCATTTCACACGGGTTGAGACGCTCCAAGGAGCCCACTGGCTCCATGCTGAAGCTGAAACAAAAGAAGCGGAGCCCAAACGTGTCGCAATCAGTTTCGGGCCAACCTACGCTCCACTAGAGCAAAAGCAGGTAGAGATGGCACTAGAGGAGGCGAGTCATCTTTTCCCTAAGCCGAGGATTTTAGTGTTTGCTGCCTTCCAATTCGACCCCGAGGCTGCAAAAGACATAGATGAAGCCAAGACTAGCATGACTCTTCTTAAGGTCTTGATGAACGCAGATCTCCTTACTGAAGATTTAAAAAAGAAACGGAGCACCAACGAGTCGTTTTGGCTCATCGGGCAGCCCGATGTAACTATAGAGAAGCTGACAACGGGACTAGACGCAGGAAGGACCATCGTCACTGTCAACGGCTTCGACTATTACGACCCACGAACAGGCGAAATCAAGAGTGGAAGCCCTACAAACATCGCCGTTTGGATGCTCGACACTGACTACGATGGTAGAAGCCTATATCCCCGGCAGGTCTTTTTCCCCATGTCAGATACGAATGGGGAATGGGCACGTCTCGCTCAAAATTTAAAAACCGAGATCGATCCCGAATTAATCCAACGTTACCATGGAAACCGTAGCCTACCCTTCACCCCTGGAGACCAGATCGCCGTTAAAATCGTGGATGATCGCGGCATCGAGAGTCTGAAGATAATTCGGGTGGACTAAATGTCAGATACGGCGACCCGGAAGATTGACCGGCTAATAATTAACAACCCCTATGAGGCGCCAAAGGAGCACTGGGAACGCGTACAGGGAACAACAAGCTATTTCCGACGCGTCCCAGGCCGCCGAAGCGCCGGATACATCAAAGCCGGAGACACAAAGAACCCAGACGACCCCGGCGTATTCATCCCAATCGAGTTAGTTAACCAGATCAGGGAAAGAGTTGACAAGTGGCGCGAAGACGGCTATCCCGGGGTGACAGGCACCACCCACCGCCTCTTCGAACACTGGCACAACCCACAGGAAAGAGACCACCAATTCTTCTACTGTCAACTCGAAGCAATAGAAACCATCATCTGGCTAACCGAATCACCGCCAAGCAGTCGAGAGGGCCTCATCATCCCAGGAGACGGGGGACCATTCCACCGCCTCTGCTGCAAGATGGCAACAGGCACAGGAAAAACAACTGTTATGGCCATGCTTGCTGCGTGGCAGATACTAAATAATGTTGCCTCCTCTGAAGATTCAAGATATACTCGATTCATTCTCATCCTCACCCCCAATCTAACCATCCGTAACCGTCTCCAAGTCCTCAAACCCGACGAAGTTGGTAACTACTTCGACGAGTTCAACGTCGTACCATACGATCTCCGAGAACACCTCCGCCAAGGAAAACTCAAGGTCACCAACTGGCACAACCTTGCATGGGATGATGATGAGAAGTTAAAACGGCGCAGAAGTGTTGACAAACGCGGCGCCTTAAGTGACGAGGCATACACTCGAGAAGTCCTCGGTGAACTCGCTCAACATCGTCGCCTCCTCATCATCAATGATGAAGCTCACCATGCGTGGCGGAGACCAGCAGGTACAAAATATAAACTCGACAAAGAAGAGGAAGAGATAGCCACTGTCTGGATCAACGGCTTAGACCGTATCAATAAGACCCGGGGCATCCACACTTGTTACGACTTCACAGCCACACCATTCGCCCCCACAGGCAAAGCCAGCCCCGAGGAAACCCTCTACCCCTGGATAATCAGCGACTTCAACCTCAACGACGCCATAGAATCCGGCCTCGTCAAGACCCCACGCATCGTCTTCCGAGACGACGCCGTCCCCGATAAAAGCTACCGGAGCAAACTCTACCACATCTACGCCCAACCCGAGGTACACGGAGACCTCAACAGACCAGCCGACCCAGAGGAACCCCTCCCAAGCCTCGTAGAAAACGCCTATTGGCTCCTCTCAGAAGATTGGCTAGCCGCATTCAACCAATGGAAAGCCGAGGGCTTCCCCACACCCCCCGTCATGATCTCAATCGCAAACAGAACCGAAACCGCAGCCCGAATAAAACACGCCTTCGACAACAACAACTTCCACATAGACGAACTAGCCAATCCCGACACAACCATACACATAGACTCCAAGATACTCAAAGCAGACATCGAAGGCGAAGAAATCACCCCCCAAGAAGAGGAGAAAGAGGAAGAACCCGTAGAACGCAAACTCACAAAGAAGGAACAGGAAGACATCATCCGCCGCAAGGTAGACACCGTCGGCAAACGCGGACAACCCGGCGAACAGATCAGAAACGTCATCAGCGTCGGAATGCTCAGCGAGGGTTGGGACTGCCGCACAGTCACCCACATCATGGGCCTCCGAGCCTTCACAAGCCAACTCCTCTGCGAACAAGTAGTAGGCCGCGGCCTCCGCCGAACAAGTTACGACGTAGACCCCGCCACCGGCCTCTTCGACCCCGAGTACGTCAACATCTTCGGCGTCCCATTCAGCTTCCTCCCCCACGAGACCGAAGAGGGACGCCACTCCAAACCACCCAAGGCACGCTTCCCCATCGAACCCAGCCCCGCCAAGAACCAACACGAACTACGCATCCCAAACGTCACCCGCGTAGACCACGTCTTCAAGCCAAATCTCACCCTCGACATCAACAAACTCACTGAGCTAACAATCGACGCCATCGACATCAGAACACAAGCCGACATGGCACCCATGATAGAGGGAAAACCCAATATAACTCAGCTAACCACCATCCAACTCAAGGAACTAGCCGAACGCAACCGCACCCAGCGCCTCGTATTCGAGGCCGCCAAACGCCTCTACGACCAGATGAAAGGAGACTGGGGCGGAGACCAGATCAGCCTCATCAGCCAACTCATCCACATCCTCGAAGAGTTCATGGCGAAGGGCAAGATCAGGATCAAGCCCCCGGACTGGGACAGCGACGACTTCAAGCGCCGCATCGCCATGACCCTAAGTCTACCAACAATAATCAACCACGTCTACCAGCACATCCGCCTCACAAGCACCGAGCGTCTAGAGCCCCAGTTCAATCAGGACCGCCCACTCATCTGGACAGGCGACATGAGAACATGGTATACGAGTAAAGATCGTACAGACGCCCTCAAGAGTCACATTAACAATGCCGTCTACGACAGTCGCTGGGAAGCCGCCGAAGCCTTCGAGCTTGACCGCAACCCCGGCGTTGAGAGCTGGGTCAAGAACGACCACCTCGGCTTCGAGATCCACTATATTCACGGTGGTATTCACCACAAGTACCGCCCAGACTACATCATACGCCTCGCAAACGGCACACATCTAATCGTCGAAGTAAAAGGCCAGCCAACCCAACAGGACCGCAGCAAGGAGATCGCCCTACAGGAGTGGATACAGGCAGTAAACACACAGGGCGGCTTCGGAAAATGGCTATACGCACAATCAACCCACCCCAAAGACATCAAAGACATAATCGAGAAAGCTCTCAAAACCCCCTAGATATAACGCGCCAAAGACAATCTGCACCATCAACTACATTCAATAATCAGGGTCCACAAAGTCGTGGACCCCTTATCCTCCACAGAATTTACCGACCGAAGCCGGCCGAGGGCTATGCGCCCCCAAACAACACTCCCCCAACACGCCACTTAAACAAACCGAGACCCGAAACAAAACACCAATTCACAGCGAAGCTGCGCGCCGGGCGGGATTCGAACCCGCGTGCCCGGTAGGACACCGACTCTTAAGGTCGGCGCAATAGGCCACTCTGCCACCGGCGCACGGGGAAACAAACAGTCAATAATATATAAAAGATGATCGGGGTCCACGAAACCGGGGACCCCTTTGTCCTACCGGGACTTACCGACCTAAGCCGGTGGGCTCACGCCCAACAAACTCTCCCCAGCACACCTTTTAAAGATTACCGAAGCAAAAACCATAGGGGGGAGGGGGGACACCCAGTACCTGATTTTATCGCGCCATTACCTAAACGGAGCCACGAATCGTCCCTTTTCCTACGCCGATCTCGTCAAAAGGAGCACATATTCGCTACCAAGGCCGAAAAGAAATTTTCCCTTATGCGCAGTAGCACGCCATAGCGCGGTGGATGGTCTCATATCCTAGTTGCTCCCAACTACCATATTCGTGAGTCGTATGGTGTATGACTTCGACACAATCATAGACAGACTCGGCACAAGCTCCAGCAAGTGGAGCTACGCCAAGAAGATGACCGGATACGACGACGTCCTCCCCATGTGGGTCGCCGACATGGACTTCGCATCCGCCCCCGAAATAGTAGCCGCCATAAAGGAACGAGCCGCCCACCCAATCTACGGCTACACAAGCAAAACCGACGGCTACTACAACGGCATGATAAACTGGATGGCCAAACGCAACGCCTGGAAAGGCGTCCAGCGCGACTGGATCCTCTCCAGCCCCGGCGTCGTCCCCGGATTCAACTACTGCGTACAAGCCTACAGCCACCCCGGAGACAAGGTCCTCATCCAGCCCCCCGTCTACTACCCCTTCAGAAACGCCATACTAAACAACGGCCGCCAAGTCGTCGACAACCCGCTAAAGATCGTAGACGGCAACTACGAGATGGACTACGAGGACCTCGAGAAGAAGATCGACGCCAGGACAAAGATGGTCATCTTCTGCAGTCCACACAACCCCGTCGGCCGCGTCTGGAAGAAGGACGAACTCAAACACTTCGCCGAGATCTGCGAGAAGAAGAACATCGTGATTATCAGCGACGAGATCCACAGCGACCTCATCCTCGGCAAGACAAAGCACATCTGCACCGCCACCCTCTCAGATGACGCCCTCCAGAGGACCGTCACCCTCACCGCCCCAAACAAGACCTTCAACATCGCCGGCCTCCAGAACGCCGACGCCATAATCCCCAACAAGAAGCTCAGAGACGCCTTCTTCACCGTCACCCAGAACAACAGCGTCAGCAACCCCAACATCTTCGGCATCGTCGCACAGGAAGCCGCATACGCCAAAGGCGAACCATGGCTCACAGAACTACTCACCTACCTCAAAGCAAACCTCGCCTACTTCGAAACCTACATCAAGAAGAACATCCCCGCCCTCCACGTCTACCCACTCGAAGGCACATACCTCGCATGGGTCGACTTCACCGCCCTCGGCATGGACGACGCCACACTCCACACGTGGATGCTCGAGAAGGCCAGACTCTGGCTCGACGACGGCGTAATGTTCGGCGTCGAAGGCAGCATGTTCATGCGCTTCAACATCGCCTGCCCCAGAGCCATGCTAAAGGACGGCCTCGACAGACTCGCCAAGGCCGCCAAGCAGCTCCCAAAGAAGAAGTAGACCCCCCACGACTCAACCAAGTCTTCACATCTTGAGTTGAGTCGCTATTTCCCTTCCGAAATCTACGCATCTTGGAAGCTCGCCCTCTGAGATTGGGCCCTTTATTCCTTCAACCTTTACCGATAAGCTGGGAGTAATCAGCTTCAAGTCCGGAACCTTCTCGCCTATCCTCTGTTCCATCTTAGTGTGAGCCCCCTTATCCTCAGCCAGATGAGTATCGAAAACGGCCACCCACTTCACCTTCTTCTCAATTTTCCCGAGTTTATCGATGAACGCGTCAATTCCGCGGGCCGGCCCATCAAAATGGTTCGGCGACCCTATCAGCACCGCGTCCGAATCGACAACATCCTCAAGATGGACGCGCTTGACGTCGGCGATGGCCGTTTCCAGCCCCCCGACTTCCCTGATTCCCTCCACAATCCTCTCTGCAACGAGCTTCGTGTTGCCGTGCTTTGAGTCATAAACAACAAACACTTTCATCATCAACATTCATCTCCTAGCATTTTCATGTACATTTTCATCCCGATCCTATTTTTCTTGAAACTCTCAAGGCGAGAGCCATGGTCGTCATGATGGTGGGTAAGCCCTGAGACTTCGGTAGCAGGGAGAGATCCGCGACCCAGAGCCCCTCGGGCAGCCAGGCCGGCCTCATCCCCCTCACGTCGTCGCGTGATAACGGCGCTGTGCCGCCCAGGTGTCCACCGTTAAGCATTCCCCTTACAAAGGGTCCACCTACGCCCGCCGCCACCATGATTGTCTTCGCCATCTCCATGCCTTCATCTAAGAGAGCCCGATCAGTAGCCGTCAACTCCTTACGAACTCGCCCATCGCGGTTCACCGAGCCATTCTGGTCTTCAGCGAGCTTCACCATGACTCCGACGCGGTCACCCTGCGAGACTCCTCTCCACGGTTTATGGAACAGATGCGATAGGATGTCTGGGTAGGGCGACAGTATGTAGTCTGGCCTCTTGACATACCAGGCCATGGGCGCCTCGGAGAACTGCCCGGCATCCTTGAGAACCCCTCCCAGGGTAAGCACGACATCCGCCCACAGACTATCTCTCGGAGGGATCCCCGAGGCCGCCAGGATCTGGGCGGTGCCTATCCCACCCGCGGCGAGCACGACTGCATCCGCCTCGATTCGTTGGTCGACGGAACCGTTTGAGACCTCGACCCCCCTGACCCTGCCTTCCTCTATGATCACTCTTTGGACCCGTGAACCCGTCTGAATCCTCCCGCGGCGTGCCTCGATATCTTTGAAGAGCATTCGTGAGTCCCATCGGGCCCCGGTTTTGCACCCTAATTCGCATAGACCACATGAGGCGCACTTACTCACGTCAACCATCTTTGGCGTGGGCGTGGGTTTTAGGCCCAGCTCGGCGGCGGAGTCAAACATACTCTGTGTTACGGGTCGCCACCTGCTGCGGGGGATGGCCGCGGGCTTCAGCAGCTCCTCAATTTCCCCGTACTCCTCGGACAGATCGAGCCCTATCTCGTTCAGCCCGTTCTCCGCCCTCACCGCGTTACCGCATGAGATCGTCGTCGAGCCTCCCGTTGTGAGTCCTCTGACGAGAACCAGATCTTCCGAGGAGCGCAGGACATTCATGTGGGGGAAGACGTGATTGATCGTGCCCTCTCCGCCTAGTAACCCCGTCCCACGTATTGCCTGAGCCCAGCCCAGGTGCGTAAAGGGTTGGAATGGCCTCCCAGCCTCCATGACTAATACCTCGTGCCCCTGGGCGGAGAGTTCACGGGCCGCAGTCGCGCCCCCAGCGCCCGACCCCACGACTATTATCTTCATTCAGGTTCCTCGTGATCGATCTTGATTCTTGCCACGCATGTCGGATAACCAGATGTGATTCTGGTCTCGAACCTCATTCTCACCGAGGGGTTGAGCCCCCTTACAACGCCCTCGTCAGCCGCGCTCGTCACCATGCACGTAATTTCTGAATAGGTCTCCGAGAGAGCGCATCGGTCTATCTCGATTGTCAACTCTTTGCCTCCCCCGTGAACGTCGAAATCTATGCCGAGGACCTTGTACATCACGCGAGCTGCCAGTATGAGGTCCTCCAAGCTGTCTCCAACGGAGAAGCGGATGCGGGCCTCCTCGCCGAGGTCCTGTCCTACCTTGAAAAGTGCCGCTCTCCCAATCTCCACGGCTTTGTCTTCACCGATTCCGTCGATCAGTGCCTTCACGAGCGCGTTATGGTTCGAGGCCATTGCAGCTCTTCTCTCATTGATTGAGCCCATGAGGGGCTTAATCTCCTGAGAAACCACTCTTGACTCATTGGGGGCATGTATTTTCAATTCTTTACTGAGGGCATCGGTTGTAAGCGACGCGATTCGATCTAACTCACTTCGTAGTGTCGAGTCCGGGAGCCACAGCGACGCGAGGCGAAGCCTAAGACTAGTCAATCAGCATCTCCAACCGTCTTCGATTCTGGTGACTCTGAGTGTCCGCTGTAGAGACCCTCTATGACATCCCCGAATCGCATCGTTATCGCGGACCTCTTCAACTTTAGGTTAGCCGTGAGGTCGCCCCTGCTGATTGAGAGGTCGTTTTCCAGCGTGGCCCATCTCTTAACCTGCTCGGGGTGAGATAGCCTCTTGTTGACCTCGGAGATGGCCTGATCCATGGAAGCCAAGACCTTAGCCCTATCGATTCCCTTCTTGATCCATATGAGGGCAACACAGTAGGGACAGCCTTCACCCACGATCATGGCCTCCTCTACATCCCGGATCTCCCTCAACATCGCCTCGATCTTGGCAGGTTGAACGTATTTCCCGTAGGAGGTCTTGATCAACTCCTTCTTCCTGCCGTTGACGACCAAGTAGCCGTCTTCCAGTCTCCCAAGGTCCCCCGTCGAGAGATATCCCTCTCTGAAGGGGGGTGTGGCCTTTGGATCTAGGTATCCAAGGGTGACCTGTGGGCCTTTCACGAGGATCTCGCCATCCTCCTCGATCTTTACCTGGGTCTCGGGCAATGGTTCGCCGACCGTGCCCACCCTATTTCTCCCGGGCAGGTTCATTGTCACAAGCGGGGCCTCGGTCAGGCCGTATGCGTCGTGGATATCGACCCCAAGCTCCTCGTATCCCCGTAGCAGGGCCTCGCTCACCGGGGCGGAGCCGACGATCAGCTGCCCGCACCTGTCAAGCCCAGCCCGGGATAAGATGGTGCGCCGGATTATCGGGCGGAGAAGCGATCGAATGACCCCCTTAGAGTTGACGTATCTTCTCCCGACACCGCTCCTCTGGAGGACCTCCCACACCTTCTCGTAGAACCGTGGAACGGAGAAGAAGACCGTGGGCCGGACTAGCGGCAACGCCTTTTGGAGGTCCTGGAAGTGCTCCAGGAAGTAGAGGTTCAGGGGGGCGGGGGCATAAAATGGGGAGTATGCGCCGATGATCCCCTCGACGACGTGATTCATCGGCAGAAATGACAGGTATGTGATGTCGGTGCTTCTTATCCTCCAGGGCGTGATGGAGCACACCGCCTCCCCCATCCACCGGAGGTTTCCGTGGCTGAAGCAGACCCCCTTGGCGGGCCCCGTCGTCCCCGAAGTGTACCTCACGGTCGCGAGGTCGCTGTAGTCTACCGGTGAGCCCTCGCCTTCGACGTGATCCTTTCCCTTGGCGAGGAAATCAGCCCACGAAACATGTTTACTGGGGTCTGCCGCGGATTCGTTTATGCAGAATGAGATGACTGGGAGGTCCATCCCGGTTTCATCGAGATGTTTGAGGACCTCGGGGGAACCAACTAGGAGAAGCTTCGCTCCGCTGGAGGAGACTATTTCTCTTATCTCACTGGGTGGGCTGGTGTAGTAGAGCGGTACACTCACCGCGCCCACTAGACCGATCGCGACATCGAGGGTCAGGTAGCGGCTGCTGTTCAGCCCGACGATCGCGACCCGGTCGCCCCTAGCGACGCCCATCGAGTGTAATGCGCCGGCAGCCGACAGCATTTCCCGCCTAACCTCCTTAGAATCGCGCGGAATTACCCTCCCATCTACGATATCATTGATCGAAACGGGCATAGATCTGCTCTCCAATCGGGTGAGTATCTGCTCGTGTACCGTCAATGGGTTTGGGTGAAGCAAGCCATGATACACTGCGTAGCTCAAAAGGTGGGCAAACGATCCACGCCAATCAAACACGTATTTCCCGAGGAGAAGATCCGTGTTGGCCCTGTCGAAGCGCTGATCCGAGGAGAAGTATGGTCTAAGCTCCCCGAGTTTGCCGACTAGACCCTCCCCGGCCTCATGGGCTCCTTCGAGGTCGTCACCCGGAGCCGGTTTCGGAGATGGCAGAGGGAGGAAAAACATCCTCGGCAAATCTACGCCCAGATTTCCCTTAGCCCATTTATGGGCCTCATGAATCAGTTCGGCGACCGTCGGGAGACTCTCATATGTGGACGTAAGGTGGAGGGTGAGCCCCGCTCCTTCCCGCATAAGGGTGAGCTTGACAATCGAGTCGGCGACGTAGTCGACTGGCACGATATTGATCCTCGCCGAGGCTTTAGTGGGTAGGAGCCTGAGTCTTCCCTTCAGGTAGAGGCGCAGGGGGTAGTAGATGGTGTTGAATGTCCTGATTTGCCCGGTCTCCGAGTCCCCAACTATCATGCCGGGTCTGACTATGGAGATCGGGAACTCGTCCCCGGCTTCGCGTACGAGCTTTTCGCCTTCGTACTTCGTTAATTCGTATCCGTTGTAGAAACCGTGCTCGTTGGAGAGTTTGTTCTCCTCTATGATGCCCTCTCTGCCACCCGCCACATAGGCGGTCGACACGTGTATTAATCGCGCCATCCCGTGGTGTCCGTTGGCGGCCCTAGCCAGCTCAAGGATATTTCCTGTGCCGACGACGTTTGTCTGCCTCATCTCCTCGATGGGCCCGTCGAGGCGAAGGTCCGCCGCGGTGTGGATGACATGCGTGACTCTCTCTGCAAGATAGCTGTAATCCTCGTCCGTTAATCCGAGATGGGGTTTACGAACATCACCAACGATGACTCTGACCCTGCCGCCAATCTCGCCGTAAAGCGTGGGCCACTGCCACCACTCGCGCCTCAGCTGCCTCATCGCAGCTTCTAGGCTATTCGCTCGCACGAGAGCTACGATCGAAGAGTCTGTATCTGAAAGTATTCGACGGGCTATCTGTGCCCCGAGGAACCCAGTAGATCCCGTCAGCAGAATAACGTGGGTCATTTAAGCACCGTTAAGCCGTTACTCGACGCGATTTCACTCAGTAAAGCCCGGTTATTAGTGGCTCTAGCCAACTGCTCCCTGTAGCTCTTCGCGATTAATGTCTTAGCTGGGCCGGGGTCAGCTAAGAGGGCATCGACGCGTTTTCTAACCTTCTGGAAGAGCTCCGGGTCGGTGTACTCCAGGAAGTAATCGTTGAAGAGACCCGCCTCTTCGAACAGGTGATGGAGGCGAAGATCGTGTGCTACCGCGATCAGGGGGACATTAGCCCGCATGGATAGGACCGAGGCGTGGTACCTGGAGGTGACGAGGAGTTCGAGGGACCTCAGCACTGTTGTCATCTGCGAGGCATTGTAGTCGATTGCGGAGAAGACTTGCGCCATCTCGGGGTGGGCCATGTGGGAGCGTATTTTGTAACAGATCGGCGTATCCAGGCTCTCCATGGCGATCAGGGCCACGTGTTTACCGTATTCTCCTATCCAGCGATCGGCCTCTGAGGCCAGTCCCCTCGCGAGGGCCTCGGATGACTCTGTCCGCTGCCTGGAGGTCGAGTAGTAATAGGGCCATCTATAGCAATCCTCCTCGTTCCCTGTTAGCCTGATGACGACGGGCCAGCGATAGAAGTCAACGGGGGCCAAACCGATGATCCCATTGTTTGTGGGCAATGTCTTGCTAATCGAGTCTCGGTCAGCTGGATCAGGGTCGAAGTAGAACGCGGTGTCGGCCGTGACCTTAATGGGGGCTGTTACACCCAACGACTTCAGTAGATCCGATGATGCGTTGTTTCGGGTGACTATTAGGTTGGTCTTGCTGGCCTCTCTCCTTACTAGCCATCTGTTAAACCCCGAGAGACTCCCCGCGTCGACTGCGTAGGCGATGCATGGTTTGCCCATAGCTCTCGCGCACCTCGTGGCCCAGAGGAACGCCCAGAGTAGAGCGGATGTCCACGTATCCATGTAGCAGCTGCCCTCCGTGAGGACCACAAAGTCGCTCTCCTTGACCAGTCGCTGAATAACCGCGAAGAAGATCGACGGAAGCGGAGCAATCTTGAGGGTTTCGCTTTCTTGAATATATCTTCTCAGGTTTTCCTCATTCAGCGTCGGGATGGTGATTTTGGCCTCGGGGCCAAACACGGCCCTGACATCGTCGATTATTGTAAGAAGTCGGGCCTCTGATCCCGTGTTATTTGCCCCGTTATACCCGAAAAGCAGTATATTAGTGGAGTTCAGGGGATTCATCTTCATCATACCCGTTTTGGCTGCGTTTTGATTTGAAATCTAAGTACTTCATCGAAGTCTCATAAAATGTTATCCGTTAAGCATGCGGGGCCTTAGCGCGTCTACAAACGCTTCTATTTCCTCGCTGACGTGTCCCAGCTTGATGTCCCTCGACTTGAATTTTGCAGACACTAGGGGCTTTTTACCCGCGAGTCTCTCCATAGTCGAGAGGGTTCCCGCCGGCCAGAGGCTATACGTCGCGAAGACGGCGACCTCGGGGAGCTTGCCCTGGGTACTGGCGAAGTAGTCTTTGATAGGTTTCGAGGGAGAGAATCCATTCACCGGGGTCCCCACAATCACGAGACTATAATCCGATGGGTTATATCTGTGGGTGTCATTGCCTCCGTCCTTCGCCTCCACCTCCTCGAGGTCGGCACCCGTTCTCTTGGAGATCGCCTCCGCAACAGCCCGCGTGTTGCCTCCCTTTGAGTAGTAGACAACCAGCATCCTCCTTCCCGCTGCTTTCCCCATATTGTTTTGAGGGTTTTCCGCCTTGTTCTTTCCAACGCTCATGTCAATTTCACTAAGCAGAACATGCGGACAGTCGATAAAACTCGCTCGAACTATCGAGTGGGAAAATTCACACTCGATGATTGAATTAACTAAGTTTTAAGAATTAGTTCTTCAGCGTCGTGGCCTCTCCTGGGTCCAAAACCATGGCACCTGTTTTGCATGACTCCAATAGTATTCAAACAAGTCATGGCACCACCCGTGGAATGCCGGGTCCTTCGAGGAGTACCCGAGGACATCCACGTCTCCATCCTTCTTCGGTAGGGCCAGGATGGATACTTCCTTCTCCGTCATGTACATCCTGATCTTGACTTCGTCGAAGTGCCTAACCTGCAAAGAGCCCATCTTCCAGTTCTTCTCGAAGAAGTCCAAGGCATCCTCGGGCACATCATTCATCACCTTCTCGGATGGGACGTAGCCGGTTGGCTCGATGGCCCTTATCTTGACGCCCCTCGTTAACTCGTCGACTACGTCGGTGGGGTCCCTCGGGCTGATGAGTCTCCCCGGCGCGATGAAGTACTCGTACTCGCTTGCCTCCCTTCGCGCCCTTCCGATGTTCTCAACCACGTCGAGAATATCCATGACTCTCTCGTTCACCCTGAGTTCACCCAGTCTGGATACGAATGATGGTGGAAGCCAGCTGGTCCTATGGGTGAGGATGTAGTCCTTCTCCATGGACAGGAACTCGTACGGCGCCAGCAGCTTCAGAGCGTTTTCCCCGAAGGAAGTCAAGACGTAGTCTCCCTCGGAGTCCCTCTCCACCATAGAGATCTGGATCAGCCTGCTGACGTTCCTTGACGTCCCCTGAGCCGTGAAGCTCAAGTTTTTCGCTATCTTGGAGAGGTTCATCGGCCCCTTCTCTAACTCGAGGAGGATCCTGAGTCTGTCGTCGTTCGACAATTCGAAAAGCAGGTCACACAGGTTCTCCAAACTCAGGCACCGATGAAGATTGGGTGACTCCACTTATGAAACATGAGGTGGTTTTATAAACGCGGTTCCACCGCGTGCTCATCTTTACACGTGTGATATCATCAGCGCCTCTCCATCGGCGAGGTCCAGCCTAAAGACTCCGTTATCGCCCACTATCTGCAGCATTATTCCCTCAATCACCTCGATGTGTATGATCTCGCCCAACTCCCCCTCGAAGAGTACGTCGCCCTTAGACTCGTCTGATACCGTTATCTTCTTCACGTGGTCCTTCGACGCCAACTCTATCGAGAACGAGTGTTTACAGGGACCCGTAGTCTCGTTTCTCATTTCTGGCACTCACTCGCCATCTGGTGGTCAATTAGTGGGATAAGTGGCTCGAACACTTGATTATGATTTTTCAAACTCGCGGGTTCAGTCGAGTTTTATCCGATTCGAGGGTATGGCTAACCCGTGTGTAAAATGAGTAAGACAATATCAGGTAAGGCCATAATCGCATACACGAGTGTACCAAGATGGACGGCGCGCTCGCTTCGAGTTGGCTGGATATTTTAGGTGAACGATATGGAGTCACATATCCCTGTCTCGCACATGGACCTGCTCGATAGCACCGTAGACGTCGTCTTGACGACGGTATCCCCGAAGGGCTACCCCCAGAGTACCCTAGTCTGGTGTAGCTACGACGGAGAGCACGTGCTTCTGAACACTGGGATCGGCTACCAGAAGGAGAGGAACATGAGAGGAAACCCAAAGGTCTCCGTATTTGCAGTTGACCGAGCCGATAAGATGAGGTGGATCGAGGTGCAAGGTGACGTTGAATTGATCCCGGAGGGTGCGGTCGAACACCTCAACCGGCTCGCACTGGCTTATACGGGTAAATCTGATTTCTACCGAGACGTAATGCCTGAGCTAGCGGGCAAGGAGGAGCGTGTTATCGTGAAGGTGATTCCGAATAGAGTACGAGTTGGCCGATAAATCGATACGAGTATAAGGCAACCATTCAAGCCATTCCTCTTCTCAAACGTCGAATACCTATACAGCCAACTAAACGAGTACAGGAGCAAGCACTCCCTCCCCGGGGCCGCCCTAAAAACCAACCCGGGGAAATGAGGGAAACGCTACGGCTAGAAGGCCCGAACCCCGCTGCGTCGCGCCTCACCGAGGGCAGCCTCATCCCAGCGTCCGAATGTCTCCGCCGCCAGCTTCAGGTACCCAATCTTACCCGGGTCCCTCCCCTCAAGCGCCGCCACCGTGGCATCCAACGCCACGCAGTCCACGCTCCCGAGAAGTATCCCCTTGTTCTTCGCGGTCTGGGGCCTGATCGCCTCCGCCTCCGTCTTCCCCATCGACGCCGTCAGCACACCGTCCACCATCCCCTTCACGTCGAAGAGGGAGCGGTACACCTTGTTCATGTCCACGATGCATTGGGCGAGGTAACAGTCCCCGTCGCCGTGGTACTTGCGCCGCCCCGGCCCCGGGATCATCCCGAAGAAGTTCTTCAGCGACAGACTCACAACGATCGGCTCGTGGTTCAGCCGATACTTCGCAAGGCTGAGGAATGTGCCGCCCCGCAGCTCGAACAGCCTCTCCGGGACACGTGCGTACATCTCCTCGAAGAGCACCGGCGGATACTTCTCCGCCATCTTCTTCACCACCCCCGGCTCCACCGTTCGCTTCGCCCACACCTCCTCGGTGACGTTCACGTACTCCACCCCATGCTTCTTCAGAACGTCACCTATCCCCGAGTACTTGAGGAACCACTCGTCGCTCCTCTTCAGGTCGGTTCGCTTCACCGACCCGATGCCCTTACCGTTTAGCGCGTCCTCTGTCCTCGCCCACCCGTAGCTCTCGGTGACAACCGCCTCCCCGCCGATCGCCGACAGCACGCCGTCCAGCACCGCCGCCTCAGTGAAATTATTAATCGTACCCCAGTTGGGCTTGATGATCACCGGCGGCTTCAGTTTTAGCTCAGAGACCACCTTCTCGTAAATCGACGGGTCCCGCGACTGCTCAAGGATAACCTTACCAAACTTCAAGCATCTTCCCCCGAAAACACTGATACAATGACGCCCAACCCGATTTTAGACTTGTGGAAAATAAATACCCGAGAAGAAATAAACACCTTATCCCTCACCAATTTATACCACGTAAGGGAAACCTTTATGTCACCCCAATAGGTAAACCAATATGTTTACCATGGCGCAGTACGAGACCCTCTCAACCAAGGTCCCCGCCGAACTCAAGGCGAAGATCAAGAGACACGGTATAAACGCCTCCCGCGTCATGAGGAAGTCCCTAGAGAAGGAGGTCGCCAGAGCCGAGGCAGAGGAGATCGATGCCCGCCTCGAGAAGCTGGCCGCAGCCTTGGACCGAATCGACATCGACACCGCAACGGCGGGTATCCGAGAGGACAGGGACCGCCGCTGAGCATACTCGCAGACTCCTCCACTATCTTCCGTGCCCTCGTCACACGCACGACACGCCGCATAGCCGGCCACAACACACTCGAACTCGTACGCTACGAGGTTGGGAACGCCATCATCAAGGAGAATCGCATATTCAAGACCCTAACCCCCGACCAAGCTGAAGCATTAACCCGTGAGGCATACAACCTCCTCAACAATATGATTATTCTACCAACCGAGGGTAACGAGCCCGCTACAACGCGCGTCGCCATAGAGACTGGCCTCACATACTACGACGCATCGTACCTACATACCGCAAAAACACTCGGCCTCACTCTAGCAACTGAAGACACCCGCCTTAGAGAAGCAGCCAAAAAAGCTGGCACACCGACGACAAGTCTCATTGAATTGGTCTGAAACCCGCGAAAGTCCCGGCCGCCAAGATTAGGGATTTTTCAGTATGTCTCGGAGCATATCCGCGGTGAGGTTTCCGCCGCTCAGAACCACCCCGACCCTCTTGCCCCTCAGCTCGTCACGCATCTTTATGGCCGCCGCGAGTGAGGCCGCCCCCGCCCCCTCGGCAATCGTGTGAGCCTTCCCCACGTACAGCCTGATGGCCGCCCTCATCTCCTCCTCCGACACCAGCACGAAGCCATCCAGGTTATCCCTCATGATCTCAAGGGGAAGCTCGAAGGCACTCCTCGTGGCCAAACCGTCGGCGAACGTCTTCGACCTCCCCGTGCTCTCCATCTTCCCGCTCCTCCAGCTGAGGTAGACGCTCTGCGCCTCCTCGGCCTGAACACCGATCACCCTCGTCTCCGGGGACATGGCCTTGTAGACGGTTGAGACCCCCGAGGCGCCGGACCCCCCGCCCACCGGGACGATGACCGCGTCGAGGGCCGGCTCATCCTCGATCATCTCGAGGCCGATCGTCCCGACCCCCGCGATGAGGTGGGGCTCGTTCCCGCTGTGAATATACCTGTAACCTCCCTCGCGGGCGAGCCTCTCCGCGTTATTCTTGGCCTCCTCGAAGTCCGCCCCCTCCTCGACGATCTCCGCCCCGAAGCCCCTGATGGCGCGCACCTTATCCGGGTTCGGGTTCCTCGGCACACACACGATCGCCTTAACGCCGAACATCTTCGACGCCAACGCAATCGACTGACCGTGGTTCCCCGTGGAGGCCGTGACGACGCCGAGGCGCCTCTCCTCCTCACCGAGCTGGCTCACCAGGTTTATCCCGCCCCTGATCTTAAACGCGCACGTGGGCTGGTGATTCTCATGCTTCACATGCACCTCGACGCCTACCGCCTCGGAGAGCGCGCCGTACTCACGCAGGGGCGTCTTCGCTAGGTAGGGCATGATCCGCTTCCGGGCAGCCAGAACATCCTTGAGAGTGGGTTTGTACATACACTCCTAACCGGGGAGTCTAGATTTATAACAAGCACTAGCTTAGCCGAGTCACGTTTTTTTCCGCGTTATCATGGACTACGCATACAACGGGGCAGCTACGGCGACCCAGATGATGGAAAAACAGCCATCCCTAGTAGCAGGGAACATGTACCCAGCCACGGCGACACAAACAGATAGAAAAATGCCATACCTAGTAGCAGGGAATCCAGACCCAGCCACCGACGCGGAAAAGCAAAATTTTCCCAAAAAAAACGATGTTTCATGAACATTTTTTCGCGTTATACCCTACTACGCTCACAAAGGAGGGGCTACGCGAAGACTTCCTCGAACCTCTTCACAAGCTCCTTCTCCTGCCCCGGCAGCAGCATCAGAGTGTTTATGATGAAGTTGTTGCTGTCAGCCCAGTTCCTGACCCAGACCTCCGGGTCCCCATCCTTCAGCTTCTTCACGATCGCGGAGACCTCGTCGATGGTCTTGTCTATGAAGTGGACGTTCAGCCCGAGCGTGTTGTAGGCGATGCCCGAGCCGCTCTTGGGCAGGTAGCTGATCCGCGCCTCCTTGAGGCCGGGTAGCTTCCTGATCCTCTTCTCGATGTACCTCGCCCTCTCCCACGCGGGGGCGATCCTCTCCGCCTCGTGGTCGAGCGCCATCCACCTCTTGAAGGCGACTATGATGCCGACGATCTCCTGCCTGTCCAGCTTGTAGCCGCGACCGATGCCCCTCCACTTGCCGGGCGTCTCATCAGGCCCCGACTCCGCCCCGATGAAGCTGTGCAGCGTCATAGCCTCTATGAGGTCCTTGCGCCCGATGGCGAAGCCTGTGCTGTTCGGACCATGCACGTACTTGCCCCCGAAGGCGACGACGTCCGCCTTCATGTCCATGTACATCTTGAAGTTGCTCGTCGGGTACGTCATCCCCGCCGCGTCCACGATGACGGGTATCCCGTGGCTGTGCGCCATCTTCAGCAACTCCTTGAGCCCGGGCACGCCCCTCTTAGGCGCCGTCGGGTACGCGTAGTGGATCGCCGCCGTCCTCTCCGTTATCGCGGCCTCAAACTCGTCCACGCCGCAGCCCCAGTTCTCGTCGCCCACCATAACGAACTTGCCACCCGCGACCTCCATGGCGCGGTCGTAGACGTAGAGCCTGTTGCACCGCTGTATGATGATCTCGTTCTTCATCCCCGTGGTGTCGGGGAGGCGCCTCATCTTCTCCGGGTCCTTGCCCGCGATGCAGGCAGCCGCGGCGAGGGTCAGCGCGGCGAAGCCACCGCTCGTGATGATGGCGGCCTCAGCCCCCGTCCCCTTCGCGATAATCTCGCCGCCCCTCGTCAAGAGGTCCCACATGTTACAGTAGCTGCCATTCGCCCTCTCCATTGCCTCCTGCACCTCCTTCGGCACAGTGCTCCCACCCAACCGGGTCAGGGCGAACGCGGCGTTAACCACACGCTTACAACCGATTTCCGAATAGACACTCATGGAAGGGAGAGGCGCCACGAGGCGATAAAACAGTTTGCAGAATCAGGCACCCTCGACACCCCGCTCCCTGCGCAGGAAGTCGCCGAGGTCGAAGACGTTCATCAACAGCATCCTCCCCTCATGCGTCTCGACCCTGCCGTAGCCCAGGCAGTCCCCCCCGAGCATCACGAGGAAGCAGGCACCCTCGGCCAGCTCCCCCTCGCTCCTCATGATGCTCTCGGCGAAGACGTCCCGCCCGCAGGCGAAGAGCCACCCCACCTTCTCATCGACCCAGACCTTGTTCGGACCCTGCATCTTTCCGAGCTCACGCAGTAGACTGGCGCCGGGTATGAACTCCCCCTTCGTCCGCCCGAGAAGTTTGCCCGCGTAGACCAGCCTGCCCCTGTCATGGATCTGCGCCGCGACCTCGGGGGCAACGGCGAAACGCCTATTGTTCAAGCTAACCCTCTCCCCCATCGGCTCGTAGACGGCGCCGACCGCCGCGAGGAAATCCTTCAGCTCCCTCATGGCTTCACAACCTTGGCGACGAAGAAGCCCTGCGTCCCCGTCTCATCGGGCCAGAACCTCCGGCACTTCGCTATCTCCGGACTCAGGCTCCTGCCAAGCACCTCTGTCAAGGCAGGGCTCCCGGGTCCCCCTACCTCCTCAACCTTCACGTCGTGGTTTTCGAGGAGCCACTGCACGTTCAGTTCATCCTCCTCAGGCTCGAGGCTGCAGGTGGTGTAGACGAGGGTCCCACCCTGTTTCAGCAGCCCCACCGCCGCGCCGAGGAGCCTCCTCTGCTCCAGCGAATTTTTCTCCACATCCCCGATGTCCCGCTTCCTAAACCACTCCCGGTCGGTCACATAGTTCCCCGAGCAGGGGGCGTCAAGAAGGACCCTATCGAAGAGTGTGCCGCCGTAATCGAGCTCCACCGCGTCGGCGCAGTAGGCGACGCAGTTCTCTACGCCGAGTCGCTCGAGGTTGTTCTCCAGCGCATAGAGGCGGTCCCTCTTCACATCAACGGAGACGATGGTTCCTTTGTTCCCCATCCACGCCGCCGCCTGCGCCGTCTTCCCCCCCGGGGCCGCACACATGTCCAGTACGACTTCCCCCGCGGCTGGCGCGAGTACCTCTACTGGGAACTGCGCCGCCGCCTCCTGCATCGCATAGAGGCCGAGTAGGTACTCGAAGCTCGACCCTGCGCTTGACTCGCCCCCCTCGATGTAGAGGCCATCCCTCAGCCAAGGTATAGGCGTCAATTTGGCGCCCCGCGCCGCGAGCTTCGCCACGACTTCTTCCACACGAGCCAAGAGGGTGTTAACCCTGATCGCCCTACGTGTCCTCTCGTCGCCCCTCAGATCGTGCCCCATGGCCCTGTAGCGGTCGAGGAATAAGCCAGCGCCCATGGGACGCTTCTCAGCCGGAGGCGATTTAACCGTTCCCACACCAACCCAAATTTATAGCCCCGGTACACCCTCACTCCACTGAGGCAGCAAAGTTGAGACCGCGGGCGAGAGAACTCGGCATCGAACTGGGGTCGATGAAGACTGGCAGACTGAACGCCATCACCGACGTCGAAGGTGTCGGGGTCGGCCACTCGACGCTCATCGAAGGAGACTCCATCCGCACAGGCGTAACCGCCATCGTCCCCCACGCGGGAAACCTCATCGAGGACAAGGTCGTCGCCGCCGTCGACATCTACAACGCCTACGGCAAATCCACGGGGCTCCCCCAGATAATCAACGAGGGCACCCTCGAGACCCCGATAATGCTCACGGAGACCCTGAACACGTGGCGCGTCGCCGACGCCGTCGTCGACTATCACCGCGACAGGATGGGGCTCGAGCCGCGCTCCCTCAACGTCGTCGTCGGGGAGACGAATGGGGCCTACCTCACAGACAATCTCGGCAGACACGTCGGCGCGGAGCAGGTGTTCGCGGCGCTGGACATCGCACGCAGCCCCGCGGGCAGGGGCAGTGTCCCCGAGGGCAACGTCGGCGGCGGCACACCCATGACCGGCTACGGCTTCAAGGGCGGAATTGGAACCTCCAGCCGCGTCGGCGAAGGCTTCACGGTCGGCGCCCTCGTCCAACTCAACTGCGGGAGCAAGGAGGACCTCACGATAGCGGGCGTACCCGTCGGCAAAGAGATCAAGCTCCCCAAGAAGCCCGAGCCCAGCCCCGGCAACAGCATAATGATGATAATCGCGACAGACCTCGCCGTCGAGTCCCGCCAGCTCTGGAAGGTCGCCAAGAGGGCGGTCCTCGGCCTCGCCCGAACCGGCACCTACAGCGGCAACGGCAGCGGCGACTTCACCATCGCCTTCACCACGGGGAAGAGGCCACACGAGGGACAAGGAGACGAGTTCCTCAACCCCGTCTACAAGGCTACAGTAGAGGCCACGGAGGAGGCGGTCGTCAACGCCCTATTCGCGGCGGAGACGATGATCGGATACCAGGGCCACGTCCGGCACGCCCTCCCCCTCGACCAGGTCGCGGAGATATTCGCCAGATGCGGGCGCGCCCTCCCCTAGCCGGTAAATGTTAAACCCACTCAGACGCCAATAGACTCGGTGCATCTTCTTGCCTAGCCTCCGAGGCCCAAGGATCGTCGCGGGACCCCCCGGACCACGCGTCGCCAAGCTCCTCACCGACTCCGGACAGGACCCCTCAACCTATTCCAGCCCGATCGTCGACGAGGCACGGGGCATCTACATCAGGGACCCCGACGGGAACGTCTTCGTCGACCTCATCTCGGGGCGATGCGTCGTCAACACGGGGCACAACCACCCACGCGTCGTCGAGGCGGTGAAGGCTCAGGCTGAGAGGAGCCTCCACTGGCAGACCGAGCAGGCGTACACGCTCATCCGCCGCTTCGAGGAGATGCTCGGCTCGGGGCCGAAGCAGGTCTACTGGGGCCAGTCTGGCAGCCTCTCGAACGACCACGCGATAAAGGCGGTGCGCCGCGCCACGGGGAAATCGACGATCCTGAGTTTCACCGGCGCCTACCACGGCAGCAGCATGGGCGCCATAAGCCTCAGCGGCTACGACCCATCCATGAAGAGGCACTACGGTCCACTCCTCCCCGGCATCGTCCACGTCCCCTACGCGAGCTGCTACCGGTGCCCCCTCAAGCTCGAGCACCCGGGCTGCGCCCTCGCCTGCCTCGCCTACATCGAGGACGTCGCCTTCAAGAGCTACGTCCCAGCCGACGAGGTCGCCGCCGTCTTCGTCGAGCCCGTCCAGGGGGACGCGGGGTGGCACATACCGCCCCCCGGCTGGCACCAGGGGCTGAAGAGGCTCTGCGAGAGGCACGGTATCCTGCACGTCGCGGATGAGGTCCAGACTGGCTTCGGCAGGACGGGGAAGTGGCTGGGCATGGATCACTGGGGGGTGAAGCCGGACGTCGTCCTCCTCGGCAAGGCACTGGGGAGCGGCATACCGATAAGCGCCTGTGTCCTCGGCCGAGACCTACTCGAATCCACGGACCCCGAACCCATACCCATCCACGCCCAGAGCTTCAGCGCCACACCCCTCGGCACCGCTGCCGCCCACGCCACGATGGACGTGATACGCGACGAGCACCTCTGCGAAAACTCGGAGAGAATGGGCGCATACATGAAGAGGAGACTCACCGAACTCATGGACCGCCACCCGAGCATCGGGGACGTCCGCGGCCTCGGTCTACTCATAGGCGTCGAAATAGTCAAGGACCGGGAGAAGAAGACCCCCAACCCCGAGGCAGCGAACGCCATCTGCGCCGAGGCCTTCAGGCGAGGCGTCTACACCCTCAACATGGGCAGCTACGGGGGCAGAGCAATCCGCGTCGCCCCGCCCCTAATCGTGACCGAGGAGCAGGCAGACACCGCCATAGAAATTCTGGCGGAGTCAATCGGAAAAGTCGAGAAAGGCTAGGGCTTGTAGCCCCTGACGAAGTCCTCGGTCGCCGCGAGGTAGGCGTCTATGTCCCCCGCCGTGTGTGGGCTGCTTATCCAGCAGTGGCTGACGGTGGGGCTGAGGTAGATGATGCCCCTGTCGAGCATGTGGGCGAAGTAGGACTTCGTCGTCGGCGCGTCGTTCCTGGCGGTGTCACCCGCGCTGCGTGGAATCTTGGCCTGGAAGTGGATGGCGAACGTCGAGCCGACGCCCGTGACCGTCGCGGGCACCTTTCCCCGCCCGAAGATATCCTCGAGGCCGCCACGCATCCGCTTCCCCAGCCTGTCGATGTCTATGTAGATTTTACCGTCCTTGAGCAGGTCGAGTGTCGTGCAGCCCGCCACCATGCTGATCGGGTTGCCCGTGAAGGTGCCGCCGTGGGCGACGCGCTCCTCCGCCTTCGGATACTTTCTCTGGTCGAGGCGCCCCATTACCTCGGCTGAGCCGCAGAAGGCGCCTATGGGGAAACCGCCGCCGACGATCTTACCCAGGATGGTGAGGTCGGGTTTGACGCCGTACAGCTCCTGCGCGCCACCGGGGGCGAGACGGAACCCCGTTATCACCTCATCGAAGATGAGCAGGGTCCCCGTCTCGTCGCATGCCTCGCGTAGGCCCTGCAGGTAGCCGGGCTCGGGTGTGAGGAAGCCCGCCGCGCCCATGACGGGTTCGAGGATCATGCAGGCGTACTCCCTCGTCTTGAGCCGCTTCCGCGCCGCTTCAAGGTCGTTGTAGGGGACGGCGTCGGTGTCCTCCGTCGTCTTCGGGTTCAGCCCCGCGGATTCGGACCTGTTGTAGGGGTAGCTCACCGCCTTGTGGAGGCTGTCATAGCCGCCGTGCCAGCCCCCCTCTATCTTGAGCATCTTCATCCTGCCCGTGTAGCCGCGTGCTAGGCGCGTCCCGTACAGGTTCGCCTCCGTGCCGCTGGCGCAGTAACGCACCATCTCCGCCGAGGGGACGTTCCTGACGATGCGCTCCGCGAGCTCGATCTCAAGCTCGTGGCTGAAGCCGATGTGTGTCCCGAGGGGGAGCTGCCTCTTCACCGCGTCCATCACCCTCTTCGGGCTGTGTCCGAGGATCAGCGCACCGTGCCCCACCCAGAAGTCCGTGTACTCGTTGCCGTCAATGTCCCTGAGCTTGACCCCACTCGCCTCCTCGACGAAGAACGGGTACGGCGGCAGCGCCCTGATGCCGTAGCTGACACCAGCCGGGAGAACCTTGCACGCCCTGTCGTAAAGTTCCTTGGACCTCGGAGTCTTACCAGCGAACACCAACCATGTATCCCCTGAGATGGATGAATGGTGAAGTGAGGGCGGTAAAAAGGTTGACTAGACAAAAAATTGACTTTTTACAACTCTCTTGGTTATCTATTCTTTCAGAAAAGAAATGTATCTGATTGATTGGGTCAATCATCGAAGTATAGTGTTTTGGGGTGAAACGTTTTTCCCGTGTGTCTCATGAGGATTCTCTACGCAATTCTTTTGCGCCACGTAATCGTGCCAATAGTGTTAATAGAATTGTGACGGATAATCCCCTCACACTAGCCTCATAGCGATAGTTTGAAGAGATGGAGAAATCTAAAGCGGGCTTTCTGATGGATCTAAAACGGCTGAAAGACATAATCGTTGGCACGCCTCTACCGACGACCGAGTATGGGGGGCGGCAACTGAATAAGGTGCGGGCGCTAGCCACCCTGTCCCCAGATGCGTTATCGTCCATCGCTTATGCCAACTAGGAAATGTTCCTCGGGCTGGTCGCAGCGGGCGCCATCGGCCTATCAATGTCTTTCACCCTGGGGCTGGCCATCACAGCGATCCTCGCAATGCTTACCTTATCCTACTATCAGACGATCCACGGTTACCCCTCGGGTGGGTTGGTGGGTCGTGGATAGTCGCCCGCGAGAACCTTGGGGAACACGCGGGTCTAATCGCCGCGGTGGCTCTTCTGCTTGATTACTTGCTCGTGGCCGCGGTGAGCGCAGCCAAGGGTGTACATGTTCTGCATAAAATGTGGTTCAAGGCTGAATCCTGAGTCCGTTTATTGTGGTGTACGCGGATATAGGATGCCCCCTGCAGATTAATATGCGAATCTAAATATGCATAAGTGATTACCAAATAAAAATAACCTGACATAATTATATCACCCTCACTTTCCATTTTTATGCTTACACAACCGCACCGATTTCGGTGATGAGTAGTTTTTTATAAAGATACAGGGACACGGTGGACACTCGACGGGAAAACATGACCAACAGAACACAGGTAATCCAAGCCAATGGATTCGACTCGATTGATTTGTGTGACAGGGGCTTGCCTCACAA
>JAPKYO010000047.1 GCA_026394265.1 Candidatus Bathyarchaeota archaeon
TCGCCGCGGCCCAGAGGACCACCACCGTGAAGACGCTTATGTAGGTTAAGCTCCTCACCAACAGCCAGAAGTCTCCGAGGAAGGCCGCCTTCGTCGCCAGCATTGTGTGTGTGTATGGTATGGCGAGCAGAATCCACTGTATGGTTGTTGGTAGCATCTCAATGTCGCTGAACATCAGTATGATGGCGGGTATAATCAGCGGGACTATGAGGACACCGGTAAGGCTCTGGGCGCTCCTGACACTGTCGGTGAAGACGGCGAGGCTTATTGCCAGTGCGAGGGCCGAGACGAGGCTCACAAACATGACTATCCCGAGTAGAGCGTAGCCCAGCGGCTGGATGCCTATCCCCGCACCTGTGAGATCTACGCTCGTGGTTGTTGAGGCGAAGCTGAATACGGAGCTCGTGTAGTAGCTGAAACCTATCAGATAACTGATCGAACCAGCGATGGCGATTACTATGGAGCCGGTTAGCTTCCCGGCCAGGATCGTGAGCCTGCCCACGGGGAGCGTCATGAGGGTCTCCAGTGTCTTCTGCTCCTTCTCCAGTGCAATGCTTGTCGCGGCCATCTGGATGGCGAATATGACCATCATCATCACCATTATCGGGAGCATGATGCTCTGGCTCATGATCACACCCGTGATCTGGCTGGGTGCAACCTCTATGACGTTTCCCTTGATTATGGAGGCGTAGCTGATGGATAGCGGGTCATGGACCGCCACCGGGCTGCCGAGGTTCCCCGTGGCGACCATCAGCTCCTTGATGATGGCGAGTGAGTAGTAGTAGTTGTAGACGCTGACTAGGCTACCCGCTACCTCGGTCCCAGACGCCTCCGCGATGTTCAGGTTCTTCAGGTTCCCGTAGATCTTCACGTGGCCCTTCAGCCCGTCTGTGATGTTCTGCGAGTACCCATTAGGGACGTATACCATCGCGACCGAGTCTGAGTCTCTAAACTTCCCAAGGGCGTCCCCAAGGCCCGTGGCCTGGATGTTTGTGACCGTGTTATTCGTCGTTATGTATTTGACTAAGATGCCGGCGATCTGACCGCCGTCGTCGCTGTAGACGGAGAACTGGGCGCCCTCGATCGCCGTTTGGACTGACTGTTGGCTGATCTGGAGACCCTGCCCCATGAGGGGATATAGAAGGAGCGGAAGCAGGACCACGCCGAAGAGAATCTTCGGGTCCCTGATCAGCTCCTTGATCTCCTTGTAGACTATGCTGGTGAAGTTACCCAAGCTGCGTCGCCTCCATGAACGCCTGTTCGAGGTTTACGGCGTTGTATCTGGCCTTCAGCTCCTCGGGTGTTCCCTCCGAGATGATTGTGCCCTCGTTTATGAGGGCGACCCTGTGGCATAGGTACTCGACCTCGAGCATGTTGTGGCTCGACACGAGGATGGTGACACCCATCTTCTCGGCGTAGTCCTTTATCATGCCCCTGACGTGGTAGGCTTGGATTACGTCGAGGCCGGAGGTCGGCTCGTCCAGTATGGCGAGCTTCGGTTTGATCATGAGCGCCCTCGCTATCAGGAGCCTCCTCTTCATGCCCCTGCTGTAGCCGTTGACCCTGTCCGTGAGGCGGTCACCGAGGCCGCTTATCTCCTTCCCCGCCTTGACCATCTCCTCTGCGGCGGTCTTCTCGTGGGCGTAGAAACCCGCCATGAATCGCAGATACTCCTCCCCAGTCAGATACTGGTACGCCCCGGCGTCCTCCGGGAGGTAGCTGAGTATCTCACGTATCTTATCCGCTTCCTTGACCACGTCGTGTCCGAATACCTCGGCGACGCCCGAAGTGGGGCCTATCAATGTCCCGAGGATCCTGAGCGTCGTTGTTTTTCCGGCGCCGTTCGGACCTATGAGCCCATATATCTCCCCCTCATCAACCTTGAAGGTAGTCCCTTTCAAGGCCTCGAAGTCTCCGAAGTTCTTCCTGAGATCGCGCACGTCGACGGCGAGTCCCATCAATTTCTCCTCTTAAAGCCCTGAATAAGGAGGTGCTGATTTAAGCTTTATTAAATAGTTTTTCGACGTTTACTCGTTTTTCTAAAAAATATGTAGAATATATGAAAAATTGGCAAAATACATATTAGTAAACCAGTTTTTAAATCGATAAATCCCTTATAAATAGTGGTCTTTGAGTCTCCGTAGAAGTCCGTTGCCGACACAGCTGCCAGAAGCCACACCTAGTGTGATAAAGGTTCTACATATCGATGACGAAGACTACCAGTTAGAAACCGTAAAATTGTTCCTCAGGCAGCTGGATGAGAGATTTCAGATCACCTCCGTCTCTAACACGAAGCAGGCGCTCCAGCAGCTTGAGGTCAACCAGTTTGACTGCATAGTCACGGACCTCAAGATGCCTGACATGAATGGGCTGGAGTTTGCCAAGATCATCAGGGAGAAGGTCAGTATCCCCATAATCATCTACACCGGGCAGGGGAGCGAGGAGGTCGCGGAGAGGGCGTTCTCCATCGGCATCGACGACTACATTCGAAAGGAGATCGATCCGAGCCACTACCAGCTTCTCGCGAAGCGGATCAAGACCGCCGTCGAGAAGAGGCGGACGGAGCAACTCTACCTCCGCGTCGTTGAGGATACCCGCGACGCCATCGCAATCGCCGCCGATGGAAAGATTGTCTTCGCGAACAGGGCGCTGGCCGAGTTACTCGGGTACAAGGACCCGAAGGAACTCGTCGGGGAGACCCCATTAGCCTTCGTCGAAGGATCGAAGAAGGCAGCCCTAAGAAGAAACCTCGATGATAGGCTCCTCGGGGTGTCGACGTCCCAGATAAACGAGTACGAGGTCTTACACCATGATGGGCACAAGATCGCCATCGAGACCTCCGCCTCGGTCATGGACTATAACGGGAAAGACTCCATCCTCGTCTTCATCAGGGACATCACGAGCCGTAAGGAGATGGAGAGGACCCTACAGAAGTCAGAGGCCCTCTTTCGTACACTCGTCAGCATGGCCCCCGACGGCATCGCGACTATGGACATGAAGGGCGTAGTCAAGTTCATCAACACGAGCTTCTCCCGGCTTACCGGGTTCGAGGCCGAGGAGATCATCGGTAGGAACTTCCTAAACCTGGGCACCCTGCGCGTCAAGGATCTGCCGAACTCGTGAGCCTATTCGCCCGCTTCCTCGTAAACGAGGGGAAGCTTGACACCCCGATCGAGTTCACCTTCCGGCGCAAAGACGGGACAGAGGGATGCGCCGAGGCAAACGCCCGGTTCATCGAGGTAGATGGCAACCAGAGGGAGATATTCATCATCACCAGGGACATCTCCGAGAGGAAGAAGATCGAGGAGGAGCTCAGGAGCTACTCGAAGGAGCTGGAGAAGCGTGTCCTTGAGCGCAGCCAGATGCTGATAGACTCAGAGAAGCTGATCGCGGCGGGCAGGGTGGCCTCGATGGTTGGCCACGACCTCAGGGGGCCGCTGAACACCATAAAGAACGCCACCTATCTCATGGAGAACAAACCCGAGACGAGCAAGGATATGCTCCGGATGATCAACAACGCTGTAGACCTTTCGGTGAAGATGCTGGACGAGCTGAGGAACCAGACCCGGGAGTCGCCGCTTGAACTGGATGAGGTTGATCTCACACAGCTCATCGAGGAGGCCATCAAGGAGTCGATTCCCCCGCCGAAGGTACACATTCAATCGAGGATGGATGGGCGCGCCGTCGTGAAGATCGACCGGATTAAGGTGCGAAGGGTCCTCGACAACCTGATACGGAACGGGTTTGAGGCGATGCCCCGCGGCGGGGTATTGCTCATAATCTGCGGCGAGGTTGGTGACTGCGTCGCCTTCACGGTTCAGGATCAGGGCGAGGGCATACCCGACGCGATAAAGGCCAGCCTCTTCAAGCCCTTCATCACAACGAAGGAGAACGGGACGGGGCTCGCCTTCTGCAAGAGGATAGTGGACGCTCACAGGGGTGAGATCACCGTGAGTTCACGCGTCGGGAAGGGCACGACCTTCACCATCCGCCTGCGGAAGAGCGCCGACGCGAGCATAAGCGAACCCCTCCTCGCGCTATCGGGGTAGCTGGAACGATCACCACCGTTTTCTCTTTTTAAATAAACGCTTAACTTCCTTTAATCCCGAGTGTATGTTTTATATAGTAATTGATAAGTCGATGTTAATCGAGGAAAATTGGAAAATTATAAAGATTATGGATTATCCCTTACGAGGTTCCTAGGGGATGTCCCTCGCCTCTTAAAGTCGCGCGTCGAGGCGATATTTCTCTGGTCCTGGAGCACAACGATAGCGTGCATGATAGCGGGGCGTGGGTTCCCGCCCCTCGTGCCGACTCTGTTAGTTATCCTCGCCGCTATACTCGTAACCGCCTCTGTCTACATCTATAACGACGTCGTCGACGCGGAGATGGACAAACTGAACGAGAACAAAACCGATAGGCCCATAGCAAACGGCTCCGTGTCGAAGGCGTCGGCGATGCTCTTCGTGGCCCTCGCGGGCGCCGCCGGCTTGGCGTTAAGCTACCTCGTCAGCCTCCCGACCTTCGCGGTGTGTCTAGCCTGGTTCATAGTCTTCACCCTCTACAGTCTCCCCAGCGTGCGGCTCAAGAAGCGGTTCATAATCAAGGAGGTCACGACGTCTTCCGGGCAGATCTTCGCGGCCTTCATGGGCGGCTTCGCCGTCAGCAACGCCTTCAACCTCTCCGTGGTCTTCGCCGGCCTCGTGTTCTGGCTCTTCACCTTCCTGGGCCTGCCCGCCTTCGCGGACACCCTCGATGCGAAGGAGGATGCCCTGTTTGATGTGAAGACTATCGGGAGGACGTTGAATTGGCGTAGGAAGATACAGCTGATGGGTGTGGGCGTGCTGTTCGTTATGACCGTCATGCCGTTGACCTATGCGCGGTTTGGGTTCAACGTGATACTCCCAATCTCCACGGTGGCGATGGGTCTCATCTTCCTCCGCTGGGGGATAATACCCCTGATGGGCAGCTACGACGCATCGCTCGTGCTCCGCGGGAGGCGCCTGTTCACGATCTACGTCCTCGCCACGCAGGTAGTGATTATTGTCAGCACGTTGAATCTGGGCTGGCCCGTGTTCTAGTTGTTAGGCGTGTGCGCGGCGCAGGACCCGCCCCGCCCTGCCGCCGTTGTGGTTTCCATTCTCGACGGTGACGACGCCGTTCACGATTACATACTCTACGCCCTTCGGGTGCTGTATGGGGTTCTCGAATGTGGCGGTGTCCCTGATCGTCTCGGGGTCGAAGACGGTGATGTCCGCGGCGAGGCCGGGGCGGAGTACGCCTCGGTCGGTGAGGCCGTGTGTCTGCGCCGTGTAGCTGGTCATCTTCCTGACGGCGTCCTCGAGGCGTAGAACGCCTTCCCTTACGTAGTGGCCGGCGACTCGTGGGAAGCTCCCGTATGCCCGTGGGTGGGGCTTGCCGAGGACGATGCCGTCGGTGCAGACCATCCCGAGGGGGCTCCTCATGATCGTCCTTACGTCGTTCTCGTCCATGGTGAATGTGGCCATGGTGGCGGCGTTCTCTTCCTCTAGGACGAGGTCGAGGACCGTCTCCGCGGGCGACTTATTGAGTTCGGCGGCTACCTGTGAGACGTATTTGCCCTCGAATCGCTTGTTTCCTCTTGTCTGGACGTTCGTTATCAGTATCTTGTCCCACTCGTTTGGGCTTCCCTCGTCTCCCCTCGCGCCGCCCAGGTACGCGGCGAGCCTCTTCCTAGTCTCATCATCCTTCAGGCGTTTGAGGAGGCTGTCTACGCCGCCCTCGTGTGCCCATGGCGGGAGGAGGCTGCCGAGGAACGTGCTCCCCGCCGTGTAGGGGTACTGGTCGAATGTGACGTCGATGCCTTCCTCTCTGGCTTTTTCGACGCTGGCGAGTGCCTGCGGGGATTTCCCCCAGTTGGCCCTGCCGTTAGTTTTGAAGTGGCTTATGTGTACGGAGACACCTGAGCCGCGCCCGATGGATACGACCTCTTCGATGGAGTCGAGGAGCTTGTCCCCCTCGTTTCTCATGTGGACGACGAAGACGCCGCGGTGGGCGGCGGTCACCTTGCAGAGTTCCGTGAGCTCAGGTGTGTCGGAGTAGACGCAGGGCGGGTAGATGAGGCCGGTGCTGAGGCCGATGGCGCCCTCGCGCAGTGACTGGTCGAGGAGCTTCTTCATCTTGCCTAGCTCAGCTGTTGTGGGTTTCCTGTTCTCCATGCCCATGGCGGCGAGGCGTATGTTGCCGTGGCCGACGAGTGAGGCGACGTTGACCGAGGGATTCGCCCCGGCTACTCTGTCGAGGTACTCGCCGAGGCTCCTCCAGTCCCACTCGATGGGCGGGTTACCGTTGAGGCCGGAGAGGTAGCGGCGCCACATCTCGACGTTCTCGTCGGTGAGGGGGGCCTCCCCGAGGCCGTCCTGCCCGACGATCTCGGTGGTGATGCCCTGCATTATCTTGATGCGTGCCTCGGGCTCGCTGATGAGGACGATGTCGCCGTGGCTGTGGGCGTCTATGAAGCCGGGGGAGACGACCAGGCCAGACGCGTCGATGGTTTCGCGTGCCCTCTCCTCCACCCTCCCCACCGCGGAGATGATACCCTTCGTTACCGCAACGTCGCCGGGGAACCACGGGTTCCCAGCGCCGTCGATCACCCTGCCGCCCTTGATAACTAGGTCGTACATTGGGCTATCTTCGGGGCTGGGTGCTTAAACGGTTTAGGGGGAAGTGGTTAGCCTCTTCTGGGCTTCCTCTTCAACTCGGTGCCACAGATGGGGCATACGTTGTCCTCCTGCGGGGCATCGAACCTCTTCCTGCAGCCGGGGCAGTAGATGGACCAGTCGAGCACCTTCTTTATGCCTCGTGTGACCTGTGCGACGAATCGGAGGCCTAGGCGGGAGGCCACGTTCTGGACGGAGTAGTCGTCGGAGACGATCGTCGGTATCTCCTCGCCGGTCTTGAGTTGTAGTCCGAGGGCGAGTAGCTGCTTGTCGGTTATGGAGAGCTTGTGTGCCTCCCCGGAGGTCCTCGCCTTCGCCTCGATCTCCTTTACCCACCTTTCCTCGGGCTGGGTCTCCTTGAGCTTCCCAGAAGCCTTCGCCCCCTCGTATCTCATCTTCCCAAGCTCCTCCCTGATCTCGTCGAACACCTCGGGGACGGTGTAGTAGTCCTCCTCCGGGCTCAGGTTGTATCCCTGTATGAAGGCGGAGGTGTCGAGTAGGACTCTTCTCAGCGCCTTCACCTCACTGTGCCTGTATGTGGGTGATGCGGCTCCTGAGCCTCTCGTAGAACGGCTTGAACCTGATGAAGCGTGTCTTGTTCTTCGAGACCTCGATCTCTATGGTTGATAGTGCCTTCAAGCCCGTGTAGACCTTGCCGTCGACGATGGCGAGGGCGTCCGCCCTGGGTTTTCGCAGCTCCACCGTCACCTTCGAGCCGATGGGGAGGGTTATGCTCCGAAAGTAGCTGTAGGGGTTTATGGCAGTCAAAATCATCGCTTCGACGCCGGGGGCGAGTATGGAGCCCCCCGCGGAGAGGTTGTAGGCTGTGGACCCCGTCGGGGTCGCCACGAGGATGCCGTCCGCCTGTATCTCAGTGAGCTGCTCGCCGTCGATTAGTAGCCTGCAGAGTATCATCTTCGACGGTAGGCTTGACGCGATTAGTACCTCGTTCAGGGCGTCGGGGTAGTCCTCGTCCAACTCCCGGTTGCAGCTGCGGATCTTGAGGCAGCTTTCGAGTTCGTATTCGCCTTTGACGGCCCTGTCTATGGCTGACTCTATCTCGTCCTTCAGGACCTCGCAGAGGAAGCCTCTGCGCCCCATGTTGACGCCCAGCAGGGGCGTGTCGGATACCTTGAGGCCCATCGCGACGCGTAGGATTGTGCCGTCTCCGCCTACGGCGACGACGAAGTCCGCTTCGATGTCCGTGAGGTCGACGGTCTCGGAGTTCATGTTGAGGGCCATGGCGGTCTCCGTCTCGACGAGTACCTCGACGCCCTTCTTCTCTAGGACCTCTATGATCCTCCTCGTAATCGGGAAGACGGCATCAATGTCGGTTCTGGAGACGACGCCGACCCTCATGGCATTTCAAGTGAGAAGACATCCGGCGGTGATTTAAAGACTCACCGGCGTGTCCAGCCGTGCTCTCCGAGGAGGGGGACGTATGCTACCTGCATGAGCGTTCGTCTGGTGTATTCCCCCCCGCGCCCCTTCTCCAGGAGGATGAGGTCCTGCCCGTAGATGGTCGCCTCCCCTATTGGGGCGATCATCCTGCCGAGTGGGCGGAGTTGCTCCACGAGTGGCGGGGGGAAGTCGGGGCTAGCCGCGGTGACGCTGATGGCGTCGTAGGGGGCGCTCTCTGGGTCGCCGAGTGTGCCGTCGCCGAGGATGAGCCTCACGTCGCCGTAACCCGTTCTCTTGAGGTTCTCCCGCGCGAACTCGTAGGTCGCCTCGTTGATCTCTATGGCGACGACGAGCCCCCCGTCTCCGACCAGCTCCCGGGCTATGGCGGCCCCGTAGCCCGAGCCGGCACCTACCTCTAGGAACCTGTCCCCCTTCTTGAGTCTTAGCGGCTCGTATGTGACGGGGTACATGTAGGGGGCGGAGATGGTCTGGCGCCCGTCCCCGGGTATGGGGCTGGGGGAGTCGACGTACGCGTACTTCCTCAACGACGCCTCCATGAACTCCTCACGCGGGACCCTGAGCATCGCCTCGGCTACGCTTACCGATGTTATGTAGCCGGCCGCCCTGTACCGGGCGACCATGGCCTCGCGCTGCTGGGTGAAGTCCCCCATCTCGCTCATGGATGGGTTGGGAAAAAGAGTATAAAAAGTGTTTAGACGATGACTCCGGCGGCGCGCAGCTCCGCGAGCTTCTCGTCGCTGTAGCCTAGGAGGCCCTTGAGTACCTCGTCGTTGTGCTCCCCGAGGATCGGGGCGGGCATCTTGATCGTGGCGGGCGTCTTGCTGTACTTCACGGGGTGCTGCGGGACCTTGTACTTCCCGGCGAGCTTGTGGTCGAGCTGGACGACGGTGTTCCGGGCCACGACCTGTGGGTCCTCGAACATGTCTGGGATGTGGTTGACGGGTGCGCATGGCACAGCGTTCGCGGCGAGTATCGTTATCGCGTCCGCCGCGGTCTGCCCGTCGAGCCACTTCTTGAAGACGTCGCTCCCCTCCTCGATCTCCTCGACGCCTATCGCCTTCATGACCCTGCCGTCCATGTTCTGGTCGGCGGCGACGTAGATGTACTTCCCGTCCTTAGCCTGGAAGATGCCCCAGGCGCCGATGCCCTTACGGGCCTGCTTCGTCACCCACGGCAGGTTACCACTGAGGCTGTAACTTGCGATGCTGACCCCGCACTGGGCGATCATGACGTCGAGCTGCGCGACGTCGATGAGCTGGCCCTCGCCGGTCCTGTCGCGGTGCCTGAGGGCGCCGAGGATGGCGATGGTGGCGTAGAGTCCGGGGTCGAGGTCGCCGTGGTACTCAGCGGGGACCACCGGCGGACCCTTCGGGTCAATGTTGTCGCCCGAGAGGCGTAGCCAGCTGCTCTCACTCTCAGCGATGGGCGCGAAGCTCGTGCGGTCCTTGAAGGGGCCGTCGAGGCCGAAGCCGCTGAGACTGGCGTAGATGATGTCCGGCTTCACGGCCTTGAGCTGCTCGTAGCCGAGGCCGAGCTTGTCCATCGTGCCGCGCTTGAAGTTCTCGACGACCACGTCGCTCTTCTTCGCCAGCTCCTTGACTATCTCAAGGGCCGTCGGGTCCTTGAGGTTGAAGGCAAGGCCCTTCTTGTTCCTGTTGAGATAATGGAAGCTTGCGCTGGCGCCTCCGAAGAGGTTGGTGCCGAGCCTGTTGATCTCGCCCCATGGGGGCTCGACCTTGAGGACTTCTGCGCCCATGTCCGCGAGGATCATCGTCGCGTAGGGGCCGAAGAATACGTGACCGAAGTCGAGGATGCGTACGCCCTCGAGCATACCCTTTGCCATAATGTTCACCGAATCCTGTGAGAGTGACGGGCGGGGCGGATAAAGTTTATGCGGTGTATCCCCCCGCCCCTATCTGTGGAAGCATGGCTGTGCGCCTCCTCGACCGGCTCAGGGGCTACTTCATTGGCTACCTTGAGAGCTACGAGAAGGGGAGGCGGAGGTTCGGATTCTGGTGGATCGTGTTCACCGCGAGCCTATTGATTATCCCGCTCGTGCTTGTCCTCTTCGCCGCGGGGCTCTACTTCTTCGTTCTCCCCGGCTTGAGCGGCTAGGGATTCGTCTCCCAGATCTTGTCCCCGACGTAGTGGAGGTTGTGTATGACCCTGCCCTTCTTCTCCGCCATGATCGCCGCCGATGGCTTCAGTGCTTTCCCGATGGCCAGCGCCTTGCCGTGCTTTACGTCGCGTACGACGACGAGTGCGCCCTCGTCGAATGGCGTCTTTATCTCCGTGATGCCTGGCGCCATGACGTCGGCTCCCTTGCAGACGAATGGGATGGCACCCATGTCGACGATGACCGCGGGGAGGGCATCCACGCACTTGCATCGCAGCGTCGGGTAGAGGCTCCCCTCCGACTCGAACAACAGAATCTCGCCGTCGAGAAGGTACACCTTCACGCCGTCCTCCGTCTCACCCCCCTCGACCAGGGAAAACGACTGTCCGGAGATGTATTTCGAGGCTCCTTCTAGAATGCTCCTCGCGTCCTGCCTCCTAAGGGCGCGCCTCTTCCTTACCTTAGGCCCAGAGTCACTCATCGAGACAAAATGCGTCGCGGAGGTTAAGAAGTCTACGCGACGTCAGCTTTGTAGTAATCAATTATTTGAAGTCCGTGAATTACACGCCATTGATCAGGGTGTTAAGGGGCACCTTTTTACAACGCCGTTCACTCACTACACCCAAGGTAAAGCGTGCACGAACCTGAGGTGAGTCGAGATAAACACTCAAAAAACATTCAAGATGAAGCTGTACACCACGAAACCCGTCGGGGTAACCGTCTTCAACAAGGATAACGCGCCTGTCCCGAGGAATCTTGAGCCATTCGTGACGGGGGAAGGCCCGTACGTGTACCTATGCGGTAAATGCGACCACGTCTTGCTGAGAAATGTCCGCATGAGCCAGGTGACCAAGGCACTCTACAAGTGTCCAAAGTGCGGCGCCTACAACCAGATCGACTAAATAAAACATACTTATCGAAAAATTTACCCTTTTAGGCGAGGGTGTATGTGTCGAGGTTCTCAGGTGCTACCCCGTAGACGCCCCTCTGCTTGGAGACGACGTGTGCGAGGTTCTCGCACTTCGACTCCTCGCCGTGTATGACGAAGACACGTTTCGGCTGCGGGTGTAGGCGGCGGACGTAGTTGACGAGCTGGCGGAAGTCGCTGTGGCCGCTGAAGCCCTCGATGGTGTAGTTCTTCATGCCTACGTTGATGATCTCCATCTTGCCGTTCTGCCCGTACATCTGGGCCGAGCCCATCCCCGACTGGACGCGCTGACCCATCGTGCCCGCCACCTGGTAGCTGACGAAGCAGAGCGCATTATTCTCGTCAGGTGCTAGGCGCTTGAAGTAGTCGATGACGGGTCCGCCCTCCATCATGCCAGCTGTTGCCATGATGATCGCGGGGCCGCCGTTCACGATCTCGTCCCTCTTGTCCTGCTGCTTCACGACGGTGAAGAAGTCGCTCTCGAAGGGGTTGATGCCGTCGCGCAGTATCTGGTCCCTTATGTCGTTGCTCAGGTACTGGGGGTAGGCAGTGTGGATGCCGGTGACCTCGCTGATCATGCCCTCGATGTAGACTGGGACCTCCGTCATCTTCCCCTCCTTCATGTACTTGTTGATGACCATCATGATCTCCTGCGCGCGCCCGACGGCGGGCACCGGGATCAACAGCTTCCCCTTAGTGAGTGTCTTGTTGGCGATCTCGACGAAGTTCGCCTCCGTCTCCTCGCGGTCCGGCGTCACGTTATCGAGGCCACCATAGGTGCTCTCCATGATGAGTGTCTCGACACGCGGGAACTGGATGGAGGCTGGCTGCAGAAGCTGCGTGGGGCCGTACTTGAAGTCGCCCGTGTAGACGATGTTATGCAGCCCCTTACCGATGTGAAGATGCGCCTGCGCCGAGCCGAGTATGTGCCCCGCGTTGTGCAGCGTGAGCCGGACGTCCGGGCTTATGTCCGTCACCTCACCGTAGCCGAGGGGTATGGTCCTCATAATGACCTCCCTGACCTCCTCGTTGCTGTAGGGGTTGACACGTCCCTCCTTGCTCGTGACGTCGAGGTAGTCGCTCTGAAGCAGGACCATGAGGCTCGCCGTGGGCTCGCTGCAGTATATGGGTCCCTCGTATCCGTACTTGTAGAGGTAGGGGAGGAAGCCGCAGTGGTCGAGGTGCGCGTGTGTGATGACGACGGCGTCTAGCTTGCTTAAGTCGAACTCCTCAGTGTCGAGGCGCGGGTATGCGCCCACGGGGTTGCCTGTGCCCGGGTTTATGCCGCAGTCCATGAGGATGCGGCTCTCCCGGGTCCTGATGAGGACGGCGGACCTCCCGACCTGCCGGGCGGCGCCGAGGAAAGTCACCCTGACGTCGCCGCACTGCTGATACATGGGGCGGAAGATGGCCTCCCCCGTCTCGCGGAGGAAGCGCTCACGCTCCTTGCTCTTCCCGTAGATGTAGCCCCGGACCATCTTGATCGTCATGCTGGGGATCGGCGGAGACCGGACGACGTTCGGGCTCCAGTGAGTCTTCTTAACGATCTCGAGCAGGTTCTGCCCGTTCTTTCCTATGGCGACGCCCGGCTTCTCCACCTCGAGGGTGACCTCGCCGAGGCTCGGGTCGAAGTTGCTCTGAACGAGCCCCGCGTCGACGAGTATCTCCTTGACGAGCCTCTCCGCCTCGACCTCATTCGCCCTGATGGAGGGGTCACTGCGCACGACTATGCGCTTCTTGATTATCCCCGCGATCTCGCCGACTATGTGGCTCTGCTCTATGAGAACTTCGGGTTTCTGAGTGTAGATTGCGAGGCGCGGTCCCTCGAACTCGATCCTGGTGATCCCGACATCAGGGGGTATCTTCTCCAGGATCGTCTTCCTGATCTCTTCGTAGCTTAGTCCTTGGGGCTTCTGCATCCGTGCATCCAACTTAGGCCTTCAATAATGCTTCTTTCTCGGTGGGCGGTAGCTCCCTGAAGCCCTTCTTGTCGATCACGGCTATGTCGAAGCTGTCTCCGCTGTAGGTGTCCCTCTTCATGGCGGAGTCGATCGCCCTGACGACGACGGGGAGCATCTCCTTGACTGATTTATCCTCCTTGAACATGGCCTCGAGTACGCCGTAGGCGAAGGGGCTGCCGGAGCCCGTGGAGATCATCTTGTCCTCCAGCAGGCTGCCGAAGGGGTCGAGGTTGAATATGTGTGGGCCCGTGGCGTCGAATCCGCCGACTATGGCCTGCATCGGTAAGGGTGCTCCGGCCTCGCGGTTCTGGAAGAGTATGCCTGAGACGAGCGTCGCGGCCGACTTGACGGGCATCGGGCGGCCCTTCTCTAGCTCGTAGAGCCGAGTGTTGACCTTTAGTATCTCGACGACCCTCTGCGCGACGGCCACGCCGCCGGCGATGGTCATCGCGAGGTTGCCCGTTATCTGGTAGACCTTCTTCGCGTGCTTGCTCGCGACGTAGTTTCCAGAGGTGGCCCTGGTGTCTGTGCCGAGAATGACGCCGTCTTTGCAGACGACCCCAACCGTGGTTGTTCCTTTGAACGCCTCAACTTCTTTTGCCATATTCCTTCCCCTACTAACGCTCTAGAGAGGGTATCCTTAGAAGGAAGACCAAAGGTAGATTCTGGGTGTGGTTTAAAAACCTTTGCCGTTTGCTGAAAAATGGTGACCACAGGGGTTAAAGCCCACCGTGTCCCCCAATGCTTTTAGCACCCAGGGTTCGCGATGGCTTCACCAGACCCCCCGAAGGCGATTCCGGTCCACAGGATTGATCTACCCCGGATAGTGCTTGTGGGGAGGGGCGTATTATCATCGATTAACGGGATATGCCGCGAACTCGGATACCGTAAGGCCCTAATCGTCACGGGGAAGAATACACTGAAAGTCGCCGGGGAGCAGGTGCAGTGGATACTCGCGAACGACGGGATCGGCTCCGACCGTTCGATCGTCGAAGATGCCCAGCTTGAGACCGTGGGCCGCGTCATGGAGGACGCTGGCAGGTCACAATCGGATGTCCTCATCGGCGTGGGCGGAGGCCGGAGCATAGACGTGGCGAAGCTCGCCGCGGCGAAGACCGGGAAGGCCTTCATCAGCGTCCCCACCGTGGCGAGCCACGATGGCATAGCGAGCAGCCTCGCCTCCGTGAAGGGCATGGAGCGCCCATACACCGTGAAGGCGGTCTCCCCCGTCGCCGTCGTCATGGACAGCGGCATAATAGCCGCCTCACCCTACCGATTCACCGCGGCGGGGTGCGGCGACGTGATAAGCAAGGTGACCGAGGTCGAGGACTGGAAGCTCGCGCACGCGGACAACGGCGACTACTACGGCGCATACGCGGCGAGCCTCGCCCTCATGAGCAGCCAGCTCATCATGGAGAGCGCCGAGCGAATAAGGCAGAACACGTCCGAGACGGTCCGCGAACTACTTGAGGCGCTGATAAGCTGCAGCACATCTATGAGCATCGCGGGGAGCAGCCGCCCGTGCAGCGGCTCCGCCCACCTCTTCAGCCACGCCCTCGACTTAATCCTAGACAAGCCCGCCCTCCACGGCGAGCAATGCGGCGTCGGCTCCATAATGATGGCGCGCCTCCACGGCCTAGACTGGGGGCGGATCAGGGAGAGCCTCGAGAAGATCGGCGCCCCCACCACCGCCGCGGCCCTCGGCGTCAAGAAGGAGAAGATAATAGAAGCACTCGTCATGGCCCAGGGCATCAGGCCGGACAGGTACACGATATTATCGAAGATACCGCTGAATCGGGCCTCCGCCGAGGCTCTGGCGGTCGAAACCGGCGTGATCTAGACGCGACACTAACCACGGCGTCTATTCCAGAACCAACTAATAGTTTATATGAATAGAACCCACTCCAGAAGCTGAGATCAGCCCCCGGGTGGACATTTTGAGCAGCGTCCAGTTGAAGGTTGCCGAAGCGAAGCAGCAGAGAGACGTCGGGCGTAGCATCGCCCGCATGGACTCGGATACGATGAAGACCCTAGGCGTCACAGTAGGCGACGTCGTGGAGGTCGTCGGTAAGAAGTCCACCGCGGCGAAGGCGTGGCCCGCCTACCCCGAGGACCAGGGACTAAGCCTCCTACGTATAGACGGCTTCATCCGAAAGAACTGCAACGTCAGCATAAACGAGTTCGTCCAGGTGAAGAAGGCGGAGGCCGAGTACGCCGTGTCGGTGAAGCTCGCCCCCGTCGACATAAGGATCAGCGTCGACAACGACTTCATCCGATTCGTCAAGGATCGCCTCATCGACCGCCCCGCGACACGCGGCGACACCCTCCTCATCATGATGCTCGGCCACTCGGTCCCCTTCATGGTGGTTAACACCCGCCCCACGGGGATCGTAAAGATCTCCCCAACGACGGAGATCCAGATCCTGAGCGAGCCCGTGCCGGAGATGGAGATGCCGAGCAGGACCACCTACGAGGACATAGGTGGTCTGAACGAAGAGATCCGGCGCATAAGGGAGATGGTTGAGCTTCCGCTCCGCCACCCCGAGATATTCCAGAGGCTGGGCATCGACCCGCCGAAGGGCGTGCTCCTCCACGGTCCGCCGGGCTGCGGTAAGACGCTCCTAGCACGCGCCGTCGCCAACGAGTCTGACGCCAACTTCTACGCCATAAACGGCCCCGAGATCATGAGCAAGTTCTACGGCGAATCCGAGGGCAGGCTCCGTAAGATGTTCGAGGACGCCGAGAAGAACGCGCCAAGCATCTTATTCATAGACGAGATCGACGCCATCGCCCCGAAGAGGAGCGAGGTCACAGGCGAGGTGGAGAGGCGCGTCGTCGCCCAGCTCCTCGCCAGCATGGACGGCCTGAAGAACAGGGGCCACGTCATAGTCATAGGCGCCACGAACAGGCCAGACGCCATAGATGAGGCGCTCCGCCGCCCCGGCCGCTTCGACAGGGAGGTCGAGATCACCACACCCGGCAGGGATGGCCGCCTGGAGATCCTGCAGATCCACACACGCGGGATGCCCCTCGCCGAGGACGTAAACCTCCAGAAGGTCTCCGAGTTCACACACGGCTACACGGGCGCGGACCTCGAAGCCCTCAGCCGCGAGGCAGCCATGAAGGCGCTCCGCAGGTACCTACCGAAGATCGACTTGGAGCAGAAGAGGATACCCCACGAGGTCCTCGACCAGATGGTGGTAAACACAGAGGACATCATGGGCGCCTTCAGGGAGGTCACCCCCACAGCGATGCGTGAGGTCTACGTCGAGACGCCTAACGTCCGCTGGGACGAGGTCGGCGGGTTGGAGGAGGTCAAGCAGAGCCTCAAGGAGGCGGTAGAGTGGCCGCTTAAGAGCCCCGAGAGGTTCACTCGCCTCGGCATACAGCCCCCGAAGGGAATACTATTGCACGGTCCACCCGGCTGCGGTAAGACGCTCCTAGCACGCGCCGTCGCGACCGAGTCTGAGGCGAACTTCATCAGCATACGCGGCCCCGAGATATTCAGCAAGTGGGTCGGTGAGTCCGAGAAGGCTATCCGCGAGACGTTCCGGAAGGCGCGCATGGCGGCGCCGAGCATCATATTCTTCGACGAGTTCGACGCCCTCGTCCCCTCGAGGGGCGGAGGCGGCGACAACCGCGTAACGGAGCGCGTCATAAGCCAGCTACTCACCGAGATCGATGGCCTGATGAGCCTGCAGAACATAGTCGTCATCGCGGCGACGAACCGCCCCGACATGATCGACCCCGCCATACTCCGCCCCGGCAGGTTCGACAGGCGCGTCTACGTGCCCCCGCCGGACCACGACGCCCGCCTCAGGATACTGCAGATAAAGACCAAGGACATGCCCCTCGATAATGTGAAGATCGAGGACCTCGCGACGAAACTGCAGGGCTACAGCGGCGCCGACATCGACGCCATCTGCCGCGAGGCCGCCATAAACGCGCTCCGCAAGGACAACGAGGCGACCAAGGTGAGCTCCGCCGACTTCGAGAAGGTCATGGCTGATATAGTACCCTCTATAACTCCTGAGATGGAGAAGTGGTACCAGGACACGAACAAGCGTATCCGGGACCAGCAGAAGCCCCCGATGGACATCGCGTAGGTGAACAAATTGGACGCCAAACTAATACCCTCGACAGTGGTCGAAGCCCTAGGCAAGAACGGGGCGCAGGAGTTCGACGACCTTCTCAAGCAGGTGCAGAAGTACCAGAAGGACATAAACGAGACCGAGTTCGGGAAGCTCCTCATGGATATGGAGATTCAGGGCCTCGTCAGGGTCACCAAGATGGCCAAGGGGAAGCGGCGCATAGAGCTAGCGTAGGGGGCCACGTGTTTGGGCGTCCAGTTCGGCGACCTCGTGGAGCCCCGCAAGATTTCACTCGACGAGTTGAAGGGCAGGTCCATCGCATTCGACGGACACAACGTCATCTACCAGTTCCTCGCCATCATCCGCGGTCAGGGCGGGGAGCCGCTGAAGGATGCGCAGGGCCACATGACCAGCCACCTCAGCGGCATCCTCTACCGGAACAGCAACCTGATGGAGGCCGGCGTCCGGGTCGTCTACTGCTTCGACGGCAGGCCACACGAGTTCAAGAGGCAGACCCTCGAGGCGCGCCACGAGGTCAGGGTCCAGGCGAGGCAGAAGTACGAGAAGGCCGTCGAGACCGGGGACCACGAGGGGGCGCGCCGCTGGGGACAGCAGAGCATCGCCGCCTCAACCAACGTCATTGGCGAGGCCAAGAGGCTCCTCACACTCATGGGGATACCCGTGATACAGGCGCCGAGCGAGGGGGAGGCGCAGGCCGCCCACATGGCCATAAAGGGCAGCGTCTGGGCATCCTCAAGCCAGGACTTCGACTCCATACTCCTCGGCGCGCCACGCCTCGTCCGAAATCTCTCCATAAGCGGACGCCGCAAGCTACCCCGGAAGAACGTCTACATAAAGGTCGAGCCCGAGATGTACGAGTACCAGAAGTTCTTGGCCGAGATCGGGTTGACGAGGGAGCAGCTCATAGACGTCGGCATACTCGTCGGGACCGACTACAACCCCGACGGCGTAAAGGGGATAGGGCCGAAGACCGCGATCAAGCTCATCAAGAAGCACGGCAGCCTCGAGGCGGTGATCCCCGAGCTGCCGAACGCCGAGTTCCCCCACCCCATAAACGAGATACGGGAGCTGTTCCTTAATCCCGAGGTCACCGACGACTACAAGCTAGACTGGGGGAAGCCCGACACGGCGGGGATACTCAGCTACCTCTGCGGTGAACACAACTTCAGCAGGGAGAAGGTGCTCGCCGCCATCGAGAAGATGGATAAGGGCTTCTCATCTGCGACGAAGGGCGCCGCCCGGCTCGACAAGTGGTTCGGCTGACCCCTCACCTCGACGTACTGAAACGTAACACACTAACGTATTCTCTTTTCTAAGAGAAGTAAAATAGTAAAAACACCTCTAAAAACTGAGGGGTCGAGACAGGGGAACATCATGTCTGAAAAAGGGCTTAAAAAGAAGTTGACCGACGAACACCGCGTCGAGAGGATCGACGCATCGACGTGGAGGGGCGAAGGCCTCAGGGAGTTCCTCGACGAGATCGACAGCGACGCCCTATGCGGCAAGTGCGGGGGTCTCCCCTACGACATCGTCTTCAGCCACGTGGGTGTGCAGTACAAGTTCTGCCTATACAAGATACAGAAAGACAGCAAGATACTCGCCGAGACCGACTACGAGAAGCTACACGAGTACACGAAGAAGGGCGGAGCCATGATGCGTCAAAGAAACGGTGGAGAGTAACTATTCGCACTGTAATTTAGAGCTTGTAGATGATCTCCGCCCTCGATCTCGTCCCTGGTCATCCTTATCGGCATTGATGCCACTCAAGTACCCCTTGTGGGGGTCACGTTCATAACCTCTGGCGGGTGGGTCGAATCGTATGAAGCCCCACGCCCTCTACTCCACCGAAAACGAGTCCGTCTTCCTGCAGGTGTTCGGCTCCACGCCCCAGTTGAGGATAGTTGACTTCTTCCTCGACAACCCCCGATTCGACTTCACGAGGGAGGAGATCATGGAGGCTCTCGGCATGGCGAAGCGGACGCTGGCTCGCCACCTCCCCGCCCTCAGAGACGCCGGCCTCATAGAGGTCTCACGCCGCATCGGAAGGGCGGAACTATACAGGCTCAACCCCGACTCCGCCCTCGCCGCGAGGCTACGGGAACTAGAGGAGGAGATCACCGCCAACCCCGCCTACGCCGAAGCCCAGCAGATACCCGCGGGCAAAACATGACCCACACACAACACCCACGTTGTTACACCCCATAACACCCCTCAAATACTCCACTCCACGAAAAACACCCGAGAAAAATAACACGGGAACGCTGAGATGCACATCCCAGCCCTCGATAATTAACACGGCGGCACAAAAACCCGCATGATGTTGTTGTTACGCATCAATACGAAAAACCAGATCGAGAAACGAGTGGTGCTCCCGCCGGGATTTGAACTTCAGGTTCAATTTCCTGGAAGCATCCAGACAACTTTCACTTGTCATTCTCATTACTTCAGGGACTAATCATCCCTAACATAAATTGTGCCATATCTTCGTATATAATAACCGCGCCGCACTTGCGCTGATTAATAGTAAATGGTGGGCAGGAGTTAAACCCGCGTCTGTCGGGTGACAACCGACCGTACTATCGTTGTACGACCACCAGTCGCACTCATTGCCTGATCTCCTCAGGAATTCATCGGATATTAGCTGTAGGGTTAACACGGTAATTCTGTAAAAATAGCTGTTTTGCTTCAGTATTTTCACGAACCCGTAGCCATGATTGACGGGTCCTGTGGGATTTGAACTCAAATAGGTTCAGGCCCGTTGTGCACGCTGCGCGTGTGGCTTCGAGAGATAGATCATTTGCAGTGATTTCTCTGGGCTTTGCTGAGAATGTCGATGCTATGTTATGATGGATGTCCGAGGAGGCGATGATGGGATCAAAACCATTGATTCGTTTTGTCTTAGAGTTCATCCTGCTGTGGCGGGTGGACAAGCCTGGCGAAGAGCAGCGTACTTATAATTAGAGTGACAGCACCAATGATGAAGACGTTGACGTGTGCCGTATTCTCATAGGTTAGCCCTCCGACCAGGCCGCCGACCGCTCCCACTATCAAGCTGAAGAACCTGAACAAACCAACCATCTTCCCGCGGAGATTCCTCTGAGTCAGCCCCGCCATGAGCTTTTGGAACCCAACGCCGGCCGCACTGTAAGCCACTCCCATGAGAGGCATCACGAGGAGGAAGACGGTGAAATTCGCGTATATAGTCGCGATTAGCGTAGCGATTATTATCAAGTTTAGGATTATCATCATCTTCTTCGCGCCGAAGACGTCCAGCGCCTTCCCGATCGGGACGACGAGAAGCGTCGTGAGCACCGCCTGGGCCGTCAATATGATTCCCCATTCCAATTTCGACAGGCCGAGGTCGGAAGTAGCGTATACTATAATGTAGGAGCCGAAGAAAGAGCCAGCAAAGGCGAACAGGTTGTTCGTGACTATCAGGTAGCGGAGTGCCTTCGGTATTTCGAATAGCATATTGAAGCTCGCCACGTATGACCGGGGGAAGGCGAGAACAAGCTCCCTCCAGTTTATCCTCTCCGCGTTCTCTAGGGTCTCTGTGAGCCTGAACCTCATGATGCCGCCGATGAAGTAGGCTACCGCGACGATGGCGTATGCGACCCTCATGCCAGGGATGAACCCGAAGTAGTCGAAGAGCATGGTCGCAAGCAAAGGCGCGGGGGTGGACGTCATGTCTATTGTGATCTGCTGGATGGAGAAGCCGAGGCCCCTCTTCTTGGGCGGTATCGAGTCTGCGGTCATCGCCTGCAGGGCGGGGTTGGATATCCTGAACAGGTTCCCGATCACTAGGGCGATGAGTATGTATCTCCAGTCGGGGGCTGCGGCGTAGAGTAGCTGGCACACCCCATTCCCGAGGGTCGCGACGACGATTATGCCTTTACGCCCGAATTTGTCAGCTATATATCCGCCGGGGAAGCACACAGCCGCGAAGGCGATCTTGAGTGAGAAGTTGATGAGTCCGATGATGGCTACCGTGCCACCGAGTTCAAGCACATATAGCTCGAAGAATGATGCTGGGATCTCCCCAGTGATGTCCATGATCAGCCAAGAGGCGATGAGTATCAGGTAGTTCCCGCTGAAGAAGGAGAATTCCTCCTTGAAGCGGGAAACTAAATTCATAGTAAATACATCGTTTTTTGTTATATAAAATTTCTTCTAAAGTTATCGTAGGGCATATAGGTCTTGTGGGATTCGAACCCATCCGCCACTGGAGATATCTCCCGCAAAGCTCCCCTTTTTTCTTTAATTCTTCCGCCGGGATTTATACTTCAGGTTCAACACCCCAGAAACACCTAACAATATTCACTTTTCACCCTCATCCCTAACAGAACTACACGCGATGATAATGCCTTATGATACGAAGGCGCTGAATACCTGAGATGAATAAGCTCCAGAGACGGCTCGGTTTTTGGTCCTCAGTGATTATCGCCATACTCGTCGCCCTGATAGACGCGGGCATGATTCTATCGACAATCCTCTACCCCATGACGACCATCACCAGCATCGAAGCCTACGCTAGCTCCTTCAACAGTTGGCAAATGCTACCTCTCATCCCATCGCTGCTACTCGCACCCACGTTCGTCGTAATGATGCTCTGCATCCATCACTACGCCTCCGATGACCGAAAAACCCTGAGCCAACTGGGACTATCATTCGCCATCATCTGCGCAGCCATTCTCAGCATCCATTACTACATTCAGTTGACCGTCGTGAGACAGGGTCTTCTGAGCAACGAGACAGCGGGTCTATGGCAGTTTGCTGCCCCGAATCCACACTCCTTCTTCTGGTCGCTTGCCGCACTCGGCTACGGCTTCATGGGTCTCGCCCTGCTATGTGTGGCTCCAGTCTTCGCGGGAAAATCTGAACGCGCATTAAAGTGGCTATTCGTCGCAAACGGATTTGTTGGAATCGGTTTTCTTATCGGAAATGGTTTGGATATCTTCGTCGTGAATATTCTCGCCAGCTTCGTTTGGGGCATCCTATTCCCAATATCCGCCATAATGATGGCTAGAATATTCAGAAACTCGAAAGCGTATGATAAGCTATAAGCCATCTAGCGGGGTAGATGAGAGTTAAACTCTAACCTGAAGATATAAACGAGAATCACGACGTAAATCATCAGAGCGGCGACCATTATCCATTCACCTAAGAAGAAGTCAACCCAAAACGATGAGACTCCGATAATGAAACTGGTGAAAGCGATCGAGAAGCCAGAGTACGTTATCCACCTCGGGTAACCGGGTTTTCTCCTCAAAGCGCTCGCCGAGAACATCTCAAAGGTCCCAAACATCATGAAGAGCAGAATCGAGAAAAAGGAGTGCACCGCGTTGTTGACTCCCAGCGGGAAAATCGCCGTCATGAAGAATGAGGCGGAGGCAATAATGCCCGCGACCTGAGCCAGTGTAAGTAGAATCCTCATCTTCTTCTCCCCAGTATTCAATTTGGAGAGTCCGACGAAGAATGGGATCAGGGCGATGCTCGTGAGTACGCCGGCCAACTTGTAGAAGACTGCCCCAGACGGGTTCAGGTCGGGGTTACCTAGGTCGCTCAGCCAGTTGGTTAATGGGCTATACGCCGTAGGGTACTGAAGATAAGAGACCGCGGCGAAGGACAGGTAGAGTCCTATCGCGAGGATTCCCATGTATGAGAGGTTTTGCCAAGTTGTCTTCAGGTTAAGTCAATCCCTATATAGTCACGATAGGCGTGCTCGATTTGCTATAAGTTTGGTGCTCCCGCCGGGATTTGAACCCGGGATCTCGGACTCGAGAGGCCCATATCCTTGACCGGACTAGACGACGGGAGCGCGCCAACTAATCTACCCAGTCCATAATAAAAACGTTAACCCACCCAGCGGCTAGATGTCGTCCCTCAGCCTCAGCAGCTTCGCGACGTTCGCGCCCTTGCTGATGACAGGCTTGATCATCCCCTTCGTCGACGTGAAGAGTGTCGTCACCCCCGGGCCGTGACCCGCGATGACGCAGTCACTGTGGGTAACTATCCCCACAGTGACGGAGCCCTTCCTGTAGATGCGCCCATAGCTGCTGTCCGCATCCCTAATCGCGACGAGGTCGCCGAGCCTCAGATCTTCGAGCCCACACTCCTTCACCGTCTCCGCGCAGAACATGGTTATGTCGTAGTCGCCGCTGCTCGTCTGGCTGCTGCCGAGGCCAGAGCCCATTATGGCGGCGGGGACCTCGTGGGTGACGGGGATCTCTAGCATCCCCTTCGCGAGTCTGGGGTTGATTGCGTCGAGGAACTCGGGGCTCAGGTTGTAGACCTTTACGTCGGGGGCGTCGAGCAGCTGGAGGCCGACGCCGCACGCCTTGATCTGCACCCTGTCCTCGATGACCAGCTTCTCCATCGTCTCCGGTGGGAAGTCGACCATGACGTGCTCGATGCCGCCGTGCTTACCGACGACTACCCCCTTCTCCCCCTTCGCGTCCCCCTTCACCACAACGGCCTCGTTGCCGATGCAGGCGAGGACGTTCAACGCGTTGCTCTGCCCACGGGGGAACCGGGAGTCACTGACCCTGTTCTCGAGGCTCACCCCGGGCTCGACGTGGTCCGCCATCCAGCCGCAGGCGCGGTCGCCCACCCTGATGTTGTAGGTTATCCCGCCGACGCCCGGCAGGATCACCGGCTCACCATCCGCCGTTATCTTGTAGACCGTGTCCCCGATGACCGGGCTGACGACCTCGCCGATGACCGATACCTTGACCAACCTGTCCCTATTCGTCTTCAACATACCAGATCGAGTGAAGTGATGCCTTGAAACCTGTTAAGATTTGTGAGTACGCTAATTCCTCTTCCCCAAAGCTCCTACCGATGTGGATTCTGTATGGTGTGCATTCTATGTTAACCCTCAAAAATCGTTAAATTTCGAGTCTTTCGAGTCTCCTTCAGGCATGTCCGCAGGAAAGGCATGGACCCCGGAGGAGGAGTCCCTTCTCAGGGCGAAGTATCCCGAGACTCCGATGAGGAAGTTAAAGCCTCAGGCTCGCCTTAATGCACCGCTTCCCCCTCGGCACGAGCCTCGCCGCCTCCATCGGCTACCTCAAGGTCCTCGGCGAGAGGTGGGGACGAATACACGCCACATACATAGACTCAACCAAGCACGGCGACTACATCATCCGCGACATGGCGGAGGCCGGCGTCCCCGCCCCCACGGGCATCTTCCTCACGCAGGATACAAAGCAGGAGGCCGCCCAGATCCTCCGCCAGCGCCTCGCCGAGGGACGCCTCCGCCTCCCCTACGACAGAAGCCTACTCGACGAACTAAACCTTGAACAATATGAGCTGACAAAGACGGGCAGGATCACACTCACCCACGCCTCAGGCACACACGACGACAGGTTCTGGGCACTTGCTTTAGCAACGCTTGCTTTCGAAAAAGAAATAACGAAAAACAAACCCATTTTACACTGAATTATAAATATATATCATATATTTTATACTGGTATTAGTATTATATTTTCAGATTCCACATTACTAATTAAATTTTTATTTAATTTGAATATCTCAATATACTGTTCATTATTATGCGATGATAACTCAAAACTTAAATCCATCTCTTTTATTATTATTTCAATTTGATTTAAATAATTTATTAAATATCTTTTAACTATTCTTATTTTCCAGCCTTTATTGTTTGAGGTTAGCATTCTTGGAGATAACAGAAAGGTGTTGATTCCTAAAACGATTGGGATCTCTTTCTGTTTCAGGTTTCTAAGTGTTTTTAGAGCTGTTAAGCGATTCATGGGAGAAGCTGTTTTTCTTTTAAATATAAATTATACTAATCAATGTGAAGTGGGGGGGTGAGTAAAAGTAAAACTGAATCTAGATTACTCTCTAAAAACCCAACCAATTGGTTCTCGATAGGTCCTAAAATCCTTTGGATTTGAGTCTTTTCTTGCTCTAATATATTGAGACACTAAAGACCCCATCAAGTCAGCGGTGTAAACTGTAGCTGCTTCAGGTGTTTTAGGTTCAATACCTGCTCCATTTTCGGTTTTTCCATGATGGCTTAGTAAGATGTGTACTAATTTTTGTTCTAATCTTTTTGGAAAATCTGGTATCTCGGAAATTTTTTCCTTTACAATTTCTGTGCCTATATTTATATGTCCCAATAACATGCCTTCCGGAGTTTCAGCGATATTCAATGAAACTTCATTTTCTCTAATCTTACCAATGTCATGTAAAATTGCTCCACATAGAACTAGATCGCGATCTAGTGAGGGATGAATATCGATTACGATTTCGCAGTATTGTGTTGTTTCCCAAACATGCTCAAGAAGTCCCCCTTTACAAGCATGATGGTATAATTTCGCCCCTGGCGCTGTTTTAAATAAGTCTATAAGTGGTTTATCCGCTTCGATTTTTTCCATAAGTTGTTTTAAATGTGGATTTTCTATCGAAGCAATCAGTTCATGAATGTAGTTCCATAATATTTTCCCATCTTGGTTTGAGTCAGGAATAAATTTTGATGTATCTATTTCCTCTGGTGTTGCAGGGCGTATATAGTTCGTATCTATTTTTCCATCAATATTGATTTGTTTATCTCCCTTATACGATGATACAGTTCCGTTAACCATAACTATTTTTTGCGTGATTAATTCTTCCCATACGGCCTTTACTTTCGGTTCATTATCTTGTCCAAAATAAACTAAATTAATAGTGCCTGTTTTATCAGAAAGTTGACCATTGAACATCCACCCATTCGTATATTTTCGAACCAAACTAATTTTTTCGAGACAAAAAAATGAGTTTATTGATGTCCCGTCTTGACAGGTAACAAATTCATTACAGAACATTATTTACCATCATATGACGCATTTAATTAATATAAATAATTTATGTATATGTTACACTGAAATTTTATATTTACCTATGTGTTAAATAAAACTAAATAAATGATCCAGGGATGTTTATATTTTAAAAAATGATTACTTCTATAATCCTATTATGTATTTATATAATATAAATAAAACGCGATTCTTTTTTTCAAGTCTCAGAAACATCGATCCTTCATCCTGACGATTTGCTATCAATAAACGAAAATTAACTGTTCCTACTCCCAATCCCTTGCTCGCTCACTAAACAACGAAAAACCCCGAAACCCCCACCGTCGCAAATCGCCCAAAAAACGCGCCAAACGCCAAAAAGAACCCGGAAACACCCGAATCGCGACGGCGAAGGGACTCCCCTCCCCCCACCCATATGCACACTACTTAAGGTAAGCCGCCATCAACTTCATAATCTTCCCAGGCGACCGCGCGACGATCTTGGCGACCGTCTTCTTCGTCCCATCACCGTTCGCGAGGGATAGAATCTCGTCGTTCGTGATGATCGTCGAGAGAGTGTTCAGGTCCTCGTCGCTGAACTTATCCAGCATCTCCACGATCCTGCGGCTGTCCTTGATCCTCTTCCCCCAGTACTTCTCGAACTTGACGCGATAGAGACCGAGCCTCTTCGCCGACGTGTCCTCGCCGACGATTGCATCGACGGCCTCCTTCCCCGCCATCTTGCCCGCCTCGATGCCGCTGTGGATGCCCGCCCCCGTCATGGGGATGAGCTGCCCCGCAGCGTCGCCCACCAGCATCAAGTTATCGTCAACGATCTTATCCAGCATCCCTGACACCGGTGTGACCCCGCCGTTCCTCCTCTGCACACTCGCCCCCTTGAAGCGCGGGTCAGAGTCGAGGAACCTGCGCAGGTAGTTGATTGCCGGCTCGGTGTGTATGTTGCGGACACCGAGTCCAACGTTAGCCTCCCCCTCGTTCTTCGGGAAGACCCAGGCGTAGCCACCCGGGGCATACTTTGTGCCGATGTAGAACTCGTTCGTCGAAGGTTCCTTGAGATGAAGACCCCCGAGCTGGAACTGGGCGCACGTGACTATGTCCGTGTACCACCTAGCTAGGCCCGCGGAGCGGCGGACGATTGACCAGTAGCCATCGGCGCCGATGGTGACCTTCGCCTTGACCTTAATCTGCTCCCCATGGTTCTCCGCCATCACACCGGCGACCTTGCCATTCTCCCTCCACACGCCCGTAGCCTTCGTCTCCGTAAGCAACTCGGCCCCCGCCTTCACGGCGAGGTCGCCGATCGCCTTATCGAAGAAGTTCCTGTTCAGCGTGTAGCCGACCCAATTGTCGCTTGTGAGATCGATGTTATTCCCATTTGGGGCGTAGACCCTTGCGCGCGTGATCTTTTGGGCGACCAGCGGGGCTACGGGCTCTAGCCCGGCGTCCTTTATGCCGTTGAGGCTCAGCCCCTCGGCGCAGAACACGGGGGAACCGATCACCGGGTGCTCCTCGAGAACAATGGTGTGGGCGCCCGCGGCCGCCGCGGCCCTGGCGGCCGATGAACCGGCGGGCCCACCACCAACAACGACGACGTCACAGTCGATTTGCCGCATTCTAATCAAATAGTCGCCCGCGGCTTTCGTATATTAAGGCTACCTCTCCATGACCTTCTGGGCGGCGATCTCGATGTCCTTCGCCTTCACCGTCTTCCTGCCCGCGTGCTTGGCGTAGTCGAGGGCCTCCTTCGCCACCTTAACGCCGATCTCCTCGAGTGCCTTGCCGAGGGCGATGGCGCTCTCCTCACTCACCCGGTCCGCGCCGGCCCGCTTGATCAGCTTGTGCATCGGAGCAACTTTAATCTCGTCCGTCATCTCAAATCAACCCTATCTTAAAACAGGTTTCCAATAATATTTAATACTTATCCCCATTTCAAGCAACAGGACCTTAAATGGGGCTTATCACGGCTTTAAACGCCGATTAAAGGCTTATCCGAGTCACCGTCTCCTTCTATCCCTCCTAGAGTCACCATCGGTGACAGTCCGGATTAATCGCTTGATGGGAACTATTCGAGGATGCAAACACGGGGGCGCAGCCAAGACAAACGGTACGTCCATGCGCTCATGCTCGCCATCTGCGCCTACGCCGTTGTCTTCAGCGTGGCGACTTGCTGGAAACACTACGCCTTCAACAGCTTCGCCTGGGACCTCGGCACGTTCGACCAGATACTTCACGACTCGGTGTTCGAGGGGCGTCCATTCTACTACACCCTCGACCTCTTCATGAATCCCTCCGGCCACTACTTCGCCATACACTTCAGCCCTATACTCCTACTGTTCTTTCCCCTGTACCGACTGTTCCCGGCGCCCCAGCTTCTCCTAATCATCAAGAGTATCGCGGTGAGCGCGGCGGCGTACCCCCTCTACTTGACGACGAGGAGGCTGACGGGGAGCACGCGGACCGGTGTCCTCCTCGGCGTGGCCTATCTTCTCAGCCCCTGCATCCAGGGGGCGAACTGGTTCGACTTCCAGCCACAGAGCCTCCTGCCCCTGCTCGTCTTCTCCGCGTATTATCTCCTCGAATCTGGATCGATCCACCTCTATCTCCTAGCAATCATCCTGACGCTGTGTGTGGAGGAGCACTCCTCGGTCATTGTGCTCATCATGCTCGGCGTGTTTCTAATCGGAAACGGTCTGCGCGGCTTGCCACAAAAACTCGGGGATAGGAAAATCCGCGTAGTCACCCTGCTCACCGTCGCCCTGAGTCTCTCAGCCCTCGCCGCGTCGATCTACTTCAAGCAGGTCTATCCCCCGAACCCACAGTTCGGCGACGTCTACGCCTTCGGCGACGCGTACAGCGTCCTCGGGTTCGAGGGAAACGCGCTAACCGCCCCCCTGTACGCCGTTACACACCCCGCAGACCTGCTACGCGCCCTATCCCACGACTCGACCCTGAAGCTCATCTACGTCGTGTTCCTATTCGCCCCACTCCTATTCACGCCGCTCCGAAGCGGCGCACCAGCACTCGGCGTGATCCTCCTCCTCCCGTTTCTGCTCTCCAACTACCGCGCCTACTACATGATCGGGGCACACTACCCCCTCTATGTGATGCCACTGATGTTCATATCCACGATCCACTTCCTCCGAAGACGACCAAACAGCGGCTACGAGGCCGCCGTGGCTATCCTCGTCTCAACAACCATCTTCGCCCTCGCCCTGAGCCCCCTGAGCCCGGCATCCGCCCAATTAAGCGAATCCCCCAACATCCTCTGGTACCCCCGAAACGACATGACGCCCAGCGAGGTCTACGGGGTCCACGCCATGATAGCCGACGTACCCGCGGATGCGTCGATACTGACGCAGAACCACCTCTTTCCACACCTATCGGGGCGACTAAACGCATACGCCCTACCCGTGACGCCGTTCGGGGACACGCAGCTCCCCGCAGTCGAAGAGTACCTTAAGATTCTTATGGCGCGATCCGAGTACATCCTCCTCGACCTCAACGATGGAAACACGCTCACGCCCATCGCGGTACGCCTAGTCGAGGCCGACCCGGGGTACAAACCGGTGGACTCGGTGGGCGACGTGACCCTCTACAGGAGGACGCCGTGACGAGGGGCGATAGGGTAAATGTTTAATAGAGTGCCGAAGCCTCATACAGAATCGGCAAACCATCCCGGTGGTATGTAAGTGGGTAAAGTCAGGACAGAGCTGGTAAAAAGGGTCGCGATAGAGCTCATCAACAAGTACCCTAAGAGCTTCAACATCGATTTCGACCACAACAAAAAGTTCCTCACGGAGCTCAACATCGGAGTCTCCAAGAAGCTGAAGAACAAGGTCGCCGGCTACGCCACCAGGGTCGTGAAGTCGGACCTAATGGCCGTCGAGGTCGAGGGCGAAGTAGAGCCCGACAGCATCTAATCTCTAAAGCTGTTTTCTTTTAGAGGCCTCTAGTTTTCAGGCCTCAAGTAACGTTCGACATCCCGCTTCTTGAAGCCGGCCTCGATCAGCTTCGCCGGGATAGCCTTACCCTTGTAGCCGTCGGCGCGTATCTTACCCGCCACCTCTAGGAGGCACTCCTTCAGCTCCCATGGATAGACGACCCACGCGTCTACCTTCTCCGAGTAGTAGTCGGGGATGAACTTGCTCCAGGGCTTGATGTGTAATGTGGCGATCCTTACCTCCGCCGCCAACTTTTCCATGAGATGCTCCTTCGCCTTGGCCAGGGAGGCGCCGGAGTCGGAGACATCGTCAACGAGAAGAGCCCTCTTGCCGGCGAGGTCGGCGTTGACTGGGAGCACGACGGCGGGCTCGAGGCGCTTGACCATGCCGTCGTATGCCTCAAGCTGAACGCTCGCGAGCCTCCTTATGCCAAGTTGGTCGCAGAGTATCCTAGCCGGGTCGAAGCCCCCCCTGCTCACCGCGACGATGACGTCGGGTTTGAAACCGGATTCCTCGATCTTCTCGGCTAAAGCCTCGGTGAGTCCCTGTATGTCGTCCCATGAAAGGTGTAGAAAGCGTAGATTCTCCATTTGCCCGCCTCGAGGTGATGATGTAAAAGTTACCATACGGGATGCATATAAGACCGCCGTGGGGGTGAATCTCGGTTTATATCCGAGTATAACCATCTGTGAGACATGGCCCCCCGGAAAAGCCTAGGCGAGTGGTGCGCAGACATCGTCGGCGACTACATCGCGTCCCCGAACAACTCGTTCAACGACGTAGGCGAACCCGCGTGGGAGACGCCCATAGTCGGCTTCTCAAGCGGAGCCGACCCACTATACGGCTTCTACAGGAAGGATATTGGGAGCTTCTATGTGTTGCCCGTGGAGTTTTTCAGGGCTGCTCACCCTTCGACTCAGGTGAGGGCGGAGGAACTCACCGTGATAAGTTGGGTTCTACCCCAGACGAAGGCGACGAAGTATGATCAGAGGAAGGAGTCGCGCATGCCGAGTGAGAGGTGGGCGAGGGCGCGCATCATGGGCGAGGGCGTGAACGTCAAGCTACGCGCCCACGTGGTCGAGGCGCTTGGGAAGGCCGGGTACCCCGCCGTTGCGCCGATGCTCTCCCCTCTATGGGGGCAGCACATGTCCGAGAAGTACCTGTTCGCCTCCTCGTGGTCGGAGAGGCACGCCGCCTACGCGGCTGGGCTGGGGACATTTGGTCTGAGCGACGGGCTGATCACCGCCAAGGGCAAGGCGCACAGGGTCGGGTCGGTCATCGCGAAGATCGACATCCCCCCGACGCCCCGCCCATACACGGATCACCACGCCTACTGCCTCTGGTACGCCAAGGGAACCTGTGGAGCCTGCATGAAGAAGTGCCCAGCGGGCGCAATCACCACGAAGGGGCACGACAAGCAGAGGTGCAGCGACTACGTCGACACGACCCACGCCTTCGTCGAGGCGCACTACCACTTCAAGGGATACGGCTGCGGCTTCTGCCAGGTCGGCGTCCCATGCGAGAGCCGGATACCCGAGGGCATAGACGCGTCGTAGAAAGGGATAAACAGGCGCCGACGTAGATAACCCCCAACACCGGTGGAGTTTGATGGCTAGAGCACTGTTCGTCGGGCGTTTCCAACCATTCCACTTCGGTCACCTTCACGCCATCGAGACGATACTGGGCGAGGCGGAGGAGCTCATAATCGTCGTGGGCAGCGCACAGATGAGCCACGACCCCGACAACCCCTTCACGGCGGGTGAACGCATAGAGATGATAAGGGAGGCACTCGATGAGGCGAACATCGACCGGAAGCGATTCATGCTCATCCCCATCGCCGACGCCCCAAGCCACCGAACATGGGTCAGCTACGTCGAGTCCCAGACGCCCCGGTTCGACGTCGTCTACTCAAACCAGGCGCTGACGCGCCGCCTACTCATCGAGGCGGGGTATGACGTTAAGGAGATACCACTCCACAAGAGGGCCAAGTTCGAGGCGACGGAGATAAGGCGCCGCATCCTCAAGAGCGAGGACTGGAGCGAACTCGTCCCCGCCCCCGTCTACCGGATCGTACAAGAGATCGACGGCGAGAACCGCATACGCGACCTCAGCAAATCCGACACCGTACGAATCAAGGGCGAAGAAAACCACTCAGGGTAAATCCATGTACCTCCAGCTGGACAAGGATCTGAGCTCAAAGTTCCCCGGGCTACACGCCAGAGTGACCTATCTGCGAGGCGTCACCATCACCCCGCGGAGCCCGGAGCTGGAAGTCTTCAAGGGGCAGATATTCGGGGACGCCGCGAAGCGGTGGAACCTCGACGAACTCAAGGATAACCCGGTCTTCAGGGCATACCGCGACTTCTTCTGGAAGGTCAAGGTCGACCCGACGAAGACGCGCCCAGCGTCGGAGGCGCTCCTCAGGAGAATACTCCGTGGAAACCCGCTGCCGACGATCAACACTCTCGTCGACGCCTACAACCTAGCATCCGTGGCGACGAGCATATCCTTCGGGGCATTCGACACGGACAAGATGCGGGGCACCCCCGTGATGAGGGAGGCGAGGGCGGGGGAGGAGTTCCTCGGAATAGGTATGGAGAAGCCGATACAGCTCAGCGGCGGGGAGGCCGTGATCCAGGACGACGATCGCCTCGTGGCCGTCTACCCCTACAGAGACGCCGACTACAGCAAGGTCACCACGTCGACGCGGAACCTGCTGCTGATGACCTGCGGCGTACCGGGGATAGGCGCCGAGGAGCTTGAGAGGGCCGAGGTCGTCGGCGTCGGGTACATAACCCGGTTCTGCGGCGGAGCCCCATCGTAGGTGTTGGCTGTGATAGAGGTCGACGGCTCCCTGATGGAGGGCGGTGGGCAACTCCTCCGGATGGCCACGACGTACAGCGCCATCCTCGGCGAGCCGGTCAGGATCACCAAGATCCGCGCAAACCGGAACCAGCCCGGGTTAAAGCCACAGCACTTCACAACGCTGAAGGCGGTTGCCGAGCTATGCTCCGCGGAGACGAAGGGGCTTGAGGTTGGGAGCGGGGAGATCGAGTTCCGCCCCGGCAGGATCAGGGGCGGCGTATTCGACTTCGACATAGGGACCGCGGGGAGCTGCAGCCTCCTCCTCCAGTGCGCGGCCCCCGTCGCCGCCTACGCCGATGAGCCGGTCAAGATCACGGTGAAGGGTGGAACGGCTGTGCGCTGGTCCCCCCCGATGTCCATCGTTCAGAACGTCGTCTGGGCAGGTCTCAGGGGTTTGGGCTTCTCGGGGGTCGTCAAGATTCTACGGGACGGCTACTACCCGAAGGGGGGCGGCCTCGTTGAGGCGAGGATAAGCCCGATAGGTGGCTTCAAGTCGATGGTCTGCGAGAAGTCGGTTGTCAGGGGCATACGCGGCTTGTCTACGTGCGGCGGGTTGCCGAGACACATCGCGGAGAGGCAGGCAGAGGCCGCCTTGAAGGTGCTCAGGGAGGAGGGCTTCGAGGCCCGGATAGACGTGGCGACGCCGGGTAAGGCGTTGAGCCCGTATTCTCCGGGGAGCCAGATCTGCCTCTGGGTCGAGGGGGACGCCTTCATCGGCGACGACGGGCTCGGTGAGCGCGGGAAGACGGCTGAGAGGGTGGGGGCGGAGGCCGCCCAACGCCTCATCGACCAGATCAGGACCGGAGCATACGTCGATCTCCACACCGCTGACAACCTCGTGTTGCCCTGCTCACTCTCCTCCGGGACCTCTAGTTTCACGGTGTCCCGGCTGACGCTTCACACTCTGACCGCCGTCGAGGTCGCGAAGAGCATCACGGGGGCGAAGATAATCGTCGAGGGATCCGAGGGGAAGCCGGGGAGGATAGTGGTCGAGGGCCGCGGCTTCACGAATCCCCGTTTCACGGATCATGATTAACAAGGGAAAAGGAGTTCATGCGTCTTTGATCGTGCTCAGGTTCGACCGGGGGGCGCTTGTGGTTGAGGACGATCAGGGCAAGCCCCCCGTGCGCAGGCGGGCGAACGAGTACTCCGGTGTTCTTAGGGAGCTAAAAGCGGGGGGCGCAGATTTCCGCGACGATGCACTCAAGGCGCCGCCGGTCGGTGTGCTGCGTTCACGCTTCGAGGCCCGGGACTACCAATCCGAGGCCGTCGTGGGCTGGGAGAAGGCCGGCTCCAGGGGCATAGTCGTCCTCCCCACCGGCGCGGGGAAGACGATAATGGCGATAAAGGCGATGGAGGGGCTCCAGGCGGCGACGCTGATCGTCGTGCCGACCATCGTCCTCATGGAGCAGTGGAGGGGCGTGCTTACCGACGCCTTCGGCGTCGAGGTCGGGGCACTCGGCGGAGGATCGAGTGACATCAAGCCCATCACCGTCTCCACGTACGACTCCGCGGCGCTCAGGGCGCGGGAGCTCGGGGACAGGTTCGCCCTAATAGTGTTCGACGAGGTCCATCACCTCCCCGCCCCGAGCAACGCAAAGATAGCCCTCAACTACCTCGCGCCCTACCGGCTCGGCCTCACAGCGACTCTAGGCAGGGACGAGGGAGTCCTGCAGGAGCTTGAGGAGCTCGTTGGCCCCGTCGTCTACGAGAAGGGCGTCGAGGAGCTCGCCGGGAAGCACCTGAGCGACTACACGGTACACACGATCAACGTGCCTCTGACCCCCTCTGAGAAGATCGAGTATGAGCGGCAGTTCGCCGTCTACAAGGGCTTCCTGCAGAGGCGGGGGATCAGGATCAGGAGTGCCAGCGACTACCTACTCTTCGTGAAGCGGAGCGGGGTAGACCCGGAGGCGCGGAGGGCGCTGATGGGGAGGAACGCGGCGATGGATGTGGCGTTGAACAGCAGGAGCAAGGAGGAGTACCTCCGAGGTCTCCTCGCCTCGAACCCGAACGAGAAGGCCCTCATATTCACGCGCCACAACAAGCTCGTCTACAGGATAAGCCGGAGCCTGCTCATCCCCGCCATAACCCACCAGACGGTCAAGGAGGAGCGTGAGGAGATACTCGACAGGTTCCGCCGCGGCGTCTACAGGAGGATAATCACTAGCCAGGTGCTCGACGAGGGGATTGATGTCCCGGACGCGTCCCTCGCCGTCATACTGAGTGGGACGGGGAGCAACCGCGAGTTCATACAGCGACTCGGGCGCGTGCTCCGTAAGAAGGAGGGGAAGCAGGCGAACCTCTACGAGCTTGTTAGCTTCGGCACGGCGGAGACGCGGCTGAGCCGGAGGAGGAAGGAGGCTTGATCCTCCCACACGAGCTCATAAGGGTCAGGCGCACGAAGGCGGCGCTCACCCCCCTCTTCGCTGACTCTGAGAAGCTCAGCCTCGCCAAGACGCTGATAGCCGTCTACGGGGAGAACCGGGACAGGCGGCGGGGGGAGCTGCTTGAGGGGCTTGCGAGCTGCGAGGAGCTTGGCTACGACTTCAAGCTCGTTCGGGGGCTCGCGGCTGTGCTCGACTCCCGGTGCATCTTCGGGACGCGTTCGTTTGTGTCCCCCGTGAAGGCGAGGACGATGCTGTTTGAGGAGGCGGCGCGGCGACCCTCGATTTTAGAGAGGGATCGCGTGGAGGTTCTGGCCAAGGTGGCGGAGAGGCTCGGCGTCCCCTCCAACGACCTCGATGAGAGCATATACGCCGACCTGCTTGAGGAGCAGCACCTCATCGACTTCAAGGAGCCCTCCCCGGATGAGCTTCTACAGTTCTACAACTTCGCCCTCGCCTCAGTTGTTCTCGCCTACTCTGTGCACATAGTCGTCGGGTACTCGGGGAAGGCTGAGGGGCTGGAGAAGGCCGCGGGGGCATTAGGTGAACCAGATACCAAGGTCGGCTCACTGAGCGTGGAGATGAAGCCGGTGAAGCAGGTCGGCGTCCGCGGCTCAAAGATTGAGTTGCTTCTCACGCGACTCATCGAGACTAAAAACTGGAGCCTGCGCGCCGACGTCGCGTACCCACCCAGGTACAGCGAGACGAGGCCGCTTGAGCTGACCCAGAGGCTACACGGCGGGATGCTGAAGGCGGAGCCCGTCGAGGAGGAGGTTGTGATCGAGATCAAGGCCCCGGTGAGGAAGAGCAGCTTCGGGGACATCATAGTGATCGATGACGTCACCCACAGGCTCGGCATCACCGACAGGGAGCTGCTCCGGAAGGTTGAGGCGGAGAAGGTTAAGTACGTCAGGCTGCCGGGGGTGCTCGTGACGCCGGAGAAGCTGGCGGAGCTGCGCGCGGGGCTCGCGGAGGTCGAGGGGAGCGATCTAGCCGATTACAAGGCGTTCCTGAAGGGGCGTGGGTGCAAGAACCCGGTCCCCGTCCTAGAGGCGCTGGGCTACGTGGTCGAGGTCGACCCGGAGACGCGTAAGCCCATCGTGAGTCGTCTACGTCGGGGAGCGTCAAGTTAATATCGTGCCGGGCTTTAGGGGGTTCGGAGTTCGGCATGGGCTGGCAGGATTATCAGGGCGCAACGACGATAGGCCTCGTCTGCAAGGGTGGGGTCATACTCGCCTCGGAGAAGCGCGTGACGTGGGGAAACATGCTCACGAGCAGGGGCGGCATGAAGGTCTTCAAACTCAACGACAGGATAGGCCTCGCCTTCGCCGGCCTCATGAGCGACATGCAGGCGCTGACCCGGGAGGTCACGGCCTACGCCCGCCTCTACGAGCTTGAGAACAACCGGCCCATCGGCGTAAAGGCGATGGGGAAGCTCGTCAGCAACATGCTCTTCCAGCGCCGGATGTATCCGTTGCTCATGGAGACCCTCGTCGGCGGCGTGGACGAGGATGGTGCCAACCTGTTCAGCATGGACCCCGTCGGAAGCCTGATCCCGGACCCGTTCATCACGGCGGGTACGGGTGCGGCGATCGCGATGGGTGTCATCGAGGCGGAATTCAAGGAGGGCATGAGTATGAAGGAGGGTGCCGACCTTGCGCTCAAGGCGATCAAGGCCGCCGTGGCACGAGATATTGCCAGCGGCGACGGCGTGGACATGCTTCTCATCACCAAGGACGGTGTCGAGGAGCGCAGCATCAGCCTCAGGAAGTAGGATTTTAGGCGGTGGCGCCGCCGTCGATGACGAGTGTTGCGCCGTTCATGAAGCTGGAGTCGTCGCTGGCGAGGAATAGTGCGCCTCTGGCGATTTCTTCTGGTTTGCCTAGTCTCTTGAGTGGGACGTCCTGTTCGAGGCTTCGGCGTCTTGCGGCGGGGTCCTGCGCCCTGTTTATGCCCTGTTCGAGCATGGGTGTCTGGGTGACTCCGGGGCAGAGGCAGTTGACGCGTATGTTTCTGTCGCCGAACTCTAGGGCGAGGGCGCGCGTTATCTGGACGACTCCGCCCTTGGCGGCGCAGTAGGCGGCGTAGTTGCGGGCGCCGCTTATACCGATCTCCGAAGCGGTGTTGATTATGACTCCCCCTCCCTGCTTAATCATCTCCGGGATCACATGTCTGCACCCGAGGTAGACGCTCTTCAGGTCCACGGCGATGACCCTGTCCCAGTCCTCCTCCGAGGTCTCTAGGAAGGGACGGTACATGCCTATGCCCGCGTTGTTGTAGAGTACATCGATCCCGTTGTAGGTCTGGATGGCGAGCTTGACCGACTTCTCCCAGTCCTTCGACTTGGACACATCCGCCTTTAGGGCAACGGCTTCGGCTCCCCTTTCGCGTGCATGCTTCGCCGTCTCCTCGACTCCCTCGTTTATGTCGATGAGTGTGAGCCTCGCGCCCTCCTCGGCGAAGAGAAGTGACGCAGCCTTGCCTATGCCTGACGCCGCTCCGGTGATCAGCACCGATTTTCCATCGAGCTTCATGGGTGATACGCCGCGGCGGGCGCCTTTATCTTGTTTGCCCCGCCGTGGTTTTTAGGCTTCTAGTGGCAGATCGTATGCGCCGTGTGCTGGGTAGACCCGCGTTACCTTCATTGAGCGGAGTCTCACCCAATCGTTGGCGACGTCTGATCCCTCCGGGGCACCGTTCGGAGGTGGGAGGTCGCCGGTGAATGCTATCCCCTCGTCTAGGATCAACGTCACGTGATCCTGACCGTGCCCGGTTGTGGAGATGATCTCGCCGTCGATACCGAGGTTTCTTAGGAAAACCCTGCTATCCCCGAATTTCAGCAGTATGTTGCCTTCTTCTCTTATCTCGTGGAAGACCATCGGCGGTCTGATGAACTTTCTCTGGATGTTCAGGTGTTCCCTCTGGCTCTCCAATACGATGAGCTTCGCGCCCTTGTCCTTCAACTCCTGGGCGATGGCGCCGTGATCCATGTGGTAGTGCGTCACGAGGACGTGCGTGACATCCTTTATCGATAAGCCCTCGTTTGTCAGGCTCGCCTTTAGCTCTTGCATCCCTCCGGGCCAGCCGACATCGATTAACAGCTTCGCCTTCTCGGTGACTAGGAGGTAGCAGTTGACCGACCTGTATCCGACGTTTAGTATCTTCACGGCTGCTCCTCCCGGTTGCTCACCGTCAACGTGCCGAAGCTGAAAAAGGCTTTTAACTCCGTTGAGGGTTTGAAGGGGCGTTGGGCGCGTAGATTAGTAGTAGATCGCCTGCCTCGCACGCAGGAGGTCAGGGGTTCAATTCCCCTCGCGTCCACCACATCCCCTAAAAATTACTTCTACTCCTCCCCAGTTTTAGACTACATTCGCCATCTGGAGACGTATCGAGAAGCTGAGAAGTTCATTATTATCCTTAAAACCTCGACATTTACTATCCATACAACGTATATTCTGGAAATAAACGTTTAAATATCCTACCCATCACCTCACACGAAATATAGTGAATAAAAAGTGGGGATACTTCTCGGGAAAAACCACGACTCATCCTAATACGCAGCGTCTTGTGGTGGAATGTTAACTATTGATTGAGTCCCTCTACCAGATCGGCCTGCTCATCCTCATCCTGAGTATACTGTTTCCCCTCACGATATTCCTCAAGAAGAGCGCCGTCCCCCGGACCCTGTCAAACATATCCCTGATACTATCCTCACTCCTGCTCTCCGTGGCGTCTGTGCTGCTTCTGCTCCAAGGCGGCGAAGTAACCATCACGAGTTATATGTTCGCCCCGAACCTCACACTCTCATTATCCGTCGACCGCCTCTCAGCATTCTTCATCCTCGTAATAGCCATCGTGAGCTTCAGCGTCGCGGTCTTCTCCCCCGGGTACCTCCACCACCTCGAATCCGAGCGCCGCAGGAGCATAGTCACCTCCGCGACGAGCCTCTTCGTCGCCTCGATGCTGCTGCTGGTGATCTCCCGCGACATCTTCTCATTCCTCCTCTTCTGGGAGGCGATGTCCCTCTCCTCGTTCATGTTGGTAATGACGAACTATGAGGAGCGGGAGGCGGGGAAGGCTGGGCTGTTCTACTTCGCGATGACGCAGCTGAGCACGATGTGCCTGATGTCGGGTTTCCTCGCCCTCTACGCGTTGACGGGCTCTTACTCGATACCCTTCGCGGGTGTCGTGGACCCCGTCGCCCTCAGTGTCGTCTTCGTCGTTCTCTTCGTCGGCTTCGGCATCAAGGCGGGCGTGGTGCCCTTCCACAAGTGGCTTCCATATGCCCACCCGGCGAGCCCCTCGAACATCTCCGCCCTAATGTCGGGGGTCATGATCAAGGTCGCCATCTACGGCCTGATCCGATTCGTCTCCGGCGTCGCCTCCCCGCCCCTATGGTGGGGCAGCCTCATACTCGTCGCCGGCACAGTATCCGCCGTCCTAGGCGTCATCTACGCCATGAAGGAGCACGACGTCAAGCGCCTACTCGCCTACCACAGCATCGAGAACATCGGCATCATACTCATCGCCTACGGCCTCTCCGTGACATTCACCGGCTACGGCCTAGCCGACCTCGCCAACCTCTGCCTCGTCGCCGCACTCTTCCACACCCTCAACCACGCACTCTTCAAGAGTCTCCTATTCATGACCGCGGGCTCAGTCATCAACGCCACCGGGGTCAGGAACGTCGAGGAGCTGGGCGGGTTGATCAAGAGGATGCCGTACACGGCTGTCCTCTTCCTCGTCGGCGCAGTCGCCATCTCCGGGCTGCCCCCATTCAACGGCTTCGTAAGCGAACTCATGATATTCCAGGCCTTCCTCAGCGGCTGGCGCGTCGGCGGCCCGCTGGAGTCCGCCGTGATGCTGACGTGCCTCGCCGTCTTCGCGTTGACGAGCGCCCTCGCCGCCGCCTGCTTCGTGAAGCTCTTCGGCACGATGTTCCTGGCCATGCCCCGGTCCGAGGAGGCGGCTGAGGCGCACGAGGTCGGCCTCGGCATGCTCGTCGGCCCCGCCGTCCCTGCGGCGCTCTGCATACTCCTCGGCGTATTCTCCTACCAGATACTCGCACCCATGGGACTCGGCGCATACGTGCCCAACATGGCCGTCTTCGGCCTCGCATTGCTCGCCACGGGCGCCGTCGTATTCGCCTCTGTGCGCCTACTCGCCTCCCGCGAGACACGCGTCACCGAGACGTGGGGCTGCGGCATCCCGAAGCAGGACCCGCGGATGGAGTACACGCCCTCTGGCTTCTCGGAGCCCATCATGGTTATCTTCAAGCAGATATACCGCACGCAGGAGCGCCTCGACCTCACCTACTACGACAGGAACCGCGTCATCCTCCGCGGCGGCCTCGCCGAGATACGCCTCTTCAAGCTGTTCGAAGAGAGGCTCTACCTCCCAGTGGCACGCGCCGCGCTGCGCGTATCGGAGGCGCTGAACAGGGCGCAGGAGGACCAGCTCTCCGACACCTACCTGCTATACATCTTCGCGGCGTGCCTAGTGCTGCTCATCGCCGGGGGGCTGTTCCTATGATAGACTCACTGGCATACGTCGCCCTGAACACGCTCACGTTCCTCCTCGTCTCCCCGCTCTTCGTCAGCCTCATCAAGAAGGTGAAGGCGTGGTGCCAGGGGAGGCGCGGCCCACCGCTCCTGCAGACCTACTACAACCTCGCCAAGCTGGCGCGTAAGGAGGTCGTCTACTCCTCCACCTCGTCGTGGGTGATGCGCTTCACGCCGTACCTTAGCATGTCGGTGCTCATAGTGGCATCCATCGCGGTGCCCCTCGTCCTCGTCCCCGGCGACATCTGGGGCCTCGGCAACGTCATCCTCCTCGTCTACGCGCTGGCGCTCGCAAAGTTCTTCATGGCGCTCTCGGGGCTCGACGCTGGGAGCACATTCGGGGGCATGGGGAGCAGCCGGGAGATGAGCATATCCGCCGTCTTCGAGCCCGTCGTCATCATGGTCTTCGCCGCCCTCAGCTACCTGCTACACACGACGGACGTCCCGCAGATGCTGGGGCTCGGCATAGACAACCCCCTCGTACTCGCCCACCCCACACTCATACTGCTCCTCATCAGCCTCTTCATAATCCTCATAGTCGAGACCGCCCGCGTGCCCGTCGACAACCCGGAGACACACCTCGAACTCACGATGATACACGAGGCCATGATCCTCGAACAGAGTGGGAGGAACCTTGCCCTCATGGAGTACTCGTACGCGCTGAAGAACACGCTCTTCATCGCCCTGCTCGTCAACCTCGCCTTCCCCGTTGGGCTGACGGCTGAACTATCCGCGGCCTCGCTGGTCATCGGCCTTGTGCTCTTCCTCGTCAAGGGCGTCGCGGCCTCCGTCGTCATCGGCCTCGTCGAGTCCTCGCTCGCCAAGTACCGCCTCTTCAGGATACCCAGCATGTTCACCGTCGTCCTGTTCTTCTCCTTCCTCACGATCATCCTGGAGGTCTTCGGGTGATGGACGCCGCCTTCATCGCCGAGGTGATTCGTATCCTGCTTGTTCTCGTCGTCGTCACGGCGGCGGCGATAATCGTTGTGAGGGACATACCATTCCTCTTCACCGGGTACGCCTTCCAGTCCCTGCTGCTCGCCCTCGTCGCGTTTGCCCTCTACGCGGAGACGGGGGAGCTATCTCTCATAGGCGTCGGTGTGGCCACCATCGTCAGCAAGACGCTGCTCATTCCCCGCTTCATGGGTAAGATACACGGGGACATGAAGATTCGCCGAGACGTCGAGTTCCACATACTCAGCCCAACGACCAGCGTCATCCTCAGCGCTGCGATACTCTTCGTCGTCCACTACTCCTTCCAGCGATTCGCCGCCGTGCTCGAACTCGATACAGTTCACTACCTTGGCACCATATTCGGCATACTCCTCACCTTCATGGGGCTGCTCGTCATGTTCAGCAGGAGGAAGCCGATCACGAAGATCGTGGGCTACTTGACGATGGAGAATGGCGTCCTGCTCTTCAGCCTCTTCTTCGCGGCGCTCCCCCTCGTCTTCGAGGTCATAGTGACCGTGGACCTGATCGTGCTCGTGCTGCTGTCGACGATCCTCGCCTTCGGGGAGGACTCGGACGTGGACGCGTTCCAGCGGAGGCTCGTGCCTTTCAGGACGTGGATTCTGGAGGAAGAAGATTGATCGAACTCTATGCGTTGCTCTGCGTCGCGGCGCTCGCCGTCGTCGTCATCTCGAAGGACCGGAGGCTGATGAACGCCGCCACGGTGGTTGACGCCGCTGGCTGCCTCGCGTTGGCGGTCTACGGCCTCGCCGCCGTCCCCATGCCCGTCTACTACCTCGCCGACCGTCTATTCGCCCTCACGAACCTGGGGCTCTACATGGTTGCCTCCGCCTCCGCCGTCTTCCTCCTCGCCGCCGTCTACAGCGACGGTTACGTCCCCGATCTGCTTAACATGGGCGCCATGAAGAGGGAGAACCTCCGCCTCTTCTACGTCTCATTCAACCTGCTCCTGCTGTCCGTGATCCTTGCATTCCTGTCAAACAGCCTCGCCCTGTTCTGGGTCTTCACCGAGTTGACCACCCTCTTCTCATGTGTCCTGATCATCTCGGTCAGGGACCGGGGGGTTATCCACGCGGCGTTGAACTACGTTTTCATCGCCTCGGCGGCCATGATCTTCAGCTTCATGGGCATCCTGATGGTCTACGCCCTGACCCAGCGGGGAGGCGGGGTCGTCGCCCTCAACTGGGACAGCCTCGCCGCGGGTGCCTCGTCGTTCAACCCGTCGCTGCTCGGCTTGGCGGCGGTATTCATGTTCATAGGCTTCGCTGCGAAGGCGGCTGTGGCCCCGTTCCACACGGGGCTCGCCCCCGTCTACGGTAGGGGCCCGGTCATCTTCAGCATCCTCTCCGGGTCGCTCCTCACCATCGGTGTGTACGGGCTGATACGCGTCAACTCGGTCGTCGCGGCGACGGCTGCTGCCCCCACTTTCTCGATGATACTAATCTGCTTCGGCGTCTTCACCATCGCCGTCGCGGGGTTCACTATGCTCGCACAGAGGCGGCTGCGCCGGCTATTCGCGTTCTCTAGCGTGGAGAACATGGGCGTCGCCCTCATCGCGGTGGGGGTCGGGACACCCGTGGCGTTGCTCTGGGTGCTCTACCACGTCGCCGCCCACGCCCTCGCTAAGGCTCTCATCTTCTTCTCACACGGGATTCTGCGTGTGCAGTACCGCAGCGTCGATGACGAGAAGGTCGTAAACCTGATCCGGCTCCAGCCACTCGCCTTCGCCGGGCTCATCGTCGGGTCCGCCGCGGTGATCGGCGCGCCCCTGCTGCCCATCTTCATGTCGAAGTTCTTCATACTCAGCGAGTTGGCACGCCTGTCGCCGATCCTCCTCGGGTTAACCATACTGTTGCTGGCTGTGGTGGCGATCGCCGTCGGCTACTCACTGATGCGCGTTGTTACCCGGGTCGAGGGCGGCGGGCCGGAGGCCGTGGCGATTCCCTCCTCGATGAGGGCCCCGATAGTCGCCTTGATCCTGATACTGTTCGTACTCGGCTTAGCCATGCCCGAGGGGCTGAGGGCAGTCCTGGCGGGCGCCCTCGCCGAGCTTGGAGTCTGAGCGCCATGACAAACATAAGGGAAGAAGCTGGGAGACTCTTCGAGGGCACGGTAACCTACGAGGCAAACAACGAGTACTACCTCGCCATTGACGAGGGCAGCTTCCAGGACGCCATACACGCGCTAGCCGAGGCCGGTTTCGGCCTCGTCAGCCTGTTCTGCGTCGAGGGATTCGAGGGTGACGCACTCAGCATCATCTACGCCTTCGAGAAGAGGGGAGCCGAGGGGGTTCTCTTCATCGTCAGGGGCGTCGTGGGCGGGGTCACGTCGGTCGCCGACTTATTCCCGTCTGCGAGCTGGTATGAGAGGGAGGTCGGCGACGGATTCGGCGTCAGGTTCGAGGGCGCATTCGATAGGCGCCGCCTCTTCCTTCACGAGGCCTACCCCGACTCCTTCCACCCACTGCAGAAGCTGTTCGTCAACGGTCCATTGAAACTGGGTGGGACGCCGGGCACTGAGCACCGCTTCAAGCGCGTCGCGGGGGAGGGCGTCTACCAGATACCCGTCGGCCCCGTCCACGCCGGCGTCATCGAGCCGGGCCACTTCCGCTTCAGCGTCATCGGCGAATCCGTGTTCAGCCTCGAACTCCGGATGTTCTACAAGCACCGCGGCGTGGAGAAGCTCGCCGAGGGGCGTACCCCAGTCGACTGCGTCAAGATCGCCGAGGCGATAAGCGGTGACGAGTCCGCGTCGAACGCCGTCGCGTTCTGCCTCGCCGTAGAGAAGATCGCCGGCGCAGCCGTCCCCGAGAGGGGCTGGGCGCTCAGGACAATATACCTCGAGCTGGAGAGGATGTACGCCCTCCTCGGGGACCTCGCGGGGATGGTCGTAGACGTCGCCTACCCCGCCGGGGCGAGCCCATTCTTCATATTGCGCGAGGAGTTGCTCAGGTGGAACGGCGCCTTAACTGGGTCGCGTTTCCTCAAGGGCGCGGTGAGCCTGGGCGGAGTCACTGGAGACGTGGGCGACGGGAAACTCGCCGAGTTGGCGTCCTACCTCGGGTCATTCCAGTCCCGGTTCGCCGAGGCGCGTCGCCACGTGGTCTCAAACCCGAACGTCGTCGACAGGTTCGAGACGGCGGGCGTCCTGAAGCCGGGGCTTGTACCCTTGCTGAACGTCACGGGGCCGGCCGCGAGGGCGTCCGGTGCACCCGTCGATACCCGCGTCGACCACCCCTACGGGATATACCCGACGCTCAACGTCCAGACTGGGACGCACGGCGACGGGGACGTGATGGCGAGGTTCCAGCAGAAGGCGGACGAGGTGCTCAACTCAGTCGCCATCGTTACGAGTTTGGCGAAGGCGATGCCGCAGGGCGCCGTCAACACGGATGTCTCAATCAGGGACGGCTACGCCTGCGGGCTCGTCGAGTCGCCGCGCGGCCAGAACTTCCACTGGGTCTACATCCGCGGCGGGCGTGTGAGCCGGTACAAGGTTAGGACCGCGTCCTACTGTAACTGGCAGGCGCTGGAGCACGCCGTGCCCGGGAACATCGTGCCCGACTTTCCTCTCGTAAACAAGAGCTTCAACCTCTCCTACGCGGGGACGGATCTCTAGGGTGATTGCATGGAGACCGCAAAGAGATTCTTTGGAAAGAAGGCGACGGAGGAGATCATCCTCGAGGACGAGGAGTTTGAGGCGGTGGGTGTCCAGCTCAAGAGGGAGATCGACGCCGTCTTCGGGCGAAGCCTCGCCATTCGCGTGGTTGACACGGGCAGCGACAACTCCCCTGAGATCGAGTTGAACAACCTCGCCACGCCCCACTACGACGTCGAGAGGTTTGGCGTCAGCTTCGTCGCCTCCCCCCGCCACGCCGACGTCCTCGCCGTCACCGGCCCCGTCACACACAACATGGCCGGCGCCCTACTCAAGACATACGACGCGACGCCCTCTCCCAAGTATGTCGTCGCCATCGGTGACGACGCCTGCGGCCTCGGCATCTTCAACGACTCCTACGCCATCGTAGGCGCAGTCGAGAAGGTGATACCCGTCGACCTGAAGATACCCGGCAACCCCCCGACTCCAACCGAGATCATAAAGGGGCTCCTCGCTTTGATGAAGGCGGCGCGGGAAAAGCCCAGAAAAGCTTAGCCCCGATGGTAACGGGTGCTCACTTTACCCCGCTCTTCACCCTTAGGTCCGCGAGTATCTGGTTGATCTTCTCGACGTTATCCTTTATGACGCGTATCGTCTCGGCGTTTAGCTGCTTTCTCTCCTCTGCGACGTAGGCTGCCTGTGAGATGAGTTTGAGGGGGTTCCTGATCTCCTGCTCCGTCTTGACGACGTCTTCGCCTATGTGGGCGAGCCTCTCCGCCTCGATCAGCTGATTCGACTTAATCTCAATAATTTTCTCGAGGTTCTTCTCGTTCTTCTCGACCTGCTTGAATGCGTAGATGAGGATGATCATGAGCGTTGAGCCCATGAGGTAGTAGGCGTAGTCGCGGATCTCCTTTATCACGCCGGTGAAGGGGGCGTCCGTGACGTATGGTATGAGCAGGAGGGGGTAGATGAGCAGGATTATCAACGCGCCCACGAAGAGCATCTTCTCGGTGTTCGTCCCCTCGCGCCTCCAGTGCCCGTAGAGGATGTAGCACGTGTAGAGGAGCAGCCCCATCAGGGTTAGCTCCAGTAAGGCGCCGATGAGGAAGTTCATCTACCTATTACTGTGCTTTCATGGTTAAACCTTGTTCGCCGGGGAGGAGCCTCCTGAATGGCACCCAGCGCCCCGTTTTGAGGTTGTAAAACCACGCCGCGTCGATGTCCTCCAGTAGCTGCTCGGTGATGGCGGCGACGGCCGGGTAGTAGGTGTTCTCGACCTCCACGCTCGTGGACTGGATGGGCACCATGCCTCCGGGGTACTCGTCGACGTGGTCCTTCAGGGCGGTGCAGGTCATGTCGAAAGTCTTCATGATGCCGTGCCCCTGGGTTATGACTGGGACGAAGGGGTAGGACCTGCAGATGGCGGGGCGGTAGGCGTGCATGAAGCATCCACCGAGCCCCCTGTGCGGGCAGGAGTTTAGGCGCATCTGATAGGCTATGACCCTGAACCCCGGATCCCTTGGGCTTACGCCAATTCCGTAGGCGGGCCTGACGTGGTCCTTCCTGAAGAGCTCGACCTCACCGGGGAGGAGGGGCAGCCCCTTGCGGACGCCCTGCCTGTCAATCAGTAGCCTATTGCAGCATACACCGCAGTTGACGCAGTGGTAGGCGATTGGGTCGGGCAAGGCTTTTCCCGACTCAGAGCCGCTCCAGCTTGAAGACGACGGGGCGCAGCCCGTCCGTGCAGCAGCTAATCATCACGCCCTTCTCCAGGATCCAGGGGAAGTCACCGCCGAGGCTGAGGTGGATGACGTCCCGCTGTATATCCGCCCAAGCCCAGCTGCAGAAGCCCTCGGGCATCTGCATCCCCTTCGACAGGTACACCTTATCGTCTTTCATGATGGTGCACTCGGGCGTCATCTCCGCCGAGGCGTACTTCTCGAAGACGTCTCCCGTCTTCAGCTTCTTCAACACCGTTATCTTGACATCTTTTCCGACCATTGAACCACCTGTTATCACTCCCCGTCATCGTTTATTACAGTGTCTAAAAGGGTAGGGGGGAGGGGGGGTCTTCCAAATTTCTATTATTTAGACCCCGTTAACCAAAAGAAACCTAAAAACTGCCCCGATTGGGATCGAAACTATACAAAAACGTACATAAAACAACCTAAAAATGCACGAAAAACGCACTCAAAATGACATTTTTTAGCCAAGTGAATGGCTCAAACCACGAGAAACGACGCGAAAATACACACGATACGCCGATGAAAAAATGGGATCAGGCATCCAACCAGAAATACGACTCCCTCGACTGAAATAAACTCTAAAACTGCCCCGATGGTGTGCCGATCTAAGCAAAAGGAGCATCTATTCCCTACAAAGCTCGGAGAAAATATTTCTCGTTATGAGCAGTAGCACGCCATAAGCCCCGAGACGCATAGGGAGAAGAGAGTGAGCCGGATAACCCGAAAAACTCCCCCAATCCGGAAAATACTCTCGAACATCGACCCATTCGTGATCTGATCTCAGCAAAAGGAGCACATATTCCCAACAGTGATCCGAGAAGTATTGTTGGTGCCGCTGGTGTGATTTGAACACACAACCCCTCGGTCTTCAGCCGAGCGCTCTCCCAGGCTGAGCTACAGCGGCGCGACAAACCATAGGCTGGGGGAATTGATATAAAGATTCTCGTCAGGCGCGGCTGGCTTAGGGCGCCGCCACCCACGAATCAGCCCCGCGACTCGACTACACATGCAAAGCAATAAAAGCCATGGCGAAAGAGGAAGACAAATTGGACTCCCCCACAACGGAAGCGGCTCACAGGGAACTCGTCGACAGAGTATACCCCAACTACGCCAACTACACCCCAGCCCAGAGCGCCCTCATACCCCTCCTACAGGAAGTACAGGCTGAAGCCGGATACCTCCCCGCCGCCGCACTCACCCGGGTCTCGGAGCTGCTACACATACCCCCCAGCCAGGTCTACGGCGTCGCCACATTCTACCACCAGTTCAGACTCCGCCCAAAGGGCGAGCACATGATCACCGTCTGCAGGGGAACCGCTTGCCACGTCAGGGAGTCCCTAGAGGTCTACAACTTCCTAAACCAGCAACTAGGCATCACGCCCCCCCAGGACACCTCCCCAGACGGCGCATTCACCATCCAGCAGGTACGCTGCCTCGGCGCCTGCGGCCTCGCACCCGTTATAAAGGTCGACGAAACCGTCTTCGGAAAAGTTGACAACGCGAAGATCAGGGGAATCCTCCGAGCCATGAAGAGGGGAGGAAAACAGGAATGAACGGTTTGATGGACAAATGCTGCGAGAAGTGCACCCACACAGGGGAGACGCCCTGTAAGGACTTCGTCGCCTGCAGGACAACCGGCCCCCTCTGCCACGAAAGTGAAGAGTGCCGCATCAAAATCAGGGAAGCCATCGACAACACCATCTACGGTCCCAAGGGAATCAGGATAAGCGTCGGCATGAGCACATGCGGGCTCGCCTCCGGCGCCCAAGCCGTCTACGACAGGATCGGGGAAGAACTCTCCAAGAGGAGCCTGGACGCGAAGCTCGTCGAGGTCGGCTGCATGGGGTCGTGCTACGCCGAGGTCATAGTAGAGTTGACCCGGAAGGGCTACCCCACGGCGATATACAGCGACGTGACCCCCGCCAAGATAGCCGGGATACTCGACACCTACCTCGCCGGCGACGCCGGGGGCGCACTCGCCCTACGATCCAGAGCCGCGAAGATGAGTGGAGAAGAAACCACCCCACTCCTCGAGGAACTAAACTTCTTCAAGCACCAGAAGCGCAGGGTGCTAAAGAACTGCGGCGTCATCGACCCCGAGTCTATCGAAGAATACATCATCCACGGCGGCTACCGCGCCCTATCCCGGGTCCTCGCGGGGATGACCCCCGAAGCAGTCATCGCGGAGGTCACCGCCTCCGGCCTCAGGGGACGCGGCGGAGCGGGCTTCCCCACCGGGCTCAAGTGGAAGATATGCAACCAGGTCCCCGGAGAGACGAAGTACGTCATCTGCAACGCCGACGAGGGCGACCCCGGCGCATTCATGAACCGACTCACCGTCGAGGGCGACCCCCACAAGGTGCTGGAGGGCTTGATGATCGCCGGCTACGCCACCGGGGCGAGCGAGGGCTACATATTCGTACGCGCCGAGAAGCCGCTGATGGCTGAGCGCCTAAAGACCGCCATCGCGCAGGCGAGGAAACACGGTCTGCTCGGTAAAAGCATCCTCGGCTCAAAGTTCAGCTTCGACGTCAAGCTGATGCTAAGCGCGGGCGCCTTCGTCTGCGGTGAGGAGACGGCGCTGATCGCTGCGATCGAGGGTAAGAGGGCGATGCCTCGTCCACGCCCACCGTTCCCCGCCACTCATGGTCTCTGGGGCAAACCCACAACGATCAACAACGTCGAAACCCTCGCACACATCCCCCTCATCCTATCCGAGGGCGCGAAGGAGTACGCCGGCGTCGGCTCAGAGAAGAGCAAGGGGACGAAGGTGTACTGTCTCGCCGGTAAAGTTGAGCGGACCGGAGCAGCCGAGGTCCCAGTCGGAACCACGATTCGGAGGCTCGTCTTCGACATCGGCGGCGGGGTCCCATCTGGTAAAAAGTTCAAGGCAATCCAGATCGGCGGACCGTCAGGCGGGTGCCTGCCCGAGAAGTTCCTCGACCTCCCCCTCGACTACGAGAGTCTACAGAGCGCCGGCGCCATCATGGGCTCGGGGGGCATCGTCATCATCGACGAGGACACGTGCATCGTTGACCTCGCCAAGTACTTCTTAAACTTCACCACAGCCGAGTCCTGCGGTAAATGTTCGCCGTGCCGCATAGGGCTGCAACGGATGCTGGAGATCATCACCCGCATCACGGAGGGTAAGGGTAGCGAGGGTGACTTGGCCGACCTCAGGGACATATCCGCCGCAGTCGCCGACTCCTCCCTCTGTGCCCTTGGGCGCACCGCGCCCAACCCCGTCCTAAGCACCATGAAGTACTTCCCAGAGGAGTACCACGCGCACGTCGATGGCAAGATCTGCCCCGCCCACGCCTGCGCAGCCATGATAAAGGGCTACAGGGTAGAGACGGACATCTGCAAGTGCTGCGGGCTCTGCGCCAAGAAGTGCCCGACCGGCTCCATCAGCCTCAGACCCGCCGGAAAGGACCCGGGTAAGGCGTCCATAGACCCCACAAAGTGCATACGATGCGGGCAGTGCATCAACGAGTGCGCCTTCGGCGCCATCAAGGAGGAGTGGTGACACGAGCATCGAAATAACAATCGACGGAAGAAAGGTCAAGGGCAACCCCAACCAGACCATCCTGGAAGTCGCCAAGGAGAACGGCGTACACATACCCACCCTCTGCAACCACCCCCACCTCGATGCGACGGGCGCATGCCGAATCTGCGTCGTAGACCTGGGCAGACCCGACAGACTCGAAGCCGCCTGCACCACCCCCATATCCCCAAACATGGTCATCAACACCTCAAACGAACGAGTCGCCAAGGCGAGGAAGACGACTCTAGAGCTTATCCTCTCCAACCTCGGCGTCGACGCCGAGACACTCAACAAGAGCGGCGTAAACACCCTCCTCGACCTAGCCGAGGAACTCGGCGTCGACACCCACAGCCTCAGGTTCAAGCCGTCGAGGATAGACGCCCCCGAGCCCGTGGACAACCGGAACCCAGTCATCATCAGGGACAGGGACAGGTGCATCCTCTGCGGGCGGTGCGTGAGCGCCTGCAACGAGCTGCGCCACTACGGCGTCCTCAACTTCGAGGGACGCGGATACCACACAAACATTGTTTCCGGCCTCGTCGAGCCCCTCCTCGACTCTGGCTGCGCCTCATGCGGGGAATGCGTCGAGGTCTGCCCCACCGGCGCCTTCAGGACACTCGCGAAGGAACTCGTGCAGGGCGAGGTGGACGCCGTGATGGAGACCGGCGCCGCCCTCCCGGCGTCGGGCGCCACCCAATCCGCGAGAAGCAGACTCGGGCTCCCCCCGATCGACAGCAGCGGCGCAGCAGACCTACCCAAGATAGCCCGCAAGACGAAGCTAAGATGCAAGCAGACGCAGGAGGCTGACGAGCAATGACGCGCAGCTACGCGTTCTTCACCGGGTGCCAGATACCCATCCGTCAGCCACACGTCGAATACGTCACGAGGAAGATAATGCCCGAGCTAGGCATCGAATTGAAGGACGTAAAGGGGTTCACCTGCTGCCCCGAGCCCGTCGCCTTCGGGCTACAAGACCGACTCACATCCACGACCATCGCGGCGAGAAACATCGCACTCGCCGAGGAGCAGGGCGCCGACATAATGACCGTCTGCAACGGCTGCTACTTCACCCTAAAACACGCCGCCGAGGAACTCCGGGACAAGGACATGAGGGACACGGTCAACGAGGCCCTCGCAGAGACCGGGCACCAGTACAGGGGCACCGCCGAGGTCAAGCACTTCGCACAGGTCCTCAGGGACGACGTTGGCGTCGAAGCGATAAGGCGCGCCGTAAAGCACCCACTCGGCGGGTTGAACGTCGCCGCCCACACGGGGTGCCACTTCTCCAACCGCATGGGGGAGGACGCCGCACTCCTCGACAGACTAGTCGAGGCGCTCGGCGCCAAGTCCGTCGACTACGAGGGGAAGAACCTCTGCTGCGGCTGGACCCTCGGCACCTATGGGCAACCCGACGCCGGATACGCTTGGCTGAAGAAGAGGCTCGACGCCATGAAGGTGGGCGGAGCAGACTGCATCACAGTCATCTGCCCGCAGTGCCTGCAGCAGTTCGACATGGGGCAGCTGATAGTGTCGAGGAAGGTGGACATCCCCTACAGGCTCCCCGCCCTCTTCTACCTACAGCTTCTCGGCGTCGCCATGGGGCACAGCCCGGAGGAGATGCAGGTCGGCGCTGGCAGGGTGAAGGACCCCGCCCTAGAGGAGAAGCTGAAAAAGGCGGTGGGCTCCTAGTTCGAGCCTTTGCGAGAGGTCCTATACCTCGTGGGGTCGGGGTCCGTGTGGCGTGACCTCGGATACCTCGTCGCCTCCGGTTCCACGAGGGGATGGGGCTCGTCATGCTCCGGTAACCTTTATACGATCCATCCGAGGTATGGTGAGTTGGTCGGGCCGGTGGTCTAGTGGTTATGACATCGCCTTGACATGGCGGGAGTCGCAGGTTCGAATCCTGCTCGGCCCACCACCCCCTTTCAACCCCAGAGATTCTATCGTTCGCCAATCGACGGCGTTAAAAAGCCACAATACAATTGATACCGGTTTCCCTAGATGCCGGCAACAGATAGGAAGTACGACGTCGTTATAATCGGCGGCGGCCCCGGGGGGTACATCGCCGCAAACAAAGCTTCACAGAGCGGCGCGAGGGTGGCGCTTATTGAGAAAGACCTCCTCGGCGGCACATGCGTCAACAGGGGATGCGTCCCCACGAAGGCGCTCACAAACGTCTGCAAGTGGCTGAGCAAGTCAGACAAGCTTCGGGACTTCGGCGTCAGAAAGGAAGCCTCTATCGTCAGCCTCGATAAGGTCATGGGGGAGGCCCGGCGCGTCTCCTCGGAGATTCGAAGCCAGATAGGGGAGATGATCGAGCACAACGGCGTCGATGTCTACCGTGGCGTGGGGCGCCTGGTCGGGGAGAGGCTCGTGGAGCTCGACTCCGAGAATGGGCGAACGGTGCTATCGGCGAAGTCCGTAATCATAGCCACCGGCTCGAGCCCGTTCATCCCACCCATCCCCGGGGCGGACTCCGTGGGCGTCTACACGAGCGACAACGTCTACTCGCTCAAGGAGCTGCCTCGGCGAGTCACTGTGATCGGAGCGGGGGCCGTTGGTCTCGAGTGGGCATCAATATTCCACGGTTTGGGCTCACGAGTTCATGTCATAGAGATGCTCGGAGACATACTCCCACGCGAATCAGGCGAGGAGGTGAAGATTATGCTCAGGGAGATGCTCGAGGAGTCGGGCATCTCGGTGCTGACCGGCACCAAGGTGAACAGGATCGAGAGGACCGCCGACGGATTGAGTGCCTTGCTCTCTACTGGTGACAAGGTGGAGTCGGATATCATCCTCATGGCGGGTGGGAGAGTGCCCAATAACAAGGGGTTGGGTGTTGAGAATTACGCCGACCTTGAGAGGGGCTTCATCAAGACTGACGAGGCGATGAGGACGCGTTCGCCCTGGCTGTATGCGGTCGGCGACGCCGTGGGGAGGTGGATGCTCGCGCACGTCGCCATGCACGAGGGCCTGGTGGCGGGTGAGAACGCCGCCGGTGGAAGCGCCAAGATGAACTACGTCGCCATCCCGCGTTGCGTCTTCACGGCCCCCGAGATTGCCTTCGTGGGCGTGGATGAGGAGGAGGCGGGGAGAGGCGGAGTCGAGACGCGTTCGGTGCTGTACCCAATGAGGATCAACTGCAGGGCTCTGACCCTGGGTGAGAACAGGGGAATGATCAAGCTGGTCTACGGGGCGGACGGCGTCGTCTTGGGCGCCCAGATGCTGGGACCGGAGGTGAGCGAGCTGGCGGGTGAGGTATCCCTGGCGATCAAGAAGAGGGCTACCCTCGACGATCTGCGTTCAACCGTCCACGCGCACCCGACGCTCGGTGAGGCGATCTGGGAAGCGAGCCTGAGGGCGCGTTAACCCTGCTTTCCGTGATCTCCGGGAGATGCGATCTTGATCACCCCCCTCCCCCCCTGTTTGTGAATGGGGCGGTTTTAAGGCTCCTTCGTGGTAACGGGGCATTTTTATCGGTTATCTCGGTGTCAAAAATGTGCATTTTATGTACATTTTCGTGCATTTTTCGGGCGTTTTCTATACATTTTCGCGCTGTTTTTCGGCGTGTTGGGGAGCCTCTTATTAGACCCACGGCGGTTGTCTAGGTGGGTGACCCGGTTTGGTGACTAACCTCCCTCCGCAGGCGAAGGAGAAGTGGAACGAGGTCACCCTGACACGCAACCCGGAGGAGAGGCTCCGCCTCATGGGGGAGTTCCTCAGCATCGTCCCCAAGCACAAGGGGACGGACCGGATGATAAGCCAGGTCAAGAAGCAGATGGCCGCCCTCCGCGAGGAGATTGAGAAGAAGAAGCGGATGCCGAAGGCGGGGAGCGCACCCGCGTACTTCGTCCCCAAGGCCGGCGCCACACAGGTCGCCGTCGTCGGCCCTACCAACGTGGGGCGCAGCAGCCTACTACGCGCCGTCACAAACGCGCAGGTCGAGGTCACCCCCTACCCATACGGCACGAAGACACCCGTACCCGGCATGCTCCCCTACGAGGACATACAGTTCCAGCTAGTCGAGGTCCCAGCCCTCGTCGAGGGGAGCAGCGAGGGGCGCGCCGACGGCTTCATGAAGCTCAGCATGTCGCGCAACGCCGACGCCATAATAATCGTCGTCGACGTACGCGACGACCCCGCCGGAAACTTCCTCATGATCGCCGGGGAGCTGGCAAACAGCAGGATACTCATCACCCCACCCGAGGGCGAAGTGGAGATAGAGAAGCGGACGGGCACCCAGATACAGTTCCTCTGGGAGGGCGAGCTGGTCGACTGCTCCACCGAGGACGTGATCAAGCTCCTCGCCGGGTACAAGATACGCAGCGCACTAGTCCGGGTCAGGGGCAGGGTCACCATCGAGAACGTCGAGGACGCCATCTTCGGAAACACCGTCCACCGCCCCACACTCGTCCTCGCAAACAAGTCCGACCTCAGACCCGACCGCCGCGCCATGGAGCAGCTACGCATGGCATCAGAACCCCTCGAAGTCATCGTCGCCTCCGCAGAACACACCCCGGGCCTCGCCGCCACACTCGGCGAGAAACTATTCAAGCTACTCGACATCACGCGCGTCTACACGAAGGAGCCAGGCAAGAAGCCCGCCAAGGTCCCCACGGTATTCCGGGGCGCCGTAACCGTCGGTGAACTCGCGCGGACGATCCACAACGACTTCTACAAGAACTTCAAGTACGCCCGCGTCTGGGGCCCCGCGGCGAAGTTCCCCAACGAGAAGGTCGGCCTCGACAGGAGACTCACAGACGGCACGATCGTCCAGCTCTACACCTGAATTATACCCCGTTCCTCCGCGGGGCGCCTCACATCTTTGAAACGGGTGTTCCCAAACATTCCACGGTGTCCCTTATACCCCGCACGCCCCGCACGATCAACCGTGAATAAGAGATGAGTCAGAACAAGCTGATCCTGGGCATAGGAATACTGGTCGTCTTGATCGGCGCCGCATATTACTCGTACAACGCGTTCGCCTCGGGCACGCTCGCCGTCAAGATCACGGACCCGCCGAAGGACTGGGGCAACGCGACACACGTCTACATCCTCTACTCCGCCATAAGCGTCCACAAGACGGGCGAAGGAAACGAGACCGGCTGGTCCACCGTCGTCCAGAGCGAGGGATGGATCAACCTCAGAGACGCCATAAACGCGACGAAGACCCTCGGCAGCAACGCTCTCCAGCCCGGCGCCTACAATCTGATAAGGTTCGAGGTCAAGGAGAGCAAGGTCACCGTCGGCGGCCAGAACTACACCGCGACGGTGGCAAGCGGCAAACTCAACATAGCCATCCTCCAGGGGGGCGTCACCGTCAAGGCTGGGCAGACCACCAGCGTCGTCATCGACATAACTCCGAAGGTCGTAGGCTCCCCCACCCAGGGCTTCAGGGTGGTCCCGGCGGCCAAAGCCTTCCCACAGCCATAAGATAGACCAATAATCACCACCCCGATCTTTTTCTCGGTTGCTTCGGGATAAGCGATTTACACTCACCAGACACATATCACGCGAGGGCGTATGCTGGGGGAGGAGAGGGTAGAGAAGAGCATCGCGTGGCTCCTAGACCACGGCTCAGCGCCGGTCAGGTACATGACCCTGCTCCGGATCGTCGGCGAGAACCCATCCACCGCTGAGATGAGGGCGCTCTGGAGGGAGGCGCAGCGCCACCCCGACGGCGTCGAGGCATTCTCAAAGCAGAAGCCGGACGGCTCATGGTGCACAGGCGGACCATGGGCGCCCAAGCCGAGCTACGTCCCCATGAGTGGCTGCACACCCGTCAGCCCCAAATACGTCACCACCTCATGGCTCCTCAACATCCTCGGCGACGCCGGCTACACTGTGGCGGACCCCCGTGTCTCCAAGGCCGTGGAGTGGGTCCTCGGATACCAGCGCCCAAACGGCGTCCTAACCGAGCACCACAAACTATTCACGGAGGAGGACTACGACGAGAACCCCCGAAACGTCCCCTGCAGGATGAGCATACAGCTCGCCGGCCTCGCCAAGGTCGGCGCCGCCGACGACCCCCGGGTGCGGAAGGGCTTCGACGTCCTTCTCAGGTGGCAGCGTGAGGACGGCGGCTGGGTCCAGGAGGGGCACAAGGACGGCACAGTGGCACCCTACAAGCACTGGACCCGCAGCTGCCCATGGGTCACATTCTTCACCTGCACGGCACTATACGCCGGCCGCCTCCCCGAGCACCGCGAACCACTCAGGCGAGGACTAGAATTCATCCTCTGGCACCTGAACCAGAAGAAGAGGGCGGACCTACGCAGATTCTTCTGGCACGGACACGAGCCCGTCCGCGAACTCGTCATGCTCGCCGAGAACGGCTTCAGCAGGGACGAGCCCACCATAGAGAACCTACTCGAGTGGCTCGAAACAATGTACAACCCCGAGACGGGCTCATACAGGTACAACGGCAAACCCGTCTCCAAGATGACCATACGCGAGGACGGCGGAGACCCACGCGTCATGAAGTACCGCCTCTACCACCTCATCGAGGAGGACTGGCTCACATACTTGATGACAAGAATCGAAAAATGCTTTCTCTAGTATCGGTCGTGTTTATCTGATCCAGCGGACCTTGAGTCCTTCTATCTCCTCAAAATGGGGATCATCGGAGATCACGGGGCATTTTTCCCGGATGGCTGTTGCAGCGATCACATGGATAGTGACGGAGGAGACCAATCTACGCCTCATCCCTGTGAAAACGTTGCGCAACAAGGCCCTATCCCGGGGTGAGTCGCTATAGTAGGCTTGGTTGAAGTACCTCGTGTCGAATACGGCGGAGTCAGGCATCCTGCTTCCTCATTTCTTCGAGGAGCTTGTTCATCTCCTCAGGTGTGGAGTGGCGCGCCCCAGAGCCGATGAGGTCAAGAAACCCAACTGACTTACGCACAACTATGCAATCATCCGCGTCCTCGAATGTAACACGTGACCCCTCTTCGAGGCCATATTTCTCTCTCAATTTCAGGGGGATAGTGACCTGTCCCTTCCGCGTCACCTGATGTTCAATCAACACCAGCACCAGTACTACCCTCATCTCGGTAGTACTCAAATATAGGTATTACCCAGCCGTCGCCGCCTCCGCCGCCCAACGGCGCCAGAAAAACACGCCGAATCCAAAAAACGACCCAAAACACGCGAAACGCGACGACAACGAACACCCCCTCCCCCACCCCCACACGCACAAGCTATTTCACCTCAAACAGCCAATCTAACCCGATCAACATGAGTATGTCAGGCCTAGGCGGCGACCTCTCGGGGCTACCCGTCCTGAGGGACGCCAAGAGGAGACGCTTCAGCAGCTACGACCGAACCGGCGGAAACAAGGACTACATCACCGTACCCGCGGGGGAGACCGCGGTTCTCGCCGAGATGGAGGGCGCCGGCGTCGTCAAGCACATCTGGGTGACGATACGCACCCGGGACGAGTTCTTCCTACGCAAGCTAGTCCTACGCGCCTACTGGGACAGCGAGAAGAATCCCAGCGTCGAGGTCCCCATCGGCGACTTCTTCGGCATCGGCCACGCCATCAGCAAGAACTACGTCTCGGCGCCGCTCCAGATGAGCCCCGAGGACGGCAAGGGCTTCAACTGCTGGTTCCCTATGCCCTACTCCAAGGGCGCGAGGATCACCGTCGAGAACCAGGGCTCGTGGGACTGCGAGGCGTTCTACTACTATGTCGACTACGAGGAGCACAAGGCGCTCCAGGATGGGCTCGGCAGGTTCCACGCCACGTGGCACCGCGAGAACCCGACCAAGGGCGACCCGAGCGACGAGTGGGACAATCCTACGTGGCTCTTCCGAGGCGAGAACAAGGACGGCAAGGAAAACTACATCATCCTCGAGGCCGAGGGGAAGGGCCACTACGTCGGATGCAATATGAACGTCCACAACCTCCGCCCCACCCAGCGCTTCAACTGGTACGGCGAGGGCGACGACATGATATTCATAGACGGGGAGAAGATGCCGAGCCTCATCGGCACCGGAACCGAGGACTACTACGGGATGAGCTGGTGCCCGACGCAGGAGTACTGCGCCCCATACCACGGCTTGCCCCTCCCCGGCTCCGACAAGAACTGGAACGGCAAGGTCACGTGGTACAGGTACCACATCCTCGACCCCATCTACTTCGAGAAGAGCATCAAGGTTACAATCGAGCACGGCCACGCCAACAAGCGCAGCGACGACTACAGCAGCACCGCATACTGGTACCAGACCGAGCCCCACAAGAAGTTTAAGCCCCTGCCCCCAGTACAGGAGCGTCTACCGAGGGAGAAGCCATGAAAGTAGGAGTATTCAGCCCAAACGACGCACGCCCTTGGGTCCGCGAGGACAACATCGACCACATGATCAGCCAGGAGAAGCTCCTAGTTGACGCGCTACGGAAAGCGAAGGTCGAGGTAACCCGAGGCGGCGAGAAGCACGCGAAGATGGACCAGATAGCCTGGAACACCCGGCTCGTACAGGCACACATCAGGCACATCGCCGAGGCGAAGCCCGATACACTCATCATCAACCAAGGGAGCTGGACCTTCCCCTGGGACAGCGTCGACGCCGTCAAGCGGTTCGCAGCGGAGACGGGCGACGTCCCCCGCGTCGTGATGTTCAGCCACAAGGACCCGACGGTCCCCGGCCTCGTCGCCGGCATGGCGGCGGGCGGCGGACTCACACGCATAGGCGTTCCATTCAGCCACGTCTTCGGCGACATCAAGTCAGACAAGACGGTGATCAAACGCCTACTGGCGATCCTCTCCTTCAACGAGCGCCGCGCAGCTGAGGCGGAGACCGCGAAGAGGGTCATCAGCGACCTCAAGGCGCAGAAGTACCTCGCCCTCGGCGGCATGAGCCTAAAGATGCCCACTACCACCGCGGACGTCGACCAGTGGCAGAAGCTCTTCGGAGTCAGCTACGAGGCGCTGGACCAGAGCGAACTGCTCCGCAAGGCACTAACCATGGTCGAGTGGGGCGGAAAACCCGGGGAGGGAAAGTACAGGATACTCGATCCCCGCCTCAAGAAGGCCGCCGACTACATCCAGAAGCACGGCACAATCAGCTACGATCGCCCCAAGCTCAAGGAGTTCGCCAAGATGCTCCTCCAGCTCAGCCTCTACTACGCCGGCGAGGACATAGCCGAGGAGTACGCAGTCACATTCGCGGGCATAAAATGCCAGGACGAGCTGAGCGCCCAGCACTGCACCGCCTGCTTGATGGCGGCTTACCTGAGCAACGACGTCGGCCCAGACGGGAAGCCGAAGAAGGTGATACCCGTCGCCTGCGAGAACGACATGGACTCGTCCCTCACGCAGCTCATCATGCACCTAGCCACGGGGAAGCCCGCGGGCTTCGGCGACTTCCGCGACGTCGAGGACAGCGTACTCTACATCGTGAACTGTGGGCAACATCCACCCTACTTCTTCGGGGGGCCTGAGATGGATTCGGTGAAGAAGCTGGATAATGTCGAGTACATGGGGCAGGAGTTGTTCTACGACGCGGGCGGGAGCAGCGTCCGCGGGAGGACGCCGGGCGGTCACGTCATGACCGTGGCGCGCCTCGGCAGGGAGAACCTAAGATATCGCCTCGTCGCCAGCGTCATCGAGACCCTTCCCGTCGAGCCGGAGGAGCACGAGAAGTACAACCCGAGCTGGCCAATAATCAAGGGCAAGATCCCCATGTCGGACGAGGAGATCATCAGCGTCTGGCCCTGCAACCACCTCGGCTTCGCCTACGGCGACCTCACACCGGCCCTCGCCGAGATAGCCCACCGCCTCGACATCGGCTACACCATCTACGACGCCGACGGGAACAAGTACCACAAGCCGACGTGACCGCGTTGATGTACCTAGTAGGCACGGATATCGGCACCCTCGGGACGAAGACGGTCGTCGTCGACGCCGAGGGGCGCATAAAGGGCAGCTCTTTCTTGGAGTACGGCGTTTTAACGCCGAAGCAGGGCTGGGCTGAGCAGTGGCCCGACGTCTGGGAGAAGGCAGCCCAAGCCTCCATTAAGGCGGCCATCGAGAAGGCGAAGGTCAACCCGAAGGAGATAGCGGGCGCGGCGATCAGCAGCCTCTACGGCGGAAGCGGCATCCCCCTCGACGGGAAGATGAAGCCGATCCGCCCCTGCATAATCTGGGCCGACCGCAGAGCCACCGACGAGTGCAAGTGGCTCCGCGACAACCTCGGCGCCGAAGCCCTCTTCAAGGTCACCGGCAACGTCATCGACCCCTACTACGGCTACACGAAGATGCTCTGGATAAAGAACAAGGAACCAGACAACTGGCGGAAGATTCACCGATTCGAGACCCCGAACGCCTACGTCATCCGTGGCCTCACGGGGGAGGAGAGCGTCGACTACAGCAGCGCGGGCAACTACGGCGGAATCTTCGACATCCACAGGCGCGACTGGTCGGAGAAGATGATGGGTGAGCTAGGCGTCCCGAGGAGTTTCTTTCCGGAGAAGATCATAAGCTCGGAGGACGTCGTCGGGGAGGTCACGGCGGAGGGCTCGAAGGCTTCGGGTCTCCCCAAGGGCACGCCAATATGCGCCGGGGGGATAGACGCGAGCGTCAGCGCCCTCGCGGGGGGAGCCATCGAGGACGGCGACCTCGCCTCGATGCTCGGCACCAGCATGTGCAACGGCTTCATCAGCCACACCCCCCGCCTCTCGCCGAGGATGATCAACTTCCCATACGTCGTCAAGGGGCGAGAGTACACCTACGGGTTCACCGGCATCGCCACGGCGGGCTTCAGCGTACGCTGGTTCAGGGACGAACTCGGGCAGAAGGAGAAGGAGGCTGAGAAGGTGACGGGCGTCGACGCGTACAAGCAGCTCGACGAACTCGCCGCCAAGGTACCACTAGGCAGCGACGACCTAGTCTTCCTCCCCCACCTCATGGTGGGCGAGCGCGCCCCCTACTGGGACGAACACCTCCGGGGCGGCTTCCTCGGCCTCAGCGTCTACCACAGCAGGGGACACATGTTCCGCAGCATCCTCGAGGGCGTAGCATACGCGATGAGGTACAGCCTCGAGGCGGCGTGGGAGATCGGGATCAAGGTGAATCGGGCGACCCTAGTCGACGGGGGTGCACGCAGCCCCCTCTGGAGGCAGATAATCGCCGACGTCACCGGGGTTCCGATGAGTTATATCTCTGGGGCGCAGGGGGCGCCACTCGGCGACGCCATCCTCGCGGGCTTGGGCACAGGGACCATAAAGGACCACAAGGTAATCGAGAAGTGGATACCCGAGAAGGTCCCAATGAAGCCCATCCCCGAAAACGTCAAGGCGTACCAGCACTTCTACGCGCTGTACAAGCTGAGCCTCGAGGCTAGCCGACCACTATTTAGGGAGATGGCCGGGTAAGCCAACCGTATACCTCTAACCCTCCTTCGCCCCTTTTTTATATGGGTGTAGAGCACCCAGTGACCCTATGTGAGAAAGATCTGTGCTTATCTTCTCGGCGTTTTTCTACTCCTCCTAGGCGGAGCAGCGTTGCTCCATCCCTCGTTGCTTATGGTTGCGGATTGGCTCGGGCCGATGTTCGGGTCTCGGGTCTCTGGCGCCTTGACTATAGCGTTCCTCCTGCTGGGGGACCCTCTTGGTTTCCCCTCCCTCCTCTTCATCTGGATGTTTGTGGCGCTCCTCATCGGCGGTATCATCCGCAGGAGGCTCGGAGCGGTACAGATCGCGCTGTTGGTCTGGCTGACGATGCTCCCGATCATGGCCTCGACAGTCTTCGCCCTCGCGCAGAACATCCCGATGGTGACGCAGGGCGGCGGTGGAACTCTCGGTGGGTTACCCCCGCTCCCGAGCGGCTTGACTCTCACAAATATATTCGAGGCCCCGATAGCTGGCAAGATCATAAAGGCGGTGCTCTCTACTCTCAGCGGCAACGCGGGCGGGCAGGTGCTCGTCGAGCAGATCATCCGTGGGCTCGTGACCGATCTCGCCTTGAAGCCGGTGATCATGGTTGTTGGCGCGTTGATCGGGGTTGAGCTGGGTAGGCTGGTGGAGAGGCGGCGTTTCAGCGGCACACCCTCTGCACCTAAAGAGGGGGCGGTCAAGTTGGGTGCCACACTGCTGATACTGTGCCTCTGCACGACGGTCCTCATACCCTCAGCCTCCGGGATACAGTTCGGTGACGAGGTTTATGCCGAGGCTATGGTCGGCGCCCTCGACAAGAACGGCAGGGCGTACGTCGGTGACCTCTTCACGGACACCGGCTCGACGCTGTCCGGGATGGGGCTAAGCGGAACGGACACCGATGGCCTCGCCGCGGCGGTGGTCGTGTCTCAGAGCGGCGTCGTCGAGGAGTTCCAGAAGCGTCTCGGCTCAAGCTCATCCCTCGGCGAATTGTCGAGCCTGATCAACCTACTGCCGCCGACCTTCGCAGTCGTCGTCTACCTAGACGTCCCCAAAGACACCGCTTCTCAGCGCTCCATCTCCGTCTCCAGGGCCCTCTCCTCCACCTATGGGGTGGACCTGAGCCTGTTGACATCATTCAGCATGAAACCGGAGAGTAACGAGACGGGCAAGGTGCCGATGGTTACGTTTGCTCTCTATCAGTCGTCCTCCGATATCGGGGTTCTCGCGGATAACTACCTCACCCTGTTCAAGGGCCGCGGCGGGTTCGTCGACGCGGTTAAGGGGGCGGTGGATAATGGGAGGCTGGTCCCGGGGAAGACCGGTGACTCAGCCTCGGGTGCCATTTTCGCCGCCGGCTTCATCAACGTCGACGCGATAAAGAAGTATGTCCCGGCCGACCAGATACCTGCGAACGTGACGGATGCCCTCGGGTCCTTCATGAGCGGCTCCGTCAGCTTCGCCGGGGGCGTCTCCTTCTGGAACCACGGCGCAAAGCCATCGGGCGGCGCAAACGGGCTTGACCTCATCAACCTCCTCGGCGCGAGCACGGTACCCTCCTATTCCCCGGACTCCGACCTCAGCCTCCTCCTCGCCTTCGCGCCCCCGGGGGAGAACCTAGGCGGCGGAACGGAGACCCCCAACGTGAAGATATCGACAAACGTCCCCCTGAGCCAGCAGGAACTCGACGCCATCTACAGCTTCCTCGAGCAGATGGGCTACGTTGTCAGGGTGAAGCAGGGGACACCCTCAACGACCGACTTCCAGCTTGACACATCCGGCCTCACGCTCCCACTTAATGTCGCGGTCACGAAGACGATCACCGGCGGGGAGACCGCGACGGTGACCGTGACCGTCGAGAACAAGGATGTGGAGCCGATGACGGGTGTTAAGGTGGACGACGGCGCGTCTCTGGCGAGCTACAGGACTGGTGTCGAGCTGGTTTCGGGGAGTACGACGGGCAGCTGGGACGTGATACCCGGGGGGGAGTCGCGTACAATCACATACACTGTGAGAATGGACAACCCGGGCATCTATACCCTGCAGCCCGCGGACCTCAGCTACACCGACGTTGGTGTGCGGTTCAGTGACTCGTCGAACAGTGTGGAGACCGTCGCATCGAGGCCTTTCCCGCTCCTCGTGCCGTTCGAGCTCGCCGCGTTGACGTGGCTGACTGGCAGCCAGCTCCTCGACATGGTAACCGGCAGGGGAGTGATCATAATGTCAGTCATCACGCTCGCCTTCGTCGCATTGATTGTCTGGGATGGGTTCAAGAGTTACCGGCGCTGGAGGCGACGCGAGGAGGCTAGTGGAGCCCCTCGATCAGTATCCGGAGATAAGAGCGAAGCCCCTCAGTGAAGAGTATGAATCCGGCTAGGAGCCAGACCGTCGAGTCGGCGATGTATAGGATGCCGAAGCTTGCGGCGGAGTAGACGACGTAGCTCCACGCGTATTCTCCCCCGAGTATTAGGCAGACGACGCCGAGGAGTAGCTTGAATATCGAGTATAGGAGCCGCTCCTCTTGGGCCAAGAATCTGCCTCCAATGATGAATCTCGGCTGGAGGTCGGTTATGGAGTGTGTAACTGGTAAAACTGTGCTATCGGTAAAAAGGGGTGGCGTTTAGAGGATGACGCGCGCGTCGACCGCGCGTGCGCCCTTCTCGTAGACGAGTATGGGGTTCATGTCGAGTTCCTTTATCTCGGGGCACTCCATGAGCATCTTGCTGACGGAGAGGAGCGTTGCGACGATTGTCTCCTTGTCCGCCTTGGCGGTTCCGCGGGGGCCGTCGAGCATCTTCTTCGCCTTGATCTCGTCGAGCATCTCCCACGCGTCGTCCTTGGTGATGGGGGCGAGGCGGAAGCTGACGTCCTTGAGTATCTCGACGAAGATGCCTCCGAGCCCGAACATGATTGTGGGGCCGAAGGTCGGGTCGACGGTCGAGCCGATGATGATCTCGGTGCCCTTCGGCGCCATCTCCTGTACGAGGATGCCGTCGATGACGGCGGTTGGCACGTTCTTCTTTATGTTTGAGATGATCTTCTGGTAGCCTTCCCTGATGCCTTTCTCGTCGGTGACTCCGATGACGACGCCGCCGGCGTCGCTCTTGTGGAGGACCTGGGCGGAGACGATCTTGAGGACTATTGGGAAGCCGATCTTCTTCGCGGCCGCGACGGCTGCGTCTTCGGTCTTCGTCACCTCAATCTTTGTGATTGGCACGCCGTAGAGGCTGCATAGCATCTTTGCCTCGTGCTCGTATAGGAACTTCCTGTTCTCTGCGTTGGCTACTTCGAAAATCTTGCTGATCTGTGGGTCCCTCATTGGGCAACCTTCCTGAACGGATATGGGGTGCCGTTTCCCCTTTTAAAAATATGGTATTGGTCAGCGGATGGATTTCTCGGCTGCTTTGAGTCCCTGCTCGAATAGGGCGACGAGTTCGTCTATTTCCTCGCGTTTGGCGCAGAGGGGCGGGCCGATCTGTATGTGGTCTCCGCGGACGCCGTCTATGGTGCCTGCGCCGGGGTAGACTATGAGTCCCCTGTCCCAGCACTCCTTGAAGACGCGCTGGTTGAAGCCTAGCTTTGGGTCGAGTGGCTCCTTCGTCTTCTTGTCCTTTACGAACTCGATGCCGGCGAAGAGGCCGAGGCCGCGGACGTCGCCGACTGTCGGGTGGTCGTATAACTCCTTGAGTCTCTTCATGAGGTATTTGCCGTTCTTGGCGGATTTTTCGACGAGTTTGTGTTTCTGGATGTAGTCGAGGCAGGCTGAGCCTGCGGCGCAGCATAGGGCGTGGTTTCCGTATGTGTGTCCGTGGGCGAATGGTCCCTTGAAGGCTTCGTAGACCTTGTCGCTGGCGATTACTGCGCCGAGGGGGAGGTAGCCGCTGCTGATCCCCTTGGCGGCGGTCATGATGTCTGGCTCCACCTCCCAGTGTTCGATTCCCCAGTTCTTCCCGGTGCGCCCGCAGCCGGTCATGACCTCGTCGGCTATGAATAGGACGCCGTGCTGGGTGCATGTCTCTCGGATTAGCTGGAAGTAGCCCTTGGGGGCGGGGACGGTCCCGAGGGTTGCGCCGACTACTGGCTCGGCTATGAAGGCGCTGACGTACTCGGGGCCGGTGGCGCGTATCATCGTGTCTAGGGCGCGCGCGCATTCGAGGTCGCAGTGGTCAGGCGTCTTGGCGTATGGGCACCTGTAGCAGTAGGCTGGGGGTATGTGCGGGTAGTCGATGAGCATGGGGGCGAAGCGGCGCCTTCTCCCGATGTGTCCGCTCATGCTGAGTGCGCCGAGGGTGTTCCCGTGGTAGCTTTGCCAGCGGGCTATGACCTTGTAGCGTGTCTTGTCGCCGTTTTCGAGGTGATACTGGCGCGCCATCTTCGCCGCCGCCTCGGTCGCCTCGCTTCCGCCGTTGCAGAAAAAGTTGTGCTTCAGGGTGCCGGGTGTGAAGGCGGCTAGTTTCTCGCTGAGTTCCTTTACGGCGTCTGCGACGAAGAAGCCGCTGTAGGCGAAACTGACGGCGTCCATCTGGCGCTTTATTGAGTCGTTGACCTCTTGGACGCCGTATCCTATGTTGACGCAGAGAGGGCCCCCGCTCCCGTCAAGGTACTTTTTGCCGTCGGAGTCCCAGATGTAGACTCCCTCGCCTTTGACGAGTGTGGGTGTATCCCCCGCGGCGCGTGAGAAGAGGTTGTGGTCCCTTGGCATAGAAGATCGATTATTCATTGTGTGGATGTTGGCTTAACACTAACGCTGTGGGCTTTGTGTCGAATACGTGCTCCTTTTGCTGAGATCCGATCATGAACGGGACGGTTTTCAAGCGTGGTTTCCTGAAGAGGGTCATTTTTCGGTTTATTTGGGAAACTCGATTTTTTCACCATCGGTGATTATGGGAATATTGGGATCGTTATGTCTCACTTTGGGACATAATGATCGGCTGGCTGGCAGAGATTTTGTCTCTTTTTCTGGATCAGGGTCGTTTCCAGGCTTGGTTGTGTTACTCCCCTCCCCCTTTTTTAGGTGCAGGTATGTAGGGAATAGATGCTTCTTTTGCGTAGATCGGCGTACCAACGGCGTCGTTTCTAAGCTCTTTTCGGTGAAAGAAGCTCGGACGTGGATTATCTGGGGTACCCCCTCTCCCCTATGGTTTTCTGGGGTAATGTTGATAGGTTGGGCGTCGGGTTTTCCTGTCTTATTCAGGTCGAGTCGCGAATGCTGTCGAGTGCCATCATCTCCGTCGCTATCTTCGTTGTGACACTGTTCCTGATGATAAAGCAGCCACGGGGGATCAACCTCGGGTTGGCCGCCGGCATCGGTGCTGTTGCCTCGCTGCTGCTCGGGACGGTGACGGTCGACGACGCCGTAACGGCGTTTGGGAGTATCTGGAACGCCGCCCTCGCCTTCGTTGGCATCGTGACCCTCTCCGTGACGCTCGACGTGATGGGCTTCTTCAAGTGGGCCGCGCTCAGGGTGGCGAAGCTGGCAAAGGGGAGCGGCGTCAGGCTCTACTTCTACATAGCCCTCCTCGCCGCGGCTGTGAGCATCCTCTTCGCGAACGACAGCGCCGTACTCATACTCACGCCGCTTGTGCTCGAGATCGTCCAGCAGTTGAAGCTGGAGATGAAGGGAAAGATGGCGTACCTCTTCGCCGCTGGGCTCATCGCCGACACCGCCGCGATGCCCCTGATAACGAGCAACCCGGTGAACATCGTGAGCGCCGACTTCTTCGGCTACACATTCATCGAGCACATGATCTTCATGACGCCCGTCGCCATAGTGACCATCGCGCTGAGCCTGATCGTCGTCTATCTCTTCTTCCGCAAGGCGATCCCCCGGAGCTATGATCCGGCGCTCGTCGACGCCCTCATCGTGGACGGCGCGGTCATACAGCCCCGGCAGCTCAAGGTCTGCTTCATCACCCTGGTGGTCATAGACGCGCTCTACGTGGTGGCGAGCCTTAACGGGGTACCCGTCGGGTTCGTCATCTTCGGGGGCGCGGTGTTTCTCCTCGGCTTCTACGTCTTCACGATGAGCCACTCCCACATGCATGAGGATGAGAAGCACGGCGTCATCTACATCCTGAGGCGGGTGAACTGGGACATCCTCGTCTTCATGGTGGGCATCCTTCTCGTGGTGCAGGGGCTGAAGCAGGCGGGGGCGATACAGTTCTACGCGGACGCCTTCGCCTGGTGCCTCACACTGCCATCGTTCCTCTCGACGCTCGTGCCCAGCCTGCTCGTGACTGTGAGCGCCAGCTCCATGAACAACTGGCCCATGACGATGCTCGGCCTACTCAGCGTCCAGCAGGCGACGACCAGCTACGCGTTGAATAGCGCAAGCTCGACTGCCCTCATCTTCGCCAACATCATCGGCAACAACCTCGGCCCACACTTCTTCCCCATCGGCAGCCTCGCCATACTCATGTGGCTCAACACGATGAAGCAGAAGGGACTAAACATCCGCCTCATCGACTACCTCAAGGTCGGCTCGGTACTCTCCATAATCGAGGTCTTCGCCGCGGCGGTCATACTCTGGGTGGAGGTATACGTGCTCCACTGGGCGCTCGTCCTCAGGTAGTGCTGAGGAAGTCGATTATCGTCCCGACGTGGACCTTGGCTGTTGTCAGGAGGTCTTCGACGGGGACCCTCTCATCGGCGGCGCCCATGGCGTAGACCTTTGGCCCGTAGGCGACCGCCGGGACGCCCCTCTGCCTCCAGAAGCGGCAATCCGTCCCGCCCGATGTGAAGCTGAGGAAGGGCTCGGAGCCCGTGACCAACTTCGCATTTTCACTGATCACCTTCGCCATCTTGGAGTCTGGCGGGGAATATGTGGCGCCGAGGATAGTCGAGGGGTGGCGGCTGAACTCAACCGACGCCGACGGGTCGATGCTTCGCAGCTTCTCGGTCAGGGTCGCCTTGAGTTGGCCGGGGGAGACGCCGATTGGAACCCTCATGTCAACCTCGGCCTCGCACTCGGCGGGGACGATGTTCGCCTTCGCGCCCCCCCGGATGACACCGACGTTCACCGTGACGTGCCTTAGGACCCCGGCGAGGCCCTCCGCCTCGTGGCCGAACTGGACCGTGTACCCCTTGACCAGTTCCTCGGTCAGCGTCTTCTCCTCGGTGGTTAGGCTGGCGGGGATGTTTCTGAGCGCCTCTATCTCGGGTAGGAGGCGCCCCATCTTCATTATTGCGTTCTCCCCGGCGTAGCCGGCGAAGCTGCCGTGTGCGGGCTTCCCCCTCGTCTTCACGGTGAAGGCGATCATGCCCTTCTCGCCTATCCTCACCGTCCCCCCGGAGGGCTCCCCGCTGAGGACGCCATCCCCGATTAGTCCGGGGACGTTGTCAAGGAGCCACAAGGCCCCCCATCTGCCACCTGTCTCCTCATCCGAGGTGCATGTGATCGTCACCTTTCCCGGTAGCCCCAGCTTGCTCGTGGCGCAGAAGCCGTGGATGAGGGATGCTAGTCCCCCCTTCATGTCACCGGAGCCCCTGCCCCAGACGCAGCCGTCCTTCACATCACCGGAGTACGGCGGGACGCTCCACGCCTCCCCCACCTCGGCGGGGAACTGGTCGAGGTGCCCGTTCAGGATGAGGTGCGGGCTACTCTCCCCCCAGCTGGCGACGACGTTGACGTTGCCCTTGTTTGGCTCGTAGAGCCTCGGCTCGAATCCCCGGGCTTCTAGGTACTCTTTGACGAAGTGCGCGACTTCGACGGTACTCCCGGGTGGGTTGTCGCTCGATATCCTGACGAGACTGGAGAGTAGGCCGACTAGCTCATCCTTCTCCTCGTCGATAGATCGCTGTAACCTCTTCTTTGGGTCGGCGGGTGCCATGGAAAAAAGAAATGCTCTATGAGGAGTTAAAACTCGGGGTTAGAAGTACCTCTTCGCCCTGAGGTACTCGGCGGATTGGGCCGCCCCGCCTCCCGCGCCCTTGTCGAGGTTGTCGCTCGTCACCACGTAGGCGAGGCCGTTCCTGAAGACGGGGTCCTTCCTGAGCCGCCCGACGAGGGTGACGTCCCCGCCGTAATTCCTGTGTAGCTTCGGCTGGGGCATATCCGGCTCGTCGAAGACCTTTATCGTCCGCTCGGGCATCGAGGGGAGCTTGAGCCTCTGGGCTTCGCTTACGTAGCTCCGCATGGCCTCCTTCGCCTCCTCGGCGCTGCACGGTTTCTTGGTGTCGACGTAGACGGCCTCGGTGTGTACTGTCTGGACGTGTACGCGGGTACAGGTGGCTCCGACGATTATGCCCGCGCCCCTGACGCCGTCCCCCGATAGCTTGCCGAGTATCTTGTTCGTCTCACTCTCCACCTTCCCCTCCTCGCCCTCGATGTAGGGGAGGACGTTCATCTCGGCGCTCTTCCTGTAGGCGGAGTCGAGGCGCAGACCCTTCTCCCCGGCGCCGCTCAGCGACTGCTCAGAGACGACGTGGACCGCGCGGACGCCGTATGCGTCCATGAGCGGCTTGAGGCTCACAACGAGGCCGACCGTCGTGCAGTTCGGCCCCGGGCAGATGAATCCCGCCCAGCCGTGCTTCTCCCTCTGCATCTTCAGCAGCTTGGCGTGCCTCGGGTTCACATCCGGTAAGAAGATGGGTACATCCGGCTCGTACCTGTAGGCGGACGCCGTGCTTATCACGGGCACGTGCTCCGCGAACCGGGGCTCCGCCACCTTCGCCACCTCGCTCGGCAGCGCGCTGAAGGCGAGGTCGTAGTCCCTCGGGGACGCCTTCTCGACGTCCAGCACCTTCATGGCGAGAACTTCGTCACCCGGCGTCTTCTCGAAGAACCGCGCCCCCTCGATGGCCTTCTCGTATGTCATGCCCGCCGACCTGCTCGACGCGGCAAGGGCAACTAACTCGAACCAGGGATGGTTCGCGAGGGACTCGACAACGTTCTGACCGGCTGCGCCGGTCGCTCCTATGACTATCGCTCTCTGTTTCCTCATTTTCATTCACCGAAGAACTCCTTGTAGACGGCGGCGACGGCGAGGGGTATGTCATCGTCGGCGACGCTGAACCTGATTATGTTCTCGCTGTTTGGCTGCATGGCCTGCTCTATGTTTACCCCCTGCCCTGCGAGTGCGCCGGTCAGCCTGCTGAAGAAACCCTTGACGCCCCTCATCTCCGAGCCGATGACGCTGACCGTCCCCTTCATGCCCTCGATGGGCTTCGCCTCCATGATCGAGGGGAGTCCGTTCAGCGCCCTGATGGAGAGATCAACGTCCTGCTTCTGCACCAGGAGGCTGATCTGGTACCCGGAGGTGGAGATGTAGCGGACATCCACGCCAGCGCTGGCGAGGGCGCCGAACAGCTCCGCGTAGACCTCCGTCGGGAGTACGGACTGGGTGGGGAGCAGCCTTACGCCGTAGAGGTTCCGCTGGAAACTCACAGCCTTCGGGTGGCCGCTGCCCGCGCCCCCGTTCTCGGGGCCGATTATCGTCCCCTCCCCCGGGCTACCGATGCTCTTCAACTGAAGTTTGATCCCGCCGCGCATCAGTGGGTCTAGGACCTTGTAGTGAACCACCTTGGTCCTCTCCTCCCTGAGCAACTCGGATGCCTCGACGTAGCTGAGGTAGGGGATGAGCCCCGGCCTGGGCACCGCCCCTATTCGGGTCTTTATCTCCGGCTTCTCCAGCTCCGCGTAGAACTTGGGGTCGAGGCTCATTATGCCCCCCTCATCTACGAACTTTACCAGCCTCTTGACGCCGAGGCAGTAGGCGAGGCAGGCGGCGGTGTCGTCTGTACCACCCCGCCCGAAGATCGTTATGAGGCCGGAGCCGCTACGCCCCGCGAAGCCCGCGATCACGGGCACCACACCCTCCTCGATGCAGGGCAAGAGCTGCTCCTCAACCCTTAACCGGGTCCTGTCGAGGTTGACGGCGGCCTCCCTGCTGTTCTCATCCGTGACCAGCAAGTCCTCACCGTAGAAGCACCTGCTCTTTATGCCCCGGGCCTCAAGCTGCGCGGAGATGAGGCGCATGACGAAGTTCTCACCCCTGCTAACCGTGTAGGCGTAGACGCTGTCACCCAGCTCCCCCGAGGAGCGGACGTAGCTGAGGACGTGCTCCAGTTTCTCGAACTCCCTCCGAAGGGGCTCAGGGTCCGCCCCTTGCGGGAGCGACGACATGTGCTCCCTCATGAGCGCCTCCGTGAAGGCGCGTGGCTCGAAGTCCTCCACCCTGACCTGGCTGAGGGCCTGTATGATCCTGTCGGTGACCCCCTTCATGGCGGAGACGACGCAGACGGGGACCCTGCCCGAGCCCAGCTCGGACTCCGCGACGTCCACAATCTTCCCCAGGTCCTCGCTGCCCCGAAGTATGGAGCCACCTAGCTTGTAAACGACGATGTCCACCAAGACCACCCCGGTTACTGGCTGAGTATCCTCCTCAGCGATGCGGACATCGACGCGGCGTCGATGCGTGTGGGCGCGTTGGGCCTCAGGGGCGTGACTCCCTTGAGCTTGCCCGTGTGGTACCCGATCGTGGCATCCGAGTCCTTCAGGAGGTTCCCCGTCAGGATGCAGACCACGTCCTCATCGGGTTTTATGACGCCCTTTGAGACGAGTTTCCTGACGCCGGCGACTGAGGCGGCGGACGCTGGCTCGCAGCCCACGCCGCTGCCGTCCACTACGGCCTTCGCCTCCATTATCTCGGCGTCCGAGACGGCGTCGACCACGCCGTTCGTCTCCCTGATGACGCTGATCGCCTTCTCCCAGCTAACCGGGTTCCCTATCTTTATCGCGGTGGCGACTGTCTCCGGCTTCAGCGACTCGAGGCTTGAGGCGCCCTCCTTCCACATCTTGTAGAATGGGGCTGAGCCCTCTGCCTGTATCGAGGCGATGCGCGGCACCTTCTCGATCCAGCCGAGCTCGACCAGCTCGCCGATTGCCTTGCCGAAGGCGGAGGTGTTGCCGAGGTTGCCCGCGGGCACCACGATCCAGTCGGGCGGCTCCCAGCCGCGCTGGTGGAGGAGCTCGAAGATGATGGTCTTCTGCCCCTCGACCCGCCACGGGTTGATCGAGTTTAGTAGGTATAGCCCGAGGTCTCGGCTCGCCTCCTGGACGATGCGCATGGCGTCGTCGAAGCTGCCCGGAACCTGGACGACCTTTGAGCCGTAGGCGAGCGCCTGGCTGAGCTTACCGTAGGATATCTCGCCCTCGGGGATGAAGACGACGCCGCGGAGCCCCGCCTGAGCCGCGTAGGCGGCCATGGATGCGGAGGTGTTTCCCGTGGAGGCGCAGGCGACGGCCTTCGCCCCCTGCCTGACTGCCTCGGAGACTGCGACGGTCATGCCCCTGTCCTTGAAGCTGCCCGTGGGGTTCTCCCCCTCGTGCTTCATGGAGAGGTTCTCCACGCCGGCGTAGTCGGAGACCGATTTGCGGTTGTAGATGTTCGTGTTTCCCTCGGGGCGTGTGACTATCATGCCGGCCGCTAGGCTAGGGTGTATTAGCTCCTTGTAGCGCCAGACGCCGCTGCTGTAGGGCACCCCCATCGGGCATAAGCGGGAGTCGACGACGTGCCTATCCCACCTCATCGGCTCGTGGACGACCTCCAGGAGGCCGCCGCACTCGCATCTGAAGACGCTGCCGGGCTCGTACTCCCTGCCGCAGCGTATGCACCTGAACTTGGACGTCATCACACCAGCCTCGTGCCGAGGTTACTCGGCCTCGTGAGATATATTTCGGATTTGGTGTCGCCGAAGGCCTCGGCCATCGCCTTGCCTATCTCCGCGGGGTTCTCCCCCACGGCGAAGACACTCGGGCCGCCCCCGGAGATGCTGCACCCGTAGGCGCCAGCCTGCAGTGCCGCGAGCTTGACGAGGTGGAAGTTGGGTATCATGCTCGCCCTGTGTGGCTCGATCATGCTGTCGCACATGCTCCTCCCGAAGAGTATCGGGTCCTTCATGGCGACGGCGGCGGCCATCCTGCTCGCGAAGCCGATGTTGCGGACGGCGTCCTTCAGGCTGACGGTCTTCGGAAGGAGCTCGCGCGCCATCTTCGTCTTGTTCTCATACTTGACGTTGGGGACGACGACCACGAAGCCGATGTCCGGGGTCTCCATCCTGACGACGTCGTATCCGTCGCCGACGAGGATGAAGCCGCCGAAGAGACTCGCGGAGACGTTGTCCGCGTGTGCGCTCCCAGCCACGGCTGCCTCGCCCTGCGCCGCGAGTTTGACGAGCTCCCTCTGGGGTAGTACGACGCCCATGAGTTTTTGAGCCGCGACGGCCGCCGCCGCCGCTGAGGCCCCCGAGGAGCCCATCCCCGCGCCCGGCGGGATGCCCTTCTCGATCTCCATCTCGACGCCCGCAGACTCACCCAGCCTGTCGAGCGCCGCGTTCATGACGGCTCCGGCGCTGTTTAGCTGCGCCTTCACCGGGATGTGGTCCGCCTCAAAACCCTTAACGATGACTCGGACACCTGGCTCAGAGACCCTCTTGACCTTTATGTAGTCACCTAGGCCGTCGAGGGCTATACCGAAAACGTCAAAGCCGGGTCCAAGGTTCGCGATTGAGGCGGGAGCGTAGACTTTAAACTGTTTGATGGTCACCCATCACTCTAACACCTGGACAGCACATTGGGATGCTGCCACCCTTTTTAACCTTTACGCATGTGATCCGGACTACACGCGGGTACGAGTTGTTGGTTGTTGGCCCGCCTGACCTGCCTCTCAACGTTTTTAAGGCTCCTCGTATCCACACATCTGAAGGTGCGATTTTGGAGAAGGCAGAAGTACAGAAGGCACTCAACGACGTACGCCCACAGCTCCAGATGGACGGTGGAGACGTAGAACTCGTCGACATCGTCGACGGCGTGGTGAAGGTGAAACTCAAGGGCCACTGCGCGGGCTGCCCCATGAGCCAGATGACCATAAAATGGGGCGTCGAGCAGTACCTGAAGAAGAAGGTCCCCGGCGTAAAGGCCGTAGAATCCGTCTAGAGGGAGCAGACCAACACGATAGCGTCCGACCTGGAAACCTGCAAGGACTACGGCGACGTCTTCGCCATCGTCAAGAGGAACGTCAAGAAGACACTCGGCCTACACAGGGTAGGCCTGATGCTGCTCCTCGGGAACCTCCCCATGAACGTCGGGGCGTTCCACCCGATGGGCACGAACGAGATCGTGCTCAACCGCCGCCTGCTAAAGGGCAAGACGGGGATGAGTGAGCGCAGCCACGTCTACACAATCCTCCTGCACGAGTACCTGCACAGCCTAGGCGTCGAGGATGAGTCACAGGTCAGGCGCTTAACCTACAAGGTGTGCCTCGAGAACTTCGGGCGCAGCAGCCCGGTGGTCGAGGCCGCCCTCACTGGGCCGTGGGCCGACCTCACAGAGGAGGACTTCGACGAGCTGGAGCCGGAGCTCAATCTTGAACTCGTCAGGAACTTTGAGAGGCCGGACAGCGGCTACATCATTTAAACTGCTTCTAGCCTCTTTTCGAGGCATTTCGGGCATTCTAGCCTTTTATCGAATCCCATGGGGTAGTTTACTACGGTCCCGTGGGTCGGACACTTGAAGGCGTAGAATGGGAGCTTACCGCTCCACCCCTCCTTTGCGAATTGACCTACGCATGTTCTACCGATGATTTCCATTTTGACCTTCTGCAGTAGGGTGAGTCTGCATGATGGTGTCTGGATATGTTTCCTCCCTCGGAGGCTACAGCGTCGATCAGAACGGGGCACCATCATGACTCCACCCCTCCCACGGTTGATTGTGCCGTAACCGTGGAAAATAAATCGATAAAACAACCCGAGGGTCTAAGGCTTATAACGAGACCCAACCCCCTATCTCACGTGGTTCTGATGCCAAGAGACAAGGTTGACACATTCAAGTATGTACGCGAGATGAACATGCTCCTCAAGGACGGGGGCCTCTTCCTCGTCGCCGAGGGGAAGGATAAGAAGCTGAACACGATGACGGTAGGCTGGGGCTTCCTCGGGACGATGTGGGCGAAGCCCGTCTTCATCGTCGCAGTCCGCCACAGCAGGCACACCTACAAGCTCATGGAGGAGGCGAAGAGCTGGACCGTCTGCGTCCCCGCAAAGGGGATGGAGGCGGCGCTCGAGTTCTGCGGGACCAAGTCGGGTAGGGACGTTGACAAGTTCAAGGAGTGCAAGCTCACCGCAAAGAAGGGCGTCGCCGTCGACGCGCCATACATCGAGGAGTGCCCAATTCACGTGGAGTGCACAACCGTCTTCAAGACCGACATGAAGCCCGGCCAACTAGAAGGCGGCATAGAGAAGGAGATGTACAAGACGAAGGACTTCCACATGCTCTACTTTGGCGAGGTCAAGGGCGTCTACGCCGTCAAGGACGCCGAGAAGAAGCTCCCCAAGGTGGACTAGATGAAGGTCCTCATAGTATACGACTCCAGCACCGGTAACACGGAGAAGATGGCGCACGCCGTCGAGGAGGGCGTAAAGAAGGCGGGCGTCGAACCCATCATAAAACACGTTGATGAGACATCCGTCGACGAGATACCCCAGTGCCAGGGCATCATCATCGGATCACCCGTATACTATGGCCTCCCCTCGGCGAAGATCAAGAAATTCATAGACGAATCCATAAAGTACCACGGCAAGCTCGACGGCATGGTCGGCGGCGCATTCGCCAGCGCCGGCGGAGCACACACCGGAGCGGAGACGACGATAATCGCCATAAACGAGATGCTCCTCGTCCACGGCATGATCATACAGGGCTCCTCAGCAGGCAGCCACTACGGCGCATCATCCGTCGGCTCACCAAACGACGCCTCCCTAGAGGCGTGCAGGAAGCTCGGTGAACGCGTCGCCAAACTCGCCGCGAAGCTGAACAAGTAAGGGAAACCATTTTCTCCCCCACCCACACCCTCTATCCACATGGCACCCAAGGCAGTCGACAGCATCCTAGAAGCCATCGGAAACACGCCGATGGTCAGACTCCAGAAACTCGCACCAAAGAGCGGCGCAGACATATTCGTCAAGGCCGAGTACCTCAACCCGAGCGGCAGCTACAAGGACCGGATCGCGGTCGAGATGATACGAACCGCCGAGGCCGAGGGCAAACTCAAGCCCGGCTACACGATAGTCGAGGCATCGACGGGTAACACGGGGACCGCCCTCAGTTTCGTCGGCACCCGCCTCGGATACAACGTCGAGATCTACATGCCCGAAGGCATGACGAGGGAAAGAATCAAGATAATGGAGAACTACGGCGCAAAGGTCCACGAGATGAAGATCGAGGGCCTCGACTCCAAGGGCAGCGTCGCCGGCGCCGAGGTCGAGTTCATCCCCCGTAAGAAGTGCCTCGAACTTGAGAAGAGCAACCCCAAGATTTGGTGGGCGCGCCAGTTCAGCAACCCCGCAAACTGGAGGGCACACCTCGTCACCGGAGCCGAGATCCTCGAACAGATGAACGGCAAGGTCGACGCCTTCGTCGCCAGCATAGGCGTCGGCGGCACGCTCTACGGCGTCGCCAAGGCGATCAAGGCGAAGGTACCTAAGTGCAGGGTTATCGGGCTCGAACCCGCATCCGCTAGGTACGCGATAAGCGACGGCATCACCTCCCCGCCCGGCGTAAGCAAGGAGATCAGCGGAGGCATCATCGAGGAGATGATGGAGAGCGGCCTCATAGACGAGGTCGTCAAGGTAACGAACGAGGACGCCATCAAGACCTCGGACCGCCTAGTCCGGGAGGAGGGCCTCTTCTGCGGCATCTCCTCGGGCGCAAACGTCTACTATTCCCTCAAGGTCGCCGAGAAGCTCGGGAAGGGAAAAAGAGTCGCCACCGTCCTCCCCGACCACAGGGACAGATACCTCAGCGAGAAAAAATACACGACCTAGCCGCGCTCGAGCCTCATAAGCTCCTGTATCTTCGAGCCGGTGACCTCAAGCCTGAAGTCCTCGACCCGAATCATCTTCACGGGCCTCTTCGAGTGTTTATCGACCTCATCGTGTATGGTGATGAGCTTCAGCTTCTCCATCTCCATCACCCTGTTCTGCACCGTGGTGTAGGGGATGCTCCCCTCGATGGCTATCTGCGTCAGATTCTTCTTGCCGTCCATGAGGTCAGCGATGATCTCCCAAGTGTACTTCTTGGAAAGGACCCTGAGTCGCGCCTTGAGCTGCTTTGATGTATCGCCGAAGATGGGCTGGAATTTAGCCTCCTGCCTCCTCTCCCGGTTGTCACCAATAACAAGAGTCCTAGTGGACATCATAAGAGTGTTGTTTCTGTTATATATCAGTATATCTTATTTCTGCTTTGCGAGTCGGCGCCCCGCCTTCTCAAGCATCTCCAGCTTATGCTCCTTCGACACCTGCGTCACGGTGACTAGGTCGAAGATGGTGAACCCGACGCGCCGCATGTAGTCCTCTAGGTGTAGGAGTGCCTTCACGCAGCCGTTACCCGTCCCGCCGGCGGAGGCGATGCCGAGCGCGTATCTCCCATTCAGGCTCTTGAACTCCCCCTTGACCTCACACCTGCGGAGCCTGTCGAGGAAGAGCTTGGCCGATTCGCTCAGGTCGCCCCAGTAGACGGGTGTGGCGAAGACGGTTGCGTCCGCCGCGTGTATCTTGTCCCTTATGGTCTGGAACTCGTCGTCGATGACGCATGTTCCCTCCCTGCGGCACTGCCCCCATCCCCCGTCGCATGCCATACAGGGCTTTATGATCACCTCGTTCAGATTCACCAACTCGACGACGGCGTTCTCCGCCTCGGCGCCCTTGAGCACCGCCTTCACCGTCTTAGCTGTTAGGCCGTCTTCGTTCGGGCTTGACTGTATCCCAAGTACTTTCAACAAATCGCACCTGCACTGATTGAGCGGTTCGGGTGGCTTTAAATCTCGCCATCCCGTTGAGAAGGTACGTTTATATAATAGTTATATGTTTTAACTGTTTATTCGGTGAACGAAAAAAAATGGTTGATGCCTCGACGCGTGGGAAGATGGATCAGATGCTCGATGACATCTATAACGTGATCCCACTCTTCCACCGCACCATCCTGAGACCCGATACTCCCTCACACAACCCGATGGGCTCCGACTTCAAGGTCATGGGAATACTCATGAGGCACGGGCCACTCCCCATGTCCCGCATCGGGGTATGGCTGGGGATATCGAAGCCCAACATGACCGCCATCATAAACAAGTTGATAGCAGAGGGGCGGGTCGAGAGGAGGCAAGACCTCAAGGATCGACGCATAGTCGAGGTCGGTCTCACGGCGGAGGGGCGAAAGTACATGGAGGACAGTTGGAAGGAGGCGAGGGAGTCCATAAGAACCAAGCTCTCAGCTCTCTCCGAGGAGGAGAGAGACACCCTCTACACATCCCTCGAAAACATCCGAATCACACTATCAAAACTCAGCGAGATGAGGAAGCAGTGAAGATAATAGAACAAGCAAAAAACGAGTCAAAGAACACAGGGAGGCAACGCGTTGACTAACTCCCTGATCAGAATATTATCCTACCTTAGACCCTACTGGAAACCCGCGGCTCTGTCTATCCTGATGCTCTCAGTGTCGGTCATAGCGGAGCTGCAGATACCTAGGCTCCTGCAGAGCATCATAGACACCGGCATCCCAAACAAGGACCTCTACCTCATAGGGACGACCGCCGTGCTCATGGTGGTCATAGCCTTCCTTGACGCGGGCATGGCGATAGGCAACACGTTCCTATCCGTCCGAGCCGCGCAGGGATTCGCCGCAGACGTTAGAAGCGCCACCTTCCGCCGAATCCAGAGCTTCAGCTTCGGAAACCTCGACAAGTTCCAGACCGGTCAACTCATAATCAGGCTGACGAGTGACGTCAACATCATCCAGATGATGGTGATGATGGGGCTGCGCATGTTCATCAGGGCGCCCCTCATGATAGTCGGGAGCGTCATCCTGATGTACTCAATAAACGCCAAACTCGCCGACATCATCCTCCTCATAATGCCGCTTACACTGATCCTCTCCGGCATCTTCGTCTGGAAGGGGCAGCCCATGTTCATGAAGGTCCAGACCAAGCTGGACAAGCTAAACTCCGTTCTACAGGAGAACCTCTCGGGGGTACGCGTCGTGAAGGCATTCGTGCGCCAGAAGCACGAGTCGGAGAGGTTCGAGGCCGCCAACACCGACCTCATGAACCAGGGGATACGTGTCAACCGATTCATGATGTTCCTCATGCCCGCCCTGTTCGTCATGATCAACCTCGGCGTCTTGGCGGTCCTCTATTTCGGAGGCATACAGGTCATAGAGGGCACATTCACCGTCGGCGAGATACTCGCATTCTCAAACTACCTGCTCTCAAGCATGTTCCCCCTCATCTTCCTCGCCATAATGGCGAGCCAGATCTCCGCCGCCGTCGCCTCCGGGAACAGGATATACGAGGTCATCGACTCAGAGCCGATGGTCCAGAACAAGCCCGACGCCAAGGCACTTGGCGACGTCGCCGGGCGGGTGGCATTCGAGGGCGTATCCTTCAGCTACGTAAAGGGAGGCGAACCAGTCCTGAACGACGTCAGCTTCTCCGCGAACCCCGGACAGATCGTCGCCCTACTAGGCGCCACAGGAAGCGGGAAATCGACGCTGATCAACCTCATCCCCAGATTCTACGACGCCAACTCGGGCAGAGTCACAGTAGACGGCGTCGACGTCAAGGCGGTGACCCTAGAGTCGCTCCGGACACACATAGGGATAGCCCTGCAGGAGCCGGTGCTCTTCAGCGGCTCCATCCGCGACAACATAAGGTACGGAAGGCCAGGTGCCACCGACGAGGAGGTCATCGAGGCCGCGAAGGCGGCGCAGGCACACGAGTTCATAACGAGCCTACCTAAGGGCTACGACACCGAGGTCGGTGAACGCGGAGTCGGCCTGAGCGGAGGCCAGAAGCAGCGCGTCAGCATCGCGCGCGCCATACTCGTCAAGCCCAAGATACTCATACTCGACGACTCGACGAGCAGCGTCGACGTCGAGACCGAGGCACTCATACAACAGGCACTCGAGACCGTGATGAAGGGACGCACGAGCTTCATCATCGCGCAGAGGATAAGCAGCGTCCTAAAGGCGGACAAGATACTCGTACTGGACCGCGGCAAGATAGTTGCCGAGGGGAACCACAGGGAGCTGATGGAGACGAGCCCAATATATCGTGAGATATTCGACTCCCAGCTCGGCGGAGGCATCAGGCTATGAGCGGCCACGGCCCGATGGGCGGCGGTGGGCCGCGTGGCCCCGGTCCAGGCGGACCCGGGGGCGGCATGGGCAGGGGAATCGAGAGAGCCAAGAATCCGAGGGAGACCATAGCCCGACTCGCAAGCTACCTGCTGGTCTACAAGCTCCAGCTCGCACTGGTGGTGGTCAGCATAGTGATAGCCGGTGTGCTTCAGCTGCTCGGCCCCTACCTCATAGGAGTGACCATCGACCAATACATACTCAAGGGGGACGTCCCCGGGCTTGAGCGGATGGCACTGATCCTGCTCGGCGTCTACCTCGCGGGGTGGGTGATGCAGGCGGCCCAGGGATGGATCATGGCGACCATAAGCCAGCGCGCCCTCAGGCAGATACGCAGGGACCTATTCGAGCACATGCAGACCCTCAGCCTGAGCTTCTTCGACAAGAGGAGCCAGGGAGACCTGATGAGCAGGCTGACGAACGACATAGACGCCATCAACCAGGCGCTGACGATGAACGTCACCCAGATCGTAAGCAGCGTCCTCGGCCTGATCGGCATACTCATCGCGATGTTCGCGTTGAACCTCTGGATGGCCCTCGGTAACCTCGCGGTCATCCCCTTCATGCTCTTCGTGACGCTCATCATAGGGAAGCGGACGATGAGCGGGTTCCGCGGCCTCCAGTTCTCCATGGGTCGGCTCAACGGCAGGATGGAGGAGATAATCAGCGGCGAGCGCGTCGTCCAGGCATTCAGCAGGCAGGACGCCATCCTCGCCGATTTCGACAAGGATAACGAGGGGCTGCGCGTGGCCGCGACGAAGGCGATGAGCTGGGGCTTCATAATCATGCCCCTCGTCAACGTCATGAGCTACATCGGCATCGCCGTCGTCTCCGGCCTCGGAGGCTGGCTCGTAGTGACGGGCGCAGTCTCCGTCGGCCTAGTCGCGACCTTCATCAACTACGCCAGGAACTTCGTCCAGCCCCTACGCCAGCTCGCAGACCTCTACAACAGCATACAGACCGCCCTCGCGGGCGCGGAGCGCGTCTTCGAGATAATCGACACCAAGCCCGAGATCAACGATAAGCCCGACGCAAAGCCGCTAAGGGAGATCAAGGGCGACGTCGTCTTCGACCACGTCGACTTCACCTACGATGGCAAGACCCCCATACTCAGGGATGTGAGCTTCCACGCCGAGCCCGGTCAGACCATAGCCCTGGTCGGGCCGACGGGCGCGGGCAAGACCACGATGATCAACATCCTCAGCAGGTTCTACGACATCAGGGGCGGCGACATCCTCATCGACGGCACGAGCATCCGCGACGTGACCCGTGAGAGTCTGCGTAGGCAGATCGGCACGGTGCTGCAGGACAACTTCCTCTTCGCCGACACGGTGATTGAGAACATCCGCTACGGGAACCTTGAGGCGACGGATGAGGACTGCGTCGCGGCGGCGAAGCTCGCCAACGCGGACCAGTTCATAGTGCGCCTCCCCGACGGCTACAAGACGAGGCTGACGGAGAGGGGGAGCAACCTGAGCCAGGGGCAGCGCCAACTGCTCGCCATCGCGCGCGCCGTAGTCGCCGACCCGAAGATACTCATCCTCGACGAGGCGACTAGCAACGTGGACACCCGCACCGAGATCAGGATACAGGAGGCACTCCTCCGCCTGATGGAGGGGAGGACGAGCTTCGTCATCGCCCACCGCCTCAGCACCATCAGGAATGCAAACCAGGTGCTGGTCATAAACGGTGGGGAGATTATCGAGCGGGGCACGCACGAGTCCCTGCTGGGACAGAGGGGGTTCTACTTCAACCTCTACAACAGCCAGTTCAGGGGCACAAACGGCGGGTCCCCCTCGGAGTAAACCCCTTAAACGGGGACCCCTTTTCTCACCCGATGCTCGACACGGGGTACCTCATCCTAATCTTCTTCATCCTTGGGTGCCTCGTCCTCGCGTTCTTCCTCGGCAGGAGCCCAGTGAGGCGGACGCTGGAGACACGCGTGACGGGGAAGAGGGTGAGGTATCAGGAGACAATCACGGCCTCCGGCAACGCCTACGTGCCGGTGAAGAGCGAGGTCTTCACCATAGACACCGAGATAACCTTCGACGTCCCCGTCAGCAAGGCGCTGTGGGACAAGCTCGAATCGGGTGACAGGGTCGTGCTGGACCTCCACCTCAACGGCGAGTACAGCTTCAAGAGGCGGGTTAAGGAATGATCTCGCAGCCGTTGTTTATCCTCGGGTAGTCGAGGGCGTCAGGCTTCAGTGTACCGTCCCTCATGAGTTCCCTCGTGGGCTCGACGAGTGCACCGAGTTCGTGTATCATGTGGTGCGTCGAGGCACAGACACGTTTGAACCACTCCTCGCCCCAGAACGTTGTCTTGTTGGCGAAGAGGCACCTGCCGCCGCAGACCCACTTGTCGGGGCAGAGGCTGCACGGCTCCCCGACGGGGAGGATGTCCCTGAGGGACTCTGGGGTGCTGTTCCTTATGTCCCCGACCGACGAGTAGGGTAGCTCCGGCGCTATCGGGCAGACGTCGATCCTACCGCTTGTCATGACTGCGAAGCTGTCCCTGCCCGAGCCGCACCAGATGTGGGGGACGGGTTCCCCGGTCAGGAGTGTGCGTAGGACGGGGATGAACGGCACTATGCCGGGGACCACGCCCTTTTCAAGTGAGTCACCGAAGTCCCTCACGAGACGCGTGATGCCCTCGTCGTATCTCCCCAGCCACTTCTCCACCTCGTGCTCGTCCCTGATCTCGCTCCAGAAGACGTCGAGCTGCCAGTGCACGTGGTTGAAGGCGGGGTCTTTGAGGTTGAGGAGATGTGTGACGTCCCGGTATATGTCTCCCTTCCGGCTGAAAGCCATCCGCGCGACGAGGTCGTTCACGTAGCCCTTGCGGCGGATGCTCCCGCAGTTCCTCATCACCGTGTCGTAGACGCCCTCGTGCCTGTTGGCGTCGGTGACCTCCCGGCCGCCGTCTACGCTGACCAGTATGGCGTCGAGGCGCTTCAGGTAGGCTGGGTCGACGTCGTCGAGGTGTGTGGCGTTCGTCTGGAGGGTGAACGCCTCGGCGGGGACGCGGTCCATGATCTCATACATCTTGCCGAGGGCGAGTAGTGGCTCACCGCCGTAGAAGCCGATAACTGCCTCGTGATCGTGGCGGATGAAGTTCACCAATATCTCCACGTCATAGGCGACCTCGAGGGGTATCCCCTCTACGTGCCTTGTCCCGCCACAGTAGCCGCAGCACAGGTTACACCTCTCCGTGAGGACGACGTGGTACTGCAATTCAGGGAATCGCGCGTCGAAGCCCGATAAAAGGGTGATGGGATGCGCAACCCGCGTTGCTCATTCCGCTTATTAACAATGGGCGGTCTCATACCACAACCAAAAAGCCGGTGCGATGATGCCAAGCAACGAGTTCTACCTGAGCCAGTTCCAGGCCAGGAACAAGATCAACCCGCCGAAGCGGGTAATCATCTTCGACACGTCGATGAGGGACGGCGAGCAGACCCCCGGCGTGACCTACACGAACGACGAGAAGATCGAGATCGCACGCAAGCTAGACGAGCTGGGCGTCCCCAAGATCGAGGCAAGCTTCGCCATCTCAAGCGAGGGCGAGGCGGAGGCGACGAAGAAGATCGTGAAGCTCGGCCTGAGCAGCATGATCACCACGCTCGCACGACCCATCAAGGAGGACATCGACAAGGCGCTCTGGTGCGACGTGCCGTACGTTCACATCTTCATCAGCACAAGCGACCTGCACATCAAGACGATGATGAAGACGACGCGGGAGGAGGTGCTCAGGCAGAGCGTTGAGGGCATCGAGTACGCACGAGACCACGGGCTGCGCGTCGAGTACAGCCCGCAGGACGCGACGCGCACCGACATGGATTACCTCATAGAGATATGCAAGGCGGCGGAGGACGCGGGCGCGGAGATGCTGAACATCCCGGACACCGTCGGCGTCATGACGCCACGCATGACCTTCGAGTTCTTCAGCGAGCTGAAGAAGCACGTTAAGACGCCTCTGAGCGCCCACGCCCACAACGACCTCGGGCAGGCGGTGGCGAACACACTCGCAGCGATAGAGGCGGGCGCCGAGCAGGCGCACGTCACAATCAACGGGTTAGGTGAGCGCGCGGGGAACGCGAGCCTTGAGCAGGTAGCTGTATGCCTTGAGGCACAGTATCGCATACCCACTGGCATCAACTTCGGCAAGATCGCGGAGGTCTCGGAGATGATACAGCACTACAGCGGCATCTACCTACCCCCGACGACACCCATCGTGGGTGACAACGCCTTCGCACACGAGTCAGGCATACACGTACACGGCCTCCTAGCCCACAGCGGCAACTACGAGATACTCAGCCCCGAGTTCGTGGGCAAGAAGCGCCGCATCGTGGCGGGTAAGCACGCTGGTCGCCACGGCATCGGCAGCATGGTCGAGGGCATGGGTTTCCACCCGAGCAAGGACCAGTTGAAGCTGATCGCCGAGGCGGTCAAGTCGCTTGGCGACTCCGGCAAGAGCGTCACGGACACCGACCTCTACGCCATCACGAAGAACGTCATGAACATCAAGGGGGAGGAGCGGGTCAAGCTCAAGGAGATGGTAGTCGTCACCGGCAACACCGTCACCCCGACGGCATCCGCTATCCTCATCATCGATGGGAAGGAGTATGCCGGCGCGGGCATAGGAAACGGCCCCATAGACGCCGCCGTAAAGGCCCTAACGAATGTCGAGAAGGGCTTCCGCGACATGAGATTGGAGAAGTTCAACATGAAGGCAATCACCGGAGGCACGAACGCCGTCGCCGACGTCACGGTGAGCATGTGCCGCAACGGGCGCCACGTGACCGCGAGCAGCGTCAACGGCGACACCGTCATGGCGAGCGTCGAGGCCATCCTCAAGGGAATGAACAGGCTGATGGAGACCGAAGAAGAATGAGTCTAACCGTAAGCCAGAAGATACTCGCCGAACACGCGGGGCTCAAGAGCGTCGAGCCCGGGGAGATAGTGAAGGCGAAGATCGACATCGCCATGGCCCCCGACCTCACCGCCGTCATCGCCTACAACGCGATGAAGGAGATGGGCGTAAAGAAGGTCTGGGACAAGGGCAAGGTCGTCTTCCTTAACGACCACATAGCCCCAGCGACGAACGTGCAGAACGCGACGCTCCAGAAGCAGTGCAGGGAGATCGCCAAGCTGGAGGGCTTCACCTACTTCTACGACATAAACGCGGGCGTCTGCCATCAGGTGCTCCCCGAGAAGGGGCACGTCTGGCCTGGCATGCTGCTCGTGGGGGCGGATAGCCACACCTGCACCCACGGCGCATTCGGAGCCTTCGCCACCGGCATAGGCTCCACCGACATGGGCGCGGCGCTGGGCACGGGCAAGCTCTGGTTCAAGGTCCCCGAGACCATAAGGGTCGAGGTCAACGGGCAGCTGGCCCCGCGCGTCGCCCCCAAGGACGTGGTCCTCAGGACGGCGAAGGAACTCGGCGCGGACGGCGCCACATACATGGCGATAGAGTTCGGCGGCGAGGCCATACGCGCCATGAGCATGGCGGGCAGGATGACCCTCTGCAACATGGCGATCGAGATGGGCGGAAAGACAGGCATAGTCGAACCAGACAGGACCACCGACGCCTTCCTCAGGGACCGCGTCAGGAACAAGTACAAGATAATCAAGTCCGACCCCGGCGCAGAGTACGCGAAGAGGATAGAGATAGACGCCTCCGCCCTCGAGCCGCAGGTCGCTTGCCCACACGCCGTAGACAACGTCAAGGGCGTCACGGAGATCGCGGGCACCAAGGTCGATCAGGTCTTCATAGGCTCATGCACAAACGGGCGCCTAGAGGATTTGGAGGAGGCGGCGAGGATACTCAAGGGCAAGAGGATCAATAGGGACATGCGCCTCATGGTCACGCCCAGCAGCTTCGAGGTCTACGACGCGGCCAACGCCAAGGGCATCATAAAGGCACTCATGGACGCGGGCGGGGTCGTCTGCAACCCGAGCTGCGGCGCCTGCTTCGGCGGCAACAACGGCGTCATCGCCCCCGGCGAGGTCAGCCTTTCCACCAGCAACCGCAACTTCAGGGGACGCCAGGGCAGCACGGAGGGATTCGTCTACCTCTGCTCGCCCGCCACCGCCGCCGCGTCCGCGCTTACCGGCGTAATCAGCGACCCACGGGAGGTCAAACAATGAAGATAAAGGGCAAGGCCTGGAATTACGGCGACAACATAAACACCGACTTCATGCTCCCCGGCAAGTACCTCGAGTACACCGACCCGAAGGAGCTGGCGAAGCACGCCATGGAGGGGATAGACCCCATGTTCGCGAAGAAGGTGCAGAAGGGAGACGTCGTCATCGGGGGCAAGAACATGGGCCTCGGCTCCAGCCGGGAGCACGCCCCCATCGCCCTAAAACACGCGGGCGTCGGCGCGGTCGTCGCGGAGAGCTTCGCCAGAATCTTCTACAGGAACTCCTTCAACGTCGGACTCGCCGCGATCGAGTGCCCCGGAATCTCCAAGGTGAAGACGGGGGACGAGGTGGAGATCGACACCGCCGCGGGCACCATAACTGTCAACGGGAAGGAGAAGCTGGCTATCAAGCCCCTCCCCGACTTCATGGTGCAGCTCCTCAACGAGGGCGGCCTCGTGCCATACCTTAAAACGCACATGAAGGAGTGGTGACTGCATGGCGAAGTACAGGGTAGCCGTCATACCCGGCGACGGCATCGGCCCCGAGGTCATGTCCGCCGCGGTAAATGTCCTCACGGAGATGCAGGACAGGTCGGGCAGCTTCGGCTTCGAGTTCAGGGAATACATGGCTGGAGACGCCTACAAGGCGAAGACGGGCGTCGCGATGACTGAGGAGACGTTCGAGGCGGTGAAGGCTTCGGATGTCTGCCTGTTCGCGGCGGTTGGCGCGACTGCGAAGGAGGTAATAATCCCCCTGCGCCAGAGGCTCAACCTCTACGCCAACATCCGGCCGGCGAAGGTGTACCCGAACGTCCCCAACGTGAAGGGACAGATGGACATGGTCATGGTCCGCGAGAACACGGAGTGCCTCTACAAGAGGATACAGGACGGCGGACCCGACTGGGGCGTAGCCATGAGGGTCATCACCCGACAGGCGTCGGAGAGGATCGCCAAGTACGCCTTCGAACTAGCCAGAAAAGAGGGGCGCAAGAAGGTCACATGCGTCCACAAGTCCAACATGATGGAGACAACCTGTGGACTCTTCCAGAATAGTTGCCAGGTGGTCGCCGCGGGCTACAAGGACATAGCCTACAACGAGGAGATCGTAGACGCCTGCGCCATGAAGATGGTCATGTACCCGGAGAGGTTTGACGTGGTCGTAACGACGAACCTATTCGGCGACATTCTCAGCGACTTGGCTGCTGGCGTTGTGGGTGGCTTAGGTTTGGCCCCTTCGGCGAACATCGGCGACAAGATGGCCGTCTTCGAGCCCGTCCACGGCAGCGCACCCGACATCGCCGGCAAGGGCATCGCGAACCCCATCGCCCAGATACTCAGCTCGGGCATGATGCTCGACTGGCTCGGCGAGAAGAAGGCTGCGAAGGCGCTCGAGGCGAGCTGCGTCGAGGTCCTCAAGGAAGGCATGACGCTGACCCCAGACCTCAAGGGCAACGCCAAGACGAAGGACGTCGCCAAGGCAATCATCAAGCACCTCGACGACAAAACCTTCTAGACGCCACTCCCCGGTTCACAAACTCCATTTTGTATCTCAAATACGACACGCGCAAATGAGAGTAAGAAAACCTTGTCCACCTAGGCACTTGGACTCTTTGCGTACATTCTCCGAGATATTAGCTCGTGGCGTTGTCCCAGTAGTGAAGAAATAAATCGTTAACCCAGTCCATGAAAGAAGCATCGTTGCCAAAAAAGGCGCTTGTATCCATGCCCCCATCCGCGTCATAAATGAAGAAGGATGCCTCCTTCTCTGAACTTACGACACCCGCAGAAACCCTGGGCAGGAATCGCCTCTCCACGTTCTCCCCAGTCTGCTTAAACTTAATCGATGTTTGAGACAACTCCCTGTTGTTGATGGAGCGAAGATTTACACCCTTACGAAGCCCTTCCACTGCTTTTCGGCTCAAGAACGGCATAACCTGAGGCATCATGACACAAAGATACTCATCCGCAGCCTCAACGATCTCCTCCCACCTTATCATGATCTCATTCTGCTCGGTTAATAATACGCCCTGTGAAAGTTCACCAAATCTATAGACGAATGAAACGGGGATTTGCCCGAAGTCGCGGTGTATAAAATATGGTTTGTTGCGACGTACAAACTCCATCGATGAAGAGAGGACTAGCAGGAGTCGCCCAATTTGCGTAAGAGTATAGGCGTTATTATTACACCTTTCAATAAACCCTGCCTTACTCATCCGTATCAGTTGCCTCGAAGCCTCAGTATCAGTAAGTTCTATTTTTCGGGCAATCTCATGCATCCTGAGATCCGCTTTACTTAACTCTTGTAAAATGTTCAACCTATCTTCGCTAGCCAGTTCAGAGAAGAGCGCCTCCAAACTTGACTCATCTTCTGCCAATTATTCTCCTCTCGAAAACATTTAGCCATCCTTACTGTTTAATGTTACACTTAATCGACACATAAGACTAGTTGACTTTAGAATCGTTTTTTCAAGTTGTCAGGCAACTTAAGTTAGGCGCCCAAAGAAAAACGAGACATGCTTCTTTTCCATGGAATGAGCCGAAATCCGCGCCATTTCCTTCTATATACTCATCATAGGTTAGTAAATACTACTCTACTCCAATGTGTAGTTTGGTTTATACCAAATTGTTTGGTATTGGGTCGCGACTAACTGGTGAATGACTTGGCACAAAAAATTAATGGTAAGACGTTTGCAATTGTGTTACTGGTCGTAGGCATGATTGTCGGTGGAGGCATTGGATACTTCGCCGCACCGAAGACCGATACGACCGATACCACGACGGTACAGACGGTATCTGAGCTCCCTTTGAAGGGACAGACCGTTAAGATCGGCTACATTGCCGCGACGACGACGAATCTCGAGACTGGTAAGCCCCAACACGAGAAGATGATCGCCGTTGACATGAACGCACAGGCTCAGCTCCTAGGCTGGGGCGGCGTCACGTTTGAGTATCTCTGTGACGACGCAAATAGTCAGGCAAACACACACCTCGAAAAGGTTCAGGGATTAAAATCCATAGGTGTCACAATCTTTGAGGGTGGCAACTGGTCGAGCATGGCTCAATCAGCCCTATCCTACTGTAACTCCAACAACATGCTCATGTGGGCTACTACCGCTACCTCGCCCACCCTCTCAATCACTGATGACTACCTCTTCCGTATGTGCCCCTCTGACGCCGCACTAGCACCCGCGCTAGTCGACGTCATGTGGAGCTACGGCATCAAGACTGTGATCATCTTCCAGCGTGGTGACTCCTGGGGCGACGGCATCGTCAACCTCTTCGCACCCGCTTGGACAGCTAAGGGTGGTGAGATTACCGGCGAGATAATCCGCTACGCAGCCGAGTCTAGCGACTTTAGCAACTACCTACAGCAGGCGAACGGGATGGCTGCAGAAGCCATCGCAAAGTATGGAACTACTAACAAGGTCGGTATTCTACTACTTTGTTTCGACGAAGGATCAGTGATACTCACCCAGGCAAAGGACTTCAATTACTTCTACGACTGCATACCCTTTGGTGGTGACGGTACCGCCGTTACCCAGAGGATCATGGACGACGCTGCTGAGCAGGCTAACCACATGAAGTTGTATAGCCTCATGGCGCAGACTCCCGACTCCTCAAAGTTCAGAAGTCTACAGGCACGCTACATTGCACTCACACAGCAGCAGTACACCGCCTACTCCGCGTACTCGTATGACGTGGGCTTCGTACTCATGGACTCCATCCTACAGGCTCAGAGCGTTGACGCAACGGATGTCATCAACCTCCAGATCCCCATCGCCGACAACTTGTTCGGTGCTAGTGGCTGGTGCCAGATGAACGAGTTCGGTGACAGAGCTGCCCCGATGTTCGATGTCTGGTTCTATGCACCTGGTACGAACGTGGCCTGTTTCTCCTACCTAGCCGGTGTCTATAACCCTGACACCCAAACGATGTCATGGAATACGGGAAACCTGGGTTTCACCCCCGCTGGTCCATAAACCTAACTTCTAGTAGTTCCATTATTTTTTAGTAATTTGTCTTATCAATAAATGATATCTTCTAAAACCTTCTAGTAATGGAGCTCTGAATAGTCGTTATTGTATGCTTAGATGTTTTACAAAACCTTTTAAACTCGGGCCCACGCATACCGAGTCGGGAGCAAGAATGTCCGGTGAACGTTTCCTCCAGCGCTAAGGCTGGATTCTACCCGACCCCCGAATCAAAGAACCTAGTACAATCCCTCAACGAATTAAAGAGGGAGTTATCCAGATTCGGGAAAACAAACCCAGACAGGATCGGCTACAACCGATTGGTGAAGAACGTCGACTCCCTTGAGGAGTCGCTTAAGGAGCATTACCGAGAGCTCTACGCCATGGAGGGCGCCCTTGAGGCCGCCTCCGCCCGCAGGCTCACGGAGAAGCAGAGGATGATGCTCCGGATAGTCGCCGGGGTCCAGGGGGAGACCCTCTACACGACCCTAATAGACAGGGTCTCGGAGGAGCTCAGCATACCACGGTCGACTGTCCGCTGGAACCTCAAGGGGCTCAGGGACGCGGGGCTCATCGCCGCGGGGGACCGCGACAACAAGGGAGTCCCCGTCCGGCTCACGGAGACGGGCCGGGTCATGGCCGGCGTCGTCTCCCCCGTCGACTGATCAACCATTTTAACCGCCCAAATGGGTGGAGTTCTGAAGAGTCCGTCAAGTGTTTATTACAAAACTTAGTTTAGGGACGAGGCGGCGCGAATCGTCGGCGCCCTCTTCCCCGTCAAAATCTTATCGAACCAGATTAATATCTTACTACTTGAAACTCTTCCGGTTTCCCCTCTTTCTGAGTGTACAATAAGTTCTGACCGAAGACTTGCACTTATTACAGTTTTTTACCGAACTTACTCTTAAAATACACAAAATCTTCCCTTCCTAACTACAATAGTCGAAGATCGCTTAAAAAGGATGGCATTCATGGGCTATGATGGGCATCGAGAAACGCGCGTGAACCTCTGCGATTCTCCATAACCCACATTCTGCCCTATGTGAGTAAAATGCCCGAATGCGTGCGCGCACTAACTGGATTAAGATTTGTGAATACGTTATTACCGTGGGTTTTCAACGTCTACTGAGATGATTTTGAAGCCATTGATCTCCCCGGCGGATACTTGTGATTCTAGCTTCGCGGTCACTATCTCCTCCGCCTCTTCTTTCGAGTAAGCGTGTGCCTTCTGTTTCTTGGATCTGGATCCCTCCACTTCGTAGGTTACGACGAAATCGATTCTCTTCCTATTTGCCGTCTTATCCGGTATCTCTTTCGCCTTGTTTGGTACCTTCTTTGGGGCCTGTTTCTCTTCTTTCATTATAACCAGGTTATATTTACTCGATAATGTGGTTTAAATTTATGGTGGCGTGTATTCGGTTTTTGCCAGACTTTCGTCGTCAATATTGGCCTGAGACGAATTATGATTCTAAAAATTCTTATTCCCGGTTTCCCATCCTCTACTTGTTAGCCGTAGCCCTCTAGGGATCGTGACAAAACGCTCAACGGTTACGGTTAGCAACGGAGTAAACAGTCAAGAAAAGGTGAGGATTTACAGCTATGTCCGTCAAGGCATACATCATGATAAACGTCAAGACCGGAACCGAGGACGAGGTCTGCTCGAAGGTCCTCAAGTTCAGCGAAGTCGAGGAGGCGGCCGCCATCTACGGCGAGTTCGACCTGATTCTCAAGGTGAAGGCGAAGGACATGAACCACCTCGACAAGCTCATCGTGGATAAGCTGCGGGGGATTCCCGACATCCTCCTGACGGCGACGATGCTTATCGCGAAGGAGTACAGGTAGGGCCCGTAAAGTTTAATATAGAAACCCCCTTCATTTGCTTGGCGCGTGCCCTGGTAGTATAGACCGGCCTAGTATGTTCGGCTGTCACCCGAAAGATCCCGGGTTCAAATCCCGGCCAGGGCGCCATTACTTTTCAATAAATTTCCCTTTATAGATTTTCTTATACACGGAGTTTTACAAGCTGACTCGCTTCACATTCATTCGCTTAGCGTGTCGGTATCCAACGAACATCTTTGGATGCAGGTAGACGATGCTTGAGATAAAAACGAACAGCGGGCTCCGCTTAGTGACCTGATAGCTAACCTGTCCCCTCGAATAGTAGTACCCTGATTCACTTGTTCGTGACCTTAGGTGCAGCGACTTCGTCCAATAGTGGCGGGCTGGGTATCTTCTCCTAATGGATCGGAACATCAACGTGTCCTGAGCGCGGAAGACCTTCTTCGCATCCTCTTCATTCTCGTTCTCAAGCCATGCCTTTCTTGAGAATATGAAGACCCCGCTGAATGTTGATCTCGGAAGGATCAGGCTGATGATTTTCCTAGCAAAGTATACGCGATCGAGGGGATACGGCTTAAGCCCGAAGGAGACGATTTTCACGTTGTCCCCTCCGAATTGTTCGATGTATTTTCTAATATCTTGATCTAGGACGATGTCGGCGGCCGTCGTCAGTATAGCATCGTTTCTGGATGCTCTGTAACCTTGTCTGAACAGGTAAGCAACCCTATAGTTCCAGTCCTTTGGGATATCTCGCACCTCTAGGAATTTTAGGTGGCCTCTATAGTCGATCTTTCTCGCGTAGTACTCGATCAGTTGTCTGCTTCTGTCTGTGCAGTTGTCCATCACGAATACAACTTCATCCGGCTCCAATCTGAACAAGCTTGGCAGACTGAAGTGCAGATTCCGCTCTTCGTTATGGATGGGCATAACGACTGAGAACTCCAATCCTGCACTATCCGCTAAGCTGTTCACGATGGTATTTGTGCTGGATCTACTTAATGAAGGAAATTATTTTTACTAATCACTATTGATGGTAGCCTCAAGCTGATCTACAAACGCCTCGAACTGCTGTATGCCCTTGCGCCAGAAGTCCTCCTCCGTGATGTCGATGCCGATCTCCTTGGCGAGGTCTGTTGGGCTCCTGCTTGAGCCCGCGGCTAGGAGGGCGCGCATCTTTGGCACGAATGCCTTGCCCTGCTCCTTGTAGAGGCGGTAGAGGGCGAAGACGAAGAGCTGCGCGTAGACGTATGGGTAGTTGTAGAAGCGGTAGTTGGGGATGTAGTAGTGGAGCTTCATGGTCCACTCCCACTTCATCTCGGGGAGCCACTCGACGGCGTCCCCGTATATCTTGTCCCTTCCCGCGGTCCATAGGCCGGAGACCGTCTCCCCGTCGAGAAACTTACCCCCCTTGATCGCCTCGTAGAGGCTCTCCTCGAAGAAGACTCGGGCGCTCACCTGGTAGGCTGCCATGCCGAACTCGTCGAGGACGGTGGCGAGGATAGCCCGCTTCTCCGCCTTCGTCTTCGCCTCGGCGAGGAGCCTGTCTGTGAGGAGTAACTCGCCGAAGACGCTCGCCGTCTCCGCTATGCAGCTGCCGATCTCGTAGTTACTCGGCTTCTGGTAGCGGCCGCCCATGTAGGCGTGTACGGCGTGGCCCAGTTCGTGTGCCTGCGTGTAGACGTCCCCCATCTGGCCGTTGAAGCTCTGCATGACCCAGGCGCTCTTGCCCGCGAGCCAGCTGGCGCAGAAGGCGCCGCTCCTCTTGCCGTTGCGGACCTCGCCGTCTATGTGGCGGCGACCGTACATCTCGTCTACCCACCTCGCCCACTCGGGGTCGAAGTCCGCGTAGGCGGCGACGACCTCCCTCCGAGACTCGTCCCACGTGTACTTCTTCTCGGGGGCGCCGGGGAGGGGGGCGACTATGTCCCAGTTACCCAGCTTCTTCAGCCCCATCAGCTTCGCCTTGAGGAGCAGATAGCGGCGATACGAGCCGACGCCCGCCTCCATGACGCGCATGAGCGCGTCTATCGCCCCCTGCTCGACGTCGTTGTCTATGAGACTCTGCGTCATCGGGGAGGGATACTTCCTCCACTCGCACATCTGCAGGTGGTCGCCGCAGACGCCGCGTATGGCGCTCGCCCAGACGATGTCGTCGCGGCCGAGGCCGTCGTAGACGACCCTGTTCGCCTCCCTCCTGAGAGCCCTGTCCCTGCTCTGGTAGAGGCTGATGATCTCACCGTAGGGCATCGTCTTCTCCACGCCGTCGACCACGATCTTGAACTTGCGCGTGCTCAGCCAGTCGCCCTGAAGCTGGGACCAGGCGCTGACGCCGTTCTGGTCCTTGGAGATGGTGAGCTTCTCAAGCTCCTCCGTCATCACGTGTGGTATCCTGCGCACTATCCGTTCGAGGAAGTGCCTGTACTCGCCGAGCCTCGGGTCGGTGACTAGGCCGGGCTTGGCCTTGAGCAGGTCTCCCATCTCAATCTCCGCGAAGGCGAGCGCCTGCCCCGCCTTGTTGCCCGCCTTGCGCACAGCCTCGTTAAGTCTCTTCGAGACGGCGTCGGTGGAGTCGGCGCTGTAGCGTAGGCTGCAGTACTCCATCGCGCCCTCGTATCTGAGCGAGAACGCGTCCCTCGCCTCGAGCAGGGCGCGTAGCCCCGCCGCGTCTAGGGCCTTGATCTTCCCCCTGTACTTCCCGGCGAACCCGCTCGCCTCCACGACCATCTCATCGAGCCTCGCCTCGATCTTCTCGGGGTCTGTGCTCTCGACGAGCTGTGCGATGTCCCAGCGCATCTCCTCGGCCAAAACAGTCTCCTCTGATTCTTGTTCTCCCCACTCGGAATTAATGGTTGCCTCGGCGGGGATTGTTTTAAACGGCTGCCGGGTGACTCGGGTTTGTGGTCGATGCTCGACTTCTCAGCCGGTGCGGGATTTACTGCGGCGCATGCTTCATCTACAGGGCGGAGAGGGACGGCGGCGCCTTGCTGGATGAGGTGGCGAAAAGGTACAACGTCCCCAAGGAGGAGATAAGGTGCAACGGCTGCTCCGGTCCACACGCCGAGCAGTGGCGAAACTGCCAGGGGTGCAACCTTGTAGCCTGCCAGAGGCGCAGGGGAATCGGGAACTGCGCACAGTGCGAGGAGTTCGAGACGTGCCCCGACTACGGGTACCTCACCCGCTTCGCCGCTTACAGGGGCGAGGACTTGATGAGGAACCTGAAGCGGATCGAATCCGGCGACTCGGGCCTCCTCGAGGAGCAGGAGCGGCGGTGGAGGTGCCCCCGATGCGATGCCCCCCTCATGTGGTACGATAACAAGTGCCGCCGCTGCGGCGAGAAGGTCAGAGAAGAACCGATCACAATGGACGGCTTCAGAGAGTAACTTCATGCCTTCAGCGGCGCCACCCGGTCACACAGCCAAGATAAGGGACGTAATTACGCACCTTAAATGGGATGACCCGGAGAAGCCTCGCCGACACCTACTACGGGGAAGCTGATGACGAACCCTGCGAGGCGGAGACCACGTGGCTCCTCCTATACGACTTCAAGGGCATAAAGCCGGGCACCAAGTTCTGGGCCAACCTAAAACGCCTGGCCGCTAAAGACGCCGGCGCGGGCCTCATCCAGTACAGCGTCTTCCTCACCCGCAGCGGAAGGGTCGCGAAGGCGGCTAAGAGGCTCGCTGAGCATTACGGGGCCGAGACATTCACATTCGCGGCCACGCAAGCCGCAACATAGTCATATGGTACGTAATTACGTACCATAAACGAACCCTGTATTGCCGCCGTTGCCGAGGGATCATCGAGACCGGATCATAAGGTGCGTAATTACGTCCCTTATCTTTGGATCCCTTAGCGAATCCGCCACTCCGAGAACGCTCACTGTCATCCCTTCTCAAGCGCCTCCCTGAGGCTGTTCGTCCCCTTCTGGTAGTCTCTCCACATCTTGCCGCCGGTGACGCCGCCGTCGACGACGAGGTTCTGCCCCGTCACATACTTGGAGTCGTCGCTGGCCAGGAAGAGGGCTGCCCTCGCCACGTCCTCGGGCATTATGGGTCCGCGTAGTGGCTGGGCGTCCCTGAAGGCATCCTCGATTATGTGCAGCTTCGCCTCAGCCTGGTCCCTCGTCAGGTTTCGGGCTATCCCGATCATGGGCGTAGGTATGTAGCCGGGGCTGACGCAGTTCACCCGTATCCCGGCCTCGCCGAGTTCCATGGCGACGCTCCGGGTAAGCTGTGCTATCCCCGCCTTCGATGCGCTGTAGATGTGGTTGCCGAAGCCGGCCTGGAGGGCTGCGGTGCTCGCGGTGTTTATGATGCTGCCCGAGCCCTGCCCCCTCATCACCGTGGCGGCGTGCTTCACCCCCAAGAATGCGCCCCGGAGGTTGACCCTGATGGTCCTGTCGAAGTCCTCGACCCTGACCCCCTCGATGGGGCCGACTGCGCCGACGATGCCCGCGTTGTTGAACATCACGTCGAGGCGCCCCCAGGTATCCACGGCTGCCTTCACCGTGTCTCGGACGTCTTCTTCGTTGGTCACATCCGTGTGGCGGTAGATGACGTTTCCCCCGATCTTCTCGGCGAGGCGCCTGCCCCTCTCGTCTTCCACGTCTGCGGCGACTATCCTCGCCCCCTCCGAGGCGAAGAGGCGCACACTCGCCTCACCGATCCCGCTTGCGCCACCGGTGACGATGGCTACCTTTCCTTCGAGTCTGCCCATAGCTATCACGGACAATATCCCTGGGAGGCTATTTCACGCTATCCCGCTCCCCCCTGCGCGTGAGTGCGTGTGCTGCCCGAGCACATGGAATAGCTTATCTCGAAGCACCGGTCCCCTGTTTTTAGTGTTCGCTGTGCCACTCTACAAGATGCTCGACAAGGCCGAGAGGCTTCTGAAGGCCGGGCGGATCGAGAGACTCGACGGCGGACACTACAACGTGATCGGTGACCACGGCACCTACACCCTCGTCGTCAGGAATGGGCGCGTCTACTGCAGCTGCCCCGGGTACCAGGAGAAGGGCGTCTGCAGCCACAGCCTCGCCGTGATGAAGCTGACTCAGAGCCCACGCAACAGATACTAGCGCGTGCAAACATCTAAACCGCCCTAGGCGCCACTCCTTCATGATTGGCATGTTCACGGCAGAGGGATTTCTAGAGGTTGGGAAGCACCGGATTCACTACGCCACCTGGGGCCAGAAGGGCGGGAAGATCGTCATCCTCCACAGCATGGGCATGGACGCCTACAGCATGGAGAAGATGTGTGAGTCGCTGAGTGGAAAGTATCGCGTACTCGCCCTGACGATACTCGCGCACGGTGACTCCTCGGTGCCCGCCGAGCAGGTCACCCTCCCCGAGCACGCCGAGCTGCTCCGAACCTGCATCAAGCAGCTAGGCTACGCGCCCTGCGTCCTCATAGGCCACAGCATAGGCGGCAGGATGAGCATGATACTCGCCGCGGAGCACCCCGACGAGGTCAAGGGACTCATACTCGTAGACATAGCGCCGCCTGACCCGGTCTCCCGCCCGTGGAGCCAGCAGGCACCCGAGGCGATGAAGAACGAGGCCGAGGCGAAGGCCTACCTCAGGCATAGGTACCCGGGCTTCGCGGCGGAGTACATCGAGAGCAGGCTCAGGCACGGCTTCGTAAAGCAGCCTGATGGTGGCCTGAAGCCAAAGCCGACGGGCAGCCCCACGATGACCAGCTATTACACCGACCTCTGGCCATACGTCGAGAAGATACGTGTCCCGGCGAAGCTGGTGCTCGGCTCGGAGAGTCCCCTCGTGACGCCGGAGAAGCGGGAGCGGATGGCGAAGCTTATACCCGGCTTAGAGGTCGTCACCGTCAAGGGGGCCAGCCACATGGTGCCTCAGGACAGGCCGGCGGAGTTCGAGGGGGAGGTCCGCGCCTTCCTGCAGCGGCTCAAGTGGTAAACCCCTTCGCAGCCTCATTTCGTCTTCTTGGCTAGTTCCCTGCCTAGGGCGCGGCATTTCTCCAGCACCTCCTTTGAGGGCTCCCCGGGGCAGCCGAGGGGTTCACCGACCTGCGTGCCGACGTACTTGAAGAGGCCGACCATGGCCTCCTTGACCCTGCCGCCGCCACCGTGGCTGTAGAAGAGGGCGTAGGGCTTCTCCTTCATCCCCTTGACGCCCTTCCGGGTGTGGATTATGTAGTGGTCGTCCATGAATGTCTTGAGGCCGCCGGCGACGTAGCTGTAGTAGTCGGGGGAGCCGAAGGCGACGCAGGCGTACTGGGGGAATGTGGAGGCGTCGAACCTCCCCCCGTTCGTGTTGAAGAGGGTGACGTCGCACCCCGCGGAGCGTAGCCCCTCCGCCACCGCCTCCGCCATCTTACCCGTGTTCCCAAACTCCTGAGAATGATACAGCACGAGAACCTTGACCAAACCTAACACCTGATTATTCTACTCCTACGGGGTAATTATTGTTTGGGCAACACCGACAGTACCCCCAAATATGCCCGTTTTAGCGATTCATTTTCCCGACAGATTAGCGTATTGTGATGAAAATCCCTATAAGCGATATGAGCCGAGGAGGCTGCATGGTAGCGGTGCAGCCGACGACGAACGGTTCGACAGCTGACAACTTCATGGCCCGGTGTTTCTGTGCCACGCTGATGAAGAAGGGGACACAGAGCGTACGCTCTGAGGACCTCAACGAGTTCACTCCACTCATCGAGAAGGCGAGCGTCGCCTGGGTCGACTACATCGCCGAGGATATAAAGACGGACGCCGTCTCGGCGGCGACCTGCTTGGGATTCTCGGAGGCGCTCGTCGCCAGCCTCCTCCAGAACGCTCGCACTGGCTACGAGGACTACGAGAACGAGATGGGCCTGCTGCTCCCCGCCATACATGTCAAGGGCTTCGATGCGACGATAAACCCCCTCCTCATACTCATCAGGAAGGACCTCATCCTCACCATTCATACGCGTGAGATCAAGCGATTCGTAAACATCCGCCGCTACGCGGAGACCTTCTTCAAGAAGCTGCCGAAGGACATGCCTCAGAACGACCGCCTTACGAGCGTCCTCATCAGGATCATCGACGAGAACAACTCGAAGAACTTCGAGTACCTTCAGGAGATCGAGGAGAACGGCGACGCGCTTAGCCGGGACCTCTCCAACTCGAAGATGGAGCGTATCCCGCTCGGTGAGAGGATATATCAGATGAAGCACGCCCTCATCGTATACCTCGGGGGGCTCTGGGCGACGTCCGAGGCGCTCTCCTCGCTCCGGTACGGGGACGCCGAGTTGATGTCCGACGACCCGCGCCTGCTCGACAAGATAAACGGGCTTCTCAACGAGGTCCACGGTCAGATAGGGCTCGCGGAGCATCTGTCGGAGGTCCTCGCCTCGGGGCTAGAGGTTCTGCAGTCCATCTACAACAACCAGCTGCAGATCATCAATAATCGCCTCTCGTTCCTCATGGGGATACTCACGATAATCGGCACCGCCCTGCTCGTCCCCAACACGATTGCGACGGTGATGTCCCAGACGAACATCTTCATGGTCACCCCCGCCGACATGTGGTGGTACCTCTCACTGATCATCGGGTCGACCGTGATCGCGACGATATTCTCGTGGTGGGCCGTGAAGAAGATGGGCTTCCTGCCGAAGCACCCGGATGAGGAATAGGGCAACCACCGTTTTTCTCCGCTCCTTGTTCGGCTTCGCCTGAGGGGGCGATAGTCTTTTCACGGCATCGCGGGGATCAGGTTAAGACCTTGAGGATCGAGGAGGGGGGTCCGGGCTTCTTTGCGAGGGTCGCCGGCTACATGGCGGCCCTGTTCGCCACGTTCATCGGCTACGGCATGATCCAGCCACTCCTCTCCCTGCACACGAGCGGGTTCGTCGGCACATCATACCTCCTCGTCGGGGTACTCATCTCACTGATCGGGCTCGTCAAGGCGGGGTTCGGCCCGGTCAGCGGCTTCCTCTCGGATGTTTATGGGCGGAGGAGGCTCGCCGCCGTCGGAGCGGGGGCAATCGCGGGGAGCATGGCGCTCGTCTACCTCTCGAACTCGACTGCGATGCTCGTCGCCGGCTTCATACTATACGGGGCGGGGCAGGCGATGTTCTTCCTCGCCATGATGACCGCGATGGTTGAGGCGGCCGGCCCAGAGAAGAGGGCCGTCGCCATGGGGCTCTACGAGGGGGGCAACGGCATCGCCATAATGGTGGGCTCAGCCACCTCAAGCCTACTCGTCGGCATACTCGGGGTCCCGGCGGTCTTCGGCATCGCCGCAGCCTTCTCGGCTGTCTCCATCCTCGTCTGCGTCTTCTTCATCAAGGAGACGTCCCCGCCGAGCGGGGCGAGGGGGCCGATTCTAGACATCAAGGGCTTGAAGAACCTGATATCCCCGGCGTACTTGGGCGCCATGTACGCTGCTTTCCTCTTCATGTATTACCAGAGCGCCTTCGCCGCCATCATCCCCCTCTACACGACCCAGACTGGGCTGCTGGATGTCGAGGGTCTCGCGCTGCTCTTCGTCGCCGTCGCCGGGGCCACGGCGCTGGGCTCTCTCCTATCGGGGCCCGTCTCTGACCGCGTCGGGAGGAGGCTGCCGATCGCCGTGGGGATGGTCTTCACCGCCCTGAGCTTCGCCGGGTTGTATGTGGCTGCGGCGCCCCTCCTGTTGGTGGCTTCGAGTCTCGCCCTCGGCTTCGGAACGGGCTTCTTCCACCCCGTCGCGAGCGCCCTCGTCGCCGACGTCTCTACCCCCGAGAACCGTGGGAAGGCTTTCGGCTTCTACCGTCTACTGAGAGACCTCGGCACCTTCGCTGGACCTGCTGTTGCGGGGATCGTCTCAGCCCTCCTCGGCGTCGGCTCACTCTTCCTCCTCAACGCTGGGCTCGCACTGCTTGGCTGTTTCCTTGCTATCGTCGTTGTCAAGGAGACATTGAAGAAGTAGTGCTCGCCTCACCCCTGGATGAACAGTAAACGGTTTATCTCCCCCCCTTTTCACCTGATTAATAGTTACATTCACAAATTCACAACTCTTACCATAACCTCACACTTCCTTCCCTTCTCTCCCCTATACTCATACTCTCCAACGCACCAGCACTCAAC
>JAPKYO010000050.1 GCA_026394265.1 Candidatus Bathyarchaeota archaeon
CTTCTTGCCCTTGCCTGGGGTGACCTTCACCATCGCCTCGGCGAGCTTGACGTATGGCTCGTAGTTGACGACGTGTATGCAGCCGTGTATGAGTTTTCCAGCCTGGTCGCAGATCGTGTCGACGATCTCCTGCTTGCAGTGACCTAGGCTGACGACGCCTATGCCGCTGGTGAAGTCGATCAGAGTGTTCCCGTCGACGTCTATTACTAATGCGCCCTTTGACTCGGCTATACCGATGGGCTGTGTGAGGTAGACGCCCGGCGGTACGAATTCGTTTCTCTCCGCAAGTAGAGCCTTGCTCTTGGGGCCGGGTATCTCTGTGATGAGGTTAGGAACCTTCGCCTTCGGCATGTTCCATCGACTATGGTTCCTTGATTTAGCTAATAACGGTAATGGTGGGTGAAAAGAGGAGGGGCGTTTAGGCGACGGTGAGGGCGAGCACCGCCTTCTCGGTGTGCATTCTGTTCTCGCCCTCGTCGAAGACGACGCTGTGGGGACCCTCGATGACGGAGTCGGTCATCTCCTCGCCGCGGTAGCCGGGTAGGCAGTGCATGAAGATGCTGTCGGGCTTCGCCAGCTTGATCGTCTCGTCGTTGATCTGGTACTTGGCGAAGGCGACCCTGCGCTGCTCGATGTCCTTGTGCCCCATGCTGTGGAAGGTGTTGGCGTAGACCACGTCCGCGCCCTTGAGTGCCTCGTCGAGGTCGTCGGTGACGATCATCTGTGTCTTGCCGATGCTGGCGTGCTCCTCGGCGAACTTCACGATCTTGGGGTTTGGCGCCCAGCCCTTGGGTAGGGCGATGTAGCAGTCCATTCCGAGGAGGCTGCTGCAGATCATGAGGGTGTGGCAGACGTTCCAGGGGTCGCCGACGTAGGCGAGCTTGTTTCCCTTGATCTTGCCCTTGTGCTCGCGGATGGTGAGCATGTCGGCGAGACCCTGGCAGGGGTGGACGAGGTCGGTTAGGGCGTTGATGACGGGGTTCTTCATGTACTTGGCGTACTCGTCGACGATCTCCTGGCCGTAGGTGCGTATGACGAGGGCGTCGCAGTATCTGTCGAGGATGCGCGCCGTGTCCTTGATGGGCTCACCACGGGCTAGCTGCATCGTGTCGGGTGTGGCGTAGAAGCTCTGCATCCCTAGGTGGGCGATGCCCGCCTGGAAGCTGAAGCGTGTGCGTGTGCTGTTCTTCTCGAAGACCATGGCGATGGTGCGCCCTGCGAGGTAGTCGTGGGGCTCCTTCATCATCCGCTTGTACTTGAGCTGCTGCGCTACGTCCAGCATGTAGTTGATCTCGACTGGGGTGTAGTCCATTAGGGTGAGGAAGTCCTTTCCGATGAAGCGATCCTTCATACTCATGACGGGTCGTGGTATGATCCATCTAGAGCGTCTTTAACGTTAGTGGTCGCGGATGGGGCGCGTGTGTGGGTGGGGGGAGGGGGGGGTCCCTTCGTCGTCGTGTTTCCTGGGTTTCCCGGCTCTTTTCGGCTTTTGGGGTCGTTTTCGGGCGATTCGTGATGGTGGGCGTCTGACGGGTTTTTGTGGATGGTTGATGGTGAATAGGCATTGAGTCAGCGCCGGGAGGCTGAGGCGTATTTATTGGTGGCCTTGATGAGTTCATGGCTTATACTCGTGCCCGCGGCGTGCCCGGCGTCGTCGATGATCACCATCTCGGCTCGCGATCAGGCGCGCTTCGGCTCCCAAGAGTTGCCTATGGGTGCCTGGAAGTCGAAGCGCCCATTAACCAGCGTCCCGGGGATGCCGGCGAGCGCGTCCGCGCATGTGGGACAAATTCATATAAGAAAATGGGTCGTTTGCATATAGTGAAGTTCTATGTCGCACCTCGAAGAGACTGTACTGAAGAGCGAATCCGGCATCAACCTCAATCGCAGGGGGGAGAAGAAGTATAACTTCAACCCCCCGGGTGGGACACTCATTCTCACCGACGCGCGCCTCATCTTCGCCCAGTCGGGCGGCGAGTTCCTGAAGCGCCTAGTCGTGGGTGGTGTGCTCGGTGGTATCGTCGGTAGCGAGGCCATGAGGGGCGCGACGAGGGTGAAGAAGGAGGACCTCGACAAGGCCATGGAGAGGTCGGAGAGCTTCGAGATACATCTGCAGGACATCATCGGCGCAAAGGTGGAGAAGCAGTTCGGCGCATCCCTCCTGTGTATCGACTGCAGCACCCCCGGGATGTCGAGGGCACAAGTCTACAGGGCGGGGTCGCTCTCCAGCTTCAAGGGATTCGACGACTGGATAAGCGAGATCAACTCCGCGAAGCAGAGGGTCTTGACCATGCCCCAGCAGTTTCCACAGCCGGTGTACACCCCAACACCGATGCCGGCGCCTCAGCCCATACAGGGGACGCCAAACGCCCGATTCTGCCCGAGCTGCGGCCAGACAATAAACCAGCAGGACAAATTCTGCCTGAACTGCGGCGCCAACCTACAACAGCAGGCGCAGCCGACTGTGTGCCCCAAGTGCGGCAACACGGTAAACCCGGCTCAGAGGTTCTGCAACATGTGCGGAACCCAAGTAAAGTAGGAAAGTAGCTACTTCCAGTCCCCTAGAGACTTCCTTATGTCGAGTATCTTGCCGAAGTGGTAGGAGTTGTGCTCGATTATTATCATCAACTCCCGGAGGTACGTGTTCTCCGTCTGGGGCACCATGGAGAGCAGGTCGATGTCGGTGTTCTTCGCGAGCTTCACCGCCCGGTTCTGGTCTTTTAAGAAGCTGTTCAGCGTCTTCTTCCACTCCTCCTCGGTCGGCACGTGCCCGGGCTCGGGCCAGAACCCCTTTGGCCACTCCGTTGGCTTCCAGTCGGGGTCGAGGGCGAAGTCGAGCAGGTCCTTCTGGGCGAGGCGCATGTGCTCCAGCTCCTCGTAGACGGAGTGGATCGACTTGTTTGGGCGGACGCCCCGTAGCCCGGGTTTGATGTCCTCAAGCGCCGTCTTGTATCGCACGAATGCCTGCCCACCCTTCAACGATTTCACCAAGTGTTCCCTGAAAGCGTCCATGTTTCACACCTACAATCGTCTGATCGAGAATAGATGAATATTAAATGGACGGAAGAAAAAGTGTCTTAGGCGCGCCACTGGCGGCCGAGGACCTCGCGGCTGATGATCACCTTCTGGACGTTAGCCGCGCCCTCCGCGCCGATGCAGTAACTCATGATGCCGCGGAGACCCATCTCAAGCGGGCACTCCTTGGTGTAGCCGTAGGCGCCCATCCAGAGGAGGACCCTGCGGAAGACGTCTAGGGCGTGGTGGGGTGCGAGGTACTTGCACATGCCGAGGTACTTGCTGACCTCGAGGGAGTCGAACGTTCCGTGCTGGTACTTCTGGTCGAGCATCCAGGCAGTGCGGTACACGAGGCTCTTTATCGCCTCGTGGTGGGCAGCCATGTCGGCTAGGTCGAACTGGACGCCCTGGAACTTAGCTATCGGCTGGCCGAAGACCTGACGCTGCTTTATGTACTCCATGCCCAGCTCCATCGCCCTCTCCGCCGCGCCTATGCAGCTCGCTGAGACCATAACGCGTGCCGCGTCGAAGCCCTCCATCGTGTAGTAGAAGCCCTTGCCCTCTTCGCCGAGCTGGTACTCCTTGGGGAGCTGGACGTCGGTCATCTTGAAGCCGCCGGTGCTTATAGCCATCCTGCCCATGTTCTCGAAGCGCTTCGTGATCTCGACGCCGGGTGCGTTGATGGGCATGAAGAGTGCCGTCATCCCCTTGTGACCCTTGCTCCGATCCGTGAAGCCGGAGACGAAGTAGCCGCCGTTGATCTCGGCCGCCTCGGCTGTGCCGCTAATGTAGCACTTCTCACCGTTGAGGAGCCAGCCCTTGTCGTTCTTCTTCATCACCGTCTTGAAGGCAGCGACGTCGCTGCCGCCCCCGGGTTCGGTGGCTCCGATGCCGATGAAGGACTCTCCCCTCGCCGCCTTGCGGAGGCAGACCTCCCTGACGGGCTCCTGGGCGTACTTGTCGACGACGAATCCCCAGCTTGCCTGTACGAGGTAGAAGACGGGCGAGGCGACTGAGATGTCCGCGTAGCCTAGCTCCTCTGCGCCGATCGTTGCCGTGACCCAGTCCGCGCCCGAGCCGCCGTGCTCCTCAGGCAGCGTGAGGCACAGCATACCGAGGTCACCGAGCCCCTTCATGAAGCTCTTGGGGATCTGGTGCTTCGTGTCGTTCTCCCTCACCTGTTCGAGGGTCATGTTCTTTGAGAGCCAGTCCTTCACGGACTCGCGGAATAGTTGCTGTTCTTCGGTGAATGAGAAGTCTATCAACGGTTACACCTTTCTGGTTTTGCTCCTTGAATGCCCTAACGGTATATAAGTACTTCGTCATGAGACGATTGACACTTCGACGTGAGACGATTCCCGCTCACGGCAACGATTAATACAGTTAGGGCATCTTTACACTCAGGTTTCCTGACATGAAGATTCTCGTACTAGGCATGGGCCTAATGGGCCCCGCGGTCGCCAAGGACTGCGCCGAGGACCCCAAGTCGAAGAAGGTCACCGGCTGCGACATCGACGACGCCAAGCTCAAAGCGGCGAAGAAATACGTCGACAACAAGAAGTTCGACACAAAGAAGGTCGACATCACCAGCCACGAGCAACTCGTCGCCGCGATGAAGGGCTACGACGTCGTAGTCAACTCGACCGCGGCCAAGTTCAGCATGGGTGCCCTCAAGGCGGCAATGGAGGCGAAGGTCAACATCGTAGACCTCGCCGGCGGTGGCTACCCGCAGGAGGGTGACATCTACAAGGAGGTCGAGAAGGCGGGCATAACCGCGATACCCGGGTGCGGCGTCGACCCCGGCCTCATAGACCTGCTCTGCGGGCAGGCAATGGAGTACATGGACGAGGTGGACGAGGTGAACTTCGCCTGCGGAGGCCTCCCCAAGGACCCGAAGCCACCGCTCGACTACAAGATAGTCTTCGGCGGCACACGCATGCCAATACGCCCAGGTAAGGTCCCCATGATCGTCGACGGGAAACTGAAGGAAGTCGACAGATACAGCGAAGTCGAGGGGATCTTCGTCAACGATTACCCGGAGATGGAGGCATTCATCGACGGCTTCCCATCGAGCCTACTCAAGCTCTGCCAGGAGAAGAAGGTCAAGAACTTCCGCGGCAAAACAATCAGGTACAGTGGCTTCGTCGACAAGCTCATGTTCCTGCTTGACCTCGGCGTCATCGGCAGCAAACCCGTCACCTATCAGGGGAGGGAGATCGTCCCCGTCGACCTCTTCCACGAACTCATCTACCCCATCATAAAGTTCGACGAGGCAGCCGGGGACCGGGACATCACCGTCCTTCAAGTCAGCGCCTCGGGAAAGAGTGGTGGGTTGGACATCGACGTAGACTATGAGATGGTGGATGAGTACGATGAGGAGCACGGTGTGACCTCGATGGCAAAGACCACAGGCTTCACAGCCGCCATAATCGCACGGATACTCGCCCGCGGCGCCGTCAAGAAGAAGGGTATACAGTGGCCCGTCAGGGTCATCAAGGGTCCACTCTTCGAGGAGCTTCTCAGCAGCCTCAGGGCGAGGGGCGTCGAGGTAACAGAGACCATAACGAAGACGAGGAGCGTCTAGGCGCCCCTCAAACCCCCACCATGGGGGAGGGCGCCTTCTTTCTTAGGTAAACGTAGACACCCACGGCTATAACAGCGGGCACGTGGAAGATGCAGAACTCGAAGACGGGGTCTAGGAACATGTAGCTCGACCTCTGGATCGCAAACATGACTATCGATACGACGCCAAGGACGATCGCAGTGATCTTCCATGATTCGAGGTCCGTGGCGTTCAACGCCTATATGGGCCGTGTCCCGGGGTAAAAAGGCTTCACCGGGCTAACTAAGATCGGCTAGCGCGATGTCCTGGTGGGAACCGTCGGGCAGCGTCCTCCTGATGGTCATCGGGAGGACACCCGCCTTGATCTCCACGAGGGCTATGTCTATCGGGTCGCTCATCTTCGGGGGTAGCTCCACGAGGATTGGTGCCCCCAGTGATACTTGGAGCGCGCGCGCACCCGCGATTCGTGCCCTCTCGAAGCGCGTGAGCTTCGGGGGACCTATCATTACATTCCCACTCAAAGTATCCACCATGAAACTAACCTAGCAAACCAGTTACTCTCAATATAAACGTGCCTATAACCCTTTCAGAGCGATCTAGGGTCCAGAAATGGGTGGAAACCCCCGAAGGAGGTGTTTATGAGGCTATTTCTCGGCGACGACCTTGTTCTTTATCGAGCCGATCTTCTCGACGCCGACCTCTACTATGTCGCCCGGCTTTAGGAGGCCGAGTGGGTGTGCCGCGCCGACGCCCGACGGGGTCCCCGTGGCGAAGATGTCGCCGACCTCGAGTGTTATACCCGCGGATAGAGTCGCCACGATCTTCTTGATGTTGAAGATCATGTCGCTCGTGTTCGTGTGCTGCCTCTCGACGCCGTTGACCTTGCACCAGAGGTCGAGGTCCTGCGGATCACCGACCTCGTCCTTCGTGACTATCCACGGCCCCATGGGGGCGAATGTGTCGAGGCTCTTCCCCCTGTACCACTGCTGGTGCTTCGACTGAAGGTCCCGCGCGGAGACGTCGTCGAATGCCATGTAGCCGGCTATGTAGTCGTAGACCTTCTCCTCGGGGATGTTCTTCCCCTTCTTACCGATGACGAAGGCGAGTTCAGCCTCATAGTCGAGCTTCTCCGTTACCTTGGGGTAGACGATGTCGTCGTATGGTCCCGAGACGGCGGTTGGAGGCTTGGTGAAGAAGATGGGGACTGGGGGGAGCTTCGGTGCTTCACCCGTGTGGCCACCCTCCTTGACGTGCTCGGCGTAGTTCAGACCGAGGCAGACTATGTTCTTCCTCGGGCGGGGGATGGGAGCCATCAACTTCACCTTCTTCAGGGGGACTAGGTACTTCGACCCCTCGGCGGCCTTCGCAGCCTTCTTCACCTCGCTCAGCCCCTTGGACCCAAGATCGAGGAGCCCGAGCATGTCGAGCGGCGCCACCTTCTTACCCTTGAAGGAGCCGCCGAGATGCGCCTTGAAGGCCGCATTCAGATCGAGAACATCGTCGCCGACGACGACGCCTATGCTGATCGCCTTACCCGAACGATAAGTTACGAGTTTCATGCTATTCCCTTAAACCACCATGCTCGGGTTTTTAACACTATACGGTAAACCAAAGGGAAGGGCGAGAGAGTTGAACATCAACACGCATGGCAGAATTTCTGAGAGGCTCGTCGGGAAACCCATAGAGGTGCAGGGCGGAACGAAGGCGATCGTCGAGCTTACCGCGACGGAGGAAATGGCCGCCGACTCCACCGGCCTAACCCACGGCGGCTTCACATTCGGGCTCGCCGACTACGCCGCGATGCTCGCCGTAAACCACCCAAACGTCGTCCTCGGCTCAGCCCAAGCCAAGTTCACCGCCCCCGTCAAGACCGGCGACACGATGAGGGCAGAAGCAACCATAACAAAAATAGATGGAAAGAAAAGCGAGGTAAACGTCGATGTAAAAGTGGGAGAACAGAAAGTGTTCACTGGAACCTTCCTATGCTACTCACTCGAAAAACATGTCCTCGAAAAGAGTCAGACATAAAACAACTAGTAGGCTAACCTAATTCTTTTATATTCGGCGTCGCTAGTAAGTCGGGTTCAGGTGCGCTAAATTGACAATCGTCATAGACCCTTCAAAGGAAGGCCTCGAAAAGGTCCTACGGGACTACCAGATCGAGGCACTGCATATCATCTGGAACAGCGACAACAAGGGCATGACCTCCCGCGAGGTCTACCAGGCTGTGAACAGGTCCCTGGGCAACAAGACCATCTCTAGGGCATCAATAATCAACTTCCTAAACGACATGTGCGACGAGGGCGTCCTAAAGTTCGAGGAGGAGACCTGCAAAGGCGGAACCCGCAGGAAATACTTCACCGGCCTCGACGAACTCGGCTTCAAGAAGCACATCGCAAAGGTAGTCTTCAAGAGCCTGATGAGGGACTTCCCCGTACAGACGAAGGAAGCCGTCCAAGAAGCCCTCAACGACGACTAACCCCATAGTACCTTCTTTTAACCAACAAGCAACTAATTCTCCCCAGCCTTGAGGATAACAGTCGAAGTTAAGGCTGGGTCCCGGGAAGAGGGCGTCGAATCCCTCGAAGAGGGGCGATACCTCGTAAAGGTCAAGGAGCCACGCCAGAAGGGCAAAGCCAACCAGGCGGTCCTCAAGCTCCTCAAGAAGCACTTCGGCAAGCAGGCGAGGCTCGTATCGGGGGCAACCTCAACGACGAAGATCGTGGAGATACTGGAATAACGGCAATAAAGAGGGAGATGCGGAGGGAGTGACATGGTCAGGGTAACCGAGAGGATCAGGGCAGTAGACATCGAGAGGGCGGACGGCCTCAGCACGAAGGTCTACATACTGAACTGCGAAGGCGGACTGATACTCATCGACGTCGGCTTCACGGAGCTGTGCATCCGGAACATCGAGGCCGAGCTCAAGTCGATGGGTAAGACATGGGGAGATATCAAGCTGATACTCATCACCCACGCCCACAGCGACCACATAGCCAACCTGCCGAAGATCCTCGACCTCACGGGCGGACCTGAGGTCATGCTAGGGGAGGGCGACATCGACGCCCTGAAGGAGGAAACCGGGATAGATGCGGACATGGGACTTGAGCATGGAGACGTCATCGACGCCTGCGGCGGAATCGAGATGATCAGCGTCCCCGGTCACTCGGACGGGAACATGTCGTTCTACCTCAGGGGCGAGAAGGCGATGATCGTCGGCGACACCATCTTCGGCGACGACGACGGACACCTCTACACCCCCCCAGCCAAGTACAGCAAGGACGGGGACATGGCGGCGAGGGAGATCAGTAGGCTGCTCGACTACGACTTCGACAAGCTACTCCTCGCCCACGGAAAGAATATCCTGAGTAACGCCAAGAGTGAAGTGGAGAAACTGGTGAACGCCTAGCCGAGGGCGGCTATGACGTCCTTCACGACCTTGCCCGGCTCCAACCCGAGCTGCTTCGCCTTCGTCGTCGCGGCCTTTATCGGGGCGTTGAGGACATCGTCGAAGGTCTTCACGCCGCTCACGATGGCAGCCGCGGAGCCGAACTTCTCCGCTGCCTCGATGTTGAGGTAGCCGCACATCACGTACCCCTTCGCCCCCTTTATCAGGAGGAGCGGTGGAGCGTTCTCAGGCAGCGTCGACTTCATGGCGTGGAATGTCTTACCGCCGATCTCAATCTTCTCGATCTCGAACATTTGGAGTCTATTGATGAGGCTCAGAGTTGGGGATTTAACCCCTTCGGGTTCACAAGCCGCATAATAAAAAAAACGATCAATAAAGGGAGAACCGGTCGTGTTCCACAGTCGTAATCACTGTTTCTTCTTCGACAAGAATCCCCTCAGGGCGAAGCCTATCACAATCACTATTATGAGGCCGAGCACAAAAGACACGATGGGATCGTCTAGGATTCCTTGCGAGATTACGTTGAGCATGGTTCAACCATGTTGTAAAATCGTGTTATATGGATTGTGCCCTTGGAATCTGATGAGATAAAACCCGGCATAAACCGGGGGCGAGTGCGTAGTTAATCGGTCTTGGACTTGAACATGGTGAATCCGCAGTTGCCGCACGTGTAGCGGTCGCCGTGGTCTGCCATGAAGTAGCCGCGCCCACACCTGTTGCAGAAGGGCCTCTTCCTCTCCAGCTTACCGTCCTTGATCTCGTACTTCTTGTAGATCGAGTCGACGTGCTTGGGTGCCTTCTTCTCGACTGGCTTCTTATCGGCGGGCTTCTTACCTGCCGGTGGTGGTGCTTGTGCCATTACTTCTTCTCCTCCTCAGGGGCCGCGGCCGCGGCGGGCGTCTCCTCCGCCTTCACCGCTTCCTTTCCCTTGTTGCGGGTGATTATGTACTTGGGCTCGATCGCCAGCGCAGTCGCCGCGTCGTTGTAGACGTGGGCTACCCCGGTGATCTTCCTCGTCCCCGCCTTTGTTTTGAGTTTGCGGACGTAGACGTTGTCAAGCTCCGTCCTCATGAGGACAGCTATGTCGCGTCTAACGTCGGCTCTGCTCGGAGTGGAGGCCTCATCAACCTTGAAGGCAAGCTCCTTTCTGCCAACCACCTTGTTGATCTTGGTGGATGTTAGCTCCAGCTTCACTGTCTATTTCATCTCCATTCGGTTGAGGAATCCCCTCGCCCACTCCCGCTTCTCCTCGGACACGGTCACTACAACAAGCCCCTCGTGGGGCTGGCCGTAGGCTATCACCGACCCGATGGGCATCTCAGCCAACAGCGGGAGGACCAGGAGGTCCTCTTCACCTTCCACGACTACCGCCACCCTCCTTTTAAGCGTTACCGCGCCCCTCAGCACGAGCCAGGCCTCGGCGTTTATAGTCGCCGCCTCGTTCGGGACATTTATCTCCCTCAAACCATGTTCGACACGCTCGACTTCGACCCGGAGGGTCTTGTTATCTACGACGACGATGTCGGGCTGGAACCCAGCGGCGATGAGGTTAGCGGCGACGAAGTCGCCGACTATCGCGAAGAGCGGCGGCTTGGCAACAAGCTTCTCTTTGAGCCTCGCGGCAGTCTCGGTCGGTTCCCCCCGGTATAACTCACCTAGGGGGGTCTTGAGTTCGCCGCGCATGGATTCGGGCAGAAGCAGCGTGTTGATCGGGAGAGGCTTCGGACCTGAGGTTTTACCGGATCTTGAGGGCGTACCGCCCCGCCTCTTTAATGCTCATCTTCTCAGCCAGCTGGCTCTTCGAGGGGTCGAGTATGATGACGAATCCGAGGAAGTCCTCGCTAAGCTCCGAGCCCTTGCAGACCGGGCAGACGTTCTCCGTCGTTATGATCTTGCAGGTTCTGCACGCCTTGGTCGGCATTACTTCTTCTTCTCCTCCTTTGGAGTCTCCATAGTCTTAACCTCGTCGTTGATCCAATCGAGTTTGCCGAGCATGGGCTGGCGCGCCGTGACACCTATCTTACCCGAGCTGCGCCCCTTGGGGAAGCTCACGGCGACCATCCTCACCCTGAAGAGGTCACCCCTCTGTATGGTGCGGCCGCTCTCCTTGCCCAGCAGGATGCCCTGCCTCTCATCGTAGCTGATGAAGTCATCCATGAGCTGGCTGACGTGCAGTAGCGCGTCGACGGGGCCTATCCTGAGGAAGGTACCGAAGTCCGCGACCTCGACCACCTCGCCCTCGACGATCTCCTGCAGCTGGGGGAAGAAGGTCATGATGCTGAATGTAACCTGGTGATGGGTCCCACCGTCACCCGGGACGATGCGGCCGACCGGGTTGACCTCGACCTTGTTTACCGAGATGACATAGCCGAGATCCTCGTCGACTAGCCCCTCGTATTTTCCGCGCAGCTCCTCGTAGGCCGCGTTATCGAGGGGTTTGTCGAACTTCGACGGGCTGATCCTGATGGTGTCCTTAAGGGTGATTAGGTTGAACATCGCATCGCCTCAATTTAGCCGGGGTTGATTCATAAAAACGTTGTTGAAGCTCACAGCTCTATGAGCACCTCGAAGGACTCCTTGCTGATGATCTCCCCGAGGTCCTTCTTCCACTCGTCGCCCACAGCTACGAGTATGTAGATGCCGGCGATGTCAGCGCGCTGGTTCCTGACCAGGTCGACGAGCGCCTTGATGGTCTCGCCGCTGCGGACGACATCGTCGATGATGAGTATGCTGTCCTTCTTCTTCAGGGATGCCTTGGGGACGTACATCGTCTTCCTCATGGCGGAACCCTTGGGGATGAAGGACTCTTCGAGGAAGTCGTTGATGCCGACCTCCCTCGTCTCCTTTGCGATTAGGAGATCGACGTCGAGGAGGTTAGCGACGAGGGTGGAAACGGGGATGCCATCGACTGCAGCGGTGAGCACCTTCGTGACGCGGCGCCCCGCGAACTTCTCCATCGCGTAGTTCGCCATGATCTTCAGCCAAGTGATCTCCGCTACGAGGGGAGTGTTGTCGAAGTAGCCCTCCTCGTCGAAGTTGATCCTCTTCTTCAGCTCGGCCTTTATGTCCGTGATCTCCATAAGCTTCTCGTAGAGGCCCTGAGCCCTGTCGTAGCTCGGCAGGACGTGCCCCCTCATGTACCTGCTGAGTATGGGTGGGCTGAGTCCGAGGTAATCGGATAATTCCTGATAAGTGTGACTCTCGCTTGCGACCTTTAAGAGGTCGGTGATCATCATCCTATATTTTAGTTCGCGTACCCTCGTCTCTGCCATTCATCCCATCCCCCAGCTGGCGGAGCGGGCCTGAGGGGATTTGAACCCCTGACCAACGGCTCTCTTCGACCCTAAGGTCCTAAAAGGCCGACGCTCTTCCTTGCTGAGCTACAGGCCCACGGCCCTAAGCGTTTACCCAATACAGTTAACAGCGTATATAACTGTTGTTGGGTTTGCGCTAATCGTTTAATATAAATGCTCTTTTCGGTAAAAGTTGCACCCCCACGCAAGTAGTGGCTCAGGGGGCGGTTCTCGACATACTTATTAGATCGCTTGGGTCTTCCCTTCTGGTACCGTGCGCGGCCGTGGTCCAGCCTGGTAAGATACCAGCCCCCCACGACGATTGTCGGGGATAGTTGGTGACCCGGGTCCGAATCCCGGCGGCCGCACCAATCACTCAGACCTGAGGGCTTCCACTGGGTTGAGGTTCGCCGCGCGCCACGCGGGGTAGAGTCCCGAGAGTGTTGTGGTGAGGACCGCAAAACCGACTACCAGTGCACCGTTCATCACGGAGGGGATGGAGCTGATTCCTATGAAGCTGCCAACCACTCCGCTTAGGGCGAAGCCCAAGAGCACGCCCATGATCCCGCCGATGAACCCGGTCAGGATTGCCTCTGATATGAACATCAGCATCACGTCCATGCTCTTTGAGCCGATTGCCTTCATGACGCCGATCTCGCGTGTGCGCTCCATCACACTGATCGTCATTGTGTTGATTATGCCTACCCCGGCCACAACCAAACTTATCGCCGCGATCCCGCCGAGGACCGCCTGAATCGAGCCGAGAACCTGGTCCATGGTCGCCTTCGCGGATTCGTACGTCACTGCGCTGTAGCCCTTACCCAGTTTGGCTTTAATGGCCGCCGCCGCTGGGGCAACGTTCTCGACTGAGTTGGCCTGAGCCATGACGTATGAGTAAGTATTCCCAGTCTCGTAGAGCTGTTGGGCGTCCCTTAGGGTCAGAGCCACGGCGTCGTCTAGGTTGATGCCGAATGTGGAGCCCTGTTTCGTCAATACGCCTATGACTCGAACCGTGAGCGTCTTTTGAACATCGCCGACACGAGTGGTTAATGTGATCCTGTCGCCCATCCCCAAGATGGGTCCATCCGAATCTTGAGGCCACGCTATGTTCGCTCCAATGATTACGACGCCGTTGTCGCTGCGAACCATCGCGCGACCATCGGCAAGCTCGAAGCTCGTGTTCAACTTCTGGAAGTTTTCATCCAATCCGTATACTGAGGCGCGGTATGTCTTGCCTTTCACGGTGTATGTGGCGAGGTTGTTTGCGATTATCGGGGTTGCCGCCGAGATATATTCCACGTTCTCGATGGCTGTGAGGTCTTTGTAGGTTAGTTTTCCAGTGGTCATTGTGCCGCTTGATAAGCCGCCGGGGATCACCATGATGTTCTGGGGGCCGAATATCTGGAGCTGCCCACTGACGCTGTCGCTGAGACCTTGAGTTATGGATACGAGACCTGTGACTGCTGCGCAGCCGATGAGTATGCCGATCAGGTTGAGGGCGAACCGGAACTTTCTCGACCGGACACTGTCCCAGGCCGAGGCCAGTATGTCACCGGGTTTCAATGACTTAACCGCCTACTGGATGCCAAATAGCCGCTTCAGCCAGCCCCATATGCCGCCGTCGTTTGCCGTCGCTGTGGTGGTAATCACGGGGTTGACGACCTGAAGTGGAACGCTGATTGTTTTATTCTGTACGACGTTCCTGCTGTCTAGGTAGCTGATCTTCAGATGCAGATCGTAGTCACCGACAGTGGCGTTGTCTTTGACCTTGAAGAGCAGTGTGAATGGGACGGGGCTGTCGGGGTCGACTGCGCCTATGTATTCGGTGCTTCCCGTGACCTTCTCAACCGGCCCCTCGGGTACAACACTGATCGATGAAAACTCGACTTTTCCTGTTCCGACTAAGAGTAGGTCTGCCTCGAATGTCGTCGTCTTTCCCTTCTCAGCGGAGACAACTGCGTCCTTCATCAGGGAGAACTTGATGAGGTTCTCCACCGGGATCGTGATGGTCTCGGTCACTATACCCTGGACACCCTTGGCGTCGACGTATTTTATGCTGACAGTTAGCGGGATATCTCTAGCGGAAGCCGAGCCGCTCATGAGTAGATCGTATGAGAACTTCGCATTTCCCCCTGCGGGTATGTCGCCCAGTGAGACGGTTGTCTGCGTCATGGGGGAGACGAGGCCGGTTACGTCCTGGCTAATGACAGCCTTCGCATTGTAGACGGGTGCGCCCGCACATGATGCCTCGAGGTTTAGAGTGAACTCCTCACCGGGGATGACTATGTGTGGTGCGAGGTTTTTCACGGTGACCACGGGACTCCTCGTCACGGCGGTCTCGGTCACCTCGAGGGGGATGCTGAGGGTTTGACTCGACGTGATGCCCACGCCGTTATTGTACCAGATGCGCGCGGTGACCGCGTAGGCTCCTATCGGGGTGTTCTCAAGCACCTTTACTGAGGCGTCGAAGGCCACGGATTCACCGGGGCCAAGCTCGGAGATGCGGTAATTTATGGGGTCGCTTACGGTTACGAGGGTGGTGGCTGAGCTCAGGGAAATCTCGACGTCGCTGATGCTCGTGTTGGCCACGTTCTGGGTTGTTAGTCGTATCTGGTTTGTGACGCCGGGGGTTATCTTGTTGCTCGAGGCGGTAATCTTCGCAAGGGGGAGGGCGGGCTTATCCACGACTATGCCTATTGGGACGGCGACGTCGACAGCCTCGTAGCCGTTGATGAGGTAACTGAGCTGCAATGTAAGCACATACGCTCCAACGGCCACATCGTCGTCGATCAATACGTCGACGTCATAAGATACCGAGTGTTCGATGTTGGCGTAGACCATCTGCGCCCCCTTAAGGGGGGTAACACCCGATGTTTTAGAGCTAAGAATCGCTTCCACCTCTATCACATCATAGCCTCCGCCGTTGAACAGGGTGATACTCATCACGTCCTTACTCCCGGCTGAGAACGTCGTATTAGTCGTCGTCACCTGTAGGTGAGGTTGGTAGTCATCCGCGAATGCAGATATCGTCGAACCCGCCATGAGGCAGGTTAGCAGTAACGCTATCAGCGTATTCTTCTTCACATTCATATCAATCACTTGAATCGTTTTTCTCCCGCTATCGCTCCGTCTCGTATCTGGAGCAGCCTATCCGTAGCCTGCGCCACGTTTGGATCGTGTGTGATCAAGACGAAGGTCTTACCCTCCTCCTGATTTAGGCGGCGCAGCAGATTCATGATCTCCTGGCCGGTCTTTGAGTCGAGGTTGCCCGTGAGCTCGTCGCATAGGAAGAGCGGCGGGTCGTTCGCTAGGGCTCTGGCTATGGCGACGCGTTGTTGTTCTCCGCCGCTGAGCTGGCTAGGACGGTGGTCGACGCGATCGCCGAGGCCCAAAGACCCTAGAAGCTGCTTCGCCCGCTCCTCCCGCTTTTTGGTCGGTACACCGCTTATGGATAGCGGCAGCTCAACATTATGTTGCGCGTCCATGCGCTGGATGAGGTTGAATTGTTGGAAGATGAAGCCTATCTCCTTGTTCCTCAGGTCTGCGAGCTGGTTATCGTCCAGTGTGCTGATGTCTATGCCGTTGATCAGGACTTTTCCTGACGTTGGGCGGTCGAGTGCCCCGAGCATGTTTAGGAGCGTGGATTTACCGCTCCCCGAGGGGCCCATTATTGCCATGAATTCGCCCTTCTCGATCTTGAGGTTGACGTTCTTGAGTACGCGGAGAATCTGACCGCCCTGAACGTACTCTTTGACTAGGTCAACGGTCTCGATGGCGAGCGTCAAGACGTTTCAGCCTCCAGGTCACTTATCATCTGGTCGAGTTCCACCAGCCTGTGGGAGAGGTTCGACCTGAAGTTTTTGAGGAACAGCAGCTTCGTGTTTCGGTCCACGCTGCCGTCGAGGAAGTGGATGATGCCCCCTACGAAGTTTATGTCCTCGCCGGCCATGGCGGACATGTTTGAGAGTATGTTCTTCTTCATCTCCGGGGACATCCACTTTGTCAGGGTCTCTAGGAATCGGGAGCTGAACTTCATGTTCATGGTCTGCTGTGCCCCTATTTCCAGGAGGAACTGCCTCCCGCTCGGCGTTATGTGGTAGAAGCCGACGCCGTCTCGTACCTGTGTTTCGATGAGGGATCTTCTCTCGAGGCTCTTGAGGGCTGGGTAGATTGTGCCCGTGCGTGGCTCCCAGACGCCCTCGAATGCGTCCTTTATCGACTTGAGCATCTCGTAGCCGTATTTCGGCGAGGCTTCGAGCTGTATGAGGAGCAGCATCTGGAGTGGGCTTATCTTCAGGTGCATCGGCATGGCGTTGCGGAGCGGCGTCAATAGGTTGACCTCTACCTAGTTGATTTCTACCTAGTGTTGGCAAGTTCTTTAAAAAGATTATGAAATGCCGCGTGACCTTTATACGACGTGATTCAACCTTCTCATACACCCATGACGATAACAATAATCCCCGTTAGCGGGCTCCCGATAATAGGGGAGGGAGATGATCTCGCCAGCCTCGTGTTGGAGGCTTCATCGAGGCAGGGGACACCAGTCAAGGATGGGGACGTTCTCGTGCTGTGCCACGTCATAGTATCGAGGGCGGAGGGGAGGGTGATCGATCTGAAGACGATCGAGCCCTCTGTTCCAGCGGCGAACTTCGCAGCGTATACTGGGAAGGACCCGAGGCTTGTCGAGGTCGTGCTTAGGGAGGCGAGGGCGGTGAGGCGCATGGGGCCGGGGGTGCTGGTCACGGAGACGCGGCAGGGGTTCGTGTGCGCCAACTCGGGGGTCGACAAGTCGAATGTGCCGGGGGAGGACATCGTGGCCCCCCTGCCCCTTGACCCTGACGCCTCGGCGAAAGCCATCAGGGAGAAGGTCAAGGAGTTGGGGGGTCTGGATGTGGCGGTAATCGTCTGCGACACCCACGGGCGCGCCCACAGGGACGGCGAGGTGAACGTCGCCATCGGCTCGTCCGGCCTGAACGTCATAAGGGATAGGCGGGGCGAAAAGGATCTCTTCGGCTATGAGCTTCATATCAAGCGGACGGCGGTCGCCGATGAACTCGCCGCCGCGGCGGAGTTGGTCATAGGACAAGCCGACGAGGGAGTGCCCGCCGCCATCATCAGGGGGTACAGGTTCGATAAATCGGAGACATCGAAGGCGGTGGAGTTGGTCAGACCCCGCGGGATGGACCTCTTCATCTAACGCTCCCACGGCTGTTGTGCTTATTTACCGGTTGCCTCGCTGAGTATTGCGGGCACAATGAAGGTTCTCATCCTCTATGGCTCCGTGCCGAGCAAGAACAGCGAAGAGTTGGTCGAGGCCGCCAAGGCGCAGGGGCACGAGGTTGTCGGGGGTCAGACGGCGGAGGTCTCCAGCGAGGTCTCCCCGTCCGGTTCAAGGTTCTGGCTACGGGACATCGAGGTGACCGACTTCGACGTCTGCATCCTCAGGAGCTTCGGCCCGGGCTCATGCGAGCAGTCGACACGGCGCATCAGCCTGCTTGAGCACATGGAGGTCGCCGGGATACGCGTCGTTAACCCCTGCTACGCCTTCAGGCGGGCCAGAGACAAGTACGCGACCCAGTACACGCTCGAGGCGGCGGGGCTTCCCATCCCGACGACGTATACGACTGAGAGCATGGCTGACGCCTATCGCGTCTCCGAAGCGTACGGGGAGTTCATCTACAAGCCGATCCTGAGCAGCATGGGCAAGGGGGCCATGAAGTTCAGCGACCCCGACCTCGCCTACAACGCCTACAAGATGCTCGACAGGTACAGCCAGCCCCTCATACTGCAGAAGTATGTGCAGAACCCGGGTAGGGACATAAGGGTCTTCGTCATCGGGGAGGAGGTCGTGGGCTCCGCCTACAAGTATAGGGCGAAGGGGAAGTGGAAGACGAACGTCGCCCAGGGAGGCACGATGGTTGACGAGAAGGTCCCAGAGGACATCCTCGAACTCGGGCTGAGCGCCACGCAGGCTATGGGGCTCGACTACTCGGGGGTCGACGTCATAGAGTCGCCCGATGGCCCGGTCATATTGGAGGTCAATGGTTCCCCGGGCTGGCAGGCGCTGAACCTAGCCGCAGGCATCAAGGTGGCCGACGAGATAGTCCGGCACGCGGTGAGTCTCGTCCATGGGTGAGAACCAGGCTAGGGTTCCGATCAGGATCAAGGTTGCAGACGTTGGTGAGGCTCCGGGTGAGTTGAACAGGCTCACGGCGCCGCTCACCGTTGGGGATATTCTTAAGGCGCTCCCGATAAACGGGCGTAATGTACCTGCGCAGGGCTGCATCTCCATAATCCTCGGGCTGAAGAGGGGGACGGAGAAGCCCGTGACTCAGGTTGAGGCGGGGACGATAGCCTTCTGGCCACGCGCTGGGAGCCTCTGCATCTACCCTGAGGCGACGAGGACGTATGGACCCGTCAACAAGGTGGGCAAGGTGACGGGTAACCTAGAAATTTTCAGGAACCTTAAGAGTGGTTCCCGGATAATTATCGTGGCTGTTTAGTTGGCCTTGGGTGGGAGGGCGTAGACCCTCAGGTTGTTCGTGTGCGCCACGAGTTGTATGGTTCCCTTGTGGTCGAGTTCGTCTAGTATCTTCTTGGCGACGCTGACCTTGAGGTTGAACTGGGCCGCGATGGCTGGGGGCGTGATGGCCTTCATCTTCTTCATCGCGTCCATGAGCTCGGGGCTGTTTGCATGGATGGCGTCGACGCTGCCCACAATCTTCTCCTTCTTCTTATCTTCCTTTGGGGCTTCGACGTCCTGCGTCTTCTCCATCTTCTTCAGGCTTTTTTTGCCGGGCATGTTGAATCACGGATTAAGCGAATTGGGGAATTGATAAAGGTGACGATAAATGGTGGGGGTTGTTTTGTTGTGGGTCGTTTTCTCAGTGGGTGGTGTTGTGGCGCGTGTGTGCGGTTTCCCGTTTCCTCCTCCGCCGCCGTCGCGTTTCTGGGTGTTTGGGCTTGTTTTGCGGTTTGGAGCCGGTTTCTGGGTCTGTTGGCGGCGGAGGGCGGCGGTGGTTGTCGTCGCTTCGCCGCGGGGGTCTGGGGGGTTATTTCCTGCGCAGCCCGAGGATGAGTTGGAGTCCGCCGATCTCGTATGAGCCGCCCTTGGCGTCAGTCGGGGCAACGCCCTCCTGGAGCAGGTCGGTCAGGGTCTCGGCCTTTATGTAGTCGGCCTCGTCGGTGAAGACCTCGACGATCTCGGGGTCGCCGCGGTAGTAGGTCTCGATGTGGTCGTTTATATCGAAGTTGGCCTCCTTGCGGAGCGCCTGTATGCGGCGCACGATGTCGCGTGCGAGTCCCTCGCTGCTGAGCGCCTCGCTGATGGCGGTGTTGATGCCGATGAGAAGGCCGTTTTCCTCGACTATCGAGTAGCCTTCGATCGGCTTGGATTCTAGTTCGACCTCCTCGGGTAGTATCTCGACCTGTGCCCCGTTTGCGTTGAGGGTTATGGGTTTGCCGTTTGCTAGTGTCTCGGTCTGCTCGGTGGTCATGGCTTTGATGGCCTCGGCGACTGCGGTGTAGGTTTTGCCGTGTTTCTTGCCGAGTATGCGTGGTACGGGTTTGGCGATGTGGCTCTGGAGTATGTCGCGTTCGCTGGTTACCTTGACTTCCTTGACGTTTAGTTCCTCGCGGATGAGTGGCGCGACCTTACGGAGTGTGGCGAGTTGGTCTTTGTTGGTTACGGCGATTGCTTCGCTGAGGGGTTGGCGTAGCTTTATCTGGCTCTTGGCGCGGGCCGCCCTTCCTAGGCTGCTGGCGTTCATGGCGAGGTCCATCTCAGCCATCAGCGCCTTGTCTATGGCGGATTCGTCGGCTATGGGCCAGTCATTGTGGTGGACGCTCTCGGGGGCGCCGGGCTCAACGGGGCGTACGAGGCGCTGGTACATTGCCTCGGCGATGTGGGGGGTGAGGGGCGCCATGAGGAGTATGACGGTCTTCAGGCACTCGTAGAGTGTCGCATATGCGGCCTTCTTATCGTCGTCCGACTCGGTCTTCCAGAATCTGCGCCTGCTCCTGCGGACGTACCACTTGGAGAGGGCGTCGACGAATTTCTCAAGCTCCTGAGTCGGGGTGGTCGCGTCGTAGTTCTCCAGTGAGACGGTGACGCTCGCCACGAGGGCGTTGAGCCGGGAGAGCACCCACCGGTCTAGCTGCGTGTACTCCCTCGGCTTCTGCTCGGGTGTCCACTTGTCGAGGTTGGCGTAGATTGTGAAGAAGTTGTAGACGTTTAGGAGCGTCATGAAGTACATCCTCTTCACCTCGTTCGCCCGCGTGTAGCCGAAGAGTACGTCGTTCTCGGGCTTGGAGCCGCAGTATATCCAGCGCATAATGTCGGCGCCCATGGTCTCGGCTGCGTCGTCGAACCAGATGGCGTTGCCCCAGCTCTTGTGCATCTCCCGCCCGTCCTCGGCGAGGACTGAGCCGTGGCCGAGGCAGACCCTGTAGGGGGTCCTGCGTTCGAGGATGGTGCTCTCGGCGAGCATGGCGTAGAACCAGTTGCGGAACTGGCCGGGGAAGGACTCGGTGATGAAGTCGGCGGGGAACCACTTCTCCCAGTAGGCGCGGTCGCTGCGGTAGCGGAGTGTGCTGTAGCCTACTATTCCGGCGTCGAGCCACGGGTTTCCGACCTCGGGGACGCGGCTGGCAACTCCACCGCATTTCTCGCACCTGATCTTGACGGAGTCTATGTATGGGCGGTGTGGGCTGTGCCCCTCGAACTCGTCCCAGCCGCTTATCGCCTTGCTCTTGAGTTCCTCCTTGTCGCCTATGACTGTGAACCACCCGCAGGTGCACTGCCAGATGGGTAGGGCGAGGCCCCAGTAGCGTTTCTTGCTTATCATCCAGTCGTCCATGTTTTGGAGCCAGTCGAGTTCGCGTTTTAGGCCGAACTCGGGTATCCAGTGGACGTTGCTGGCGGAGTCCATTATCTGGTAGCGGAGGCTCTTGTCCTTCTCGGCTTCGGTGACTTCCTCGTAGGGTTTGTCGAGTTTTTCGCCCATGTTTATGAACCACTCGTTTACGAGGCGGAAGACGAGTTCTGAGCCGCAGCGCCAGCAGACGGGGTAGCGGTGGGTGATCTTCTGGGTGCGTAGGAGGAAGCCGCGCTGCTTGAGGTCGTCGAAGATGGGCTCGGCGGAGTTGTAGACGTGTGTGCCGGTGAGCCATCCGAAGCCGTTGATGATTACGCCGTACTCATCGAGGGGCGCGGGGGCGGGGAGCTTGTTCTGCTTGCCCAGCTCGAAGTCTTCCTTGCCGGCTCCGGGGGCGATGTGTACGAGTCCGGTTCCCTCTGTCTCGCCGACGGCGTCCCACATGATTACGCGGTGCGCCTCGGGTACGCCCAGCTTCTTGGGTACTTCGAGGTCGTCGTAGGGGGCGGAGTACCTCCAGCCCAGCATGTCTTTGCCCTTGAGTTCCTCTAGGATTGTGTAGCTTCCCTTCTGGGTGAAGACGGTGGCTAGGGTGCCCTTGCTGAGGTAGAGGGTTTCGTCGCCGTGTTTGACCTTGGCGTAGGTGAGGTCGGGGTGGGCGGCGACGGCGACGTTGCTCGTGAGTGTCCATGGGGTGGTCGTCCAGATGAGGAGGGAGCCTTCGCGGTCCTTGAGAGGGAACTTGACGAAGACGGTTGTGTGTGTGATCTCCTTGTAGCCCTCGGTGACTATCTCGTGCTGGCTGATGCCCGTGCTGCAGCGGGGGCACCAGGGCATGGAGTCCTGTCCCCGGTATATCCAGCCGCGGTCGTGGCAGCTCTTGAGGGCGGTCCAGATCATGTAGTTGTTCTCGTCGCTGAGGGTGTAGTAGCTTCCGCCGACCTGGGGCATCCCGAGTTGGCCGACGAGGTACTCTGCGGAGCCGTGTACGGGTCCGTGTGAGCCGACGTATGTGGTCTGCTCTAGTGGGTTGTTCATGACCTCGGCGAGTTTGCGTAGCTCGGCGGGGTCGTTCCAGTCCATCCACATTCCGAGGCGTATGCTCTGCTCGGTCTGTATGGCGGAGTATTTGAGGACGCGCTGCTTGCACTTCTTTACGAACTCGGCGACGCCGTAGGTCTCGATGTCGCGCTTGGACTCGAAGCCCAGCTCCTTCTCGACTTCGACCTCGACCCAGAGTCCCTGGCAGTCGAAGCCGTTCTGGTATCGGACGTCGCGTCCGCGCATCGCCCAGTAGCGTTGCCAGAGGTCCTTGTATGTGCGTCCCCAGCCGTGGTGGGCGCCCATGGGGTTGTTTGCGGTTATTGGTCCGTCGATGAAGCTCCACGCTGGTTTGCCTTCGTTGAGCTTGCGGCGCTTGTCGAAGGCGTGTGTCTCCTTCCAGAGTTTCTGTATTTCGCGCTCTAGGGTGGCTACGTCGACTTTGCTGTCTATGGGTTGGAAGGTCATCTCTGGTCCTCGGTTGGGTCTAGAATCTTGGTGTCGGGTGGGGTTTGAGTGTTTCGGCTAGATTTGGCGGTCACCGGACACCGTTGGCACCGTATTGGGGGTTTGTTTGTTTCCATAAAAATGTTGTTCATGGGTGGGGTAACTTTCTGGCTGATCACTAACAACATCATGTGAATATCTGTGCCATTATGTGGGGGCGGTACTGTGTGACGAACGACGCGTGTTCGTCGTGTCGCCGGGGTATAGCCCGCCGTGGTGTCGGCGGGGTTTTTCGCTGGTTTTATAGGGTGGTGTTCGGTGGGTTTGCTTGATGGTATCCGGTTCTGAGATGGATCGCGTGTTGGCGGAGCTTGCCGCGATCCGTGAGAGGCTCGACGTGATTGAACGTAGGCTGGGTTGTGAGTGGGTACCGTCGGCTCGGGAGAGGGAACTCATCTTGAGGCGGGCGAAGGAGGCCGAGGCGGGGGATACGGTTCCGCTTGCTGAGGTCAAGGCTCGTCTCAAGGGGCGTGGAGGTTGAGCCGATTCTCAGTCGTCTTCGGAAGGCGAGCGGAAAGGGAGCTTGCCCGAAGAGAGCCTTGGGTTATAGATAGAGTCCTAGAGCTAGCCGACGCCCTCGTCGAGGATGCTACGCCAGAAGAGTATGATGTTGAGCCTATGAAGGGGGCACACGAATTCTTCAGGGCGCGAATCGGAGACGTTAGAGTCGTCTATAGAGTTGAGGAAGAGAAGGCGCTCATAACCATACTCCGTGTGGCACCGAGAGGTCGCGCGTACTGATTTTTAGTGGAAATCTCCCCGCGGTTTTAGACCTGTTTCTCGTTGTAGATGTCCTTGGGGAGCATCCACTCGAACCAGAGTTTGTAGCCCTGTGGGGTTTCTTCTGCGCCTGAGGTCATGGCGCCGAAGAGGCTGGTGGCGGGCATGAGGTTCATCACGTCCTTTGGTGTGCCCTTTATTTCTCCGAGCCAGATGGAGAGGCGGCTGCCCTTGAATTCGACGAAGTTGATGGTGGCGAGGGCGTCGAGTTGGGTGAGTAGGTCGGCGACGGCGAATCCGTCGAAGGTGTACTGTATGCCCATGGCCTTGAACTCCTCGATCTTCTCGGCGAGCTTTTCGTGCATGGCTACGGGTGTGGCGTGGGGTGACTTATTGCTTCTGCTCACGGAGGCCGAGGGACAGGAGCGCGGCGCACCCCATGGCGGCCGCGGTGATGACGAAGACGGATGGCGGGCCGAAGGCGCCCCATGAGAAGCCGAAGATGAGTGAGCCCATCATGAGCCCGAAGTCCTCGAATGTGCCGTAGAGGCCGAGGCTCATCCCCGAGTACTCCTTGGGGGTGGCGGAGCTGTGTATCGCGATGCTGAGGACGCCGAAGCTGAAGCTCATGGAGACGCCGATGGTTAGGAGGGTTAGCTGGATGGCGTCTTTGGCGAATGGGAACAGGGCGAATAGGGCGCAGCCGAAGGCGAGGGTGGCGAAGAGAAGCTTCCTCTTATCGATCCTGTCGGATATTCTGCCTATTAGGGGCGTCGCCACGAGGCGCGCCGTGGCGGCTATGGTCGCCATGCTACCGACGGCGACGGTGGTCATCCCCACCCTCTCCGTGGCGTAGATGGGGAGGAAGGAGGCGACGACGCTGCAGCCTAGGAAGCTTAGCAGGGTGACCGTGCAGGTCCTCTGGAGGGTGGGTATGCGGAGTAGTTGGCCGAAGCCCGAGAAGAGTGGGCGGCGTGCCACGGGTATGGGTGCCCTGTGGTCCCGGTTCCGGAGGTATGTTACGAGGAAGAAGAGGATGGCTGCCCAGACTATGGCCATCGAGGTATAGAAGGCGTACTCGTAGCCGTAGCTGGCGGCGATGTATGTCCCGACTATGGGGCCGGCGATGTTGCCGAGGGTGGCGAAGAAGAACCAGAGGCTCATGTTGAATCCCGCCGACTTGCCGGGGGAGGCCTCGGCGATGACGGCGCGAGTCGTCAGCCCCACTATCACCTGTATGGCGCCGAAGATGAACTGGAAGACTATGAAGAGCGGCAGGAACGCCTTGACGGTGTAGAGGGGATAGATGAGGCTCGTGAGGACGAGGGCGAGGAGTATGAAGTAGCCCTTGTTCACCCTGTCGGAGACTACTCCCCAGACGAACTCCATGAAGAGGCCGGCGGAGAGCGCCATGGCGAGTATGCCCCAGCTCGGGACATCGAGGCCGAGGAAGCGGACGTAGAGGGGCATAACGGGGCCGTTCAGTGTCAGCGACCACGCCATGTTCCTGAGGAAGAGCACAGCGTAGACAGGCGACAGCTTCTTCAATGTCTCGTCCAACTGGGTGCTCCTCCGTTCAACCCCGGTAGGGGGCGCACCGCTCATTTATCCTCTGCGCCCACCCCCCGAGGTGATTTATACATCTTCAGCGTGAGTCCTCCCTGATTCTGCGATGTACGCTGATCTGGTTCTACGCGGCGGAAAGATCGTGAAGATGGACGAGGGCGAGTCGACGGCTGAGGCCGTCGCCGTCAAATATGGCAGGATAATCGCGGTCGGCAAGGACGCCGACGTCAAGCCCCTGGTCGGGCCGGAGACGAAGGTCATCGAACTCAAGGGGCGCACGGTCATCCCCGGCCTTATGGACAGCCACAGCCACATGGCCGACGAGGGCGCGGGCAGGCTACGCTTCGTCGACCTCAGCCAGGAGGCTGGCGTCAAGACGATAAAGGACATACAGGAGAGGCTCGCCGAGCGCGCCAAGAAGACGCCAAAGGGCGCGTGGATATTCGGCTACCAGGAGGACGACTCCAAGCTCGCCGAGAAGAAGCACCCGACGCGCTGGGAACTGGACGTCGCCAGCAAGAACCACCCCATCAGCATCTCAACCGTCGGCGGCCACTTCTCCATCCTCAACAGCAAGGCGTACGAGATGGCGGGCGTCACCAAGGAGACCCCCGACCCCGTGGGCGGCAAGTTCGACAGGGACGCCAAGGGCGAGATCACCGGCGGCGCACACGAGAAGGCCATAGACCTCATCATCCCCGCTGTGGCTCAGGAGCCCACGGCGGAGCAGAGCATCGAGGGCGCGAAATCCATCCTCATGGACTGCGCCAGCGTCGGCCTCACATGCGCCTACGACCTAGTCGACAAGCACCAGATCAGGGCACTCATCGACCTCAACACCCGGGGCGAGCTGCCCATCAGGATGAGGATGGACTCCACCATCGACCTCTTCCCCCAGCTAAACGCCACGGGCGTACACCAGATGTTCGGCGACGACATGCTGCGCCTCTGCGGCGTCAAGTTCTTCTTCGACGGCGCCATCTCGGCGCGCACCGCGGCGGTGACGGAGCCCTACTGCGACAAGCCCGGGTTCTACGGCGTCATGTCGACGACGCGGGAGATAGCTGAGGATGTGCTTGGTAGGGCGTACGCTGCCGGGTACAGGGTCAGCTGCCACGCAAACGGGGACAAGGCGATCGCCATGTACCTCGACATCATGGAGGGGCTGCAGGCAAAGTACCCACGCGAGGACCCACGCAACAGGGACATACACTGCACAGTCATCACGAAGGAGCTGGTGGCGAAGATCAAGAGGCTCGGCATACTCCCCACCATCTTCGGTCCCTACCCCTACTACCACGGGGACAAGCTCCTCGTCCCATTCGGCGAGGAGAGGCTTGATAGGATGTTCGCGGCGCGCACCTTCCTCGACGCGGGGGTAAAGCTGGCGGCGCACAGCGACCACCCATGCGCCCCCTTCCCGCCGCTCATGGCCATCCACGCCCTAGTCAACAGGACCACCAAGGCAGGCAAACCCATCGGCAGAAGCCAGCGCATAACCGTCATGGAGGCGCTCAGGCTCTACACCGTCAACTCCGCCTACCAGAGCTTCGACGAGGACCGCCTCGGCAGCATAGAGGAGGGCAAGCTCGCCGACTTCGTCATCCTCGGCAGGGACATCCTAACCATACCCACGGCGGAGATCAAGGACATACCCGTCGACGCCACCATAGTCGGTGGCAAGATAGTCTACGAGAAAAAGTAACCCCACTTTCTTGGGGTTTTTACAAATTAGTACGGGCTTACGGGTATCCCGTACCTGCCTACGCTTATCCCGCCATCGACGCTCAGTACAACGCCCGTCATGAAGTCCGCCTGCGGGCTGCAGAGCATCAGTATCGCGTTGGCTATGTCGTCTGGCTTCCCTATCCTGCCCCAGGGCGTCATATTCACCATCGCCCTGTCGTACGCCACCTTCGAGGGGGTCATCTCCTCACCCACGTCGATTAGCCCCGGCGCGACGCAGTTGACGTTTATCTTGTGCGGCCCGAGCTCCAGGGCGAGGCAGTTGGCGAACATGACCATCCCCGCATTCGAGGCGCAGTAGGCACCAGCGGCCTCGCGCGCCACCTTCCAGCTCCCCGAGGCGACGAAGACCATCTTCCCGCCGCGTCCCTGATTTATCATCCGGCGCGCCGCGAGCTGTGAGCAGATGTAGGCGCCGCGGAGCTTCGTGTCGAGGTTCCTGTCCCAGATGTCGTCGGTCATGTCGACGACCTTCATCACGGGGCGGTCGGCGGCGTTGTTGACGAGTATGTCTATGCCGCCCCAGGCGTCGAAGAGGTGCTTGAACATCGCTTCTATCTCTGCCCTGCTCTTCAGGTCCGCCCTGTGGGCGATCACGTTGCCCTTGTACTTGGCGAGGCTCTTCAGGGCGGCGTCGAGCCGCTCCTTGTTCGACCCGTTGATCATCACCCTCGCCCCAGCGTCGAGGAGCATCTTCGCCGTAGCGAAGCCTATCCCCCTGCTCGACCCGGTGACGAGCGCCACCTTGCCCTTGTAGTCAAACTTGATCATAACTATCAGTCACCAATCGACCGACTTTTCTAATAATATGTTTGGTATAACACGGGAGGTGGGATTAAACATGGTTTATTACAACCGAACCATCAGAGTCAACTGATTATTATGGCCAACCCCGAGTCATCCTTCACGAAGGTCGCAGACACCTCCGAGATCCCCGCCGGCAAGATGAAGATGATCAAGATTAAGGAGGAGGAGATTCTCATTGCGAACGTCGGCGGCAAGTATTACGCCGTCTCGAACCCCTGCCCCCACAAGAAGGGGGACCTCTCCAAGGGCACACTGGATGGAAATACCATCACCTGCCCACTGCACGGATCAAAGTTCGACGTCACAACCGGCAAGAACACCCTCGGGCCGAAGCAGATGTTTTCCAGGGGCAGCGCGGGCAGCCTGAAGACATACGAAACAAGGGTACAGGGGACCAGCATCTCCATCTACCAGCGCAGCTCGTGGGGAATATAGAACACAAAATCAGAAAGGCCGCTAAAAAGGGGCGGCGCCTACTTGTTTCCGGGGAAGACGAGGCTGAGTGGGCCCTGCTTGCCCGGCTTGGGCCAGCGGACCGTGACCTCCTTCTGCTTCGTGAAGAAGCGTATGGAGTCCTCTCCGCGCATCTGCACGTCGGCGAACGCCGAGTTTCGGGTGCCGCCGAAGCTGAGGTAGCCGGCGGGCACCGGGATGGGGACGTTGATGCCTATCATGGGCACGTCGACCTCCAGCTCGAAGCGCCTCGCGGCGCCGCCGTCGGTTGTGAATATCGCCGTGCCGTTGCCGTACTGGTGCCCGTTGATGAGTGCCAGCGCCTCGTCGAAGGTCTTCACCCTGACCATGCCGAGTACGGGGCCGAATATCTCCTCGTTGTAGATGCTCATCTTGGGCGTGACGTGGTCGAAGAGGGTGACTCCGAGGAAGAAGCCCTTGGGGCTCGTCGGGTGCTTGAAGGGGCGCCCGTCCGCGACGAGCTTCGCCCCCTCCTCGACGCCCTTGTCGATCCACTTTATGATCGCTTCCCTGTGCTCCGCGGAGTAGATGGGGCCCATATCCATGCCGGGCTCGATCCCGGGGCCGATCTTGAGCTTCGCTATCCTCTCCTTCATGAGCGGCAGGAGCCTGTCTCCGGCGTCGCCGACGGCGATGACTAGCGACTGCGCCATGCAGCGCTCGCCCGCCGAGCCGTAGCCCGCGGCTATCGCGGAGTCGGCGGCGAGGTCCATGTCCGCGTCCGGCAGCACGACCATGGCGTTCTTCGCGCCCATGTAGCAGCCGACGCGCTTACCCGCCTTCGTCCCCCTCTCGTGCACCATCTTGCCCACAGCCGTTGAGCCGACGAACTGCACCGCCTGTATCCCTGGGCTGTCGAGGATGGCGTTCACCGCCTCCCGGCCGCCGTAGACGATGTTGAAGACGCCGTCGGGGAGCCCCGCCTGCTTCCACAGCTCAGCCTGAAGCTGCGTCGCACCCGGCGTGTGGCTGCTGGGCTTCCAGATGAAGCAGTTGCCGGTCATGAGGGCTATGGGATAAATCCACATCGGGACCATCACCGGGAAGTTGAACGGAGTTATGCCCGCAGTGACGCCCAGAGGCTGACGTAGCGTACGGACGTCGATGCTCGTTGAGACGTTCGGGGTGTTCATCCCCGCCATGTGCACGGGAAGCCCGCAGGCGAACTCCACCGTCTCCAACCCGCGAACGACCTCACCCAAGGCGTCCGGGTACGTCTTACCGTGGTCGCGGGTGATTAGCTTCGCCATCTCCTCCCTGTTCTTCCAGCATAGCTCGCGGAAGGCGAAGAATACCGCGCTCCTTGCGATGAGGGGCGTGTCGCGCCACGCGGGGTACGCCTTCGTAGCCGCTGCAACGGCGGCTTCGATCTCCTTCGCCCCGCCCTTTGGCACTCGGGCAATCTCCTCGCCCGTCGCCGGGTTGTAGACCGGCCCCGTCTCCTTAAGGGGCACCTCGACCGGGCGCCCGTTAATCCAGTGGCTTATGATCGGCACGGACATCACGAATCGGGGGATAAGTGGTCCCGGAGGCTTAAGAGACCTGTGCTCACTGGCTTGTGAGACGGCGGAGGTTCTCAGTCGCCTTGGAGCCGACCTCATCCGTGGTGACACCCTTGATCTTCCCGATGATCTCGCAGGCCTTGATCACCTCCCACGGCTTGTTCGAGTCTGTCTCGGTGACGATGAGCCGCATGGGTGTACGTTTGACGGCGGCCTCGAAGCCGGGCGGCGGCGCCTGAAGCGTCCTGAGGCCGAGTGAGAGGTGGATGCCGAGTGCCTCACAACGCTTGGCGTATGCCTCATCCTTGGCGAAGCCGTGGATGATGGCACCCGTCTTCGGAGCGCCCAGTTCCTCGAGGATGTCGAGCGCCTCCTGCCACTCGCCCCTGTCGTGTACGATGACTGGGAGCTTCAGCTCCCTCGCCAGCTGCACGTGGGCGCGGAACGTCGCCCTCTGGATCGCCTTGTCCACGTACTTCTCCTCCCTGACCCACTGGTGGCTCATCCTCCCCGTGAAGTCGAGCCCAGTCTCCCCGATGGCAACGACCTCGGGGTTCTTGGCAAGGTCCACGAACATCTTCCGGGTCTTCGCCGTGTACTCGTCGCTATACCACGGGTGGACGGCGAGGCTCAGCCTGACACATTTATGCCTCTGAGCGAGCTTCAACGCGACGGCGGTCGACGCCTCATCCAGCCCCATCGTTATCATGAGGGCGAGCCCCGCGTCCTCAGCCCGCTTAACGTCCCCGGGGCCCATGTCCCCGAGATGACAATGGCTCTCAGAATACAATTTGATCGAGAAATGTTCCGATGCGGGTGCTTATGAAGCCTGGGTCAGGCGGCCCACTCAGGGCAGTTGATTGAGCTCCACCGGCAGGGGGGCGTGCTCCACCCATGCCCGGATCATGGCGGCGAAGAGATCCGGCTTCTCCATGCCCCAGTTATGTCCGACGCCGGGGGCGACGACGCAGGGCACACAGGGATGCACCCCCCGTATCATACGCGCCGACTTCTTGATCAGCTCGGGCTCCTTCTCGCCGCAGGCCACGAGGAGCCCGGACGCATCCGCTATGGGCGGGAGGGGGTACGTCATGCTTTCGACGACCACCTGCGTGTAGAAGTCGGGTGTCATGAGCCTCGTGTCTTCTCTGAACTCGGCCTCGTACTCGGTCGAGATTTTGATTTGCGCCATGTTGGCGTGGATCATGTAGTCGGTGTTCTGGAGGGGGCCGTAGAGGATCATCGTGAGCTTCAGGAGGGGGGCCAGGAACCTTATGCTGCCGCTCGGCGATGTGTTGGTCCCGCTGACGATCACGCGGTCCACGAGCTCCGGGTGCGCGCTGAGCAGCTGCAGGGCGGTCTGGCCGCCCATGGAGAGGCCGACTACGTGAGCCCGGCCCTTGGGGACCCTGTCCTTGATCAGTTCGGCGACCTCCTCGGCCGCGGCGCCTATCCTTATTGGACCGTTGGCGGGGCTCCGCCCGTGTCCGGGTAGATCGGGGACTATGCAGCGGTAGTCGGGGAGTCTCTTTACCTGTGGCAGCCACGTCCAGCCGCTCATGCCACCGCCGGGGAGGAAGATGATCGTGGGGGCATCCGCTGGGCCTGACTCGGTGTAGAATAGCAAGGTGGCGCCTTCTGCTGAGTGTCAGGTGGATGCCATGAAATAGGGTTGCCGGTCAGCCCCACCGTTTCTCGTCGAGAAACGTTCACTGGGAACCAGTGGACTTTGCCGCTTCCTCTTTGAGTTTCCACTTTGTGTACTCCATGAGGCCGATTATGTTGGGTATGGCGGTCCTGCGCCTGCTGTCGTCCCCGTCGAGGCTGAGGCGTAGGATGGGGTCCTGCTCCTTGAGGAGCTCCCAGACGCCGTTTAGGTCCATCCCCTCCTTCACGCCCCTCTCCACAACCTCGGCCCACGTCTGAAGCTCCCCCCTGTAGAACTTGAGCTTCTTCTCGGCATCATAGGCGTAGCCGAAGTGGCTGTAGCAGACGATCTCGGGGCGCAGCGCGATGAGCTTATCCAGGGTCTCAAGCGCCCTATCGGTGTTGAACGGGGGAGGCGTTATGGGGAAGTTGTTCCCGCTCTTCTTGCTGAAGCTGCCCCCGGAGTCGCCGAGGATTATGATGCGGTAGTCGGGCTCCCAGAAGCTCTGTCCGTGGCTCGCATGCCCAGGCGTCCAGATCACCTTGAGCGTCGCGCCCTGCAGGTCGAGGACCTCCCCGTCCTTCGACTCCTGAATCTTCATCGGGTTCAGCCCCCGGACCTCGCCGTATTTGTCGAAGGCTGGGCCGAAGAACTGCTTCGCGGAGGCGGCGAGGCGGCTCGGGTCGACGAGGTGCTCCACCGCCTTGGGGTGGGCGTAGACGTCCGCCTCGGGGTGCGCATCTATCATCTTCCACGCGCCGCCGCCGTGGTCGAGGTGGATGTGCGTGAGCCCAACGTATCGGAGCTGTCTTATGCCTAGCTCATGGAGCCCCTCAAGTGCCCCGGGCACCTGCGTCGTCGGCCCTGGGTCGATGAGCATCGGCTCCCCGCCCTTGACCACGTATGTCCCGAGTACGCCCTGGGCACCGTGATACGGGGAGTCTATGAGGTAGACGGGTCCGAGAATCTGCTGGGTGAGCACGTTACACCCGTGTGCCGTCGCGTTTTTAATCCCTTCGAGGGGCGGAGGACCAAGCGATCGTTCCGAAGATGGCGCTTATGACGACCGTGGCGCCTATGATCATTATGAAGTAGGGCAGGATGTCGGTTCCGTTTATCGCCCCCTGGCCGTAGAGCCTGATAATGTAGGCTATCGCCAGGCTGCCGAGGGCTCCGACGACGTTCCCGAATCCCTTCATCACGCGGCCGGAGACCAGGCGTAGCGCCCCCTCGATGAGGCCCCACCCGCCCATCACCATGAAGAACAGCACGATTGGCTCGGTGAGGATGAGGGGGAGTATGGTCGGCCCGTTGACCCAGCCCCGGAACCACACCGTGAGCTCCTCCCAGACCCACGGGAACTGGAGATAGACCCAGGCAACGGCGATCAGGAAGACCCCGAACCCGACGCCGTCGAGGTAATCGGGGCCGTGATCAAACCTCTCGAAGCGCCTCTCCATCCGCGCCTCGAATCTACGCCCCCACTGCGGCACGCTGGGGCTTACGGGCTCATCCATCTTCTGACCACACCTGTCACAGAACACGGCGTCAACCGGTAGCTCCTTACCACACTTGGGGCAGTAGACCATTTTGACCACTATGAAGCGAGAAATGCCGGGAATATAAGCATAGAGCACAACAGGTACTCATTTAACCGGATGCCCCCAATACCCTTCCGAACCACGATGCGCGTAGCCGTAACCGGTGGGGCGGGCTACATAGGCTCCACCCTAGTGAGAAACCTAACCAACGAAGGCCACCGCGTAACCGTAGTCGACAACCAGTCCACGGGCAACTACAGCCACTTGAAGCTGTTGAAAAACGAGGGCGCCGACCTCCTAGTGGGGGACATCAGGAGTCCTGGAGACCTCGACGCGGCCCTGAAGGGCGCGGACGCCGTCGTCCACATGGCAGCCCTCTCCGACCTCGACGTCTGCAACGAGAGGCCAGAGGACGCGGTCTCCGTGAACGTCTACGGCACCTATCAGGTGGTCGAGGCGGCGAGGAGAAACGGCGTCGGTAGACTCGTCTTCTGCAGCAGCGCAGCCGTCTACGGCACACCGTCGACAACACCCGTAACCGAGAGGCACGCCACCCACCCCCTGAACCTCTACGGCACGACAAAACTCGCGGGCGAGAAACTCATCAACGCCGCCCACATAAACCACGGACTAGAGACCGTGAACCTCAGATTCGGGAACGTCTACGGCGTCGGCCTCTTCACAAACTGGGTCGGCGTCATCCCAAAGTTCGTGGCACTCGCCCTAGACGGAAAACCCCTCACCATCTACGGAGACGGCGCAAGCACGAGAGACTTCGTCCACGTAGAAGACATCACACGCGCAATCACACTCAGCCTAACAACGGGGGGAATCGGCGGCGAGACGTTCAACATCGGCAACGAGACCACAACAGTCAACGCGATAGCGGAGACCGTATCAAGGGAGGTTGAGAAAGCCACGGGAAAACCCGTGAAGGTCACACACCTCCCACCCCGCCCCGGGGAGACAAAGGAGTTCAGCTACAACACGACCAAGATAACAAACGCCCTCGGCTTCCAGCCAAAGTGGAAGCTACGAGACGGAATAAAGCAGATAATCCAGAATCGGCTCGCGCCCCAGAAAACTAGGTAAAGAGGGAGCCTACTCGAGGACGACCATCGTCAGCGTAGACCTGACGTGGTTGAGCCGCCTGATCTTGCTCGTTATCACGTCCTTGATCTCCTGCATCGAGGAAGCCTCGAGGCGGACGACGAAGTCGTAGACCCCGTAGACGCCGTAGACATCCTTGACCTCAGGTATCTCCTTCAGAGCCTTGCTGACGTCGGTCCCCTCGCCGAGGTCGGTGTTGATTAAGACGAAGGCTACGCTCATATGTGCACCCGATTGGATGTTTCCCGGGAAATCATTTAACGTTTTCTAGGAATAAAATGGATTCACCATTATTCTATATATTGTCAGGTTACAATAAATACGGGTGACGGTTGTTCGTCTCGTGTCGAGTTTCCCTTCGACGCAATTCTTAACCCCAGCGCTGGGAAGGTTGCATTAGGCGCGTCGCTTGGTTCTCAACAGGGGCGTCTCGATAGTGGGCGCGGGGATGACTAGGTTCCATAACAAGCTACACGTCGACAAGACGGGGAGGGAGCTCTTCGTCGAGGCCGCCCTAGACGCCGCGGGCTCCGTGGACAACGGTTTCAGGTTCAGGGACGCCGGCGCCCTATTCATCGGCAACTTCACTAGCGACGTCTTCGAGGCGCAGGGCCACACGGCGGCCGTTATGGCCGACTGGCTCGGCATCAACCCCGTGCCCGCCTACAGGATCGAGGACGCCTGCGCAAGCGGGGGGGCGGCCCTCAACCTCGGCGCCATGGCAATCGCCTCGGGCATGACAGACGTCGTAATCGTCGGCGGCGTCGAGAAGATGAGCCGACTCACCACGGATCAGGTGACGGACGCCCTCGCCCTCGCCGCCGACTCATCATACGAGACATCAGTCGGATTCACGTTCCCCTCCATCTACGCAGCCATAGCCTCCGCCTACTTCAAGAAACACGGGACAGGCTGGGACCAACTCGCCGCCGTGACCATAAAGAACCACAGGAACGGCGCACTCAACCCCAAGGCGCAGTTCCAATCAGAGATCATGGCGATCGCCCAGAAACTCGGCGAGAGGGACGGCAGGACATTCAGAGACGAGATGGAGTTCCTCAGATCCGACTATAACCCGACGATAGCCTCACCCCTACGACTCTTCGACTGCTGCCCCGTCTCCGACGGAGCCGCCGCCATCATCCTAGTCGCTGACGAGGTCGCGTGGCGATACACGGACACACCCGTCAAGGTCGCCGGCATGGGGCAGGCAAGCGACACCATAGCACTGCACAGCCGCCCCGACTTCACGACACTACGCGCAGCCGTCAAGGCATCAGAAGACGCATACAAGATGGCGTCCGCGACCCCCAAGGACATCCAAGTAGCAGACGTACACGACTGCTTCACCATAGCCGAGATCGTCGCCACGGAGGACCTCGGATTCTTCCCGAAGGGACAGGGAGGCAGAGCCGCCGAAGAGGGCAGAACCGCCCTAAACGGCGAACTCCCGATAAACCCAGACGGCGGCCTCAAGGCGAAGGGCCACCCAGTCGGCGCCACAGGCGTCGCCATGGCCTACGAGATGTTCAAACAGCTACGCTGTCAAGCCGGCAGACACCAAGTACAGGGCGCCGAAACGGGCCTCACCCACAACGTGGGCGCCGCCGGCGCAAGCGTAGCAGTCCAAGTATTCAGGAGGGGATGAAGTGAGCGAGTTCACGACGAAGGTATTCAACGGATACGTGGCGCAGGGGAAACTCATGGGAAACAGGTGTAAGAGCTGCGGGGAGTACCACATCCCGCCACGGCAGATATGCTCCAAGTGCGGCTCCCAGCAGCTAGAGTGGCACGAGTTCAAGGGAGAAGGCGTCCTAGAGGCCGTGACGCTAAACAGGGCACCCTCCACCCCATTCAGGGGGCGCGGACCCTACGCAGTCGGCATAGTAAGACTCGACGAGGGCCCCTCCATCTCGGGCCTCCTAGCCATAGAGAACCCCGAGAACATCGTCGTGGGGATACGCGTGAAATTCGCCGCCGTAAAAGACGGCGAGAAGACGATCCTCGCCTTCAAGACGCCCTAACTACTCGCCGGTGAAGACGGGCTTCCGCTTCTCCTTGAACGCGGAGACACCCTCCCTGAAGTCCCTCGTCTCGAAGAGCTTCGAGAACTCGCGGGACTCCTCTTCTAGATCATCGTCCTTCACATTGGGGTTCGTGAGCGCCTTCACGGCGGCCACCACCGTCGGTGAAGCGGCGGCCAACTTGGCGACGAACTCGTCGACCTTGGCACCATACTCGGCCGCGGGGTAGACCCTGTCCACGAGGCCGATCTGGCGCGCCTCCTCTGCTGTGACGTTCTCACCGGTGGCGATCAACAGCTTGGCGCGCTGCTTCCCGACGAGCTTGGCGACTATCTTGGTGCCGCCCCAGCCGGGGATGACGCCTAGGTTCGCCTCGGGCTGCCCCAGCTTCGCCTTATCGATCGCGACCCTGAAGTCACACCACGAGGCCAGCTCGCAGCCACCGCCGAGGGCGAAGCCATTGATGGCGGCAACGACGGGCTTCTTCGAGGCTTTGATCCTCTTCATCGCCCTCTTCCCCGCCCTCGTGTAGTCGAGTGCCTGCGCGGGCGTGAGCTTGCTGAACTCGTCGATGTCCGCACCCGCGGAGAACGCCCGGTCCCCCGCGCCGGTGATGACGATGCACCTCACGGACTTGTCCGAGCCGGACTTCTCCACGGCGTCCGCGATCGTCGTAAGCATCTCGGTCGTTATAGAGTTGAGCTTTGAGGCGCGGTTGATCGTGATCTTGAGGACACCGTTCTTCGCCTCGGCGAGGACCGGTTTCTCCTCCAATCCGACGCCCGCCTCCAGGCGCGCCTTCAGCTCGAACGGCCCTATGGGCATGTTGGCGCCCAGCTTCACGGCGAGGTCCACCGAGAGGGGGTCGGCGATCCCCTCGGCGACGAGCCTCTCCGCCTCCGCCACGAAGGGCTTGAGCAGCAGCGCGGGGTCGAAGCCCTTCGCCTGCTCCTCCTTCACCTCCGGCTTGCCGTAGACGTAGAAGCCCTCACCAGTTTTCTTGCCAAGCTTCCTCTGCGCGAATAGCTGCTGTATGGGCTCCGCCGCCCTGTAGGCTGCGCCGAGGTTGTCCTCGAAGACGCGTAGGATGTTGTAGGTGATGTCGAGGCCGATGAGGTCGGCGAGCATGAATGGTCCCATGGGCATCCCCGCCTTGTACTGCATCGTGGCGTCGACCTGCTCCTTCGTGTAGCCCTGCTGGAGGAGCTTTGCGGCTTCGTTCAGGTAGGTGATGAGGACGCGGTTTACTATGAAGCCCGGCGCGTCACGCCCGACGACGACGGGGGTTTTTCCCAGCCGCTCCGCCAACCCCTTGACGAGTGCTATCGTCTCGGGCCGGGTCTTCTCCCCGGGGATGATCTCGACGAGCTTCATGATAGTCGGCGGGTTGAAGAAGTGCATGCCGACGAAGCGACCGGGGTCGGAGACGGCGACCGCCATCTTGGTGATGCTGAGGCTGCTCGTGTTCGTTGCGAGTATGGCGTCCGCCCTCGCGTGTTTTGAGACCTCCCCCCAGACGGCGTGCTTGACCTCCATCCTCTCTGGCACGGCCTCAACGACGAGATCGGCGTCCCTGACGGCGTCGGGCAGGCTAAGCGTCGTGCCTATCCGCCCCATGATGGCGGGGACGTCCTCCTGCTTGAGGCGCCCACGCTCCACGAGGCGCGCGAGGTTCTTCTCGATCCCTGTCTTCGCCCCGTCGAGGAAGCTCTGCTCGATGTCCCGTATCGTGACGCTGATCCCCGCCTGGGCGGCGATCTGGGCTATCCCGTGCCCCATGACCCCCACGCCGAGAACCGTGATCCGACCTACTCCTTCTGGCTTCATTGCAGTACCCTCGATCTTGATCTCTTTAAGCGTTATAGCCGAATGCATAAATCTTGTCGTTAATCGTCGAACCTCCCTTCGACGTTTGACTGGAAAGATTAAATGTGGGGAGCAGGGGAAGATTGGCTGATTTATGTGACGAGGATAGTCGTCCTGGTCAAGGACATACCGGATCTCAACGAGGTCAAGATAGATCCCTCTACGCGCAGACCGCTGGTCGAGGGCGCGAAGAGGAGGCTCAACGACCTCGATAAGAGGGCGCTAGAGGCCGCCATCAGGATGAAGGAGGCGGGCGGCATGGAAGTCGTCACCGTGTCGATGGGGGACGAGAGGACGAAGACTTGTCTCCTCGAGGCACTCGCCATGGGCGCCGACGCCGCATACATCGTAGCCGACCCCGCCCTGAAGGGGCTCGACGCCTGCGCCACGAGCCGCGTCCTCGAGGCGGCTATACGGAAGGCTGGGGCATTCGACGTCATAGTCTCGGGGGAGCTGTCACTCGACGGCATGGGGTCACAGGTGGGACCACGCGTCGCGGAGCTTCTCGACATCCCACAGGTGACCTACGCGAAGGAGCTGAAGTATGAGGCGGGCAAGTACAGGGCAGTCAGGGACCTCGAGGACGTTGACGAGGTCGTCGAGGCCGAGCCACCCTTCCTCGCCACGGTCGTGAGGGAGATCAACGAGCCACGCATCCCCAGCCTCATGAACATAATGAAGGCGAAGAAGAAGCCACTCACCGAGTGGAACGTGGAGGCACTCGGCCTCAAGGCCGACGAACTCAAGGCATCCATCAGGGTCGTGGTCTCCGACGTTAAGGCGCCCGAGGTGAAGCGGAAGCGCGTCATGATCAAGACGGAGAAGGTCGAGGAGGCGGTGGAGAAGCTTGTCTCCGCCCTCGTCGCCGAGGGGGCGCTGGAGGAGTGAACATGAAGACGCTCATCTACTCAGAGAACACGGAGCTGTCTCTCCAGCTGCTGGGTAAGGCGATACAGCTCTCAGGGGCGGGCGTGTCCGCCGTCGCGGTCGACCATGATCAGGCTAGTGCGCTCGTGGGCAGCGGGGCCGCTAAGGCGTATCTGGTCAAGGATAGGTCGCTCGACGCCCTGAGGGCGGGAATCCTCGACGTGGTCGCCAGGGAGTCGCCCGACCTAGTCATGTTTGGCTCGACGAAGAGGGAGAGGGAACTCGCTCCACGCGTCGCCGCCGCCCTGAAGGCAGGCTACTCGGGGGACTGCTTTGAAGCCCAGCAGGCGGGCGATGGATTCGCCGTGAAGAGGCTCGCCTACGGCGGCTCGACGATCGCATCGGCAACCATCAAGGGCAAGCCCGCGATCATAAGCGTACCCCCGCGGAGCTTCCAGAAACCAGAGACGAAGGGGAAGCAGGGCGAGATCATAAAACTCAACACATCAGCACCCGCCTCGAGGGTCAAGGTGCTCGAATCTAGGCCGAAGAGGACCGGCGACGCCGGGCTCGAGAGCGCCAAGATCATCGTCTCGGCCGGCAGGGGCTTCAAGAAGAGGGAGGACCTCAAGCTCCTAGAGGAGCTCGCGTCTGTGCTGGGCGCGAAGATGGGGTGCAGCCGCCCCGTCTCGGCCGACCTCGGCTGGATGGACCAGTGGGTCGGTATAAGCGGGAAGAAGGTGGCGCCGCGCCTCTACGTCGCCTGCGGCATCTCGGGCACGATACAGCACGCCGCGGGGATAAGGGACAGCAAGCTAATCGTCAGCATAAACAGCGACGAGGCCGCGGGCATACACGAGCTCAGCGACTACAGCATCGTTGGGGACCTCTACGCGGTCCTCCCCGCCCTGACGAAGGCGCTCAGGGAACGCGCCAAGTAGAGCCAACCCTTTTCTTCGATCCACCCGAGTATTTCTCGTGCCACTCGACGAAGCCATCCTAGCCACGATACGCGATGCCGCCACCCTCATCAAGGGTTCGCGATACGTAACAGCGTTGACCGGGGCGGGGGTCTCCGTTGAGAGCGGCATCCGCCCATTCAGGGGACCGGGTGGGCTCTGGACCGAGCGCGGCGAGCCCCCGATGGACGGCTACAGGAGATTCGAGGCCGACCCGAAGGGGTACTGGGAGGAGATGCTCAGCCCGGCGAGGAGAAGTATGTTCGGGAACAGCTTCGCGGAGGCGAAGCCGAACGCCGGCCACTACGCCCTAGCGGAGCTCGAGGCGATGGGCATCCTACGATCCCTCGTCACGCAGAACATCGACAACCTCCACAGCGAGGCGGGGAGCAGGAGAGTATTCGAGATTCACGGTAACAGGCTCAAGCTCAGGTGCGTCGATTGTGGAGCAAGGTTTCAGAGGGCGGGCTTCGACCTCTCGACGCTGCCGCCTCGGTGCCATGGGTGTGGCGGGGTCGTGAAGGACGATGTGGTCATGTTCGGTGAGCCGATTCCGAGGGACGTCCTCGACGCCTGCCAATCGGAGGCGGAGCAGAGCGACTGCATCATAGTAGCGGGGACATCGGCGGTCGTGTACCCGGCTGCGGGTCTGCCCCTCATCGTGAAGGAGAGGGGAGGCAAGATAATAGAGGTCAACCCGCTGGAGAGCGAGTTGAGCAAAATAAGCGACGCCGTCGTAAGGGCACCGTCCGGGGAAGCCCTCCCCGCCCTAGTCCAAGCATTGAAGCTAGCCTAGCTTCTTCCGCGTCCAGTCCGCGACCTCCCTACCCGTCGCGAACCAGACGTCCCCCTTCTGCTCCATGTCGGTGAGGAGCTTCTCCAGCATGTCGAGGCGGCTTATCCTGCCCGTTGCCTGCGGGTGACAGGTGAGGCCGAAGTAGCGGCCGAGGCGATAGATGCCCTCGAACTCCGGTTTCCAAATCTTGTAGGCGTCCTCGGGGCCGCGGCGGTAGGTGTCGTACTGGGGCCAGTCGTCTAGCATCCACTCGACGGGCAACTCGACAAGGCCGGTTGGTTTGCCGCGCCACTCGAGCATGTAGGGCATGTCGTTGTCCATGAAGTCGCTGTCGTATGTGAATCCGAACTGCTTTATGCGGTCGATGGTGCGGTCGCTTATGAGCCAGTAGGGGGCGCGGAAGCCCTCGGGTTTGATGCCGAGCTTCTTGAGTGTGGCGAGGCTCCTCTCGAAGACGCTCTCCTCCATCTCCCAGCTCAGCTCACCTAGTCGCTCGTGGGTGTAGCCGTGGGCGCCTATCTCGTGTCCGTGCTTGATGATGTCCTTGACGGAGTCGGGGTACTTGTCGGCGGTCCAGCCGGGGACGAAGAAGGTCGCCTTGAGGCTGTGGCGGTCGAGCATCTCAAGGATGCGCGGGATCGCCACGTTGGGTGCGAAGCGCCCCCTGCTCTGGTTGACTATGTCTAGTGGGGTGCGCCAGATTGTGGCGCTGTCCGAGTCATAGTCGAATGAGAGGTTTACACAACACTTGTATCCCTTTGGCCAAAATCCCACAATATTCACCTGTGGAGATGGGGGCTATAGCGAATATAAGAAATGTATCGGTTATGAAACGACGGCGGGTTTGAGACTCTTTCGCCTCCACTCCTACCGACTCATGCTACGGGTACGTTTCGACCGAGGGCTAAATGAGGCGGGGGTCAAAAACTTGACTCGTTATCTATTTTATTAAATTTATGTTCTTAGAAGTACGCTAAATTAATACTATTTTGTTAATAATGACCTATAATTGATTTATATTTATTAATTCTTAGAATGGTCGCGGATTTAAATTAACATATTTATGTCAAAATTTGGCCAATTTTTTAGCAATGTTATTAAGCAGGGTATGGTTTAACATTACTTGATGTTCTCAAAAGTCTTAGAAACGATGGGGATCGGACAGAAGAAGTATAACTGCCCGACGTGTCACGAGTCGTTTATGACAAGAGTGATTCTTGATGAGCACAAGACGCATTCCCACCCGGGAGTCGCGCGTGCCTCTTGGGAAGACGTAAAGGACAGACACGATTAAAAACCGTCCGCGAGGCACTTTTATGCCTCGCATTTTCTTCTCCGTCAGTTCACTTCTACACGCGCCCCGTAGACATTGGCGACGCGTTCAGCGACCTGCTTGATCGTCATGGTTTCGCCCTTCATCAGCTGGGTCCCGGTGCCCTTCTCGATGTAGCCGAACAGGTTCCTGGCGCACTGGCCCACCTCGACGAGGGTCACGGGGGTGTCCTCGGGGGGGCGTATGCGGACGACGCCCGTCTCCCGTGCGGCCTTGTTGAATCGGGGGAAGAGGCGGCTGTCATTCGGGTCCTTCCCCTCGAGGTCGTAGATGTTCGGAAGCCTTATGGTGATGGAGTTGGGGAGTGCCTCGACGAGCTTCTCCGCCTCCCTCTTCGCTGCCGCGTAGGGCGACTGCAGCTGGCCGCAGCACCCGCAGCGGAAGTTGTCCGCGGCGAGCTGGGTGCTCGTGAAGATTAGGCGCTTGCCTTGCCTACTGCAGGCGTCGGCGACGTTGGTGGTCCCCTTGACTATGTGGTCCCAGTACCTCCAGGGGTCGCGGATGCTGTCGGCGACTATGCAGGGGGAGGCTAGGTGGTAGACGGCGTCGGAGGCGGCGACGGCGGCGTAGACGCGCCCGGCGTCCCTTATGTCGTCCCTCGGGTCGTGTGCGACGTCGAAGCTGACGGCGTCGTGCCCCGCGGACTTCAGAATCTTGACCAGCTCGGAGCCGATGTAGCCGCTTCCGCCCGTTACGAGGATCTTCATTCAGCACTCATCCGCCTAGGATATCGTTGAGCCGTTGGGGACTTCGCGTTCGGTCGTGAGCAGCGCGAGTCTGCCGTCCTTCTCGGCGGTGAGGAGCATGCCGTTGCTCTCGTTGCCGAATATCTTCGCCGGCTTCAGGTTGCAGATTACGCAGATGACCTTGCCCTTGATCTCTTCGGCCTTGTAGTACTCGACGAGGCCGGTTATTATCTGGCGCGTGTGGTCGCCCATGTCGACCTGTAGCTTGTAGAGTTTATCGCTCCCCGTGACCTGCTCTATATCCTTGACGGTGCCTGTGCGGATTTCTAGGCGCTTGAACTCGCGGATGCTGACTATCTCGGACATGGCTCTGGATTCGTGTTTTCTGGTATTAATCCTTGACTGGGATGATGTAGAGGTAGACGTCTGCGTCGTGGTGTTTCTTCGCGGGCTCCCATCCCTCGAACTTGAAGCTGAAGGAGACGATGCGTGACCCGGGCCTGAGTTCGGCCTCGAACTTCTCCCTTAGCCTGTTGTTTATGGATTCGCCCTGATAGACGGTGACGACGGTGGCCTCGGCGACGCTGTTCTTGAAGAAGTCGCCCCAGATGAAGCGTATCCGGTCGCGGACGTGGCTCCTCCTCGCCCTGAGTCTTGACCAGAGGACTCTTATCGGGTCAGCTTCGACGCCGACGCCTCTTGCCCCGCGCTCGGCTGCCTCGATCACTATCCTGCCGTCGCCGGAGCCGAGGTCGTAGACGATATCACCCTCACCCACGTCGGCTATGGCTACCATCTTATCGACGATATCCCGCGGCGTCGGGAGGAAGATGGCGCCTATGAAAATGGGCCAGATCAGCCAGAGAAGGAACCCGAGGACGAGGAAGTATGAGACGGGGAGTAGAATAGTCCAGTCCACGGTACCAAATTGAACCGGGGATAGTTAACGGTTCTCAGTCGATAGGTATCGGGCGGCAATCATGGCGTACATCTTGCTTACCGGGGGCAACCACTCGAGCTTCACGTACTCGTTCGCGCCGTGTGCCTCGCCGCGCTGTGGGCCGATGTGAACACATGGTATCCCCTGTTCGCCCTGGAAGATGTTCGCGTTCGTTATCCCGTAGGCGTACTCGTAGAGGGGCGGCCTCCCCATCACGTCCCTGTAGACGCCGTCGAGAGTCTTCATGAGGGGTTCCTCCTTGGAGCAGGTGTATGGCTCGTACTTCGGTGGCTTGACGCCTATCTCGACCCCGGATTTGAGGTGGAGGGAGTCGACGAGGCGCCTCATGTCGTCGAGGGCGTACTGGATGGTCTCACCGGGTACGAGCAGGCGGTTGACCTCGAAGCGCGCCGAGGCAGGTACCACGACCGAGTAGATGGTGTAGCCACCCTCGAACTTGAGGGCGCAGTATGTGCCCTTGTTGAACTCGGGGTGCGGCTTGAGATGGAGCCCGTCGAGGCTGGCGACGATCTTTGCCGCGTCCTCGACGGCGTTGACGCCGAGGTGAGGGCGGAAGCCATGCGCCGCCTTCCCCTTCACACGTATGTCGTAGAGGACTTTCCCCGTGAGGCCGAGGGGTATCGGCTTCGTCTCGTCCCCGCAGTAGCTGTATGTGAGGACGACGGCGTCGAGGCTCCGCCACTTCTCCTCATTCATCATCGCCCACGCGCCGACGTCGGTCGCCTCCTGGTCGACGACGAGGCTGAAGCTGAGTTCCCCGGGGAACTTGTGGCCGCTGTCGGCGATGGCTCGGAAGGCGTTGAGGGTGCAGGTGATGCCGCTCTTCATGTCGCATGCGCCGCGCCCGTAGATTCTGCCGTCCTTGACGACGGCCTTGAAGGGGTCCGTAGCCCAGCCCTCCCCGGCGGGGACCGTGTCGCTGTGGGCGTTGTAGTTGAGGCGCTTCCCCGGCTTCGCGCCCTTGAGGACGGCGTAGAGGTTGGGCCTCTTCGCCTCAACGTACTGTAGCTCGGTCTCCAACCCGTAGGATTCGAGCTTCTCCTTGACGTAGAGGCTTAGTGTCTCCTCGTCCCCGGTGACGCTGGGGATGCCGATCATCTCCTCGGTGAGCCTAACCGTGTAGGAGTCGTCGAGGCGACGGAGTATGTCCTCGATCATGTCGGGGTGAAGAGAAACGCTTGGGAAGATAAGTTAGGGGTCTAGGAGAGGAACTTGGCCGCCATGAGGGCGTAGGCCTTGCTGACCCTTGGGAGCCAGTCGAGTTCTACGTACTCGTTCTTCTGGTGGGTGCCTCCGGGCTTTGGGCCGAGGTGGATGCAGGGTATGCCGCCCTCCCCAGTGATGGTGTTGGCGTCGGTGATGCTCTTGTGGTAGCCGTACTCGGGGGCGACGCCGAAGACCTCCCGGTACGCCTCATCGAAGACCTTGACGATGGGCTCCGACTTCTTAATCTCGTAGCTGGCGTAGAGCGGCGCCTTTGTCTTGACCTCGACGCTGCTCTTGAGTTTGAGACCCTTGATTAGGCGCTCCATGTCCTTGACGGCGTACTCCGCGGTCTCGCCGGGGACGAGCAGGCGGTTGACCTCTATGCGGCACGTCGCTGGGACGACGACGCTGTAGACGGTGTAGCCGCCCTCGATCTTGAGGGTGCTGTAGTTGCCCTGGCCGAAGTTGGGGTTCTTCTTGAACTCGAGGCCGGGGAGGTTGGCGAGGATTATGCCCGCCTCCTCGACTGCGTTTATGCCCGCCCCGGGGTCGAAGCCGTGCGCCGCCTTGCCGTTTACGTATATGTCGTAGAGGACCTTTCCGGTGATCCCGAGCGGCGTGCCGTGGCCCTGCTCAGCAGTCGTCGGCTCCCCGAGGACGACCGCGTCCACCTTCCCGTACTCCGTCTTCAGCATCGCCTTGGCGCCCTCACCATAAGCCTCCTCGTCGATGACCCCGGCGAAGCTGAGCTCCCCGCTGAAGGGTTGGCCAGACTCGGCGAAGGCGCGCAGCATGTTCAGGGTGCATGCTATGCCCCCCTTCATGTCGTTTGATCCGAGGCCGTGCAGCCTGTTGCCCTTCTTCACCGGCTTGAATGGGTCGGTCTCCCAGCCCACAACCACGGGGACTGTGTCCATGTGGCCGCAGAAGTTGAGGCGCTTTCCCTTGGCCTTGCCCTTGAGCTTGGCGTAGACGTTGGGGCGGCCGGGCTCCACGTCTTGGAGTTCGGTCTTGTATCCCAGCTCGTCGAGCTCTGCCTGCAGGTAGTGGGCGAGCTCCTTCTCCTCCTTGACGACGGAGGGGATGGCTATCATCTCCTCCAGCTTCTTGACCGTGTAGCGGTCGTCGAGTTTCTTTAGTAGATCCTCGTACATCGGTTGTCGCTGCATGGGTTACCTTCTCCGGTTAAATGGTTTGCCCGGAGAAGCTGGGGAAAAGTGGTCACTTGTTTAAGAACGCATCGGCTACTTTGACGTACATCCTGCTCACTTTTGGGAGCCAGGTTACGTCGACGTACTCGTTCTTCTCGTGTGTGCCCCCGCCCTTCTTGGGGTCGGAGAATCCGCGGGCGGGGCCGAGGTGGAGGCAGGGTATCTTTCCGACGCCGGCATAGGTGTTCGCGTCCGTGATGCCGTAGGCGTACTGGTAGACGGGGGCCTTCCCCATAACGTTCCTGTAGACGGGGTCGAAGGCCTTGATGAGGGGGTCGTCCTTCGACATGACGTAGGCCTCGTACTGGGGCGGCTTTGTCTTGACCTCGACGGTGCTCTTGAGGTTTAGGGTCTTGACGAGGCGCTCCATGTCTGCGATGGCGGTGGCGGCGGTCTCCCCTGGGACGAGCAGACGGTTTACCTCGAAGCGCGCCGAGGCGGGGACGACCACCGAGTAGATCTGGTATCCGCCCTCGAACTTGAGTGTGCAGTAGTTGCCCACGTGGAAGTCTGGGTGGTCGAGGAAGCTGAGCTTGTCGAGGTTCGCCACTATCTTGGCGGCGTCCTCGACCGCGTTGACGCCGTGCTGGGGGCGGAAGCCGTGCGCCGCCTTTCCCCGGACGGTGACGTCGTAGAGTATCTTGCCCGTGATGCCGAGGGGCATGGGCTTCGACTCGTCGCACGGGTAGGGCTCAGCGAGCACGATGGCGTCGACCTTCCCGAAGTCGGTCTTCAGCATCGCCTTGGCGCCCTCCCCGTACGCCTCCTCGTCGATGACGGCACCGACGCTGAGTTCGCCCCTGAGCCTGTGGCCCGAGTCCTGTATGGCCTTGACCATGGTGAGGATGGAGGCGAATCCGGCCTTCATGTCGCAGCTGCCGAGGCCGATGAGGTGGTCGCCCCTCCGGGTGGGTGTGAAGGGGTCGGTCTCCCAGCCCTCGACGACGGGGACCGTGTCGAGGTGGCCGTTGTAGTTGATCCGTTTGCCGGGCTTGTCCCCCCTGAGGCGGGCGTAGACGTTTGGCCTCCCCGGCTCGACCATATGGGTCTCAGCCTTGAGCCCAAGGGCATCCAGCTCTGCCTTTATGTACTCGGCGAGTTCCCCCTCGCTGCGTACGACGGAGTTGATGCTGATCATCTCCTCAAGCTTTCGTAGCGTGTAGGCGTCGTCGATGCGCTTCACGGCGTCTTCGATCATGGTTATCCTGCATGATACCACGTGATACCTGTATAATACTTCCCGATGCGGGGCTGCGAAGAATCAAATAGCACTACTGCCTGAGTCTTCCAAGACCCGACATGAAGCTCGTCACTTTCAAGGTTCACACCGAGCCCAGGCTCGGCGCTATCGTGAAGGACGGAATTGTTGATCTCAACTCCGCGTACACCCTCTACCTGAAGGAGGGGGGCGAGGCGTTCCCGAGGCGCGCCGCCTCCGCCCTCATCCCGCCCGACATGGTGGGCTTCCTCGAAGGGGGGGAGAAGGCGAAGAAGGAGGCTGAGAAGGTCCTCAAGTGGGCGGCGAAGAAGAGGGACGCCGTCGGCGTGGACGGCGAGAAGCTCGTCCTCGGCGACGAGGCACGCATACAGGCACCCATCAAGTACCCGGGCAAGATCTACTGCACCGCCGTCAACTACTACGACCACGCCACCGAGCGCATGGCGAAGGACCCCGAGGCACGCAAGAAGGAGATCGCCCGCATGAAGGGCCTCAACTTGAAGGTCGCCGACTGCTTCCAGAAGCAGCCCAGCCTCATCATAGGCACGGGCGCACCCATCATAAAGCCGAAGGTCACCAAGCAGCTAGACTACGAGAACGAGCTGGCCGTCGTCATCGGCAAGAAGTGCAAGGACGTAAAACCCGAAGACGCCTACTCCTGCATCGCCGGCTACACAATCCTCATCGACGTGAGCTTCCGTGACCAAGGTTTCCCCCAGGATGTGGACTTCCGCCTCTACAAGGGGGACATCAACTGGACGAAGGGCAAGGGGATGGACAACGCAGCCCCCATGGGTCCCTGCATAGTCACGGCAGACGAGATACCCGACCCTTACAAGGTGCCACTCAAGCTAGTGACGCGCGTCAACGGCAAGACGCGCCAGAACGGCACCGTCGAGGACATGATCATAAAGATCCCCGACATCATCAGCTACATGAGCAGGGGAACAACACTCAACCCCGGTGACATCATCGCCACCGGTACGTGCGCCGGCGTCGCGGCGAGCTGGGGCCCCGAGGGCTACCTTAACGTCGGAGACGTGTTGGAGTGCGAGATCCAGCCAATCGGCGTGATGAAGCACATCGTTGTCGAGGACAAGGGTCCAATTTAACTCCGAACTTTTTTAAACATCTAAACATCCCTTATTCTCTATGGATAACCCAAAATACTGGGATACCGTCAAGGGAGAAATAATAAAATTCATAGTCATGAACGGGGGAGCGCTCTGGGAAGAACTCCAAGATCACCTTAAAATTGATAGAATTGAGTTAAATAAAATTCTAAGCGAGTTATATCAATCAGATGATATTTATAAAAACGATTCAGGATCATACAGGGTAAACAAAGAATTATATAAATTATATAAACAAATGATAGAAAATACTAATAAAGAACCCGATAATGATATTTTAAAAAAGATAGAAAATTGGGATTATTATAAAAAAATTGATTTGAAAACAGAGAAAGGATTCGCATATATTAACGATAGATATTTATCAAGTTTCGTTGAATTCATTATTGAAAATGCCTCGAAGGATATCTTCTCAGTAAACCCAATAATAGAAAATTGTGCTTTCACTAAACAACTGGGTGAAGTGAGCGGATCAGGTAGAAAAGTAGTATTAATCACCAATAAACCGGAGAAAAATGCTAGCTATTATAAAAATAGTGAATTTTCAACCACCACTAAGAAAGAGTTACATCAAGGACTCGTTAAGAACGGCGCGTTATTATATTATAATGACAACGTTCACAGCAAGATAATTGTCGTCGACGGAGTAGTTGCAGTAGTATCCTCATTGAACTACACTAGTAATGCTCAGTCGAGTAAAACATGGGAAGCAGGCGTAGCAGTTTTCGATAAGATAGAGATTGAAAAAATAATTAATTCGATGAAGGAACAATTGAAACAGACGGATCGTGTAACCTCTCTTAGAACTTATGTAAAATAAAGCCAGCATCGAGAGGGATTATTTTTTTTAATTTAGGTAGATGCCTTTGACTATGTAGTCGGAGGAGTCGACCTTGAAGCCGTGGCGGGCGAGTGCCTCCCCTATCTTCGGCCTCGTGACCTCGTAGAAGCAACTGAGCTGTGGGATGCCCCTCTCTGTGGCCTTCCACTTGGCGAAGTCGATGCATGCGTCCGCGTCTCCGCCCCAGACGCCTATGTGGAGCGCCTGCTCGGGCATGAATCTGGCGCCAAGCGTCACCACACTCTTTGTCTTCGGGTCCGTGTAGACCATCCCCCTCTTCGCCATGTCCTCGCAGAGCGCGGGGCTGAGCCGGTAGAAGGTGCGGTTCATCACGAGCCAGTCGGCCCACTCGTCCTCCAGCGGCATGAGGAGCCTTATCGCCTCCTTCGCGTCGGGTACCGGCACGAATCCGCCCCTCGCCCCCGCGCCGGGGCGCGCCGGCAGGGTGTTGCTCTTAAACGTCCCCTGGAGGGTGAGGCCGTACCTCTCCGCGAGGCCGCTGCTCACCACGTTCGTCTCACCCGTGTACATGCGCATCGCCTTCACGCCCTGCGCCTTGGCGAGTTCGAGCCAGTGCTCGTATAGCCTCTTGCCCAGCCCGAGCCCCTGCTTCTCGGGGATGACGCGCAGTGTCTCAATCCACGCCGAGCCATCGGGCACGATGGTGTACTTCCCGCAGGCTACGAGCTCGCCGTCGATCTCCTCGACGCTGAACTCGCCGACCCTGTCGTCGACGAACATGTCGTAGACATACGGCGTGTAGCTGAGATTCGGAGTCGACTTCGACTCGACCCAGGCGACCTTCTCCCGGTCCTCCGGTCTGGCTCTGCGTAGAACGATGTTCATGGGTTCACCAATTGGATAAGGTGTTACAAGAACCGGGGTGTAAAATGTTTGCGATCGAGAGAGGCTACTTGACGCCGAGACGCAAAAAAAAAATTCGTTATCACCAGTAGCACATGATAAGGCTAGCCCTCGTCCACCTTCTCGATCTGCTTTAGCTGCGACCGGTACATGTCGAGAAGCTCGGGGACCGTGGTCGCCTCCTCGGCGGACTTGTCCTCGCGCCACCTCTGGAAGCGGGGGAAACGCACCGCGAGTCCCGCGCCCTTCCTTATGGCGTCGAAGCCCGCCGTGTGGATCGGGCTCAGCGTCAGCTCGTCGCCGAGGACCTCCATGACCTTCTCGGGGGCGAACCAGATGTCCGCCTTTAGGAGGCTGTCGACGAGTGGGTGCTTCCCATCGTGGCGCAGCGGCTCAAGGTCCTTCGGCAGCGTCGCCAGAACCTCGTCGTTGAAGCCTGAGCCGACCTTGCAGACAGTTCGGTACAAGTCGGCGTCGTGGTCGTATGCCGCGCCGAGGAGGGCCCCGTAGCTCCCCGCCCTGCGCCCCATGCCGTAGAAGGCGCCGACGACAACAATGTCGACGGGGTCAGACATCTTGCTCTGATAACTCCTCTTCATCTTCACCCAGAGCCAGCTACGCGCCCCCGCCCTGTAGATGGACTCATCCGCGAGGCTCTTGCACACAAGCCCCTCCGTCCCGTCGGCGATCGCCTGCTCGAAGTACCGCTCAAGCTCACGCGGGTCCTCGGTCTCTATGCTGTTGACCCTGTGGAAGTGATCCGACTCGTCTATGATCTCGGCGAGCTTCGCCTTCCTCTTCGGGTAGGGTTCCAGTGTGTAGTCTTCGCCGTCGGCGTAGAGGCAGTCGAAGAGGAAGATTGTGACGGGGAGCCGCTGCATCGCCTCCTGTATGCCGTGCTTTCGGCGCCTCTGCATGAGGGTCTGGAAGGGGCGCATCTCCCCAGTGTCCACGTCAACGGCGACGACCTCTCCCTCGACTATCGCACTCTTCGCGCTGATCTGAGCCTGCGCCATCTTGACGGCGTCGGGGTACATGTGGGTGATGTTCTCCAGACGCCTGCTGAATATCTGGACCCTTTCCCCCTCCTTGTGGATCTGGAGGCGCTCGCCGTCCAGCTTGTACTCGGCGGAGACCCTGCCAAGCTTCTCGATGATCTCGTCGGCGGTGCTCAGCCTCTGGGCAGCCATAGCCATGATGGGCTTACCCACAGTGATCTCGAAGTGCTCGATGCCCTCCATCCCCTTCCCCGCGAGGGTCTCAGCCACGTCCCCGAGATCGCTGCTCAGGTAGTAGGCGCGCTCAAGCGCCTCCCGCGCGTCCTTGGAGCCGGTGCGGGCGATGGATAGGGCGTCAAGTATCGTCATGTCGCCCACGCCGAGACGGAGGGCGCCGACGACGGTCCTCGCCAAGTAGCGCGCCGCGGTGGGGGATATGTTCACCATCAGCTTCACGAGCCGATCCACCTTGCGCGCCGCGCTCCCCTGCCCCGACTCATTCGCTATGGCGTCGAGTGTGTTGTAGACCTCGGAGGCCGTGGGCTGCCTGCCCCCGAAGCTGGCGACCTTCTTCTGCCTCAAGGCAGCCTCCGCCGCGTGGCCTATGTCCCCCGTCTCCGCCACGAGCTGCTCCACCTTCGCCTTCTGGAGCCCCGTCGCCTTCACTATGGCCTCCACGACACTCTTCTCAGCCATCCCGATCTCGGGCTCCCCAGTCCAGTCGGGGTGTATCTTCCCCTGCGTGAGGTAGATGACCTCCGCCATCTCCTCAGGCTCCGCCTCCTTGAGAAGCTCGGCTAGTATGGCGGTCATCTCGAGGCGCTTGGTCGTCGCCTCGAGCTTGACGTAGGTCTCCACGAGGCTATCGTAGAGCATAGGTATCGGAGAATGGAGGGGTGGAGGCGTTTAAAACCCTGCGCCTAGACGGTGTAGGTGCTTGCGCTACGCTTCCCTATCGACTCGTACTCCTCGAAGGCATCGATCAGGCAGTAGCCGCCCGCCTTCTTCTGGAAGAGGTCGCAGACGTACCTAGAGCCCTTCTCCGCCTCGATCATCGTGAGAAGATTGGGCGGGAAGAAGTTGAGAGCCATCTTATCCCAGATCATATCGAGCCTCTGAGCCCCCGCGTAGCGGAGCACTAGGAAACTCCTGAAGTGGGTCACCATGTCAACGTAGTGACTGGCGTTCAGCGCCGCGAGATCGGCGATGGACTTTATCAGGTCCGTCCCCTCGCCGCTGCGAATGAACTCGAGCGCCTGCTCCAGCTTGTCGACGTGTGCATGGAGCATATGATCCTTTGTCGCCCTATGGAGCAGGTCTCCGCCGACCCAATCGTCGGCGTGCAGGACCTCATGTACCGCCGTGTAGAGTGTGAGAGTCGAGGCGAGGTCGGGGATATCCAGCGGCCTGTCGCTGAAGGGCAGGTTCTTGTCGAGCATTATGGTGTTCGGCGGGTTGAAGCAGCCGAAGTCCATACCGTACTGCCGTCCCCTGATGTTGATGAGGGAGTCGGCGTAGAACTCGCCGTTGACCAGCCACTCCTTAGTCTTTACGATATTAGGGCACAACGGAAGACTGAGCTGGAGCTGGGCTTCGCGGATCAACTCTACCGAGCCCATGACGAGCCGCTGCACATCCTCGTGCGTTAGCTGCCTCCGCTCTAGGTACATCTTTGGAAGAAACTCGGCCCGGCTTAAAAGCGCGTTGGTGTAATTACTGTATAGATATAGTCCCACCGCCCCAACTGGGACAGCCCACGGAACAACCGCGCAAACCCATCGAATAAAGAAAAAGTGCACACTAGCAACTTGAAACAGGTATGCACCATGATTTCGAAGAACAGGGCCGACCATAAAGCCCCGAGATTTTCCCCTGCTCTAAGCATTTTCGACAATTAAGTTTAAAACTAAGAATCGTACACCAGTGCACGGCTTCGACTAGCTTCCGTTTAGGCGAAGCCCTTAGGGACGCGTCCACGTCCCTAAGTTTCTCACTTCTCTCTCGGTAATCGGTCAATCCCAACACGCATTAGGGAAGGACGTGGGAACCGGTTGCATCCTGCTCACGTTCGATGGCTCGTTCCTGATCGTCAAGTAGAAGGCTTGATGAGGCGCCTACGCGCATCGGTGGGTGATGTCCCTAGAGTCCTACCTCGAGGAGAACCACATCTGGCACCGGTTCGTCGAGAAGCAGGAGACGGTTCACACCGCCGACGCTTCCCAGGCAACCGGCATCGACCTGCACAGGATCACCAAGAACCTCGTCTCCGTGACGGATACCGGGGAACACGTTGTACTCATAGTGCCCGGTGACAAGAGGGTGAACCTCAAGGAGGCGGCGAGGGCCCTCGGGGTGAAGAACGTGAGACTCATGCCCTTCGACCAGTCGGAGCCGATAAGCGGCTACCCACCCGGGGGGACGCCAAGCCTCGGGTTCAAGACGCGGATGCGTGTCATCGTCGACAAGGAGCTTGAGGGCTTCGAGACTTTCTACTGCGGCGGCGGGAGCCGTGACCGCCTCCTTGAGGTCAGGTTCGCCGACGTTGTGAAGCTGAACGGCGCAATCGTTGCGGCGATAGGATCCTAGAGGCGTAGGCCGCCGGGGGCTGGTTTGCCGTCTATGTAGACGGCGCCGTTATCGAGGGAGAACCGCCCCTCGCCGATCATCTGTACCGTGAGCGGGTAGATCGTCCAGTCCCCCTCCCTCTTGAGTCGGTCCTGGTGCTCCTCGACGACGGATTTGAGCAACTCCTTGTCCTCGCGGAGCCTGTCTAGGGTAACACCCGAGGGCAGCTTTACGGCGACGGGTTTTGAGAGCACGAGTATCTCGCCGTTGTCGACCTTCTCCCTGACGACGTGGGTCGTCGCCCTTATCTCCCGCTCCCCCTCGAGGATGGCGTCCCGGACCGTGTGGATACCCACGTACTTCCTCTCGCCGCTCGCCATGATCGTCAGGTCGGCGGGGTGGACGTTTATCACCCCCCCATCGTAGCGGTCGAGAAGGGGCTTCGTCGTTATGCTCATGTATCCCGCGAGGGCGATGAGGTTGATGCTGTGCTTCTCGATGGCGGCCACGACCTGCCTGTCGAAGTCGGGGCGGAGGCTGAGGTCCTTCTTCGAGGTGTGGCCGCGGGAACTGTAGAAGTCCATTATGTCGACGCACTCGTAGTCGATCCCGTATTCCTTTGCGATGTCGAGTGCCCTGCACGCCTTCTTCCCATCCCTGTCGAGTACCTCATCCTTCACGTCGGTGAAGATGAGTTCGACCCTGTAGCTCGATCCGTGCTGGTGGCTACGCTCTATGATCTTCCTCGCGTTTGTTCCCGAGCCGGACATGAAGCAGGCGACCCTCATGAGGCGCCCTGGGGCGGGTCTGTAGATTGGGGTGGGGGCCATGCTGTTAGTGTCCCGGGGTTTGAAAATAAATCTGCTGGGCCACTTTCGGGCACCTCACCCAACGTTGGCTGCGACCAATTTATAATTGGTCCCGGCTGTGTGGGTGCGGGAAAAGAGTTGGCGCAAGATGTCATAGATATCAGGGAAGAGCCCACCATGTTGGACTCGCCCCTCGTCGTCTGCAAGGGCTGCGGTAAAGTAGTGCCGAAAACCAACCTCTGCCTATACTGCGGCGCACCGATCCTATACAGACGGAGCGCCCCCACCTAACCGTTTTAAACAGCCCCTCACCCATTCTCTTTGATCATTATGGCGAACAAGCCTGAGCGCGTTTTCATCTCCATCGACATGGAGGGCATATCCAGTATCGTTGACTGGACGCACGTCGACAGGGACCACGCCGAGTACGGCTACTACAGGAAGATGATGGCGGGTGACCTCAACGCCGCCATCGAGGGCGCACTCGCCGCTGGGGCGAAGGAGATAGTCGTGAGCGACGCCCACGGCGGTATGAGGAACCTGCAGCCCGAGGACGTGAACGAGGCCGCGTATCTCATCAGGGGGAGCCCCAAGCCGGACAGCATGATGGAGGGCATCGACGACGGTCACTACGACGCCGTCCTCTTCGTCGGCTACCACTCCATGGTGGGCACCGAGAACGGCATACTCGCCCACACGATCGCGGGGAGCACCGTCGACGGAGTCATAATAAACGGGCGTGAGACGGGCGAGTTCGGTATGAACGCCGCCCTCGCGGGCTGGCACGGGGTCCCATCCGTATTCCTCGCAGGCGACGCAGCGGCCTGCCTACTGGGTGAACGAGCCCGTCGAGGTAAAGATGAGGTGGGTGACCCCCACGATGGCGGACGTGGTCAGCGTCCTCCCCTACATGGAGCGCATCGACGGCAAGACGACGAGCTGCACCTTCGACGACTACCCGAGCGCCCTGCGCGGGCTCCGGGCATCCATCACCATGGCGGGCACCGCCGAGAAGCGGTAACCCTACTCCTTTCGGTAGTTTTATCCCCCTTTTAGGCGAGACTCCCCCATGGGTAACAGGATCGTGCTCGTGGGGGCGGGGAGCGCCGTCTTCGGGTACAACTCCGTCCTCGACGCCGCCAACCTCCCCGGTCTCAAGGGGTCGAACCTCGTGCTGCACGACATCGACGAGGGGCGCCTCCACGCGATGGCGGGGCTCGCCGAGAGGATGAACGAGGAGACGGGGGCCGGCCTAGAGATCGAGGAGACCACGGACAGGGGCGAGGCACTCGATGGAGCTGACTTCGTCGTCCTCAGCATCGCCGTTGACAGGATGCGCCGATGGAGGCTCGACTGGGAGGTGCCCTTCAAGCACGGGATAAAGCAGGTGATCGGGGAGAACGGCGGCCCCGGCGGCCTCTTCCACACGATGCGTATGGTGCCGCCCGTCCTCGACATCTGCCACGGGATTGAGCTGCACTGCCCCGACGCACTCCTCCTCAACTACACAAATCCGGTGCCACGCCTCTGCCTCGCCATGAGCAGGTACACGGGGGTCAAGGCCGTGGGGCTCTGCCACGAGGTGGAGCACGAGATGAGGCGCCTCGCACCCATCATAGGCGTCCCCACACAGCTGCTCGACGCCACGAGCGCGGGGCTCAACCACTTCAGCTGGTTCAAGGAACTCCGGCTGAAGAACGGTGAGGACGCATATCCCCTGTTGGAGAAGGGGCTCAGGGACACGAAGGGCTTCCAGCCACTCTGCAGGGCGCTCTACAAGAGGTTCGGCCTCTACCCGAGCACGGATGACAACCACGCGGGGGAGTACCTCGCCTACGCGTGGGAGGCGTGCCCGCCCCGGGACAGGGGCCTCAACTGGATCGACCGGATGGAGGCGGAGGGGCAGGAGGCGTGGGGGAGGATAAACCGCCTCAGGGAGGGAAAGGAGAGGCTTAAGGTCGAGGGTGAACTCTCCGGGGAGGCAGCAATGAGGATAATCGAGGGCATAATAACCAACTCGGGGCACACCGAGCTGCAGGTCAACCTCCCCAACGAGGGGCAGGTCACAAACCTCCTCCCCGACGCCTTCGTCGAGACCCCCGCGGTAATCAACAGGAGCGGCGTCCATCCCATCCACGTCGGGGAACTCCCACAGGGACTCGCCGCCATCTGCAACATACAGATACTCATACAGAACCTCGTCGTCGATGCCGCGGTCCACGGCGACAAGAAGAAGGCACTCCAGGCACTGCTCGCCGACCCAGTAGTGCAGGACAACGTCGCCGCCGAGAAGGCATTCAACGAGCTACTCGAGGCACACAGAGACCTCCTTCCCCAGTTCGAGAAGACGCGGTGATGCCCACAGGGTTCAAGCCAAGATCAGCCCCGGATCATTGACGGGAAATAGGGGAGAAAACGCTGTTGCCTCTACCAATCGGGGCTTAACAAGTCTTTTACGGGGAAGCCCCCGTATTCTTCAGAGGTCACCGATTTGTCGGGAATGGATTCAATTGTTCAGCTCAGGGAGGGTGGAGGGTCAAGGAAACCCACGGGCCTCCCCAAGGTCGACTACCACTGCCACATAAGCATAACCGAGTACACCGACCCAGCCCACCCAACCATCATCTCCGTAAGCGTCGAGGAATTCCTCGCAGACCTCGACGAGGCGGGCATAGACAAGGCCGTCGTCCTCAGCGACATGCGCACCACGCCCGAACAGGTCGCGGACTTCGTAAAGCAGGCCCCAGACAGGCTCATGGGCTTCGGCTACGTCAACCCCGTCCTCCGCGGCGCGGCGAAGGAGCTGCGGAGGCAGAGGGAGGAGCTGGGACTCTTCGGCTTGAAGCTATACCCCTGCACAGACAGCTACAGCCCAGACGACCCAAACGCCTTCGAGGTCTACGACGTGGCGCAGGAGCTGGACATGCCCGTACTCATCCACCACGCGGGGATGCCCGAGGCACACGACCTCCTCTACCACACCGACCCCGCGCAGATAGACGTCGTCGCCAAGAACTTTCCCAAGATGAGGATAGTCCTAGCACACCTCGGCTACCCCAGAGTGGACGAGACCCTCTACGTGTTGAGGAAGCAGAAGAACGTCTACGCCGACATAAGCTGGCCCTACGGCAACATCAACCACCCGAGCTACCTCTGGCTACTCTGGAAGGACCTGCTCACCGCGATGAACATGGGGGTCATCCAGAAGCTCGTCTTCGGCACCGACTACCCCGGCATCAGGCAGAAGCCCTATCTTGACATGCTGATGGCGGTGAACAGGTACGCACCCCACAGGGATCTGCAGATCCCCGCGGAGAAGCTGTGGGCGATGCTGGACGAGAACGTCCAGCCGTTGATGCCTTAGACTAGCCTCATTTTTCCCTCTACGGCTTCCTCGACGACGTAGGGGATGAACTGTGCCACGTCCTCTGGGAGGATGTGGTAGCCCTTCTCGGCGAAGACGGCGTCGCCTGCTGCGCCGTTTATGAATGCGCCAGCGCACGCCGCCTGCATAGGCTCGGAGCCCTGGGCGATATAGCCCGCGGTGATCCCGGTGAGGACGTCGCCGGTACCGCCCACGGTCATGCCGGGGTTGCCCGTCCAGTTGTAGCGGGTGTGGACGCCGTCGCTGATGACGTCGACCGCCCCCTTGAGCAAGATTATGGAGCCGAGGCGCTTCGCCTCAGCTTCGACTATCGCGCCCTTCTCCCTCCAGTCGCCATCCGCCTTCCGCCCTGTGAGGGTCTCGAACTCCCTGCTATGGGGGGTAAAGACGGCGGGGACCCTGAGCTTCCGCCGGTTCTCGCCGAATGCCTTCAGGGCGTCCGCGTCTACGACGAGGGGAAGCTTCCGCGTCTCAACCTCCTTGATTAATTGGAGTGCGGCCTTCTTCGTCTCATCTTCGAGTCCGAGGCCGGGGCCGATTGCTACGGCGTCGACCTTGTCGAGGAAGGGCTTGAGTTGTGCGAGGTTCTTCGTTGTTAGTCTTTCGCCTTTTAGCTTGACGACTATCATGCTCGGCGAGATGGCGGAGACGCCGTCCGCCGCCGACTCGGGGACCGCCGTGTAGACGAGGTCCACGCCCGTGGCGTGAGCACCCATGCTCGCCAACGCGGGGGCGCCGTGGTACGTCTCGCTCCCACCGACGACTAGGAGCCTACCGAACATCCCCTTGTGGCTCTCAGCCTCGCGTCTACGGTGGACAAGCAGGACATCGCCTGGGCCGGTGAACAGCTCCGCTTCGGCGGGCAGCCCGAGCTTTGCCACCATCAGCTTGCCGAGTTGCTTGGGTTTGCCCTTGAAGCCGGTCTTCGGCTTGTGGAATGTGACGGTGGCGTCCGCCTCGACGCACTCCTCGGGGGCCTCGCCCGTGTCGACGATAAGCCCAGTGGGTGTATCGATGGAGACGGTGTAGGCCGACGAGGCGTTGATTGCGTTTATGACCGCCTTGGTGACGGGGGATAGGCCCCCTCGGTAGGTGTATCCGATGAGGGCGTCCACGACGACGTCGGCCTCGATGGGCTCGACCTGTGTGGAGTCCTCGATGACCTCAAACTCAAGGCTCCCCGTCATAAGCTGGGCGACCTCGAAGTTGTGGCGCGTCTCCTCGGATCGTATCGAGTTCCGGTTGCCTGCGAGTATGACTTTGACGTGGTACCCGCGGTCCGCGAGGTGGCGCGCCGCTACGAAGCCGTCTCCGCCGTTGCCGCCGAGGCCGCAGGCGACGAAGACCCGCCCCCCGGACTTCACCTTCGCCGCTACGGCGTCCGCCACGGCTCCCCCCGCGCTCTCCATGAGGAGCATGTTTGAGACGCCGAGGTAGTTGGCGTTGTACTCCGCGGCCTGTATCTCCCGCGCCTTCAGATACTCGTCGAGGATCATGCCACTTCAACTCTCAGGTGGCTCGGGAGGCTTTAAGACTCACGGGTGGGCGCGGAGGTCGGCGACTGATGCTACGCGGCGAACCGTGGGGAACGGCGCAACTTGCGCCCGGCCCACGATGATGCTGCCTATGAAGCCCGCGGCCTTCGCCGCCTCGGCGTCCACGGGCTGATCACCGACGTAGATGGTGCCCGACGGGGGCATCTTCGCCTTACCGCAGGCGGTGAGCAGCAGGTCAGGGGCGGGCTTGGGGTTTGAGGCGTCCTCCGAGCCGACTACCACGGAGAAGAGACCCTGTATCCCGAGGATGCCGAGAAGTTCGCAGGTTATCCTGTTTGAGCCGTTTGTGGCTATCCCGAGTGTGAAGCCAGCCGCCTTCAGGCGGCGTAGGCTGTTTTCGACCCCGGGGAATAGTTTGGGGGTGTAGTCGCGCATCTGGATGGCGTCCGCGTCGGCGTATGCGGTCTCCGCGAGCGCCCTCGCCTCGTGCCAGCCACGACCAGCCCTGTAGATCGCGGCGGCGGCGATCGCCATGTCCTCCCTCCTCGCGGCCTTCGCGATCGGACCCGACATGTCCAGCACGCGGTTGACGGGGTCGTATCCACCGAGGGGGGCCCACGTCTCCGCCGCTCTCCTCCCCGCCCTCGCCTCCATGGCGTCGAACCGTAGAACAGCGAGGCTCCTGTACCTGTCCTCGTCGTCCACAAGCGTACCGTCCACGTCGAAGAGGATGAACTCGGCCCCGAGTTCTTCACCGTTGACCAGCATATGAGGCAAGCAGATTACACCCGTCCACTACTCAGCTATTCTACATAACAACTGTAATTTTAAATACCCTCGTTCCCATGAGATATTGTGACTAACATGGCGACCGCATTCGTGTTGATCAACGCGGAGATCGGCGCAGAGACCGAGGTGCTGAAGGGCCTCAAGGACATAAAGGAGGTCAAGGAGGCCCACATGGTTTACGGCGTCTACGACATCATCGCACGCATCGAGACAGACACCATGCAGGAACTCAAGGACATCATAAGCTGGAAGATCAGGCGCCTAGATAAGGTGCGCAGCACGCTCACGATGATCGTCGTCTAAGACGATCTCTTATTCTTTAGAGCTTGAAGCTCATCTTCAGCCCCACCACTTCCTCGTTTTCCATGTATAGCTGTTCTTTTCCGAAGTTCCAGCGGGGGAAGTGGCTGAGTACGTCCATTCCGAGGAGGCTGAACACGAGCTCCTTGGGGAGCGGTGAGTAGTTCGGCCCCGGGGGTAGGACGGCGAGGTTCTCCATGGGGAAGCTGATGTAGGCCTTCTTGTTGTCGAGCAGCCCGACGAAGACGGGGAGGACTATCTCGGCGTTCTGTATGACCTTTAGGTTGACTGGGCCGTTCGCGGTGACTATGGTCTTGGTGACGGTCTGTAGGGCGGCGGGGTCGACGTTGAGCTTGGCGACGTCGTCGGGGAGTATGCAGGAGTTGCTGCACCCCGTGTCTACGAGGAAGATTATTGGGTGGTTGTCCCAGTTCGGCGGGTACCGGATGTAGCCCTCGACCCTGGCCTGCTTGAGCCTGTCTACGCGCCCTATGAGCCGCATGGCACTCGTATCACGTATCCACCGACAACCTTTATAGAGCTTTAACCATCACTCCGAAGCGACCCCCGTTTGCTGCTCCACATCGGGATAGACGACACCGACTCCCCAGAGGGGGGGTGCACGACCTACGTCGCCGCGCTGCTAGTGGAGCGGCTTGAGGCACTGGGGTGCAGATTCGTCGATTACCCGAACCTCTTAAGGCTCAACCCAAACGCGCCGTGGAAGACGCGGGGAAACGGCTCCATCTGCCTCAGGGTAGACGCCCCCGAAGGCGTAGAGGCAGAGATCAAGAGGATCGTCATCGAACAAGTCGAGGCGGACGCCGAGTTCCAGTGCGACAACACAAACCCTGGGATAGTCTTCCACGCCGGTGACGTCCCCGAGGCGCTGAAGGCGTTCCACGACGATGTCGTCCAGACCATCGTCCACCTCGAAGAGGCGGAGCGGCTCATAGCCGAGCACTGCGCCTCCGCGGTGGCTTGGAAGAACAGGCGAGGCCTGATCGGCGCACTGGCCGCCATCGGGGGCACCCTCGAGGGGGATCACACCTACGAACTCCTCACCTACAGGCTCCCCCAGAACAGGGGCAAGAAGAGGCTGGTCGACCCGGACTCCGTGAGGAGGGTAGAGGAGGCGCTCCCCGAGACGTTCAACAGCATAGACCCGGAGACTGGTCAGGTTCTCATCGCGCCACGCGGTCCCGACCCGGTCCTCTACGGCGTCAGGGGGGAGACACCTGAATCAGTGCTCGCCGCGATGAAAATGATCGAGGTCGGGGAGCCCATCGAGAGGTGGTGCATATTCAGAACGAATCAGGGGACGGACGCGCATCTTGTACGCGCCTATGTGGTATCAGACCTCAAACCTCGTTACCCCTCGATAGTCACCGGGTTCGTCGAGGGAAAACGCAGGGTCATCGAGGGGGGGCACGTCATCTTCACCATCGGGGACAGCTCGGGACATCTCGACTGCGCCGCCTACGAGCCTTCGGGTGGCTTCAGGGAGGTAGTCTCGAGGCTCAGGGAGGGGGACGAGGTGAGGGTCGCCGGGGGGGTCAGGGAGACCGAGATGGGACTCACACTCAACCTAGAACGGCTAGAAGTGCTGTCGCTCGCTGTGGAGCAGAGGCTCGTGAACCCGAGGTGCCCCGCCTGCGGCGGCCCGACCGAGTCGATGGGGCGCGACCAGGGTCTACGCTGCAAGAGGTGCGGACACAGGGAGGCGGGCTTGACAAAGGTGCCCGAGGAGGTGCCGAGGGACCTAAAGCTCGGCACGTACCTTCCCCCGCCGAGAGCGGAGAGGCACCTCACCAAGCCCTTCAAGAGGTACGGTAAGGAGAAAAGCGGCACTCCAAGCGCACTCGCCACGCCCTGGCACTCGGATTAGACTTTTAATCCCGGGAAGCACCATTCCCCAATATGCAGAAGCCCAAGTGCCCCAAGTGCGGCTCCGAGGACCTCGAAGACGACATGATCGCCGTCTACGGCATGTGGGGGGAACTTGTAGACAACGAGCAGGTTAAGAAGTGCGGGAGATGCGGGGAGATAATCAGGGAGGGTGAGAAGCGTGAAGACTAATCTGCCTAAGGAGAGGTACAGCCAGGCGGGGCCCATCTCGCCCTGCGTGCTCGTGACCTCCATCGACTCCGAGGGAAGACCAAACATAATTACACTAGGGATGTACATGCCCATCAGCCACGACCCACAGCAGGTCGTCATAGGAGTCTCCCCCAAGCGCTACAGCCATGACTTGATAATGGAGCAGGGGGAGTTCGTCGTCAACGCGCCCGGCATCGGGATGGCTGAGAAGATGCACATCTGCGGCATAAAGTCGGGGAGGGACGTCGACAAGTTCAAGGAGGCGGGCCTTACCGCGAAGCCTGCCCAGAGGGTGAGGCCGCCCCTCATCGAGGAGTGCTACGGCCACCTCGAGTGCGAGGTCGTCAACATGGTCACCTGCGGAGACCACACCCTCTTCGTCGGGGAAGTAGTCGCCGCCAGCATAGACGAGGACTGCCTTGAGGGCGGGAAGCTGAAGCTCTCAGCCGCGAGGCCGATAGCGCAGAAGAACTGGGATTATCACACCCTCAGCGACATCTAGCCCCTCGTCAACCTCAAATAACCAGATCCGCGCTTAACCAACGATCGCATTGGGTAACGCGCTTTTCATAGTGGATGTCTTCGCCGAGGCGAAGCTCGAGGGAAACCAACTCGCCGTCGTCGTCGATAAGGAGGGCTGGTCATCGGAGCAGATGCAGAAGTTCACGAAGGAGATGAACTTCAGCGAGAGCACCTTCATCACGGGCTCCGACCTCGACAAGAGGATCTTCAAGGTGCGCATCTTCACCCCCGTGGGGGAGCTACCGTTCGCGGGGCACCCGACGCTCGGCACCGCTTACGTGGCGGCGAAGGAGCTGATCAAGAAGGAAGTACCCGACCTCACCCTCGACATGAAGGCGGGGCTGATCCCCGTCACGTTCCAGAAGGCGGCTGACGGGAAGCAGCTTCTCTGGATGAAGCAGCTCAACCCCGAGTTCGGCGCCACACATCGGGCGGAGGACATCGCCCCCATGTTCGGCCTCAAGGCATCCGACATCGACACACGCTTCCACATACAGGAGGTCTCGACCGGCGTCTGGTTCTACCTCATCCCACTGAAGACGCGGGAGGCGCTGAAGAGGATAAAGCTCAACGCCGAGGCGTTCAAGGCATATTCAGCGAACAACAAGGCGAAGTGGCCCCTACTCTTCTGTCCCGAGCCCGAGGCTAAGGGCAACCATCTCAAGGCGCGCATGGTCACGGACTGGACGGAGGACCCCGCCACGGGCAGCGCCAACGGCTGCCTCGCGGGTTACCTCGTCAAACACCGCTACTTCGGGACACCGAAGATCGACGTACGCGTCGAGCAGGGCGCCGAGATAGGCCGACCCAGCATCCTCTACCTTAAGGGGGAGGAGGTGAAGAACGGGATCGATGTCAGGGTCGGCGGCAGGGTCGCGATGGTGGCGCGCGGGGAAGTCGCCTAGGGCGCGGGTTCCGGCGAATATCCCACATCTTAGATGCTTAGTACCAGCCGAGGGTTCCCTCCCGCTTCGACCTGTTGACTCCCCACCAGAAGACCTTGTACCCCAGGGGCAGGATGATGACCGCGAATATCGTCCCCTTCAGGAACTCTAGGAGTATGGCGGGGTCCGTCAGGGAGGGGTTTGTCAGCATGGCCACCCTGCATAGGTGGTAGACCCAGGTCTGTGGGAGGAACCAGGAGATCGTCGAGGCCCCCGGAAAGAGTATCGTGTCGAGGTAGATGACGGGAAACGCGACGCCCGCGAAGAGGCTCTGTGTCACCGTGAGGGCCCACGTGACCGGGTCCATGGACTTCGTCAGTATCCTGAGCCCAGTGGAGATCATAGCGAGCCCCATCATGATGGCCGCCGAGATGGCGAAGGCGAGCACGACGGCGACCATGTTCGCGTTTATCGTGGCGTGGAAGAATGAGGTGCCGATGATCAGATAGGGCACGAAGCTGATTATCGAGAAGATGTACGTCCACATTATGTTCCCGAGGACGAAGATTGGTGTGCTCACCCCCGTCATCAGTATAGTCTCAAGCGTCCAGGGGTTGAGCTGGTTCTGTATCCCCTGCATCAGGGGCAGGATCAGGTTGCTAACTGCTACACCGACGAGCAGGAAGGAGATGTAGTCGCTACCATACATCTCTTGGACCGGCCTCTGGACGTAGGCGGCGCCGACGCCCCAGCTGAAGACGGCTATGAAGATGCCGAGGACCTGCGTCATCGCCGCGGTTCGGTAGGTGGCCCAGCTGAAGAAGTCCCTCTTGGTGAAGGCTATGATCTGCTTCAGTGCGATTGGCATGTTCATCCTAGTTGCCTCCGACCATGTGTCTGGGCCGGCGCTCTTCGCCTCGCCCCGTTATGGCGTTGAATGCGTCCTCCAGGGTGGGCTCCTCAGTGTTTATTGATTGAACTCTCAGGCCGCTGCTGCTGAGTATCCTCAGAGCCTCCGAGAGGTCCATCTCCTTCGCCACCCTCATCGAGATCGAGTGGAGTCTGCCCGCTGAGTCGACCTCAGATGAGACGCCGTGGATGCCCTCGATCCTTTCGAGGCCCTTGGTTAGTGCAGTCTGATCGGAGCCGGCTGCGGCCCCAGAGAGGGCGACCTTCATGAGCCGGTCCTCGATCACGAGGTGCCTGACGTTGTCGGGTGTGTCGGATGCGATGACTTTCCCGCGCTCGAGTATGGCGAGTCTGTCGCAGAGTCCCTGCGCCTCCTGTAGGTTGTGGGTGCTTAGGAGGATGGTCTTTCCCTCCTCCTTTGCGAGTCTGTCGATTATCATCCTCCTGAACTCGGTCGCGGAGGCGGGGTCGAGTCCCGTCGTGGGCTCGTCGAAGACGATTATCGGCGTGTCCCTGAGGAGTGCCCTGCATAGTAGGAGTCTCCTCTGCATGCCGGTGGAGTAGCGCTGTATCCCGTCGTCGGCTCTGGCGGTCAAACCGGTGAAGTCGAGGAGGTAGTCGATGCGTTCCTTCGCCTCGGCGTCGCTCAGTCCGTATAGGAGGGCGTAGAACTCTAGGTTTTGCTTCCCCGTGAGGCGCCAGTTGAAGCCCCTGCTCTCCGGGAGGACGGCTTGCAGGTTCTTCAGCACCTCCCCGGTCTCCTTCTTTGGGTCGTGGCCGTTGATGTAGACTTCTCCCTCGTCGTAGAGGACGAGTGTGCAGAGTATCTTGATGAGTGTGGTCTTCCCGGCGCCGTTTGGGCCGAGGATGCCGAATATCTCCCCCTCACGGATCTTGAGGTTGATCCCTTTCAGCGCCTCGATGAATGGGCCTCGTGAGCCCTTGACGGCGTCGATTATGGCGCCGAATGAGCCGACGGTCCCTCGGGCGGCGGGACCACGGGGCACCCCAGCCGTCGCTAACCGTGAGGTCGTCGGGTACCTCTTGACTAGATTGATGGTCTCTATCGCGTAATCCACATCTATCAGACTTCTACCGGAACTAGAGAATAATCATGAATTGACTAGGTTAAACCTTATTGACGGGCATCTGGGTCTACCTCCCCGCGGGGTAATCTGGAAACACTCTTAACGTCTCCCAGCATCGATTCTTCTCCATGAAGCAGAGGGTATCGTTCAAGATCAGGGAGGCGAAGCGGGAGGATATCCCGGTCATCATGGATCTTGCCAGGCAGCTGGCAATCTACGAGAGGTCGCCGGAGAGCTTCGTCGCGGCGCCCGAGGACTATGAGAAGTGGGGGTGGGGACCGGACGCTGTCTTCAGGGCGCTCCTCGCCGAGAATACGGGGAAGACGGGGCCGAGGTACGTGGGGTTTGCCCTCTATTACTTCACGTTCAGCACGTGGACGGGGCGCCCGACCCTTTGGCTTGAGGATGTCTTCGTCCCCGAGGAGCTGCGTGGGAGTGGTGTCGGCTCGGCGCTCCTCGGTAGGCTGGCGAGGATCGCCCTCGACAAGGGGTGCGCCCGGATGGAGTGGACGGTCATAGACTGGAACGAGCCAAGCAGGAAGTTCTACTTCGGGCTTGGCGCGAAGGCGATGGAGGAGTGGACGACGTTCCGCCTGACGCCTAGAGAACTGGAGAAGATGGCGAAGTAACTCGGCGCCTTGTAGGGAATAGATGCTCCTTTTGCGTAGATCCGATCCCTATCGGGGCCATTTTAAGGCTTCTTTCGGATGAAGGCATCGTTTTTGTGGGTATCGAGGATACCCCCATTTATGATGAGGTGATCACCGTTTGTGAGGCGTTGAGTGGTTGGATTGATGCTTTTTTCGCATCTAATACGAGGGTTTAACACATTTTAGGGGCTTAAAACGTGCCGTTTGAGTGTACTTTTCGCGTATTTTCGACGCGTTTTATGTACCTTTTTGAGCAGTTTAGATCGTGAACTGGACAGTTTTAGGGGTTATTTCGGTTTATGGAGCTGTTTTCTAGGTTATTCAATGGGACCCCCCTCCCCCCTTTTGTTGGTGAGGGGGGAGAATAGCGGATTCTCCGGGGTTTGATTGCGAGTATCTTTCGGGGCAGGTGTAGCCTGAGGTTTAAATATCCCCCACTCAAACGATTAGCAGGCAAGGGGTAGGAACATGTCACGTGGAAGAGAGTACGACGAAGCGATCACGATCTTCTCCCCCGAGGGGCGCATATACCAGGTCGAGTACGCCCTAGAGCTGGTGAAGCGCGGCGCACCCGTCGCAGGAGTCATATCAAAGGAGGGGGTAGCCCTTGCCGCAGTCGAGGTACTGCAGAACAACCTCGAAGACCCCAGATTCAGCAAGAAACTCTTCGAATTCGACACACACGTCGCAGCGGTCATCGCAGGGTTGAGCCCCGACGCACGCGTACTCGTCCGCGAGGCACGCTACGCCTGTCAGAGCCACAGGATGACATACGACGAGCCCATAGGGATCGAGAGCCTCGTCAGCAACATCGGCGACATCCTCCAGCAGTACACGCAGAACGCCGGCGTACGCCCATTCGGGGTCAGCATGATAGTCGCGGGCGTCGACGCCACGGGGCCCCGCCTCATAACCACCGACCCGAGCGGCAGCTACCGGGGTTACAAGGCGGCGGCGCTTGGCATGAACAGCGAGAAGGCGAAGGAGCTGCTCGAGAAGGAGTACAAGGCCGACTTGTCACTCGACGAGGCGGTGCACCTCGCCATCGAGACGATAAAGGTCGCATATTCGAACGGCCTGAAGACCGAGAACGTCAACGCCGCCGTCATCCCGACGAAGGATAAGATGTTCAAGAAGCTAGACGACGAAGATATCGCGAAGCACTTCTAAGCCATTTTTAGCCTCTTCACCCATCCGCGGAGCGGGGGGAAGATTTTAACCGGTGCTTTCTCGAGTGATCACCATGGAGACCCGCTATCAAGAGAGGGTTGACGAGGAGACGGCGCGCTGCATCGTCTGCCCCAGGATGTGCACGCTGAGGCCGGGGCAGCGCGGCTTCTGCGGCACGAAGGAGAATCAGGGGGGGAGGATAGTCACCCTCACCTACGGCCTCCTGAGTGCGATATCGGTGGATCCCATCGAGAAGAAGCCTCTCGCCCACTTCTACCCGGGGAGCCTGAGCCTGAGTATAAGCAGCGTCGGTTGCAGCTTCACTTGCCCGTGGTGCCAGAACTGGCACCTCTCCACCGCCAAGCCAGAGGGCGGGCTGAAGCGGGTCCCCCCGGAGTACGTCGTAGATATGGCGCACCGCCAGGAGTGCACGAGCATCAGCTACACATACAACGAGCCGCTCATCAACCTCGACTACGTCGAGGACACCGCCAGGCTCGCAAGGAAGGAGGGGGTGAAGAACGTCCTCGTCACGAACGGCTACGTGAGCCTGAAGGCGCTCGACAGGGTCGTCGATGTGGTGGACGCCGCAAACGTCGACTGGAAGGGCTTCACCGAGGAGTTCTACAGGAAGCACTGCTCCGCTGACCTGCAGAGCGTCCTAGACGCCACCGTCGAGATGCACAGGAGGGGGGTGCATGTTGAGGTCACGTTCCTCATAATACCCGAGACGAATGATGGGAAGGATGAGGCGAGGAGGATGGCCAGGTACCTAGTCGACAAGATGGGGCCGGACGTTCCGCTTCACCTGAGCCGGTTCTACCCGCAGTACAAGTTCAGCCACCTGCCGCCGACACCCGTGGAGACGCTGCTCCGGGCGAGGGAGGTCGCGAAGGAGGAGGGGGTCCACTACGTCTACGTCGGTAACGTCCCCGGGAAGGGGTACGAGGACACGGTTTGCCCGAAGTGCGGCAAGACAGTGATCGGGCGCGACGGATACAACATAACGGCGTGGCACCTTGACACCGAGAAGCACTGCGACAAGTGCGGCACCCCCATCCCCATCGTTGGCGAGCGGGAGAAGCACCTCTAAAAACATATTACCACCCGCAGCCATCCTTCAACCACATTCTGTGATCGACATGAGCACAAAGAGAACCACAGTCATATTCGAGAAGGGGGGCAGAGAGCACACCGAGGAGACGCTGAAGCTGGCGCTCGCCGGCGCCAAGGAGAGGAACATAGACACAGTCCTAATCTCCACGTCGACCGGCACCACCGGCCTCAAGGCCGTCGAGGTCTTCAAGGACAGCGGCATAAAGCTCGTTTTCGTCAGACACCAGACAGGCTACCCCCAGAAGGGGAAGCAGATGATGCCCCCGGAAGTCAAGGCGACACTGGAGAAGGCGGGGACCATCGTCACCTGCACCGACGCCCTCACCGGCGGCGTCGACGTGGGCGTATCGAGGCAGAGTCCCGAGAAGACGCAGCCGCTCGAGGCGAGCCTGCCATTCTACCTCCCGCCGCTCAACGTCGTGATAGCCAACATGCTCCGCCAGTTCAGCCAGGGCACAAAGGTCGGCGTCGAGATCGCCATGATGGCCGCCGACTGCGACGCCGTCGGCATCGACAAGCCGGTGATCAGCGTCGGCGGAAGCCACGCCGGGGCGGATACAGCCATCGTTGTCACCCCTGCTGCGTCCAACAGGATCAGGGACCTCAAGGTACACGAGATCCTGGCGAAGCCCTTCTAGCCAAACCCTTTTCTCCCAACCACGCAGGCTTTCTCTCCATGGCAGACCTCACCCCCTTCGTCTCCGCCTTCCTCGCCATCACGGTCATCGTGATTGTGTTGAAGAACAAGCTGCCGAGGTGGGCGAGGTTCACCCTCATGGCGACGCAGGCCATACTCGTCTTCTTCGCGACGGTCGTGGCGATCTTCGGCTAAATGGTGCGGTGCATGAATCGTAGAGCCTACTTGACGATAGCGGGTGTGGCGGCGACGGCCCTCGTCTCAGGGTACATCCTGCTGCTCTTCTTCACGGACACGGCGCGCGTCGAGGGGATGGGGCTCTGGGGCATCTTCGTCGTCACGCTTCTCAGCCACTCGACGATGGTGGCCCGGGACATCTTCGTCCCACTCTTCCTCGCACTGACGCCCCTCTATAACCCGGTCCTGCTCGGCGTGACCGCCGGCGTCGGAGGCGCCATAGGCGACATCATCCCCTACCTGCTCGGCCTCGGCGTAGCCGAGACTGTGGAGAGCAGCGGCGGGAAGGCGGAGGACCTCGTCGGTAAGTGGATAAAGAAGTACGGCCTCTGGGCCGTCCTGGTCGTGGCGGCGACGCCTCTGCCCGACCTCCCCGTAGTGATGCTCGCCGGGACGAGGAGGCTCCCCCTGCACAAGCTGCTGGCGATCGAGGCCGTGGGTAAGACCGCGCTCTACACCCTAGGCGCGTGGGTGGGCGGCTGGATATTCGACCTCCTAATAGGCGCCGTCGGCGGCACAGTCGCTAGCGTCGGGATGGTCGTCGTTAGCATCGTGTTCTCGATAGCCTTGACTTGGCCGCCGAGCAGGGACTGGCTCTTCAGGCTCCTCGACCGATTCATCCCCGGCGGAGACTGAACAGGTCCTTCGCGGTCCGCGTGTTTGCCACATCCTTGGTCGTGAGCCAGCCGCGACGGGCTACTGATACGCCGAGGGGGAGGAACTCCATCTGATTCAGGGCGTGGGCGTCCGTCCCGATGCTCATGACGACCCCCGCCTCCATCGCCTTCCTGCACGAGACGTCGTCTAGGTCGAGGCGCTCCGGGTACGCATTTATCTCCATCGCCACATGCTGCGCCGCGGCTGCCTCGAATACCCTGTCGAGGTTCAACGGGTAGGGCTTCCTCTTCTGGATGATGCGCCCCGTCGGGTGCCCGACGGCGTCCACGTGCTCGTTGTGGATGGCCGAGAGCATGCGCCCCGTCATCGTCTCCTCGTCGTTCTTGAAGCCGCTGTGGATGCTGGCGACGACGAAGTCAAGTTCGGCGAGGCTGGAGTCGGCGAGGTCCATCGAGCCGTCCGCCTTGATGTCGCACTCTATGCCCTTGAGGACGGTAAAGTCACTAAGCTCTTTGTTAATTGCGTCTATCTCCTTCCCCTGCTCTGCGAGGCGCTCCTCGTCGAGGCCGTGGGCTATGCCTAGGCTCTTCGAGTGGTCGGTTATGGCGACGTAGCTGAGGCCGAGGCTCCTCGCCTTCTCGACGACCTCCCTTATCGTCATCGTGCCCTCGCTCCACTTGCTGTGGCAGTGCAGGTCGCCCCTGATCTCCTCCTGCTTCACAAGCTTTGGCAGCCGATGCTCCATCGCGGCCTCGATCTCGCCCCGGTTCTCCCGCAGCTCGGGCGGGACCCAGTCCATCCCCAGCGCCCTGTAGATCTCCTCCTCGGTCTCCGAGGCGACGAGTCCGTCGTCCTCGCGGCGGAAGAGGCCGTACTCGTTGAGCTTGTAGCCGAGCTTTACGCCGAGGGTGCGCAGCTTGACGTTGTGGTCCTTCGAGCCGGTGAAGTATTGGAGGGCGGCTCCGTAGGCGTCGGGCGGGACGACTCGGCAGTCCACCTGCAGGTGGCCCTTGAGGAAGACGGTGCTCTTCGTCGCGCCGTGGCTGACGACTCGCTCGACGGGGGGCATCTCGACGAATCGCTGCGAGGCGACGTCGGGCTCGTTCGAGGCGACGAGCAGGTCGAGGTCACCTATGGTCTCCCTCCTGCGGCGGTACGAGCCGGCGACCTCCGCCCTTAGCACGGCGGGGGACCCCCTCACCCAGGCGAGCATGTCGTCGACGACGGGCAGGATAGCCCCCAGCAGGAACCGGGTCTGCCTGTTGCGGAAGTCGCCTATGCTCAGGAGGATATTCTGCTCCTTCTTCGCCCCGAATCCCTTGAGCTCGCGGACCCTGCCCTCCTTCGCGGCCTTCTCTAGGTCGTCGATGGAGGATATCTTGAGCTCGTCTACGAGGCGCATCGCGTTCTTCGGGCCTATGCCTTCGAGCTCCATGAGCTGGCGGACGCCGGGGGGCAGGGACTCGCGGAGTTCCTCCAGCACCTTGGACTCGCCGGCGTCTAGGAACTCGGTTATGGTGGCTGCGATGCTCTTGCCGACGCCGGGTATCTTGTCGAGTTCGCCCCGCTCCTTTACCTTCTTCACGTCCTCGGTGAGGCTGGTTATGCGCTGGGCGGCGAGTAGGTAGGCGCGGCTCCTGAACCTGTCGTCCTTGATGGTCAGTATCTCCCCTATCTCGTAGAGGACGGCTGCGACGTCTGCGTTGGCGCTCACGATTCAGATTATGGCATCTCGGTTTATAGCCTGAGCGCCCAACTTTGACTCCGTCTTGAAAAATTAGTTTATTATACACCCGCGGGAGACTTGAATTCATGCCATTCTGTCCATTCTGCGGGACACCCGTGAAGGAGCAGCACAAGTTCTGCCCCAACTGCGGTAACCAGCTTGAGCAGGTCGCCTCTAGGCCGGTCGCGGCGCCCCAGCCAGCTCAGCCCCAACCAGTGCAGAGCCCCCCACCCGCCTACGCGCCGGCGCAGCCATATTACGCCCCGCCGCCGGCCCCGCAGCCGATGCAGTACCAGCCTCAGGGCGAGACGATCAGAGCAATAATACCCAACCTCATGGTCTCGAAGTCCCTCGGGAGGGTAGACACGTACAACCTGATCGTGTACGAGCGGAGGAGCATCTTCGCCAAGCTCACGAACGAGGTCATGAACGAGGCCATAAAGAGGCGCCGAGCCAAGGCGGAGGCCGAGGGGAAGGGATTCCTCGGGAAGTGGAAGGCGCAGATGCAGGGCTTCAACATGTACACCGACGGCTACGGCGAGATGACGTCCGACCAGATACTCGCCGAGACGCAGGGCAACTGGGCCATCGACAACTCAGCCATCAGGGGTATGAAGTTCAGCGCGGACAACGACGCCGAGGGCGGCCGGAGCTTCTTCTACATAGAGCTGACCACGATGACTGGCAAACTCAACTTCAAGACCGATTACGACGCGAAGAGCCTGTTTAATAACGCGTACGGTTCGAGGTAGAGGTGTCTTGTCGAATTTGAAGAAGTTCACCATCCTCCACTCTAACGACATGCATGGGGACTTCCTCGCCGAGCTCAAGGGCGCCGAGGGGAAGCTCATCGGCGGCCTCTCCCTCCTCTCGGGCTACATAAACAAGGTGCGCCGGGAGGAGGAGAACGTCCTCTACTTCATAGCGGGGGACATGGTGCAGGGGTCTCTGATCGACTCGGAGTACAAGGGCATCAGCACGATGGCGATCATGAACTACCTCGCCCCAGACGCCGTCGCCCTCGGCAACCACGAGTTCGACTACGGCCTCCCCCACCTACTATTCCTTGAGAAGGTCGCAAACTTCCCCATAGTCAACGCCAACCTCTACGTCAAGGGCTTCAACAAGCGCCTCATGCGCCCCTATGTCATCCTGAAGAAGGCGGGCTTCGAGATACTCGTCACCGGCATCATCACCGAGAAGGTGATGGACAGCATAAAGGGGGACAGCCTCATCGGCAGCTTCGTCAGCCTCGAGGAGGCAAGCGCCGAGGTCGGCAAGATCACCAACGTCTACAAGAACGACGACATCGACCTCACCGTCCTCCTCACACACATCGGCTACGATTCTGACCTAGAACTCGCGGGGATGCTGAAGCCTGAGTGGGGCGTAGACCTCATCATCGGCGGCCACAGCCACACCGTCCTCGAGAAGCCCGCCGAGAAGAACGGCGTCCTCATCACCCAGGCGGGCGTCGGCACCGACCAGATAGGCAGATTCGATATTGTAGTCGACGACGACACCAACAGCATAGTCGAGTACAAGTGGCGCCTCATCCCAATCGACAGCACCATCGCCGAACCCGACAAAGACCTCGAAAAATACATCAAGACATTCCAGGAGGAGGTCGACCACAAGTACAGCAGCGTACTCAGCAGGCTCGCCTCCGCCCACACCCACCCGAGCAGGCTCGTGGAGACAAGCCTCGGAAACCTCTTCGCCGACGCCGTGGCGGAGGTGACCGAGAGCGACGTCGCATTCATGGCAAGCGGCTCAATAAGGGTGAAGGAACTCGGCCCCGTCGTGACGCTGAAGGACTTCCTCGCCTGCTTCCCCTACAACGACACGCTGACGCGCTACACGGTGACGGGGGCGCAGCTCAGGGGCATCTTCAGCCACATAATGCGGAAGGAGAACAGGAACAGCGAGGGCGAGTGCTATCAGGTCAGCGGCGCCGTCAGGGCAACATACGGGGAGAAGGAGACGAGGCTCCTCAGTCTCAAGATGAACGGCGCCGAGGTCAAGGACGACGACAGATACACCATCGTCCTACAGGGCTACCACGCCCGCAGCAGCAAGGCATACCTCAACATCTCCCAGGAGGAACTGACAGCCATAAAGGCGAAGGTCGTCTCCACCTCGGCGCAGGAGGTCCTCGAGGAGTGGCTCAGAAACCACCAGAACGCGGGCAGGGCCATCGAGGGACGCCTCACCTACCTAGAGTAAACCATTATCACAGAAACACGATTCACGGGGAAGAGCTATCTAGACAACACATGAGATACTCCTGATATGAAGTCGAATCATTTGAAACCCGAGTTATACGTCACTGACTTCGAAAAAAGCATAGTTTTCTATCACAATATTCTGGGATTCACCATCGAGTATAGTAGAGAAAACCCCTCGTTTGCTTTTTTATCGTATCAAGGCAGTCAAATAATGATTCAGGAACTCGATCCCAACGAGGATAAGGCGTTTATCACGGGGGATTTTGAGTATCCCCTTGGTCGTGGCATCAATTTCCAGATTGATACGAACGACATTCAACAAATAAATAACTCGTTGAAGGGCAGAAACTACCCATTGAGAAGAGACATTCAAGACAGCTGGTACAAGGTTGGCAACATTCTTCGCGGATGCCGACAGATCCTTGTTCAGGATCCCGATGGTTATTTGCTCAGATTCTCTCAGGACATCGGTGAGAAGCCGGTAGATTCTATTCAACAGCGATGAATAACACGTGTTTCAACAATTTTCTCGCGCCGCCCCTTCTTAAAGCCTAAATGCGTGGAAGGGTGCCCCATACACCGATACAATTGAACGTGCTTGACTACCTGAAGAAGGAGGAGATCGTGGAGCTTGGCTGCGACCTGATCCGCCAGCCGAGCCTGACGCGGCAGGAGGGCCCCGCCGTCAAGTTCGCCAAGGACTGGTTCGAGGACAACGGCTTCGACGAGGTCACCCTGCAGGAGGTTGAGCCCGGGCGTCAGCAGGTGGTCGCCCGACTCAAGGGGGACGGCGAAGGCAAGAGCATGATGTTCAACGGCCACCTAGACATCGACCCCATCACAGCTTCATGGGAGTGGGACCCATACGAGCCGAAGGTCGACGGCAACAGGCTCTGGGGCGCCGGCATCCACAACATGAAGGGCGGCGACGCCGCGATGATGTGCGCCGCTCTGGCGATCAAGAGGAGCAAGGCCAAGCTGCACGGCGACCTCGTCGTCGAGTGCGTCGTCGGCGAGCTTCAGGGCGGAGTCGGCACCGTCCACGCCCTCAAGGAGGGCGTCTGGGCCGACATGGCGATAGTCCCCGAGCCCTACAGCGTCGACAACATACTCACAAAGTGCGTCGGCGTACACGACTTCGCCATCCACACCCTCGGGCGCAGCGAGCACATCAGCCGAATGGAGGAGAGCATAAACGCAATCACCAAGATGCGGAAGGTCCTCGACGCGCTCGACAAGATGAAGTTCGAGGCACGCGACCCCGACCTGCCCGGTGCGCCCCGCTGGGTCGCCGGCAGCATCATCGGCGGCAGGAACCGCGAGTACGACCTCGCCGGCCCCTACAACATCCCCGACTTCTGCACCATCATAGTCGACTTCCGCTACCCGCCCGGCTACGAGATCGAGGAGATCAACGAGCGCATGGTGGCGATGCTTGAGGAGATAAAGAAGGAGGACCCCGAGTTCAGGTACGAGTTCGAGTACCCCATCGACCCCAAGTGGCGCGTCGGCGGCATGGTCATGCCCCCCATGGGCGTCAGCACGAACAGCGAGGTCGTCAAGCTCCTCAAGGAGAACCACAAGCGGGTCACCGGCGAGTACCCGGTGAAAGTCGGAGCCGTCCCCCCGAGGAGCTACTGCGGCAACGACACCGCCCACCTCGCCAAGGCAGGCATCGAGTGCTGCCTATACGGCCCACGCGGCTACCCCGACGAGGTCGAGAAGCACGTACGCATCGACGAGATGGTGACCTGCTCAAAGGCAATGTGCCTCACCGGCTACGAGGTAGTCACGAAGGCTAAGAAATCCTAGGGGTTGTGTGGCGGCTCCACACCCTTCTTAGCGTAAATTAGCTTTTATCCTAGAAACGAGAAACAACGTCTCTCAGAGAGCCCCTTGGAGAAACAGAGACAGATCGGCATAGTAATACTCGCGACGATAAGCGTCACCTACCTCGTAGAGAACTTCCTCAGGAGCGCGGCCTCCGCCCTAACGCCGGTGCTGATAGATCAGCTGAGCATCACCCGGGGAGCTATGGGGTTCCTAATCACCGGCTACTTCCTCATCTACGGCGTGATGCAGTTCCCAGCGGGGTTCCTCGCCGGCATCCTCGGCCCCCGCCGCTGCATAGTCTGGTTCACCGCACTCACCTGCATCGGCAGCGTCCTCTTCTGGATGAGCTACAGGTACGAGCTGCTCTTCGCGGCGCAGTTCATAATGGGGGTGGGCACGAGCGTCTTCTACATTAATGCGGTCACGCTCATCAGCAGGTGGTTCCCGCAGGACAAGAGGGCGACCGCGATAGGCGTGCTGAGCGCGAGCAGCGGCGTGGGCGCCTTCGCGAGCTACATGGGGCTGCCCCTCGCCGTCACCCTCTGGGGCGACTGGAGGATGCTCTACCTCGTGATGCTCGGTGTCCTCGTCGTGAACTGGGGGATGAACTTCTTCCTCCTCAAGGACGGCCCGCAGAACGCCCCCGCGCCGCCGAAGGCCAGCCTAAACATAATGGGTTCCATCAAGGACGTGCTACGCAGCCGGGGATTCTATCCGCCCCTCATCGGCTTCACCATGACTGGGTTCACATTCGTCCTCTACTCTTGGATAACACAGTTCCTCATCGAGGACAAGGGCCTCACATACATCGAGGCGGGCACGGTCAGCAGCATCGGCACCGTGGCCGGGTTCATCGGCTGCCTGCTCATAGGCGTCGTGAGCGACAGGCTCAGGAAGAGGAAGCTACCGGTCATCATGTTCCTCAGCGGCAACATTCTGCTCCTCGCCGCCCTCGTCTACCTGCCAGCCGGGCTGCCCATGGCCATCTACGCCGCCGTCTGGTTCCTCATGGGCATCTGCGGCAGCGTCTGGATTCTCTTCTTCAGCATTGTGAGCGAGGTGCTCTCCCCTGAGAGGGCTGGGATAGGGCTGGGGATGATGAACGGGTTGAGCACGATCATATCGAGCCTCGCGACCCCGATCTACGGCAGCCTCGTCGACGTGACGGGTACATATCTGATACCCAACCTGATATGTCTCGGACTCGGCGTGCTGACCGTCCTACTGCTCGCCGTGATGATGAAGGAGACATACGGCGTCACAGCCCAACACGCAACGCCGTCTCCCTAATCCTAACCAGACTCGTACGCGGCAACCAGACTTTCGAGGCAATCTTCTAAATACGAGGGACCTTTACTTGAGATGAAACTCATTGAATTCATCAGAGATCAAGGCTCTAGCCGACGGGACACCGATAGAGGCATTCCTACAGTGCAGAACGAAGGCCCGCAGAGTGATAGCGACGGGCAAGGGCGAGATATTCGCCGGAGACCTGGGCGACAACTCGGGGGAGATCAAGTTCGTCGCCTTCAGCGGCTCGACCATAGACTGCAAGGTGCTCGATGACACCATCGAGCTCGGCGCGGTCATACAGGTGAAGGGGATGAAGAACACCCATCAGGGCTTTCCCCAGATAGTGATCAGCAGCAGGGATGGTGGCGCTATGCGCCCCGCCCTCCCCGGCGAGTATGACCTAGCAAACTTCGTGCCGAAGACTAACCAGGACATCGAGGCTATGTGGGGCTACGTCACCGGCCTGCTCGCCACGATCAAGGACCCATCACTCAGAGCCCTCGTGGACTCGTTCACGGCGGACGCTGACTTCGTGGCCGAGTTCAAGCTCTTCTACGGCGCCAGGATGTTCCACCACGCGTGCGCCGGCGGCTTACTGGAGCACACGTGGGAGGTGCTCCAATACTGCGAGCTGGCCTGCAAGATCCACACCTCGCTCGACAGGGACCTCGTCTACGCGGGTGCCTTCCTACACGACGTAGGGGTGCTCAGGGAGAACGCCGAGCCCCTCGGCATGACCGAGAGCAAGGAGGGCTTCATGCTGGGCCACGTCTACCTATCAGCCGAAGTCGTATCCAGCAGGATCTCATACATCCCCGAGTTCCCCGAGGCGACCCGGGTAAAGCTCCTGAACACGATACTGAGCCACCAGAAGAGCGGGGAGCAGGAGTCGGACTTCTATCCGAGGACCCCAGAGGCCGTTGTCGTTGCGTGCGCCGACGCCTTCGGGACGAAGGTGTCCCAGTACATCAGGGTCAAGAAGGACTCGGCCGGCGCGGACTGGAGGGCAAGCAGGGCCCCCATCGGCGGAGTCTACACCGAATAAGCGCCTAACCCTTTCCGACGTGGACCCTTCGGGGGGTCACCCGGACGATGACCCTGACCTCTTTTCCCTTCAGCTCCGGCATCAGCTCGTAGAAGTCCTTCCCCCTGTAGACGTTCGCCAGCCGATTCAGGTGCTCCAGCGCGCCTTCCTCGACGAGCTCCGCGTCCCCCTGAACCTCGATCCACCTCATCTTGTTCGCAGGGTCGACGGCGAGGACGGAGACCCGCGGGTCCCTCCGCATATTCTTCTCCTTCTGATAACCAATGCCCGTGTTCAGCAGGACGTACTCGCCGTCGAAGCTGCACCAGACCAGGGTGCTCTGCGGATACCCCCTCGGGGAGAGGGTCGTCAGGACGACGTCGACGGTGCTACGCAGCAGATCGGCGTGGCTCTCCGGAATCTCGACCATAGGACTCAAGGTGAATAGAAGTGGATATAACGCCTCGCCAACGCCATACGAGAAATCGCCTCCAAGGGGGGGAGGGGGGGTCACCAAAATAAACCAGAGAACAGCTTCTCCCAACCAACGGAACCATAAAACTGCCCCGTTAGGGATCGAAAATGTACAAAAATGCACATAAAACGGCCCAAAAATGCATGAAAAGCGCACACAAAACGAGTGTTTTTCGGACACTAAGACGGCTCAAAGGCACCCTAAATGATGGAGATATCTGCTGGATGCCGATGAAAAAATTGGGTTAGACATCCAACCAGAAATATGGCGCCGTCGAGTAAAATAATCCCTAAAACTGCCCCGATGGTATGCCGATCTAAGCAAAAGGAGCACATATTCCCTACCTAACTGAGAAAATGTTTTTCTCTTATCACCTGTGGCGCAAGTTAGTTACTCGGGCGCCGCCTGCGTCAGCTCCATCGAGAGCGACCCACCCCTCTCGAAGCGAACCGTAAGCGTCTGGAACATCGCCTGAAATATCCTGATCTTACCGTACCGCTTCTCCTTCACGAGCCCCAGCTTCACCAGCTTCGACAGGTGCCTCTCCACACTCGTGTAGTTGAGCCCCGTCCTGCGGCTCACCTCGCTGATGTTGAGCTCACTGCTCTCCGCGAGGACCTGTAGCGTCCTGATCCTGCCCCGGGAGCCGAGTAGCTCCTCAGCCTGGGTCTTACTTCTGCTCAATGCCCTTCAGCACCTCCCGTTCGAGGTCCTCGGCGGTGACCTTCCCGAGCGTTATCAGCTGTGTCCGCCCCTGGCTCCCCGAGTCGACCTTCGACGTGATTATCCCCGTCGCCTTGAGACCTTCGAGGTACTTCCAGAACTGCGTGTGGGCGCGTGGCGTCTCGCCGCGCTCCTCGCAGGCGACCCTGTAGAGCTGCTCCACCTCCCCCGTGGTCGCGTGTGGCGCCGTGCTGGTGCGGAAGAACCTCGCTATAGCAAGCAGCGTGAGCCTCTCGTGCAGGCTGAGGTGGTTGAGCCCCTCCTTCTTCACGGGTGATAGGACGCCGGCGCTGACCTGCCTGACGTGCTCCGGCTTGACCTGCGTGGCGCCCTCCATCTCCGCCCTCTTACCCGCCCCCCAGAGAAGGTCGATGGCGCACCTAGCGTCCCCGTTCTCCGAAGAGGCGAGCTCCGCTATGAAGTCAACGACCTCAAGCGGGATCGCGCCCTTCCTGAAGGCCGCCTCCGCCCTCGCCGCGACGATGTCGCCCAGCTGAGGAGTCGAGTACTCGGGCATCTCGATCAGGTTCCTCTGCAGGCTGCTCAGGGTGCTCCTGTCGAGCTTCTCGAAGACGCTGCGGTCCTTCGTGATGAGCAGGAGGCTGAGGCGCCTCGGCGAGTCTGGCTGGGACTCGTGCACCCGCGTGAGCTGGTATAGCGCGTCGCTCCCCTCGGTGTCTATGAGTGCGTCCACCTCATCCAAGCAGAGGAGAAGCTGCCCGTTGTCCTCGCCGAGGAGCTGCATCAGCGTCTCCATGAGTTCGTTCGGCGCGTAGCCGCGCTCGGGGAACTCGGGGCGCAGCGTCTTGACGACCCTGCGGAGCACCATGAATAGGCTCCCCCTGAGCTCCCTGCAGTTGACGTGAACGTACTCCACCCTGAGCCGTTTCCTCTTCGCCTCGTCCCTGAGCCCCCTCCCGAAGACGCGTGCGAGCGCGGTCTTCCCCGAGCCCACACCGCCCACGATGATCGCCCTCTGGCTCATCTCGTAGGGCGCGGAGAGCATGAAGTCGAAGGTCATCCTCAGCGACCGTAGCTGCGCCTCCCTGTGAAGCAGGCTGGATGGGATGTAGTTGATGTCGAGTACGCCCTCGTCTACGATGAGTCTCTGGTCGCTCAAGGATGGTCTCCCCTGTCTGGGGCTCTCCCCCGGTGCGGATTTATGCTTTACGTAGGTTCAAGCTGATCAACTGCGGAGAGATGAGTGAAAGTGACCCTCCTTGAAACATTTAAACAGCCACCCACCAATAGACAAACGACCCCAAGATGCCCCCAAACAGGATACTACGAACCGGCAAGATACCACACGACACACTCAGGAGATGCGTACTCACCCACCTCGGGACACCATCCGACAGGGTCATCAGGGGAGCCGCCGTCGGCGAGGACGCGCCAATAATCGACATGGGTAGCAAGGTCCTAGTCGCCAAGGCGAACCCAATCACCGGCGCAGACGTAAACATAGGACGACTCGCCGTACACGTGAACGCCAACGACGTCGCCGCACGCGGCGCCAAGCCGCTCTGGTTCATGAGCACAATCCTCCTCCCCGAGGGCGCCACCGAGTCACGCCTCGAAGTCATAATGGAGGAGATAGACCGCGCCTGCAAGGAACTGGGCATTCAACTCATCGGTGGACACACAGAGTGCGTCGCGGGGCTCGACAAGCCGATAGTAGCCGGCTTCATGATGGGTGAAGCACCCAAGAATCGGTACGTCACAACGGGCGGCGCAAAGCCCGGCGACAAGATAATCCTCACGAAGACCGTCGGCCTCGAGGGGACGAGCATCCTCGCCACAGACCTCGAACAGAAGCTCCACAGGAAGATAGACCCGAGGACCCTCCAGAGGGCTAGGAAGATGGTTGAGGTCGTAAGCGTCGTCCCCGAGGCGCTGAAGGCGGTCGAGGTCGGGGGCGTCCACTCAATGCACACACCCACCGAGGGAGGCGTGCTCAACGGTCTCTTCGAGATGGGCTCAGCCGCCGGCGTCGGGCTCAGCGTCGAGGAGAACCTCATACCCGTCGCACCCGAGACAGCCATAATAGCCGAGACCCTCGGAGTCGACCCCCTCAAACTCCTCAGCTCAGGCGCCCTGCTCCTCGCCGTGGACGACGCGAGCGCCGAAAAGGTCATCGAAGCCCTCCAAAAGATCAACATCCAAGCCTCAATCATCGGCGAGGTGAGGGAGAGAAAGGAGGGTAGGGTGTTGACGCGCACCGACGGCTCACAGAAGACCATCGACCCCGTCAGGCAGGATGAACTATTCAGGATACTGGGAGAGGGCTAGTCACTTCTCGCAGGTTACGCCCATCACGCCCGGGTGGTACTCGGTTCCCCGGAACCCCGCCGCCCTGAGCCGCCTCTGAACCCCCCTCTGAAGGTCCACGCCCCTGTAACGGGACCTCGGCTCCCCAGTGTAGTGAAACAACCGACTCCCATCAGCCATGACCCTGAAGAGCTTCACATAGAACTCCTCACTGTACAGGTCGCCGGCGTGGGTGAGCCGCGGCGGATCGTGGATGACCCAATCAAAGTACATCGAGGGGAGGGCGTCGATGGTGAAGAAGCTGTCCCCGAGAAGAAGGGAGACACCTCCCTCGAAAAGGCGCCTCGACCACGGATTCATCTCAGCCACCCTGATCACGGGAGACTCCCGCTCAACAGAGACTACGACCTCAGCCCTCCTTTCGAGAGCGCCGACAGCCGTGTACCCAAGCCCCATACAGGTATCGAGAACCCGCCCCCCACTCAACCCGAGGACACCGAGCTTCTCCATGGTATCCGCGTCGGGGGTCGTCTCCTTCGTCCTATGCATCCCCTCAGATCCTCAGGGGAGACAACATAGCCAAGAAGCTGATAGGAGCCGCCATCGAGGGACACATCCGAGACCGTCAAACCGAGATCAAGGGAGACCCTCCCCTCGCCCCCGAGGATCTTCCTCGCGACCTCGGCGGTGATCATCGGCGGAAGGGATCTCAAACGCGGTAACCCACAACAGCATGAACATCGAGTGATTATATACCCAGCGCCCGCGCCGGGTTTAAGCTACAGTTATTATGTAAGGTTTAAATCAGCCCCGTCGCCGGTATCATTGGTAGAGCCCGCAGGGATTGAAGCCTACTGGTTTCAATGCGTTTCCCAAACACCCGGCGGGCCCTACCACCCCAGAGAAACCTGTTATCCACTCCACACTTGGATTAATCAGGAGTGTGTGACCCCGAGGAGGCTCTGATCCGAGCAGCGGATTCAGTCGAATAGACCCTTGGGGTATCTTGCCCTTGGACCGAGCCACTCCTCGATCCTGAGAAGCTGGTTATACTTGGCGGTCCTCTCCCCGCGTGCTGGGGCGCCACTCTTTATCTGACCGCTCCCAATGCCGACGGAGAGGTCGGCGACCCAAGGGTCCTCAGTGTCACCGCTCCGGTGGGAGGCCATGACGCCGTACTTGTTCTTCTTCGCCATGTCAGCCGCCTCAAGCGCCTCCGAGAGAGTCCCTATCTGGTTCACCTTCCAGAGCAACGCGTTACACGCGCCCATCTCTATCCCCTTCGCCAGCTTCTTCGGGTTCGTGACGAACAGGTCGTCCCCCACAACCTGCGTTGGGAGCAGCTTCGTCGCCTTAACGAAGCCCTCGAAGTCCTCCTCCTGGAGTGGATCCTCGATGCTGACTATGGGGTAAGCCGCGGCTAGCTCCCGGTATAGCTCGATTAGGTCGTCGGTAGAGTACTTCTTCCCCGATACGGTGTAGGAGCCATCCTTGTAGAAGGTGCTCGACGCCACGTCGAGGCCGATCTTCACATCGCCCACGTAGCCCGCCTCCTGTATAGCCTTCCAGAGCACATCAAGCGCCTCCTCCGGCGTCTTGATCGGCGGGGCGAAGCCGCCCTCGTCGCCGACGTTGATGGAGTTCTTCCCATACGCCTTGAGGAGCTGCACCTTCAGGGTCTGGTAGACCTCGGCGCCCATCCGCAGCGCCTCGCGGAAGCTCGCAGCCCCGGTTGGCGCGATCATGAACTCCTGGAAGTCAAGCTGGTTCCCCGCGTGTTTCCCGCCGTTGATGACGTTAAAGAACGGGACCGGGAGCAGCACTGCTTCCCTGTCAATGTACTCGTAGAGTCTTAATCCGTCGGATGCCGCGGCGGCCCGCGCGCAGGCGAGGCTCACGCCGAGCATCGAGTTCCCACCCAGCTTTGACTTGTTCTCGGTGCCGTCCAGGTGAATCATGGCGGCGTCGATCTCCTTCTGGCGCCTGACGTCCATCCCCCTGACCTTTGGCTGGATGATCTTCACCACAGCCTCAACGGCCTTGGTGACGCCCTTCCCGCCGTACCTCTTACCGCCGTCGCGGAGCTCCAAGGCCTCATAAATGCCCGTCGATGCGCCGCTCGGAACAGCTGCTGAGCCAGCGACCCCACCCTCCGTTGCAACGTCCACTTCTAGCGTAGGATTCCCTCTACTGTCCAGGATCTCCCTAGCCCTGATACCGGTGATTGAGTAACGCAATGGATTCTCCCCCTGACTAGCTTCCCTGAGGTGGATGGTCCTAAAAACGTAGCGATCGGTGGATTAAACGCGTGCCTCGTTGATGTAGGCGACCAGATCGTTGGCCTCGAAGGGCCACCCGATGAGCTTGACGACGCCATTTATCGCCACCGCGGGCACAGCCATGAGGTTGAGCGTCATCCCCCTCGCTATCCCCTCCTCGGTGAACGTGTCGACGTAAACAACCTCGATGTCCTTCAAGCCCTCGACGACCCTCTTCACGAGGGACTCCGCCGCGGGACAGCAGGGGCAGACGGGGTTATGGAAGTACTCGATTTTAATCATCTTCATGGCCTCTGTTTCAGGTACTTCATCGCAGTTAACGCGGCTTTCGCGCCGTCACCGGCGGCGGTGATCACCTGCCAACCCAAGCAGCTGCAGTCCCCCGCTGCGAAGACGCCGGGGATGTTCGTCTGCTGGCTCCGGTCGACTATCACGCAGCCGCCCTCATCGGCGTCGACGCCGGCCTCGACGAGTATGTTCGAAGTTGCGACGTGCTCGAGGAGTATGAACACGCCGTCGACGTCTATCTTCTCCACTTTTCCGCCAGAGAGTTTTAGGCCGGTCACGAATTCGCTGCCGATGATCTCGGCGATGTCGTGCCCCTCAAGGATCTCTACCTTCGGGTTTAATCGGAGCGCCGCCAACTCTGAATAGTTTTCGCTGTATCCCTTCTTGCCGGTTATGGCGTAGACCTTTGAGGCGGTATCGGTGAGGTGTAGCGCGTCGATGACCGCCTCGTGGCCCGAACCCACGACGGCGACGACTTTATCCCTGAAGAATGGGCCGTCGCAGATGGCGCAGTAGCTGACGCCCCTCCCCTTGAACTCCATCTCACCCGGTACGCTCAGTTGCTTCCTCTGAATACCGGTGGCGATTACCACGGTCTTTCCCTGGTGGTAGCCGCTGCGCGTCGAGACAATCTTGTAGTCTCCGGCGTCCGAGAGTCCTATCACGGTCTCGAGTTTCAGCTCGGCTCCGAACCTGGTTGCCTGCTCCTGAAAGAGCTTCATGAGTTCGGCCCCCGTCAAGCCCCGTGGGAATCCTGGGTAGTTCTCGATCAGGTGTGCATCAAGTGCTCGGCCGCCGACCTTGCCGCTGTGGAGTATCAGGGTGCTGTGGCCGTGTCGCGCCGTGTATATCCCGGCAGTCAAACCCGCGGGACCGGCGCCGATGATGATGACGTCCCAGACCTTCTCCATCTAGACGTGCCTCAAGAGAGGTGTAAGAGGTAGAAGAAAAGGAGTTTGGAGACTATTCCTCGCTGTAGCCTTTGACCCTCTTCGCCATCTCGGTGAGGCGGTCCTGAACCAGGCGGTTGATGGTTCCCTCGGGGTATTTTCCGATCTTGCTAAGGGTCCCGGCTGGGACGCCGGTTAGTTCCTCGATGCCCTCGTCGATTGTGGATACGGGGTAGATGTGGAACTTCCCAGCCTTTATTGCATCGACGACCTCCTGCTTCAACATCAGGTGCTTGACGTTACTCGCGGGGATTACAACCCCGTGTTTCCCGTCGAGCCCCCTCGTCTTGCAGAGCTGGAAGTAGCCCTCCAGTTTCTCGTTTACGCCGCCTATAGCTTGTACCTCACCCATCTGGTTTACGGAGCCGGTGACGGCGAAGTGCTGCTTTATCGGCTTCCCGCTCAGGGCGCTGAGGAGGCCGTAGAGTTCGGTGCTTGAGGCTGAGTCTCCCTCGACGCCGCTGTAGCTCTGCTCGAATACGAGGCGGGATGTGAGGCTCAGCGGGGACTCCTTGGCGTAGCGGTCGTTGAGGAAGCCGCTGAGGATCTGTACGCCCTTGGTGTGTATGGGGCCGCCCATCTGTGCCTCGCGCTCGATGTCGATGATTCCCTTCTTCCCGACGCCGACGCTGACGGTGATCCTGCTCGGCTTGCCGAATGAGAAGTCGCCGAGACCCATAACGCTGAGGCCGTTTATCTGCCCAACCTTCTCACCCGTCGTGTCGACGAGGATCGTCCCCTCCTCGATCATCTTCTCCAGCTTCTGCTCGATCAGGTTGCTACGGTAGACCTTTTCTTCAAGTGCCTTCTCGATGTGCTTCCCCGAGGTGTATTTTGAGCCGTCCTCGTCGGCGTAGTACGCGGCTTCTTTGATTATGTCCGAGACCTGTGCGAACCACGTCGAGAGTTTGTCCTGGTCCTCGGCTAGGCGTGAGCTGTACTCGATGACCGCGGCGATTCCGGCGTTGTCGAGGTGCTTGATCTTCTCCTTCGTGCAGAGGGTGCACATGAAGGAGGCGTACATCTTGATGTTCTCCTCGCTTCTCTCCATCGTCGTGTCGAAGTCGGCCTTGATCTTGAATATCTCCCTGAAGTCGCGGTCGTACTGGTATAAGGCGTAGTAGAGGTCGGGGCTCCCGACGAGGATTACCTTCGTGTCGAATGGTATCGGCTCGGGGGTAAGCGTCTTCGTGGCGACGTAGCCGAGGCGCTGCGCAATGTCCTCGACGGTCAGCTTCCTGCTCGTGATGGTTTTCTTCAGGCTGTCCCAAGCGATGGGGTCCCCTAGCAGGTCCTCGACCGGGATGACGAGGAATCCGCCGTTCGCCTTGTGGGCGGAACCTCCACGAATCATCGTGTAGTCGGTGATAAGTGCACCGAACCTCGCCTCCTTCTGAACCAAGCCAAAGACGTGAGGCTGAGTTGGGCTCCTCTCGATAATGACCGGCGCCCCCTTCAACTCCGAGTTATCTACGATCAGGTTTACCTTGTAGCTACTCGTCGGGTCGCTGGTCGCGCTTGGCATGAGGAAAGGGAGGGCGGGCTGCTGCTGTGGCTGACCCGCCGTCAGGATAGTCGCTAGGTTGTCGAGGATGTCGTTCTTCACGCTACCGAGGAAGTCCTTGACCTCGTCGATGTTACCGTACTTTTCGAGCAGGGCTTCGAGCAGGTGATCCATCGCGAACGTCGCGACTTCCTTGTTGAACTTCTCGATGGCATCCTCGGCATTCTTGTCGAGGTCGCGGAACTGGCGGAATGCACTCCTGAAGTCTTCCTGAAGTGCCTCGCGCCGCGTCCTGATCTGTTCCCTGATCTTGGGTGGGAGGGCGGTGAACTGCTCGTCGGCGATGGGCTGCCCGTTGATGACGGGTGTTATCGCTATCCCGATTGGGCTCCTCTGGAGCACGAAGCCGGCCTCGTTCGCCTTCTGGTTGATCTCCGCCCAGAGCTTCGCCTTCTCGTCGTCGAACTTCTTGACGTTGCTCGTCCGCTTCTGGGCGTAGTCCTCGCTCTCAAAGGCCTTCTGCAGCTCCTTCTTCACGTCGTCTGTGAACTTGTCCATGTCGTCACTGAAGCTCTTGCCCTTCCCCGCGGGTAGCTTGAGAACGTTCGGCTGGTTTGGGTCTTTGAAGTTGTTTACGTAGCACCAGTCGGGTGGTACGGGCATGTCCTTCGCCTTCTCCTGTAGGAAGCTGACTATCGCCGTCTTCCTGCCCGTCCCGGATTGGCCGGAGACGTATATGTTGAAGCCGCCGTCCTTCATCTTCAGGCCGAACTGTAGGGCCTTCACCGCCCTGTCCTGGCCGATGATCTGCTGTAGCGGCTCAAGCTCCGCCGTGGTGGAACAATCTAGCTTGTTTGCCTTGCACTTCTTTCTTGCTTTCTCGTAGCTAAGCTCTACAACCATCTTTCAGTTGCCCCCTGATTGTTAGTGAATCGGGAATCAGGGTATATAAACGAAAAGATGAGCTAGGTGATCTTCGCGATTAGTTCATTGAAGGTGAGGCCTTCACCGGTTTTTAGGGTGTAGTCGCCTGGGCGTTCGGCGATGCTGAAGCACCAGCCTTTGTACTTGAATTTGCCGGCGAGGACGGCGTAGCGTCGTGGGTAGATCTTGTGTATGTTGAGGAATGCGTTGAGTTTGGCGACTTGGTCGGATTTGTAGTAGGAGTATTTTTGTTGGCTCTTGACTTCGAAGGCGACGACGGTGTTGTGTTTTACGGCGAAGACGTCGGGGAGGGGCTCGGTGCTTGGGGCGCTTACGGGTACTCTTACTGAGTCGAAGCCTTGTTCGCGCATCATGGCGACGAGTTCGCGTTCGGCGTCGTAGCCGCGTTTCTTCATGGCGCGTACTTGTTTGCCGGTGAGTGTGCGCGTGAATCTTTCTCGTCTCTTCTTGGGGTTGGCGATGTCGCGTAGGGACACGGTTACTCCTCGTCTTCCTGTTCTTCTGGGAGGGGTAGTTGCCCGTTTTCGAGGGGTTCTATGGCGAGTTTCTGGAGGTCGCGTAGCCAGCCGCTGAATGTTGTGGCGTTTGGGTATTTTTGGTACATGCGTTTGTGTGGGACCTTTGCGACTAGGCGGAGTTGGACCATCTTGTTGACGTAGAATTTGGCGCTGCTTCGGCTTATGTCGCAGACGCGTGCGAGGTCTCCGCTTGTGAAGACTGGTTCGAGGTTTTTGTAGCCGAGGACGACCTTTGGGGGGAGTGGGAGTGCGGCTTCGAGTATTTCGATGAGTGATTCCTCCTTTGACATGGTGGGTCCCCTGGTTTAGGATGAATTGGGTGTGGTGTAATATAAGGCTCGATGGTGGGCGCGTGTGCGTGGTTTCTCGTTTCCTCCTCCGCCGCCGTCGCGTTTCCGGCTGTTTAGGCTCGTTTCCGGGTTTGGGGCTTTTTTCTGTGTCGGTTTGGCGGCGGAGGGCGGCGGATGTTCGAGGTGAGTGATGCGTTAACGGGTGTAGTGAATAGATGCTCCTTTTGCGTAGATCGGCGCGTGAACAGCGCTGTTTTCTGCCTCCTTTCGTCGATTGGAGCCGGGGAATCGGAGATCAGTTGTACCCCCTCCCCCCTACCCTTTTTTGGCTTGTGGGGTGCTACATATGTTGGCGGAATATTATTTTGTTGGCGTATTTCCCCGGAAACGGGGCACATGTTTATAATATAGTGCAGTTGTGTTTCGTTTATGGCATTGAGCTCTGATAATGGGACGAAGTCGGTGGCGCGACTCGTCAGGGAGGCGATCCAGATGAGGCCGAGCCTGCTCGACTCCCTCAAGATGGGCATCGTGAACTACAGCGCGTTGGCTCGGATGCTTCAGGAGGAGATCGGGGAGGGGAGCACCGAGGCGGTGAAGGCGGCGGTGATACGCATCGCCGAGGACTTATCCAAGGAGCATAGGCTGCAGGAGGAGGAGGTCCGCGGCATCCTGAAGGAGTCGAAGGTGCGCCTGCAGGACAAGATCGCCGTGCTCATCAGCCCGATAAAGCTGGACACATCCTACCTTGTCACGGCGTACCTGACCGATAGCTACGTATACATTGTCGACCAGACCACGATGGGCAAGGATATGCCGAAGCAGGTTCAGGTGATGAGCAACCTCGTCGCCCTCGTCCTGCTCAGCCCGGACCGCGTGGAGACGACGCCCGGGTTCGTCGCCTTCATAACGCAGCTCATGGGCGGGCACGACATAAACATCATCGAGTTCATCAGCTGCTTCACAAACACCATCATCGTGCTGGAGACGAAGGACGCGCTGAAGGCGTTCAGCCTGCTCCAGAACTACACCTAGCCCCTCGCCTCAAAATAACCGAATCCGCGATGTCTTTGCCTTAAACGCGTTTTATTATTGCCCAGAAAAAACAGTGGGGATGCGGTTGGTACTGTGTCGCCCACTCCGTCGAAATTCACGGGTCTCCCCCTAAAACAGCAAAGCTTTTAGTAGGAGGCTACCAATTCATGCGTGAGTATGGCGGAGATTTGTCCCGTCTGCGGCCTCCCGAAGGACCTTTGCGTCTGTGAGGAGATGAGCCGGGAGCAGCAGCGGATAAGGATACGGTTAGAGAACCGCAAATGGAGCAAGACCTGGACCATCATCGACGGAATTGACTCGAAGGGTGACCAGCTCAAGAAGATAGCCACACAGCTGAAAAACAAGTGCGCCTGCGGGGGCACGGCCAAGGATGAGCAGATAATGCTCATGGGCGACCACCGCGACACCGTCAAAGATGTGCTTGTAGAGCTTGGCTTCCCCGAGGAGAACATCGAGGTCCAGTAACATGCCGACCGGGGGCATCAGGGATACCCTCGGGAACCTCAGGCACCGCAAGCCACAGCCCGTCTTCTGCCCCCGATGCGGGAGCAGCGACATGAAGCAGACCCCCAGTTTTGGACTACTACCCAACAAGTGGCGGTGTAACGTCTGCGGCTACGAGGGAACACTCGTCGTTGAACTCGAACAGGACAAATTCGTCGAGGGCCGGGACGCTCCTTAAATATCTACTAGACAAAGAGCAGAATGGTCCAGATGGCAGACCAGACCGACTACTATAAGGCGAAATATCAATCCCTAGAGGATCTGCCATCGGTCGGCCCCGCCACAGCAGCAAAGCTGAGGGAGATCGGCTTCAAGACCGTCGAATCCATAGCCATGGCGACGACGGCGGAGCTGATCACCGCGGGGATAGGCGAGGAGACCGCGGGCAAGGTCATCGAGGCCGCCCGCAAGAGCATCGCCATCACATTCGTCCGAGGAGACGAACTCGTCGAGATAAGAAAACAGATCAAGCAGCTCACAACGGGCTGCCCAAGCCTCGACTCACTGCTCAAGGGCGGGCTGGAGACCCAGAGCCTCACCGAGTTCTACGGCGAGTTCGGCACGGGCAAGAGCCAGATATGCCACCAGCTCTGCGTCACCGTCCAGCTCCCCGAGGCGCAGGGTGGACTAAACGGCGGAGCCCTATACGTGGACACCGAGAACACGTTCCGCCCCGAACGCATACAGCAGATCGCCAAACGATTCGGGCTAGACCCGGACGCCGCCCTCAAGAGGATAATCTTCGCCGAAGCCTACACGTCGGACCACCAGATGGTCCTACTCGACAACGCCGACGAGGTCATCAAGGAGAACAACATCCGCCTCATAATCGTCGACAGCCTCACCAGCCACTTCCGCAGCGAATACCTAGGCCGCGAGATGCTCGCAAGCCGCCAGCAGCTTCTGAACAAGCACATGCACAAGCTGATGAGGCTGAGCCGCGCCTTCAACACCGTCGCCGTCATCACCAACCAGGTCATGGCGCAGCCCGACGCATTCTTCACAAAGGGCGTCACCCCCGTCGGCGGCCACATAGTCGGCCACATGAGCCACACCAGATTCTTCCTCCGCAAGGGCAGGGATAATATACGCATAGCCAAACTAACTGTAAGCCCAAGCCTCCCCGAGGGAGAGGTCCCCATCAGGATAACCGAACAAGGAATAGAGAGCGATGAAGAGATCTGACAAACCCCGAGGAATGACCGCCACGGGCAAGACCCGCGAGGCCGTCATAGTCTTCTTCGACGCCGTCATCGAGAGACGATTCAGCGACGCAGACAAAGCCCTAGAAGAAGTCCGCACCAGAAAAAACGCCAACCCAGAGTTCCAAGAAGGATACATAAAGGCACTCGAAGGCATACTCACCTCGGCGCGCTCCGGCGACGAACGAGACTTCTTCAACAAGGCCAGCACAACCGAGGAAGGACTCGAAAAGCACGGCAAGGACTTCAGGGAGATACTGCAGAAGGGCAGACCAAAGCCATTCGACACGGGGTTCTTCTCAGCCTGGTCTGACCTAGTCCACTACAGGCTCGCCGCGAAGAAGTAGCCCTATACGGGCATCGTCTTGAAGACGGTATAGAGCAGGGTCCACGTCATGACCCAGATGAAGATGTAGGCTCCTACGCCGACCTTCAACCCGTGGCTCCTGTCCAGCTTGAAGAAGCCGGATAACACATCCGAGGCAGCGAGGTAGAGCAGGGTGCCGAGCATGAAGACGAGCGTCCCTTCCATGTTGATGTAGATCTGCAGGAAAACACATAGCAGCGCGGCTACGAAGGCAAGCCCGGCCTTGATCCAGTAGAGCTTCTCGGAGGGCTTCATTAAGCGATCACCGCTCTAATCCAGCGCCGGTATATTTGGGTGTATCGCATCAGCTGATGTAATCCGGCTTCTTGTCGGAGATGGGGAGCAGATCGGTCTCCTCCTCGAACATCTCCAGCCTCTTCCGGATCGAGGCGTCGAGGCGCCTCGCCCTCTTCTCCAGCAGCGTCGTGTCGAGTTCGATGTTTAGTAGGGACGCGAGCTTGATGAGGACGGCGCGTGATGAGAGGTGCTGTGGGACGTTGGCGTACTTTATGTCACCCATCAGGCACGCCCCGGGGATGCCCCTCGCCTTGGCGAGGCCAATTACAACGCCGTTTAACCCGTTCACCACGCCCTCCTCCTTAACGATCTTTATCCCAAGAGCCTCCAGCTGCCCCTTCATCGACTCATCCGTACAGACCCCGTACACCTGCGGCTCATCGGCGTACTCCGTCGGGTAGGCGGCCATGGTCCACATCCGGCGGACGCCGAAGTCTACGGCGAGGTTGACCACCTTCTCCGCCAGCGTGATCGACTCCTCAGGGATCGAGGGCTGCGCGTCCCCAACGCATATTATGAGGTTCTTCCCCGGCGACGCGTAGAACCTGTGCCTTATCGGCGACAACTCGCCAAGCCCGTTGTTGTAGACGAGCATGTTGTGATAGTAGGTGACCTCGGCGAATAGCTTGGCGTTAAGCCGCCTGCGCAGGTAGTCGGCTGATATCTTCGCTATGTAGCCCATACCCGGCCACGCGGCTATCATATCCGGGTGGTCCAGCTCAGGCTTGCTAATGTAGTGGATTTCCAAAGGAGTCGCATAACCCAACTCGTGGTTTTCCATTAAACCTTTCGTATTCACCCGAGGGGTGTTTCTTTATATGCTGACAGTTTTTCTTCGTCGGAGTCAAGTAGTCGACTTATTACCATGGTCTTTTCACAGCCGCGGGCAAACAGCTTTTGGTCTCACGGTGAAGAGACAATATTTACTCCGATGCGACAAAAAGGGGATATAGCTTTCCACTCCACCACCCCCAGCAATGAACCATCCCTGCAACAGAACCATCATATACAACCCGGACCGTTTTAAGCGCGTAGCGCGGGGAGCTCTGAAGGCCCCGAGCAACCGACTCCAACCAGTAAAATGGTGAGGCGGGTGGGACGGGTCCCTCGGGTTGGCCTGAGGGAACTTCAGGGCGGGGAGAATGAGGGGGGCTCAGCGACTCCGGGAAACCGGGGAAATTGTTGCCACACTCTACCTGCCACATCGGTATCCCCGCCCCGCGCTACCACAACACCCCAGAGGTAACACACAATGCTGATGAGGCAACGAGGCTGGACGGACGACGAAGTCGACAAGCTGAGAAACATGTACCCCAGCTCCACCTCTTTTCACGACCTCCTCGACAAGCTCCCAAGCAGAAGCCCCAACTCCATACGCCTCATGGCGTCCCGGCTCGGCCTCAAACGCCCCACCATCCTCACGGGCATAAACAAGGTGAGCGAGATGAAGACATCCACAGCCGGCGGCGGAGTGCTCGTAAGGTGCAGCCAGTGCGGTGGATGGATCGGCGTCTCCACCGAGAAGGCGACGACGAACGGCGTCGTCGTCTGCGACCACTGCGGCTGCGTGAGCTTACTCACAGACTAGGCTTCACCGCCTACTACAGGTTACCACTTCATACCCTTTTTATACCCTGAATCCGTTGTCAACTCGGAGGCACTGGGGCTATGAGCCTTGAAATGGAGCCGAAGATGATTGTAAGGGAGGCGATGTCTAGCCCCGTCTTCGCCGTCGAAGAGGGCAGCGACATCACCGAAGTCGCCAAACTGATGCGCCAGCAGAAGCTCGGCGCCATCGTGGTAAACAACTCAGAAGCGCAACCCGTGGGAATCGTCACCGAGAGGGACATCGTCATGCGCGTCGTCGCCGACGGCAAGTCCCCACAAGGCGTCACCGCCGGCGAGGTCATGTCAAGCCCACTCAGGGTCGTGAAGGCCGAGACACCCATCGTCGAAGCCATGAGTATGATGGACAAGCTCAACATCAGGCGCCTCGGCGTCACCTACAAGGGGCAACTCGTCGGCATAATCAGCCACAAGGACATCATCAGGATCATCCCCACCATCATGGAGATCATGAGGGAGAACTCCAAGATCAACGGCGCCCCCGACGCATTCAGCCCATCAACCGTCGGCTACTGCGACCGCTGCGAGACCTACTCCACAAACCTCCGCGGCGTCGACGGAGAGTTCCTCTGCGAGGACTGCCGCGCAGATGAGAAGGAAGAATAAGCCCCACCTAGATTCTAGCACAGAGATGGCGCCACGCTTCCTCCTAGACGGCATGCTCGGCTCCCTGGCCCGCTGGCTCAGGATAGGCGGATACGACACCGAGTACCTGAAGGACACCGACGACGACGCCCTAATCGAGGAGGCCCTCGCCGATGACCGGATTCTGCTGACGCGCGACGAGGTTCTCGTCAACAGGGCGCGCAAGCGTGGCGTGGAGGCCATCTACGTCGAGAACGGAGACGAGAAGGCGCTCAGCCAACTCACGAAAGAACTAGGAATCGCCTTCGACCCCACTCAGGCGAGGTGCCCGAAGTGCAACCATACAGTCGAGAAGGTCGCCAAGGAGGAGGTCGCTGACAGGGTCCCCGAGGGCACGTACAAGGTCGTGGACGATTACTGGGTCTGCCCCCGCTGCGGAGGCATCTACTGGCGCGGGAGCCACTGGCCCCGCATCGTCGAGACCCTGAGCAACACGGGGAAGGGCGTGTAGCCATCCGGCATCCTTTAAAACGCGCCGGGCACCCGAATGTTCAAGGGGCCGACATGACCTTCGACCTGACACTCTCCGAGGGAACCTACCTAGTCAAACTCGCGAGGCGAACGATCGAGGCGAGCTTTTCGAGGGCGAAGGTGGACCTCTCCGACGCGCCCCCGAAGACGCGCGAGGTCTGCGGCGTATTCGTCACACTCAACAGCCTCCGCGGCGGGGAGAAGCAGCTCAGGGGCTGCATCGGCTACCCCTACCCCATAAAGCCCCTCGCCGAGGCGGTAAACGACATGGCGGAGGCCGCAGCCTTCGAGGACCCCCGCTTCCCACGGCTCACAAAGAAGGAGCTGGGGGAGATAATAATCGAGGTCAGCGTCCTCACACCACCCGAGGCGATAAAGGTGGAGAAGCCCGAGCAGTACCCATCCTGCGTCAAGGTGGGTGAGCACGGACTCATAGCGAAGCGGGGCGGCAGGAGCGGACTGTTACTCCCACAGGTGGCGACGGAGTGGGGGTGGGACTCCGAGGAGTTCCTATCACAATGCTGCATAAAGGCGGGGCTCGCCCCGGACTCGTGGCTCCTCCCCGGGACCCAGATATCCAGCTTCAAGGCGATAATCTTCGCCGAGAAGACGCCGGGCGGCGAGGTCGAGAGGGAAGAGATCCAGGGCTAGGGTTGCTTCTTTGGACGGCTTCGACGGCGCCCGGATATACTTCAGCCCCTGCGGCATAGGGCTCGGCCACGCGAGCAGGAACATGCCCATCGCGCAGGAGCTGAGGAGACGTGGCGCCGAGATAATATTCTCAACGTACCTCGAGGGCATCGACTACACGGAGAAGCAGGGCTTCAGGGTACTCCCCGCGCCACCGATCTCGATGTCTAACGACTCCTCGGGCAGCATCGACCTGAAGATGTCCTCGATAAACCAGGGCGTCAAGGCGCTGCCCACGTTCGCGAGGCAGGTGAACGTGGAGCTCAGGTACATGAAGGCGTTCCGCCCGGATGCGGTGGTCTCGGATTCGCGCCTCTCCCCCATATTCGCGGCGAAGCTCCTCGACATCCCTATCCTGCTAATTCTCAACCAGTTCACGCCCCTCATCCCGGTGAAGAAGGACATGTTCATGCTCTCCAAGGTCGGCGACGGCGTGATCATGACACTCATCGGCAGGGGCTGGGGCTACGCGGACAAGATTCTCATACCCGACTTCCCTGCCCCCAACACCCTCAGCATAGACTGCCTCAGAATCCCCGGACCATACCAGAGGAAGGTGGAGCTAGTCGGCGCCATACTGCCGAAGAGGCCGGAGGAGGCGAGGGATAGACGCGATGTCAGGGCGGAGCTGGGCATCGCCGATGACCAGAGACTCATATACGCGGGCATCAGCGGCCCACGCGCCGAGAGGCTGCCACTACTCAAGCTACTCACACCCATCTTCGAGTCCTTCCCCGACGAGTACCGCGTCGTCATGTCTATGGGCGACCCCAACGGGGACTCAAAGCCCATACGAAGTGGCTCGCTCGTCAAGCTCAGCTGGGTCAATGAGAAGTTCGACCTGCTGAATGCCTGCGACTTGGTCATCTCCCGCGGCGGGCACGAGACCATGATGCAGAGCATCTGCTACGGGAAGCCCGCCGTGATCATCCCGGTGGCGAACCACCCGGAACAGTACGGCAACGCCCGGCGGGCGCAGGAGCTTGGAGTAGCCCACGCCATCCACCAGAGGAACATCGACAGGGATGTGCTTCTACTGCTCATAGAGGAGATGCTCGGGGATGACTCGTTCAGGGAGCGGCTCTCTAAGCTGAACTCGGGGCGCCTCGGCGACGGCGTGGAGAGGAGCATTCACGCCCTCGCGGGCATCATGCGCCGTTAAACATGTTCTCACTATTTTTCAAGTGCTTGCATAAATCGATCCTTATTTTCCATGTTCTATCCTTATCATCACTTATTTACATCATTGATTTCTTTATGTTTGATCAGCGTGAAACTGTTATTACTCCTCGCGCGCGGTGTTAGGATATGAAAAAGGGTTGCAGTGACGCTTTGTTACAAGGATTATTCATCTGTCTTCTACTCATACCCTGCCTCGGTACCCAAGTATTCGCCACGGCTGAGGAACCTCCCCAGATGATGGGGCAAAAAATGATCTACGACCCAGTGAACCACAGCGTAATCCTCTTCGGGGGGAACTTCCAGAACTCGAGCGAGCAAATCTTCTATGGTGATACGTGGAGTCTCGATGTTGGAAAAGCCATCTGGGCTAAACTAGCGACCACTGGCAGCCCAGGCGGAAGATTCGACGTGGGGATGGCGTACGATAGCGGCTCCAAGGATATCGTTTTGTTCGGGGGAGTCGGTAAGTCTGGAAGGTTTGGGGATACCTGGATCTACAACATTGCCGCCAATACGTGGACAAACGCCGCCCCGGAGAATGGACCTCCAAAAAGGAGCGACATGGGGATCGCTTACGATTCTGATGCCAAGAAGATCCTCATCTTCAGCGGTTATGGGGAGGGGGATAAGATATACGATGATACATGGGTCTATGACGGCTCTTCAAACAAATGGACTCAGATGGCTCCCGAGAGTCATCCCGTCGCCAGATATGGCGGGGCGATGGTTTACGACACCTACACGAAGAAGACACTCCTTTTCGGCGGCCACATGATCACTGGCGGCTACGAGAACGAGGTATGGGCATATGATTACAGCAGCGATAACTGGGAGAAGATTGTGACCCAGAACAAGCCTCCTATTAGGTACTGGCATGATCTGGCTTACGACCCAGAGGGCAATAGTATCATTCTGTTCGGCGGAACCGGGGCGGGCACCGACCTGAGCGACACTTGGATCTACAACTGCAAGAATCAATCTTGGAGCAAGGTGGTTTCATCCGAGAACCCGGGGAAGCGATCGCTGCCGTCCCTCGCCTACGACGACACATTGAAGAAGACCATATTGTTTGGAGGTGCTACACTCAGCCACACAACTGATTTCGTATACTATAACGGAACTTGGGCACTCGATAAGAATAGCCAGTGGGGCATACTATCGGCGGAGTCGTTGCCACCCGAACCGAATAAAACTGAGACCAGCATACCCGGTTTTCAGCCATTCGAGGTATTAATTGGGCTTTTAGTAGCCACTATGGGACTGCTAGTCGCACGCGCACGATACCGAATCAAAACTCGTCTTGGGCAGACCAGTTCCTAGAGATCGATCGGAAGTATTATCACCAGATTACATGATTACACGTGTCTATGGCATACCACTACGCCAAGAAGAGGAACAGGGAAGTCACCAAGTACTGGAACCAGGATGTGCTCAAGGCATTCGGCGCCTTCGACGAGAAGGTCTTCGAGCCGGGCAAACTCGACGTGAAGACGAAGGAGCTCTGCGCGGTCGCGGCGACCTACATTACGAGGTGCCCGTACTGCATCGAGGGTCACGCCAAGAGGGCGATCGCGGCGGGTGCCACAAAGGAGGAGCTGGCAGAGGTCATCGCCGTCGCCGCGGCGCTGGGCGCGGGTGCGAGCATGGCGCACATGAACTACGCCCTCGAGGCCGGGGACGACGAGGAAAAATACCTCAAGGACGACGAGTAGCCCTACTTCTTTTTATCGTCCCAGTACTGCCGCGTGCGCATGTACTGGATTTTTGCCTTCAGCAGGTCTGAGTATAGGTCCTTGTCCGTTGCGTGCATCCTGCTGAGGACCTGGTATGCGGTCACCGGGCCGACGCCGTGGACGGCGAGTGCTTCGAGGGCCTTGCGCCCATAGCTTAGGACCATGTCGGCGGTCTTGCGCCCGTTCGTGAGGGTGTCGGCGTCCTCGGGGATGAGTTGCTCTCCCGTCTTCATGCGGTTTAGGAGTGACTGGAAGTGGGCGGGGTCCTCGGTCCTGCGTAGGACGGCGAGCAGACCTGAACCGCAGTGGGCGCATGTTGGGCGCTCGGGTAGGTCCCTGATCCGTGCCTCCGTGTGCCACTCGTTGCAGTTCATGCAGCTCAGCTTCACCTCGCGGGCGTGGACGCTCTTCTGCATGTACTCGAGCTGGTCGGGGACGGCGATGCTCGAGTCCATGAGTTCCTCGAGGTCGGCGTAGGCTTCGAGGATGTGGCGGGCGAGTGGGCTCGGCTCCTTCGCGGAGACGTATCTTATCTGGACTTGGCCCGTTGAGATGTCCCCCGCTATACCCTTCACAGATTGGAGGTCTAGTTTCTCCTTGTAGGCTTCGCGGAGGGCCTCCTTGTAGATTGGGCTATTCCGGTACCTGCGGTAGAGTCTATGTAGGGCTTCTGCGCCGTAGGATTTGCCGCGGGGTATGGCTCCGAAGCGCTCGGCGATGAACTTCATGTTGTAGGCGTAGGGGAAGCGGGCCTCCATGTATTCGGTGAGGCGCTTCTCAGCGTCCTCTGGGGTGAGGTTTTTGAAGACGGCGAGGATGTCGTCGATGTCATACTTGTTGACCTTGCCCGTTGACTCGACCAATATGCGGTAGGCGTCGCTCCACCAGCCTAGGATCAGGTCCCTTTCACTGAGCACGGCGTCGAGGACGCATCCGAGGGTCGTGTTGACCCTGCTCCCGTAGGCCGTGTGTATGACGATGTAGCGTTCGTAGGCTTCGACGAGTATGAGGTTCTTTGTTGGGATGGGGAAGCCGCTCTTTAGCTGGGTGTCTACCTCCTTGGCTGCTACGGCGACCGTTGCCAGTGGGAGGCTGAGTTCGTCTGAGAGTTCCTCGACGGTCTTGTCGAGGCCCTTCGCCTTGATCCTCTCGGCTATCCTCTCCCTTACGTCGCCGACTTCCTCCGCGATGTCCTTGGTGACGCCGATGAGTTCTCCGTCCCAGCCGGGGAGGGCGCCGAGTGGGTCGTCGCTGGGGAGTACGAACAGGCGCCCCTCATCTTCGTCTATCTGGAGTATCTTCCAGACTTTGCCGCGTAAGATGACGTTGAGGCCGACGCGTGCGCGGAGTGTCCAGAACTCGTCGCCGACGGTGCCGATGATCTTGTCGGTGACGACGTTGATGAAGGGATAGCGTCTCTCGTCGTTGATCATGCCGAGGTTCTCGTAGTAGTATCTCTGTCCCTTCTTGGTCTTCTCCAGTTTATCTCCTCTCCTGTTGACTATCCTTATGGCGTTTAGGAAGTTGACAACGTCGTCGAAGTCGTCTCTGCTGAGGGTTTTGAAGCAGCTTGCGCCACAGGTGATAAGAGAATAAATTTTTTCTGTTGTGGCTTCGCCGTTGTCGAGGGTTATGCCGGTTATCTGGTGGGCGAGCACGTCGAGGGGGTTGACGTGGGGCGTGGTTGGCTCTATCTCATTCATCTTGGCCTTCCGAGCCGTCACAATCGACTCTAGGGCATCTTCCCCGTAGGCTGTGATGATGATGCCTCGGGAGAGCTTGCTGAGCTTGTGGCCGGCTCGGCCGACGCGCTGGATGAGCGTGGAGACCTGACGGGGGCTGTTGTACTGGATGGTCAGGTCGACGTTGCCGATGTCTATGCCGAGCTGTAGGGTGGAGGTGGCAACTATCGCCTTCAGTTCCCCGGCCTTGAACTTGTCCTCGACTATGTGGCGCTGCTCCCTGCTCAGGCTCCCGTGGTGGACCTCGATCCCCGGGTCGAGTTGCCCGAGCTTGTGGCCGAGGCTCTCCGCCTGCCCCCTGCCCTGCACGAAGATGAGGGTTGAGCGGTGCGCCCTGACTAGGTCCCTTATTGCGCGGAGACGGGATGCTGCGATGGGCGTCGTGTTTAGGTCGCTGCTTAGGTCAAAGTCCTCCTCCTTTGCCTCCGGGTACTCGACGTCGTAGACGTAGTTCTTGTCGACTGCGACCTCGACGACCTTGATGGGGTGGGGGCCGGCGAGGAATGCGGCTATTACCTCGGGGTTGCCAACGGTTGCGGAGAGGCCGATTCTCTGCGGGGGTTTCGCCGCGACCTCGTCGAGGCGCGCCAGCCCCACGGTGAGCTGCGCCCCCCTCTTGGATGCGGCGAGGTCGTGTATCTCGTCGATGATGACCCAGCGGACCGAGGTGAGGTGCCTCCTCATGTCTTTAGTGGGGAGGATGGCCTGCAGCGTCTCGGGGGTGGTGATGAGCATCTGCGGCGGCTTCTTGAGCTGGCTCCGCCTCTGCTTCTGCGTCGTATCGCTGTGGCGCACCTGCACGTCGATGCCGAGGCTCTCGGCCCACGCCATCATGCGCTTGTCGATGTCCCTGTTCAGCGCCCTGAGGGGGGTTATGTAGATGATGTTGATGCCAGTCTTATCCCCCTCGCGTAGGTAGGCGTCGAAGACGGGCAGGATGGCGGCCTCGGTCTTCCCGCTCGCCGTGGGGGAGATGAGCAGGACGTTCTCTCCCGCCAGAATCGGGGGGATCACCCTCTCCTGAGGGGGCGTCGGCTTCACCATCCCGAACTCGGCT
>JAPKYO010000015.1 GCA_026394265.1 Candidatus Bathyarchaeota archaeon
ACGATGGTGTTTGGGTCCACTTCGTCGCCGAAGGTGGTCTGCACCTCGCCCTGTATGTAGCGGGCGAGGGCGCTGTAGTTCACCACCCTCATCCGTAGTCCCCTGTAGAGGTAGGGGTTGCGGGTCACTATGATTCGGACGACGTCTTGAACGCTTGAGCGCCCAGACATTTACTTCACTCCAGCCCGTGGGGCGGATTTAACCTTTCTGACACCTTTTTAAAAACATTACTATATGTCAAACCTATGACAATATGACATAAACTTTATATGAAGGCCACACACAACCCAGAACAGTGAAAGACATGACATGGAGTAGACGGAACGGACCCTTCGGAGGAATTTGGGAGGAAATATTCGGAGACTTCGGGTTCGACGCGAACATGGGCAAGATGCTGGAGGAGATGCAGAACGACCCCAACGCGCGCACATGGTACTACGGGTATCAGGTCAACATAGGCCCAGACGGTAAGCCGCACGTCAAGGAGTTCGGTAACCTCAAGCCACGCAGCGGGCAGACGCAGCTCGGCGTCCGCGAGCCCCTAGTCGACGTCTCCGTCGACGAGAAGGAGGGGAACGTGAAGGTGGTCGTGGAGATGCCGGGGGCGGACAAGGACAGCATCAATGTAAACGCCACCGAGGAGCACGTCACCATCACCGCAAACAACTCGGGCAAACCCTACAACGCAGAGGTGCCCCTCAGCGTCAAGGTCGACCCCGACACAGCCGACGCCAGCTACACGAACGGGATACTACAGGTCATCTTCAAGAAGAAGGGACCGGAGCCCCCGAAGGGCGTGAACGTTCAGGTCAAGTAATCCCTTTTCAGAAATCATTCAAGGAGGACCAAGTTATGGAAAAAATCACACTTAGAGTAGCCGAGGCGCCGCAGAACGTCGCGGGCCGAGGGATAGCCGTCGTCGACCCCGAGCTCATAAACCGGCTCGACTGGCGCGCCGGCGAGGCGATAGAGATCACCGGCAAGAAGAAGGCGTACGCCCTCATCTGGCCGGGCCAGATGGTAGACTACGGGAAGAGGATCATCAGGATAGACGGAATCCTACGCAACGACGCAGGCGTCAGCCTCGACGACCGCGTCACGGTGCGAAGGGTTGAGGCGAAGCCCGCGGAGAAGCTCACACTCTACCCCACCGAGCCCTTGCGTATCGAGGGCGGTGAGGGCTACCTCACCCAGCTCCTCGAGGGGCGTGTAGTCTCGAAGGGGAGCGTCATCCCTCTGAACATCATGGGGCGTCGCGTTGACCTAATGGTCACGTCGGCGCAGCCTCTGGCGGACGCCGTCATCATCGATGAGGGCACGGAGATCGAGCTCACGGAGAAGGCTCCGAAGACCCAGGGTAGCATCCCTAAGATCAGCTACGAGGACATCGGCGGCCTGAACAGGGAGATCGCGAAGGTCAGGGAGATGATAGAGCTGCCCCTGAAGCACCCGGAGATATTCGAGCGCCTCGGAGTAGAGGCCCCGAAGGGCGTGCTCCTACACGGCCCACCGGGCACAGGCAAGACCCTCCTCGCCAAGGCGGTCGCCAACGAGACACAGGCCAACTTCTACAGCATCGGAGGCCCCGAGATCATGAGCAAGTTCTACGGCGAGTCCGAGGAGAGGCTGCGCGAGGTCTTCAAGGAGGCACAGGAGAACGCGCCCAGCATCATCTTCATAGACGAGATAGACAGCATCGCCCCGAAGAGGGAGGAGGTTAGCGGCGAGGTGGAGAAGCGCGTCGTCTCCCAGCTACTCACCATCATGGACGGGCTGCAAGGCAGGGGCAAGGTCGTCGTCATCGGCGCCACGAACCGCCCGAATGCCCTCGACCCCGCCCTACGCCGCCCCGGCAGATTCGACCGCGAGATCGAGATCGGCCTCCCCGACCGCAACGGGCGCCTACAGGTGCTCCAGATACACACACGCGGCATGCCCCTGGCCAAGGATGTCAAGCTCGACGGAATCGCCGACAAGACACACGGATTCGTCGGCGCAGACCTCGAAGCCGTAAGCAAGGAAGCCGCCATGAGCAGCCTCCGCCGCATACTCCCCGAGATCGACCTAAGCCAGGCCAGCATCCCCGCCGAGCTGCTAAACAAGATAACCGTCACCATGCGCGACTTCGATGACGCACTCCGCGAGGTCCACCCCAGCAGCCTGCGCGAGGTCCTCGTCGAGAGCCCTAACGTCCACTGGGACGACGTAGGCGGCCTACAGGAGGCAAAACAGGAGCTCAAAGAGGCTATCGAGTGGCCCCTTAGGTTCAGGGAGCTCTTCGAGCACGCCGCGGCGAAGCCGCCGAAGGGCATCCTGCTCTACGGGCCACCCGGCACAGGCAAGACCCTGATCGCTAAGGCCGTCGCAACGGAGAGCGGCGTCAACTTCATCAGCATAAAGGGGCCCGAGCTCCTCAGCAAGTGGGTCGGCGAGTCGGAGAAGGGCGTCAGGGAGATATTCAGGAAGGCGCGCACGGCGGCCCCCTGCATAATCTTCTTCGACGAGGTAGACGCCATGGCCCCGGGCAGGGGCGGTGGCCTCGGCGACTCGGGAGTCACGGAGCGGATGGTGAGCCAGATACTCACCGAGCTCGACGGGCTTCAGGAGCTAAAGGACGTGACTGTGTTGGGTGCGACTAACCGCCCCGACATGGTCGACCCCGCCCTCCTCCGCCCGGGTCGCTTCGACAGGATGCTCTACATCCCGGTGCCGGACATGGAGGCGCGTAAGGCGATCCTGCGCATCCACATGAAGGGCATGCCCCTCGCGGACGAGGTGAACGTAGACCACCTCGCCGAGCAAACGGAGACCTACACAGGGGCTGAGATAGCGGCAGTATGCAGTGCAGCCAGCATAATGGCAATCAACGACCACATCGCCGCACACAGCGACGAGGACGAGGCGAAGAAGCACAAGAACGAGCTCAAGGTCCTCAACCGCCACTTCGAGGCAGCCTTCGAAAAGATCAAGCCCACGAGCCTCCAATCGGTGATGTTTGGGAAAAATCCCCCACCCTCACCGATCAGGGTCGCCTAAATAGCCCCTTTTTTCAGGCGTGGAGATAGGTTAATAGGCGGAGTTACAGGCGAATTTAGACGGGTGCCTGTTATGCCCATACGTCAACCCATCGTCTGCATGCTCGGTCACGTCGATACCGGCAAAACTAGTCTACTCGACAAGATCAGGGGCACCGCCGTCCAGCTCCGCGAGGCGGGGGGCATGACCCAGCAGATAGGCGCCAGCTACTTCCCGCTTGAGACTCTGGTCGCCATCACGCAGAAACTTGTGAAGGGCTTCAATGTAAACATCCAGATCCCCGGCCTCCTAGTCGTCGACACCCCCGGCCACGAGGCCTTCGCCAACCTTCGCCGCCGCGGCGGCAGCGTCGCCGACATCGCAATCCTAGTCATCGACGTCATGCACGGCTTCGAGAACCAGACCTACGAGAGCCTCCGCATACTCAAGAGCAGGAAGACCCCCTTCATCATCGCGGCGAATAAGATAGACCGGATCGAGGGGTGGCGCCCCAATGAAGGCATCGCCTTCCTCAAGACATACGCCGAGCAGCAGCAGCTCGTCCAGGAGGACCTCGATAACAGGCTCTACAGCATGATGGGTGTCCTCAGCAGGGAGGGGATAAGCTCGGAGCGATTCGACAGGGTCCGCGACTTCACGAAGAACGTCGCCATTGTGCCCGTGAGCGCCAAGACAGGGGAGGGCGTAGGCGAGCTCCTCGCTGTCCTCATCGGCCTCACCCAGCAATACATGCAGGACAAACTCAAAGTCACCGAGGGCCGCGCCCAGGGAACCATCCTCGAGGTCCGCAAGGAGATCGGCCTTGGCCACACCCTCAACGCCATCATCTACGACGGCGTCCTCAAAGCCGAGGACACGATAGTCATCGGCGGAAAGAACGGCCCCATCGCCACTAAGATCCGCGCCCTCTTCATGCCGCAGCCCCTCGACGAGATCAGGGACCCGAAGAAGAAGTTCAACGCGATCATGGAGGTGCCTGCCGCAGCCGGGATTAAGATCGCGGCCCCCGGCATAGAGGACGCCCTGCCCGGTTCTCCCCTCATCGTCCTCGGTGACGATATGACACAGGAGAAGGCATTCGCCGAGATCAGGAATGAGATGGAGAGTGTAAAGGTCCAGACGGATAAGACGGGCATCATCGTTAAGACGGACACGCTCGGCAGCCTCGAGGTGCTCGTGGAGAGCTTGCGCGCCCGCGACATCCCCATACGCCTCGCCGACATCGGGGACATCAGCCGCCGAGACGTCATGGAGGCCTCCTCCGTCCGCTTCGAGGAACCCCTCTACGGCGCCATCCTCGCATTCAACGTAAAGCTCCCCCCCGACGCCGAAGCCGAGGCCGAGGAGCAGCGCATCAAGATATTCCAAAACGACATAATCTACAACCTGATGGAGGACTACATCAATTGGATGGAGGGCGAGCGCGAGGCCAAGGCACGCAAGGAGTTCGATACCCTCATCCACCCTGTGAAGATCCAGATCATGGACGGTTTCATATTCCGCCGCGCCAAACCCGCCATCTTCGGCGTACGCGTAGAGGCAGGCGTCCTCATCCCCAACTCCCTTATGGTGAACAGGGAGAACGAGGGCTTGGGCCGCTTAACGCAGATACAGGATCAGAACGCCGCCGTAGGGAAGGCCGAGGAGGGCAAGGAAGTCGCCGTCTCGATGCCCGCGCCAATCGTCGGTAGACATATAAAAGAGCGAGATGTCCTTTACGTGGACGTTCCGGAGAAAGACGCCAGGGCGTTGCGAAACAAATTCGCCACGCGCCTGACTGAGAACGCCAACAAGGCACTCCAGGAACTCATCGAGATAAAGAGAAAGAAGGACCCACTCTGGGCCATATAGGAGAATAGGAAAAATGCCACTGCTAATCGTCTCCGACCCCTCGACCGGGAAGAGCCAGAAGGTTGAGCTCGAGGACGCCAGGATGACCCCCCTCGTCGGTAAGAAGATCGGTGAGGTAGTCGACGGCGCCGTCGCCAACATGGCCGGATACAAGTTAAAGATCACGGGCGGGACCGACAAGGACGGCGTACCCATGCGCCCCGACATCCACGGCTCAGGGAAGAGCCACATCATCCTCAGCGGAGGCGTCGGCTTCCACCCCAAGAGCGAGGGCGAGCGGAGGCGGAAAGTCATCCGCGGAAACACGATAGGCCCGGAGTCAAAGTTCATCAACATGGCCGTTGTGGGTCAGCCAAAGGGCAAGAAGAAGGCGGAGAAGAAGACCGAAGAAGCGCCCGCTGAAAAGCCCGTGGAAGAGAAGAAAGAGTAAACTTTCCCCGCCAATTTCTCATCTATAGAAATTAAATTAACCAATTTTCTTCTCAAGTTTATTAAGTATCCTTACCCTATCTTCGTGTTAATTATAGGCAAGGGGAGACAGACACTGATGAAACTCCAGTCGACCGGCGTTAGTGGGTTCGACGAGATGCTGGGCGGAGGCCTTCAGGATGGAAAGGTTGTACTAGTATGCGGTGGCCCCGGCGCAGGTAAGACCATTCTCATAGTTCAATGCATGATTCAAGCCCTAAAACGCGGCGAGCCATGTGTCTTCGCGACCCTAGAGGAGCCCCTAACAAGCATCAAGAAGAACATGATTAACTTCGGCTGGGACCTCGACGAGTGGGAGAAGAAGGGGCTGCTCAAGACCCTCGACCTGTTCATGATCCCAGGCGCAAACATAGTGAACGCGAGGGACCGCGACTCAGGCGACACCGAGTTCTTCACGATCAAGACGATAATCGACGTCGCCAAGACCCAAGCGGCGAAGTGGGTATTCATAGACCCGTTGACTAGCCTGGTTATCCATGAACCGAGGTCGGGGCGCAAACGCCACGTCATCGGTGAACTCTTCGAGTCCCTGCGAAAACTCGGCTGCAGCGCAATCATAACCTCCGAGGCAGCGCCACAGGAGGGGGACTTCTACATGGAACAGTTCCTAGCAGACGGCGTCATTCTCCTCACGAAGGATCTTAGGGAATACAACCTCATCAAGACGATTAGGATCGACAAGATGAGGGGCGTTCAATTCGATGAACAGCCCAGACGATATACAATCACGACGAGGGGCTTCCAGGTCTTCAACACAGAGCCGGTGCTCGTCTAGCCAAGTTCTCGACGCTTCTTATTTTTCGATTCAAGTAAGAGACTGAGGTTCTCATCGCGTATCTCGATTCTCTCGACCTTCGGTAGCCCGCCGCGGACGTCGAGATAATGGCTAAACGACCCCCTCGGCAGGATCTCAATCTTCAAAGGATCGTACATCAGGAAACTCTTCAGGTCCCTCCAATCCTTATCGAACTTCATCAACTGCTCATCGATGCGTTCCTTGACAGTGTCCTCCCCGATCTGCTTTGACAGTTCGAGATAGATCTTCATGTAGTCCCGTGTGCCCTCCATCTCCCTCCTAGCCGTGAACTCAACGAGGGAGATCCCCGAGTCTTGTAGGACTTGTATGAGTTCATCCTCCGATATTCTCGTGAAGTTGTGTAGCATTACAAGTTTATCGCACCGGGCATAGTATGTGAATACTGGCGACTCGGAGCCGAGTACGCTGTCCCCTGTATCGATGCACTCCAAGATATCCGGCATAATGTACCTGTTTAAGTCGTTCTTCAGCGGCGTCGCCACGAGTTGGTACCTCTTACCCACCTCAACATCGGTCATATCGACCATCTCCGGCGGTTCGTCTATCCTCCCCACGTCTGTGGTTACAGCTCCCTGTTCTGGAATGAACTCGGGGTAGATCACCCTCCAGTCAAAGAAGAATCCCCCCGGATGCTCGATCGAAGGCAGGGCCGAGAACATCGTCTCAGTGGATCCGTAGATCACCTTCGGGTAGCCCCCAGTCACCCTCTTTATCTCATCCTTCAGAATCGAGGCTGACCGATCCTGCGTGTAAAAACCCTTGAGGTGCAGTTCCTCACCTATCCGAGGATAAACTTCCTCGAGTAGGGTGGGGACGTTCATGTAGGCTACGTCTACCTCCTTGTAGTGTTGGATGAAGTACTCCACTTTGTCTTTGAAGGAGAGTTCATCTGATGGGACCGTTTTTACCCACTTCGATGCTATGGAGTTTGCCTCCTGGTGCATGAATCCCGACAGGAAGGTGCCGCCTGGGGCGTTTCGGTATATGACGTCTCCCACCTCGAAGCGTATCTTCTCCCCGTCGTGGGTGCAGAGGAGCATGAATGTCAGACCGGTCTTCTGGAGATTGTCCTGGAGGGCCTTCTTTGGTAGCAGGAAGCTCTTGGGCTGTCCCATCGTCCCGCTTGTATGTGCCCTGACATAATTCTCGAGGGGATACATGAGGTCGCCTCCACTCGGTTGATTGAAGTAGGGATAATAGAAACTGTAGGTAGTTAGAGGCGCCCGCCTCCAGTTCATTCCTGGCTGTATTCCGAGTTTCTTCCCGATCCCGCAGGAAGCGAATTCTCTCATCCTCCTATCGATTAGCTCCCTCTGCTTCCCGGCGATGTCTTTCTCGCGCAGAAAGCTGAGTGCATTCGATTCAAGCAGTGGTTTTACGACTCTTAACAGCGACTCGGTAAACATCTCAATCATCCCGTTGTCGTCTATCTTATCGAAATTATCCTGTCTGCTAATCTCTCGAATTTCGAGGCTTCAGTTGGGTCCTCGTGTGTCTCGGGGTAATAGAAACAGAGTAGCGAGACGTTGCTCCCCTTTATCTGGGGGATCTTTGAGATGGCGAACGAGTAGACCCTTCTCCAGCCGTGAGTGTGTATTAGATTCGAGATCGAGTACACGATTATCTCGCAACTGATCTTCCTCTCGTTAGAGTAGTTGACGATGTCCGTGAATAGAAGGTCAAGTTGGTTGAGATCATCGTTGATGGTCATTACGTGTTGTTCGAAGGTCTTCGGTGCTCCGCGATTTCCCGTTACCATCCTCACTAGGTAGATGTTATCCTCTTCCATCCCCGCGATCTTCATGTCTGTTGGTGATATGAGGTCGTAAGTTGAGACGAGGATGCTCCTAACGCCGCGTCTGGCGTTGTCATTCACTCTCTCCACGATCCACTTGATCTCATTTTGCTTCTGCCCCCTCGTGGAGGTAACGAGTAAACAACTATCGTATTTGTGCCCGTTGCTGTAGTTCGTCGGCATCCCGATGATCAAGAACCTCTTGAGGTCGTCTACAAGGAATGAGAAATGAGGCGTGGTCATCCCGTAGAATATGACTATTTTTGCGAAGATTGCCATTACCTCGACGTAACCGGCATTCATCCAGTTGAAAGCCAGAGCCAAGTTTACGAATAGTAGAATCATCCAGCCGACTATGAGTAGATCGAGGTCGACTGGGTGCCTGTTCTTGATGATCAGAAGACCGATTCCGACTAGAAGATAGGGTATGATGGAGATCAACCAACCGAATGTATCGGGTACTGATGTGATGGAAACAATGATTATGGCAATCGGGATTGAGGCGGAGAGTATCAGCATCGTTTTCACTCTGTTGATGAGCCTGCCGATTCCGACAAGTATCAGAGTGAAGCCCGCCGTGAGCAGTATGAATGGGGCTATTTCGCCTTCGGGGAGGAAGGTCCTCACTAGGATGTTGGCACCATAGAAGAAGTAGCCGAGGCTCCAGAGTAGATAGAAGTCCTTTCTGCCTTTTTTATAGATGTTAAACAGCAAAATCGCTAAAGCTATAGTTACAAATGCGTTTGCGAACCTAGGCGCGATCTCCCCGAAATCTAACAAGAGCGGTTATAGAACTGCACGATTATTCTAATAAAATTTTAATTGTTAACTTCATTTGATCTCCTCCTTGGTCTCTTCTCCCGAGGAACTGTCTGCCGTGGGGTCTTGTGAGATTCAATAAATGTATTTAAGAGGGGGTGGATCACTGTTTGAGTTCAGCACGGGGGAATAAGTCATACCTAAGCTTTCAAAGCAGCCCGAAGTAAACATTGGCACAATCGGCCACGTTGACCACGGCAAGACGACGCTCGTCCAGGCCATCACTGGTCAATGGGCCTCCAAGCACAGCGAGGAGCTAAAGAGAGGCATCACGATAAAGCTCGGCTACGCCGACTTCGCCATCTACAAGTGTCCCGATTGCGACGAGCCGAAGTGCTACTGTACCTCCCCGGAGTGTGTGGGCTGTGGTAAAAAGGCGGAGTTCCAACGTGCCATCAGTTTCGTGGACGCCCCCGGCCACGAGATACTGATGGCGACGATGCTCTCCGGCGCCGCCGTCATGGATGGTGCGATCCTAGTCATTGCCGCGAACGAAAAGTGTCCGCAGCCCCAGACGCGTGAGCACCTCGCTGCCATCGACACCCTCGGGTTGAAGAACCTCATCATCGTCCAGAACAAGATCGACCTCGTGAAACGGGACGACGCTATAAAGAGCTATAACGACATCGTAAAATTCATCGAGGGCACGGTCGCCCAGGATGCACCTATTATTCCCGTCTCAGCCCAACATCAACTCAACATCGACATGCTCCTGCAGGCCATGCAGGAGTACCTGCCGACTCCGAAGAGGGACCCAAAGAAGCCGGGTCGTATGCACATAGTCAGGAGCTTCGACGTCAACAACCCCGGGACATTCATCGAAGACCTCAACGGAGGCGTCCTCGGTGGCAGCATCTACCAGGGCAGCTTCAAGGTGGGGGATGAGGTCGAGATAAAGCCGGGTCTCCCAACTAGGGACAAGAACAAGCTGAAGATGAGGGAACTGGTGACGGAGATAACGAGCCTTCACATCGGAGGTACGACCGTCGAGGAGGCGATTCCCGGTGGCCTCGTCGGCGTCGGCACCCTCCTCGATCCCAGTCTGAGCAAGAGCGACGGCCTAGTGGGAAGCATGCTGGGCAAGCCAGGGACGCTACCCCCCGTCAGGGACGAGCTGTCTATGAAGGTCAAGCTCTTCGGCAGCGTCGTCGGCAGCAAGGAACAGGAGAAGGTTGCGGTTATCGCTAAGGGGGAGAAGCTTCTCCTTAACATCGGTACAGCGAAGACGATGGCCGACGTCACCGCCGTCAAGAAGGACTACCTCGAGGCAAAGCTTACCATCCCGATCTGCGGCGAGGAGACCGACAGGGTGGCGCTGAGCCGAAGGATAGATGGGCGCTGGCGCCTCATTGGAGCCGGAGCCCTGACGAACTGATGACCCCCCGGAAGCAGATCCGTGTCCTTTTGGACACGAACTTTCTGATGCTGCCTGTCCGGTTTGGCGTCGACATAAAGTCGGAGATTGGCCGCATCGTCGAGGCCTCTTTCATACTGACTACGACGCCCGCCGTCGTCGATGAATTGAAGTGGCTTAAAACTCAGGTGAAACCCTCCGAGGTCAAGGAAATAGACTTCGCCCTCAACTTGGCTGAGCCGCTTGAAAAGGTCGACGACGTTTCAGGGTCTGTGGAGGATGTTGATGACCAGTTACTCCGCCTCGCCGAAGGGGATGGCTACGTCGTCGCTACAACCGATGCTGGGCTTAGGAGGAGGCTGAGAGGCCGAGGGCTTCCCGTCATCTTCCTGAGGCAGAGCCGCTATCTCGCAATCGACGGCATAATCTAGGAATTGTGTCCTAAATAGACCATCTGGCTTTTTATACAAAAAGCCGATTATTCCTTGCGGTCTCAAGAGACCGCTATTGGAGGAATATGTTTGGTTTTCGAGAACGTTTGGTTGATCGCGCCCATCGTGGCGATTCTATCGATACTCACTGGTATCATCATACTCCGGTGGGTGAAATCTCAGGACCCTGGGAGTGAGAGGACTCGCTTCATAGGCGGTGCGATCAAGGAGGGCAGCAAGGCCTTCCTTAACCGGATGTATCGCACGCTCGCCGTATTCGTAGTTGTAATGGCGCTTGTGCTATTCGTCTTCCTACCCCACCCCATCTGGCTCACCAGCAACCCCATGAACAACGTGATGCTCGCTGCAGCATATATATTCGGATCAATATGTTCGGCGATAGCGGGCTTCGTGGGCATGGATGTCGCCACAGATAGCAACATGCGGAGCGCGACTGCTGCACAGAAGGGCATCTCCAAGGCGTTCCAGGTCAGTTACCGCGGTGGAGCCGTCATGGGCCTCGCCGTCGTCGGCCTTGCCCTCGCCGGTGTTAGCGTCGTCTACTTCATCACGAGGGACCCCACGTTCATCGTCGGATTTAGCTTCGGTGCCAGCGCCATGGCGTTGTTCGCCAAGGCCGGTGGAGGCATCTTCACAAAGACCGCGGACATAGCGGCTGACCTCGTAGGCAAGGTCGAGATGGGCCTCGAGGAGGATGACCCCCGCAACCCCGCGGTCATCGCCGACAACGTCGGAGACAACGTCGGGGACTGCGCGGGCATGGGCGCCGATCTCTTCGACAGCTACGTCGCCAGCCTCATGGCTGTGATGCTCCTCGGAGTCGTCATCGGCGGCTACTACATCGAGCTTCCACTCGTCTTCGCAGGGATAGGTGTCCTCACATCAATCATCGGCGTCTTCCTCGTTAACGTGAAGGAGGGTCAGGAGCCCGGCCCGGTCCTTAACAACGGGACCTACACGGCGACGTTCATCTACCTTGTCCTCAGCGGCATCGCCACCTACCTCCTCGGGTACGAGTGGAGGATCTGGGGCGCCGCCGCCTGTGGCCTCATCGTCGGGGTAGTGATTGGCCTCACCACCGACTTCTTCACAAGCGGTGACAAGGGCCCCACGCAGAAGACCGCTGAGGCGAGTCAGACTGGCCCAGCCGTCACCATAATCACTGGGTTCAGTTACGGCCTCCTGAGCGTCCTCCCGCCGCTCGTAGGCATCGGCATAGGCTCATGGCTCGCCTACGCCCTCTGCGAGGGGATAGGTCCCGGATATGGTGTCTACGGCGTCGGAATCGCGGCCTTCGGCATGCTCAGCATCGTAGGCATGGTCATCGCCAGCGACAGCTTCGGACCAATCGGCGACAACGCCAAGGGCATCGCGGAGATGAGCGGCATGAAGTCGGAGACAGTTGCCATACTCGACAAGCTGGACGCAGCCGGTAACACGAGCAAGGCGATCACCAAGGGCTTCGCTATAGGCGCAGCCGGCCTTACCGTCATCAGTATCCTCGCCGCGTACAAGGAGGTTGCAGAAGCCCAACTCGGGCGCCCGGTAACCTTCGATCTCATGAACCCAGTTGTCATGGCGGGCGCCTTCATCGGCGTCGCAATGCCCCCGATCTTCAGTGCCCTGCTCATGCTCGGTGTGGGCAGGAACGCCCAGAGGATGATCGAGGAGGTACGCCGCCAGTTCCGCGAGATCCCCGGCCTCCGCGAGGCGAAGCCCGGAGTCAACCCCGACTACGCCAAGTGCGTCGACATCGCAACCATCGGCGCCATCAAGGAGTTGCTCCCCGCTACGGTGATCATCATAGTGGCGACCCTCGCGGTGGGCTTCGTCTTCGGCGTACAGGGCCTCGGCGGGTACCTCGCAGGCTCAATCTTCAGCGGCCTCGTCTTCGCGCTCCTCATGAGCAACGCGGGCGGCCTATGGGACAACGCCAAGAAGTACATCGAAGCGGGCAACCTAGGCGGGAAGCACAGCGACGCTCACAAGGCGGCTGTAATAGGTGATACCGTCGGCGATCCCTTCAAGGACACCGCCGGTCCGAGCCTGAACACGATGGTGACGGTCATCGGGCTCGTCGCGAACATCTTCCTGCCCCTGTTCCTCCTCTACGCCTTCATCCGTTAGGCTAGGGGAGAACCCCATTACATTTATTAGACCGTGGCAGCCTTCTACGTCTTCGCATAGGAGAATCCGTCAATGTACCGGCACCTCGAAGAGGCTTGGAAACGTCCGGCGAAGAGCTACGTGCAGGATCTCATGCGCCAGCGCGTCGTCGCTTGGAGGCGGCAGCCCGCCGTCAACAGGGTCGATAAGCCGACGCGTCTAGACCGCGCCCACAGGCTTGGCTACAAGGCCAAGAAGGGCATAGTGGTGGTACGCGTACGCGTCCGCCGCGGTGGCGCACACAAGCTCAGAGCCATCCTCGGCCGCAGGCCGAAGAAGATGGGTGTGACGAAGTTCACCCCCGCGAAGAGCATACAGCTCATAGCTGAGCAGCGCGCTTCAAAGAAGTTCATCAACCTTGAAGTGCTGAACAGCTACTGGGTCTGGCAGGATGGTGTGAACAAGTGGTACGAGGTCATAATGGTTGACCCCGCGAGCCCACACATCAAGGCCGATAAGAACCTAAACTGGGTCTGCAGAAAGTAGAACCCTCGGGGCTTAAGCCCCAATCAATTTTTCTAGTTATAATCCTGCTTGGCGTAGTCGCCCTTCGTGGGCTTCTTGCCGAGGAGTATGACGTTGAAGTCGTTCTTCAGAATCATCCACGTGTACTTGGCTAGGCCGAGCTTCTGGATGCGGCGGATGGAGTAGTCGACCTGTATGCGGTTGTTCATCGCCATCTTGCCGTGCACGCCTAGCCTCTTAGCGATCTCGACGTCGTCGCTGTACGCGAGGTCGCTGTAGCCGTTTATCTGGATGAATGCGTCGCGGCGGAACGCCGTGTTGGCGCCGCAGAGGTGGTAGTATCCTATCTTTGAGCCCGCCCAGCGGAGGCCGTTTGCCACCTTGAAGGCGTACCTGTAGGCACCCGCCTCGAATCGGTGCATCTCCTTCGGGATCATGGGGTCGAGGTAGCCGGTGACGGCGACTATCTCCTCGTCGCTGAAGTCGTTTAGTATTGTCTGTAGCCAGTCCTCGTCGGGTTGGCAGTCCGCGTCTGTCGTGGCGATGATGTCCCCGGTAGCGGCGATGGCGCCGTCGTTTCTGGCGCCGCCGACCCCGTGGCTCACCTGCTGAATAACCCTATCCGCGTACTTCGCCGCGATCTCCGTCGTCCTGTCCTTGCTGTTGCCGTCGACGACTATGATCTCGTAGGATTCTCGCGGGATGCTCTGCTTCACAAGGGAGTTGAGGCAGCTCTCTATGTTCTTCTCCTCGTTGTATGTTGGTACGACTACTGTGATCATTTTTTCGCCTCTTCCTCCGCCGCCCTCTTCCCGGAGAGGATTGCCTTGTCCATGTTGAGGTACTCCCACTCTCCGAACCGCCCCATGGAGGAGACTCCGAGGGATTTGAGATACGCTTGGATGAGATTAACGTTTCTCTGGTGCTGTAGGTCGTAGACGACGTAGGCGTAGTTGAAGTCTAGGGCGTCGAAGACCTCTAGCTGGTCGTCGTCTCGCAGGATCTCCGCGTCTACGAGTCCCGTCCTGACCTTCTCCTTTGTCTCCTCGGTGTCCGGCTTCGTCCCCCTGTATGTGACTTCGACGAGGACGCTGCTCTTTCCCTTGGGCACGGTCTCGGGTGAGAGGTTCATGGGGAAGCTGATCCTGTTGAAGGGGTACTCCTTCTCCGGGAAGTAGAGCCAGTGCTTGTCGGAGATGGTTGCACGGTCGACCCCTATGTTGAAGCAGGCTAGGCTGTTGTAGATGAGGTTCTCGGAGGCCTTGATGACGTCCTCTGGGGCGGATTTGATCATCTTGATGAGCTCGGGGAGGGGGACGGATGAGAGAACCCTGTCC
>JAPKYO010000020.1 GCA_026394265.1 Candidatus Bathyarchaeota archaeon
GGCTCGATGAGCGAGGGTGCTTCGTCGCTTATTTGGTGCGGGGGGAGGGACTTGAACCCTCGAAAGCCTGAGCTACGGGATCTCTCACCAGAGATGGCCTGATCTTAAGTCCCGCCCCTTTGGCCAGTCTCGGGTACCCCCAACTCCCAATAATGGGCCATTCTTTAGATGATCAGAGGATTATGCCATGAACATCGAAGTCAGATGTAGCTCAAAGTCAGTCGTGATGATGAATCGATCCTTACATGCGCTTAGGTCGTGAGCTGTGCCTAATGCTGTGGATGCGTACCTACGGCGTTAAGTTAGGCGCTAAGAGTTTGATCAGCGCATCCTGAGTCTGAGTCAAGACGGTCAGCTGCTGTATCTGAAACTCTTGAGCTTGTATGAGTGTCTCCTGAGCCTGAAGCTGCTCGTTTTGGGCCTGGATCATCACGTCCTTGGCCTGGATCTGCGCGTCCCTTGTCTGGATCTCCGCCTGCAGGGCTTGGATCTGAGCCGTGCTAGCGTTCATAGCACTCTCCACACTCTGGATTCTGAGGTCGTAGACCGCAAGCTGGTTCTGGAACATGTTGTTTGCTATCAGGTAACCCCCCGCGAGGCCGCCGACGAGGCACGCGATGGTGATGACGTAGAACTTCGAGTTCATGGTTTATAGCAACGGCTTCTACGGTTTAATACTAACCTTTAGAACAGCGTCGAGGTGTACCCGAAGCGCCTAGCGGCTCGATGAGCGAGGGTGCTTCGTCGCTTATTTGGTGCGGGGGGAGGGACTTGAACCCTCGAAAGCCTGAGCTACGGGATCTCTCACCAGAGATGGCCTGATCTTAAGTCCCGCCCCTTTGGCCAGTCTCGGGTACCCCCCGGGAACAGGCTCCCCGTCTTCCTGTAGACGAGGCCTAGGAAGATCCCCGCCATGATCTGCGCCGTCAGGTCAGGCACGAGTTCAGCAAGTTCAACCCCCCCAAAAATATTTTTCTCTTATCATGTGTAGCACCTTACAAGCCCCAAAAAGCGTAGGAGATAGGGGGTGGTGCGAATACCCATTTTCACAGTCCCTTCAGCCAAACGGAGCTAGAAACGAGCCTTGTTCACACGCCGATCTACGCAAAAGGAGCATCTATTCCCTACAAAGTATGCCAAATACCCCCGGATGGGGAACCAAGAAACCGGGTAAAACCATCACCCGCCGCCGATATTCGCCGCCAACGGACCCGAAAAAGAGCCCTAAACCAGAAAACCGGCCAAATTAACCAAAATCGTGACGACGGCGAAGGACCCCCCCTCCCCCCCACTTACACGCATAGCGAAACCACGAGAAGGGAAACGAAACGGATAGAACGAATAGAAGAACGGCTTAGATGAGGCGATGCGTCCTCTGAAGATCCTTACGCATCCACTGATAGTGCCTCAGAGTCTTTGTCTCACCGAAACCACAGGCGGCACACGTCTTGAGCCTCATATGGTAAGCCCTGCGCCCGCAGCGCCTACACCTCATGTGTGTCCGCTTCCCTGTATGAAGAGCATGCTTTGTCGGCATTACTTACACCTAACCCTCGGGCGGCGGAGAGATCATGATCACGTTATCGCCGCGAAGAATAATCGTCCCGATCATCTCATTCTTCATCGGGTCGCTCACGTTCTCCGCGTCCTTGAGCACGAGGTTGACGTGCTGGTCGAAACCCTCGAGGGTCCCACGCAGCGTCTTGCCCCCCCTCACCTTGATGAGGACGGTCTTACCGATGCTACGCTCAAGGACCCGCTCAATCATCTCAGCCAAATCACTGATCTCCTAACCTATTTTCCCCGTCGGGCTCTAATCGAATAACCGAGTTCCCCTATTAAACGTTTGGTATCACCCATACCCGTGCCCCAGACGCGACACATAAGCCCCCAAACCACCCGATTCACGGCACCCTAAGCCTCAAAAACGTTTATTAGCAAGTGCTCGCCCTACATAGCAGCCTCTGCAGGGTAGTGGCTTCTAAGAGATGAACACCGAGGAAGAGGAGGGATACCGTTCGCTTCACTTTCTAAATAATTTCCGGGAGCCACACGCCCTGCAGTCAAAAACCCCCCTTGAGGATTGATGTAATGCTTCTCGCAGAGGAAAACAACTGGGACCTCATGAAGACCTTCTTCGTAGACGAAGGCCTCGTGAAGCAGCACCTCGACAGCTACAACGAGTTCGTCGAGCGCACGCTGCAGCAGATCATCGATGAGATAGGCGGCATCACGATAGAGGTGCCGAACCACACGTATGAGATAAAGTTCGGCTCGATAGAGGTAGGCGACCCGGTCATAACCGAGGTCGACGGGACGCAGCGCCCCGTCTACCCACGCGAGGCGAGGATACGCAACCTCACCTACTCCGCGCCCCTCTACCTCGAAATCATGCTCGAAGACGAGGGCAAGGAAACCTACGAGAAGGTCAACATAGGCGACCTCCCCATAATGGTCAAGTCCAAGCTCTGCCTACTCAGCCGCCACAGCCCCGACGAACTCATGGCACTCGGAGAAGACCCCGAGGAAGTCGGAGGATACTTCATAATCAACGGCTCAGAGCGCGTGATCGTCAGCCTCGAAGACCTCGCGCCGAACCGCGTGCTCGTCGAGATCGACGACCGCGGAACAAACCCCGTCTACAGGGGCAAAGTATTCTCAACAACCGTGGGCTTCCGCGCCAGGATCGAGGCCAACCTCAAGGCCAAGGGCGAGATGAGCGTAACCATCCCCGGCGTCCCGGTCCCCGTCCCCTACGTCGTCCTCATGAGGGCACTAGGAGTCGAGACCGACAAACACGTCGCCGACATGGTCAGCCTCGACACAAAGATACTCTCGGAGCTGGAACCCAGCTTCCGCGAAGCAGGCAACGTCCACAACCGCGAGGACGCCGTACTCTACATCGGGAACCGCGTAGCCTTCGGCCAGGTCAAGGAGTTCCGCATGAAGCGCGCCGAGGCAATCCTCGACCGCAACCTCCTCCCCCACATCGGCAGGGGAGCAGACCATCGCAAGGACAAGGCAATCTTCCTCGGCGAGATGTGCGCACGCATCATCGAGCTCAAACTCGGCCAAAGAAAAGAGGACGACAAGGACCACCTCCGCAACAAGAGGATCAAGCTCGCGGGTCCCCTGCTCGCCGAGCTCTTCCGCAGCGCATTCTGGAGCCTATACCGCGACATGCGGTACCAGTTCCGCAGGATGAGCACACGACGCAAGGGCGTACTCATCAGCGCAGCCGTAAGACCCGGAATAATCACCAGCCGAATACAGCACGCCCTCGCCACCGGTAACTGGCGCAGGGGACGCGTCGGCATGACCCAGCTACTAGACCGCACGAACACGCTCAGCACCCTCAGCCACCTACGCAGGCTACAGAGCCCCCTCAGCAGGAGCCAGCCAAACTTCGAGGCACGCGACCTGCACAGCACACACTGGGGCAGACTATGCCCGAACGAGACCCCCGAAGGCGCAAACTGTGGGCTGGTAAAGAACCTCAGCCTCACAGCCAGCGTCTCATCTGGCACCGACGCCGACAAGGTCAAGCGCACCCTCGAATTCATGGGCGTAGTCAAAGCCAAGGACGCCGACGATAACCTCCGCCACGAGGGCGCCAAGATATTCGTAGAAGGCTACCTCCTAGGCTACACAACCACGCCGCAGGAGCTCGTACAGAAGATACGCGACATGAGGCGCCGCGGCGAGATGAGCGGCGAGGTAAACACCTGCTACTACCAGACCTACAACGAGATATACGTCAACTGCGACGAGGGCCGCATCAGGCGCCCACTCATCGTCGTAAGCGACGGCAAGAGCCTCCTAAAGCAGCGCCACGCACGCCAGCTCCGCGAGGGACGCTGGCAGTGGGGCGACCTCGTACGCGAGGGCATCATAGAGTACCTGGACGCCGAGGAGGAGGAGAACGCATACGTCGCCATCGACCCAAACAACATCTCAATCGACCACACACACCTCGAAATCTGCCCCTTCGCCATACTGGGCGTGGTCGCGAGCATCATCCCTTACCCAGAGCACAACCAGTCACCCCGTAACACGTACCAGGCTGCCATGGCCAAGCAGGCGCCAGGCCTCTACGTCCTCAACTACCGCGACCGCAGCGACACACGCGCCCACCTGCTCCACTACCCACAGAAACCAGCCGTCAACACGAAGCCGATGGACGTCATAGGCTTCGACAAGCGTCCAAGCGGCCAGAACTACATCGTCGCCGTCCTCAGCAGCAGCGGCTACAACATGGAGGACGCCATCATCTTCAACCGCGCCGCCGTTGAGCGCGGCCTCGGCCACAGCAGCTTCTACCGCATCTACAAGGCCGAGTGCAAGCAGTACCTCGGTGGAGCCAAGGACAAGCTCACCATCCCCGAGGAGGGAATACGCGGCTACCACGGCGCAGAAGCCTACCGCCAGCTCGAACACGACGGCCTCATCGGCAACGAGTCCGAGGTAAAGGGTGGGGACATACTCATCGGCCGCACCAGCCCACCCCGGTTCATGGAGGAGTACGGCGGCCTCGAAGTCAGGGGCCCACAGCTCCGCGACACCAGCGTCGGCGTCCGCCCAACAGAGGAGGGCACCGTCGACGGCATCTTCATCACCAAGGACATCGAGGGCAGCCAACTAGTCAAGGTCAAGGTCAGGAGCAACCGCGTACCCGAGCTGGGCGACAAGTTCGTCAGCCGCCACGGCCAGAAGGGAGTCATCGGCATGCTCGTCGCACCCGAGGACATGCCCTTCAGCGTACACGGCACAATCCCAGACATCATCATCAACCCACACGCCTTCCCCAGCCGCATGACCGTCGGACAATTCATGGAGAGCCTCGCCGGCAAGACCGGCAGCCTCAGGGGAGAGCCCGTCGACGGCACCCCCTTCGACAACGAGGACGCAAAGAGCCTCGCCGAGTCACTCATCAAGATGGGCTACCACCCCGGCGGCAAGGAGACAATGTACGACGGCCAGAGCGGACGCATGTTCGAGGCCGACGTCTTCGTCGGCGTCGTCTACTACCAGAAGCTACACCACATGGTCGTCGACAAGATACACGCACGCGCACGCGGGCAGGTTCAGATGCTCACCAGGCAGCCGACCGAGGGCCGCGCAAGGGGCGGAGGCCTCAGGTTCGGAGAGATGGAGCGCGACTGCCTAGTAGGACACGGCGCCGCCATGCTCCTCAAGGACAGGCTCCTCGAGGAATCAGACGCCTACAGCATCTACGTCTGCGAAAAGTGTGGTAAGCAGGCATACTACGACATACGCCAGCGCAAATACGTATGCCCCATCTGCGAGAGCAAGAGTGAGATAGAGCCCGTCACCATAAGCTATGCCTTCAAGCTGCTGCTACAGGAGATGCAGAGCCTCTGCCTATCCCCCAGCCTACAGCTAACAAAGGAGTTCGAGTAAAATGAGCAAGATCATCGACAGCATCAAGTTCGGCCTTCTCCCGCCCGACGAGGTCAGGAAGCTAAGCGCGGTTGAGATACAGACGAGCGACACATACGACGAGGACGGCGCGCCGATCGCGGGGGGCCTCATGGACCACCGCCTCGGCACACTCGAGCCCCGCCAACGCTGTCAGACCTGTGGAAACATCGCACTAAACTGCCCCGGCCACTTCGGCCACATCGAACTCGCGGTACCAGTCATACACGTAGAATTCGCCAAGCAGATCTACAGGCTGCTCACCGCCACGTGCAGGGGCTGCGGGCGCATCCTGCTCCCCAACGAGGGCAACGATAGCATCGAGTACTTCAAGCGGAAGAGGGAGGAGGACCTCAAGCTCTTCGGCAAGGTCACAGACGACACGATCAACGACATTCTCAAGATGGCGAAGAAGTACAAGCGCGGCAAGGAGTGCCCACACTGTGGCATGCCGCAGACGAACGTCAGGTTCGCAAAGCCCACGACCTTCTTCGAGTCCGAGTCCGCCGAGGAGGAAGAGGCACCCGTAGTGGGGGCGGAGGGCGCCGATGCCATCGCCGTCGAGGGCGAGGAGGCCGCGAGCAGGCTCACCGCCAACATGATCAGGGAGTGGTTCGAGAGGATACCCGACGACGATCTGAGGCTTGTTGACTTCGAGCCCGAGGTCGCGCGCCCAGAGTGGATGGTCCTACAGGTCCTGCCCGTGCCACCGGTGGACGTCAGGCCGAGCATCATCCTCGAGTCAGGCATCAGGGCTGAGGATGACCTCACCCACAAGCTCGTAGACATCATCAGGATCAACCAGCGCCTGCGCGAGAACATCGACGCGGGCGCCCCGACCCTCATCATCGAGGACCTAAGCGAGCTACTCCAGTACCACGTAACCACATACTTCAACAACGAGGTAAGCGGCATCCCGCCGGCCCGCCACAGGAGCGGGAGGACCCTGAAGAGCCTGGCCCAGCGCCTCAAGGGCAAGGAGGGCAGGTTCAGGGGTAACCTGAGTGGTAAGCGTGTAGACTACAGCGCGCGCACGGTCATCAGCCCCGACCCGAACCTCGACATAAACGAGGTCGGCGTCCCGGTTGCCATCGCCGTCAGGCTCACCGTCCCCGACGTCGTCACGCCGAGGAACCTCGATGAGATGAAGAGGCTCACACTAAACGGCCCATACAAGCACCCGGGGGCACTCTACGTCGTGCGCCCCGACCAGAAGAGGATCAGGCTCGAGTTCGTACAGGACAGGCACGGCATCGCCGACACCCTCGAGCCCGGCTTCATAATCGAGCGCCACCTCAAGGACGGCGACATCGCGCTGTTCAACAGGCAGCCCTCGCTGCACAGGATGAGCATCATGGCCCACAGGGTCAGGGTGCTCCCCTTCAAGACGTTCAGGATGCACCTCGCCGTCTGCCCGCCCTACAACGCGGACTTCGACGGGGACGAGATGAACCTCCACATCCCACAGAGCAAGGAGGCTCAGACCGAGGCCCGGCTCCTCATGCAGGTGCAGGACCAGATACTCAGCCCACGCTACGGGGCGCCCATAATCGGTGCAACCAAGGACTTCATCAGCGGCGCCTACCTCCTCACGAGGAAGGAGACGCTGCTCACTGCGAAGGAGGTCGGCAAGCTCCTCGCGCACGCAAACTACCGCGGCGAGATACCCACGCCGATCGTCGAGAAGCCCGTGAAGCAGTGGACGGGGAAGCAGGTATTCAGCCTATTCCTCCCCAAGGACTTCAGCTTCGTCAGCCGCGCAAACGTCTGCCGCCACTGCCCCACCTGCGACAAGGAGGCCTGCCAGTACGACTCATACGTCATGATACGGGGCGGTGAACTCCTCAGCGGAGTCATCGACAAGAACAGCATCGGCGCAGAGCGCGCAGAGACCATCTTCCACCGCATCATCAAGGACTACGGCACGGACGTCGGGCACGACTTCCTCAACAGCATCACGCGCCTCATCAACGGCTTCCTCACCATACGCGGCTTCAGCTACAGCGTGGACGAGCTGAACATCGCCGAAAAGGAGCGCAACACCATCAACTCCGTCATGAGGAAGATGGAGAAGAGCGTCGAGAACCTCATAGACCAGGCCGAGACCGGCAAGCTCGAGCGACTCCCCGGCCAGACGATGTCGGAGACCTTCGAGATTAAGGTCATGAACGAGCTTGCACAGGCCCGTGACAAGGCGGGCGAGACCGTCGAGCAGGGGCTCGGACTGGGCAACTCGGGCATCATCATGACCCGCACCGGCGCGAGGGGCAGCAGCCTCAACATCGGCCAGATGATGGGCAGCGTCGGACAGCAGTCCATCCGTGGGAAGCGCATCATGAGGGGCTACGAGAACCGCACCCTACCCCACTTCAAGGACGGCGACCCGACCCCGCAGGCGAGGGGCTTCGTCTACAACTGCTACCGCGACGGCCTCACGCCGCTCGAGTACTTCTTCCACAGCATGGGTGGCCGCGAGGGCCTGGTCGACACGGCTGTACGCACGCAGCAGAGCGGCTACATGCAGCGCAGGCTCATCAACGCCCTCGAGCACCTCCGCGTCGAGTACGACGGCACGGTACGCAACAGCATCGGCGACATCATCCAGTTCCAGTACGGCGAGGACGGCATCGACCCGAGCAAGAGCGACCACGGAAAGGCCGTGAACGTCGTGCAGCTCATCGACCGCGCCAAGCTCAGCGAGAAGAAGGGCACGGCCGCATCCGAGGAATACATCGACAAGAAGGTCGACGGCCTCACGGTGTTGCCCCTCAGCCTCATGAACGAGCTGAAGACCCTACTCCACGCCTCAGGGCTGCCTAAGGCGGGCGTCGACCACCTCACAGAGTCTGCGATGAGGAACTACGACTACAGTCTCGTCGAGCCAGGCGAGGCGGTCGGCATACTCGCCGCGCAGAGCATAGGCGAGCCCGGCACACAGATGACGCTCCGTACCTTCCACTACGCAGGTGTCGCTGAGCAGAACGTAACCCTGGGCCTCCCACGCCTCATCGAGATCGTGGACGCAAGGAGGACCCCATCGACCCCGGTCATGGAGATCCACCTCGACGCGAAGCACAAGAAGAGCGAGAAGCTGGCACGCGAGGTCGCGCAGAAGCTCACATACACGACCCTCGACGACGTCGTAAGCGGAGTCAACGTCGACTTCAACGCCAACGTCGTCAGGATAGAGATCGACTCTGCCCAGCTCGATGGGCTCAACGTCTCCGCGAAGGAGATCGAGGACGCCTTCCCGACGAAGTTCGAGAAGGAGTCCGAGTTCGTCTACACCGTCAGCCTGGATGAGGAGAAGAGCGGGAACCCGGAGATCCTCTCACACACGATTGGGCAGGCGAAGATCAGGGGCATCCCCGAGATCAAGCGTGTCCTGACCCTCCAGGAGAACGGCGAGTGGATAATCAGGACGGATGGCAGCAACCTCGAGGAGGTCATAAAGATCGACGGCATCGACGCCATGCGGACCACGACGAACAACATACACGAGATCGCCGAGATATTCGGCATCGAGGCGGCGCGCAACGCCCTCATCAAGGAGGCCCATAACGTGCTAGAGGAGCAGGGCCTCGACGTCGACATCAGGCACGTGATGCTGGTCGCCGACATAATGACCAAGATGGGTGAGGTCCAGCAGATCGGGCGCCACGGCATCAGCGGCGAGAAGAGCAGCGTCCTGGCGAGGGCGGCCTTCGAGCTGACGATACAGCACCTCGTCTCGGCGGCGATCCGCGGAGAAATCGATCCGCTTAAAGGTGTCATCGAGAACATAATCGTCGGACAGTCGATGCCGCTCGGAACGGGCAGCGTCGAGCTGTTCATGACAATGGGTGGTAAACGCGATGAGTAGCATAGATCAGGAGCTGAGACTCGCACTCTCCACCGGCAAGGTCCAGGTAGGATCAAAGGTTGCCGTGAGGGAGCTGCGCAGAGGAAGAGCGAAGCTGGCGATAGTCAGCAGCAACTGCCCACGCGACGCGTGGGAGACGATTAAAAACTACGGGAAGCTCGCCGAGATCCCCGTGATGGAACACCCGAAGGACAGCGTAGATCTGGGCACGCTTTGCGGTAAGCCGTTCCCGGTCAGCGCCATGGTGATCCTTGAGCCGGGCGACTCCAAGATCCTCGAATTGGTGAAGAAGTAAGATGCTCAGCAACGTCAAGATAACGGAGAATGAGATGAAGTTCATCCAGTTGCTCCAGAACATGACGGGGGCGACTGTGGTGGACTGTATTATTGAGGAGGAGAGCCTCATCTTCACCGTTAAGAAGGGGGAGGTCGGCCTCGCGGTCGGCAAGGGCGGGGAGAAGATAAAGCGGTTCCGCGCCATGACGAACAAGCAGGTCGAGATATTCGAGTACATGGATGACCCCGACAAGTTCCTCAGGAACGCCTTGAAGCCGGCGCAGGTGAAGGATATCCGCCTCGTCGACAGGATGGACGGGCACAAGATAGCGATGGTGACCGTCGACCCTCACGATAAGGGGATAGCCATCGGTAAGAACGGCGAGAACATAAAGAAGATACGCTTCCTCGCGAAGCGCTACTTCAGCCTCGAGAATGTAGTCGTCAACTAGCCGGCTCGGCCGGTTCTTTTCATTTCTCGCAACCTAGCTACGGCTAATGTGGTGCTACACATGATAACGATTTTTTTTATCGGCTGTTTGTCATCTTCTTGAGTTCTTCGATGGTGTATCGCCCGGGTTTCTCGCCTTTCCGGGCCATGTCCTCGGCGACCCGCCATAGGGTCTCGTTGTAGGGGGTCGGGATGCCTAGGGCTCTGCCTAGCTTGACGATGTCGCCGTTGATGGCCTCCGCCTCTATGTTGCCGGTTCCCCGGGTGAGGCTCTGCCACGTTGAGCTTCGTTTTGTGTCCCCCTCGTAGCCCTTTGGCATCTTGTTTGTCCCGCGTATCGTCTTGGAGCGTTTCTCGTACTCGTGGAAGTCTTCCCACTCGATGCCGGCGCGTCTCCAGACCGTCTCGGCCTCGGCCCTAGCGGCGCGGTTGTAGGCGTCCGCGTCGCCTCTTGCGTCGGTTATGGCTTCGAGGGCGTTGTTCAGGTTGATGAGGGTCTTCGCCGCCTTTACCCTCATGACGTGGTCGTTGACCCTGCATACGAACCCCGCTTCTTGTAGGGCGTCCGCGACTCTGTGTGTCAACTCGTCTGCGCCGCTGGGGTAGCGGCCTACCTCGATGAAGCCGCCGTTGCCCGTGATGGGGTGGATGACTTCGCCGGGGTGAAGGAAGATGGCGGGCATGTTGAGCATGATGCCGTATATGTTGTCGAAGATGCGTGTGGCGGCGGGCTCGTTGGTTATCGAGTTCTGGGCGCAGAATATTGGGAGGGTTCTCGGGGCGCCGGCGTTCTTGAGCTGCCCGAGGCAGGTGGCGGTGTGCTGGCTCTTCGCCGTGAGGATCACGACGTCGTCTCCGCTGAATGGGGCAAGCGCCTCAGCCGTCTTGCAGGCTGGGACCCGGAGGATGTAGGTCTCGTCGGGCGTGAGAAGCCTCAGGCCGGCCTCCCTGATCTCGTCGACGTGCTGTTGGTTGCCGACTAGGACCACGTCGTGGCCGGTCCTGTATAGGTGCCCGCCGATGATGCTGCCGATCCCCCCAGCCCCGTAGACTATGAAGCGCATGCCGTGTTCGATGATAAGGTTCGACGGTGGATTATAAACGGAAAGGAGGTGATTCAGTGGGCGGTTTTCCCCGGCTAGTCCCCGATTGGGGCGGAAAAGCCACTCCTCTTTTCAGACATCAGTGAGCTATTCTTTCTGGTCTTCCTTATGACTTCGGCTAATCTCTGGGCGCTCTCGAAGTCTCTCTGTTTGTCGAAGAAGCTGTATACCTCGACCCTCTCGTAACTCGTCGGCGTCTTCTGATCCTTCTTGTGTATGATTATCGGGAGGTAGGGGAAGCCCCTGTCCCTGATGGTCTTGGTTATCTTGGCGCCGTCGATGTACGGCTTCTTCTCATCGAGTATCAGGCAGTCGAAGCCGTTCCGCAGGATGTTCAGAATCTCCTCGGGCTGGTTCGTCGTCGTAAGATCGATGTCGGGGTTGCCCTCGCTCAGGTGCCTCGTGAATGCCTGATAAATCGGGCTCTTGCCGACGTAGAGGACCCTGATCCTGCCCGACTCATCCGGCTTCGCCATTAAGAAGATTTGCGGAGTGTTAAGCGGTTATCTCCATTATGGATCGGTAAGAGGTATCAACTTTCACGCGTTTTTCGCCTCTTCGGTGTTAGCTGTTATCTTCATGGTCGGGGATCATGTGTGTGATTCAAAATGAGCGGTGTTTGGCCCGATGGGAAGCGGTGCGCCGTCTGCCTCACGTTTGACTGCGACGCGGAGTACGTCTTCATGGGCAACAGGCCCGAGGTGGCCGACCTGCCCCGGATGAAGAGCCTCGGGGAGTACGAGTGGAATGCCCCCGTCTACCCGCGCCTGCTCGACCTCCTAGACAAGCACAGGGTCAAGGCGACGTTCTTCGTCCCGGGGATAAACGCGGTCAACCACCCCGACGTCTTCAAGGAGATCAGGAGGCGTGGGCACGAGCTTGCCTGCCACGGGTGGGTGCACGAGGACACGGTTAAGCTGCCGAAGGCGGAGGAGGCCCGGAGGATACTGGCGACGCGGGACGCAATCAGGGACGCCTCTGGGTTTACACCTGTGGGGAACCGCGTAGCCGGTGGCGAGGTCGGCCCCCACACGCACGACATACTCGCCGAGAACGGCTTCCTATACGACTCAAGCATGAGGGGCAGCGACCTGCCCTACAGGCTCGGCAACGGCCTCGCCATCGTGCCCAGCTACTACGACATGGACGACTTCCACCTCTTCGCCGATTACCCCGGCACAAGCTACAACACCCGCATACAGAGCCCCGAGACCGGGTACCAGATATGGACGAACGCCTTCGACGGCTACTATCAATACGGCCTCTGCTACACTACGATGTTCCACCCGCAGATCATAGGCAAGCCCGGGGGCCTCATGCTCCTAGACCGGCTCCTCAACTACATCGAGCGCTTCCCCGCCGTCTGGCACGCAACGGCGGAAGAAGTCGCCAGACACTGGGCGAAACGGTAAAAAACCGTTATCTGATGATACTTCTAAACTGATTCGTGTCTCCCTCCATCAAGGTAAGCGAGAACACCAAGGGGCTACTTGATAAAACTCGGGCCAAGATCACGCTGCGGATTGGCGGGGAGATGCCGCTCAGCGACATAGTTGAGGCCATTATTCGCGTCTCCCTCAACCACGAGGACGAACTCCTAGAAGCTATCCGTAAAATCTCTGTGGGGGAAAGTGTCTCCGATGAACTACTCCAACTCGCCGCCGACTGGGGCGTTAAGACGCGATCCGAAGAAATCGACGAGTGCCTCTACGCCCATCAATCCCGACGTAGAAAAGTCCACTAGCGTCAGTTACTGCTTCGCTGGTCTTGTCCCGGTGATACGGTAAAAAGGGTAGGGGGGAGGGGGTACCCCCAACATTCTATTTCCGAGCTCCTTCACCAGAAAGGAGCACGAAAACGGCTCCGTTGACGCGCCGATCTAAGCAAAAGGAGCACGTATTCCCTACAAAGCTCCCCCGTTAAAGACTTAACCCGAAACCCCCAACACACTACGACGCAGCGACATGACCACCATCAAGCCCACGGGCGGACAGGGACGGGAACGCCTCGAACACAGGCTCTGGCTCGAACAGCAGATGACCGGCTGGAAGAAGTACACAAACATGACCATGCACGAGTCAGACGTCCAGCCCATGAAGATGAGCGAGGTACTCGCCCTCGCCGACGACGAACTCCGAAGCGACTGGGAAAACCTCACACTCAAATACACCGAGACCACCGGCGGCATCAAGCTCCGAACCGAGGTCTCCAAGCTCTACAAGGGCGTCGACCCGAGTCAGGTCATCATCTTCGCGGGCGCAGACGAGGCGATCTGGGTCTTCTTCACAGCCATGCTCAAGCCCGGCGACCACGTCGTCGTCCTCTGGCCCGCATACGAGGCGCTCTACCAGCTCGCCAGCCTCGCCGGCGCCGAGGTGACACTCGTACCACTAGACCCTGACGGTTGGCGCGTCGACCTAGACAAGGTCGCCAAGGCGTTCCGCCCCAACACAAAGTTCCTCATCACCAACTTCCCCCACAACCCCACAGGCGCCACAATCGACCACCCCACCTACAAGGCGCTCCTCGACCTCTGCCGGGAGAAGGGCGCCACATTCGTGGGCGACGAGGTCTACCACCTGCTCGAACACAAGCCCGAGTACCGCCTACCCCCCGCCGTTGACGCCGACGAGACCGCCGTAAGCTTCGGCGTCATGTCAAAAGCCTACGCCCTATCGGGCCTCAGGATAGGCTGGATAACTATCAAGGAGCCCACACTGCTTCGTAAGCTCGACGAGATGAATGGCCTCGCGACGCCCTGCAAGCCAGCCCCGAGCGAGCTGCTCGCCACAATGGCACTCCGAGCCAGAGACAAGGTCCTCGCCCGAAGCCACAAGATCATTGACGAGAACCTCCCCCTCATGGAGGAGTTCTTCGAGGACTACGGCGACCACTTCAAGTGGGTGCACCCCAAGGGCGCGACGGTGGGCTTCCCCGAGCTAATCGGCATGAACGTCGAGAAGTTCACCGAGGAGTACGCCAAGCAGGAGCACGTCATGGTCTGGCCCGGCATGATCTTCAACTACCCCGGCAACAACTTCCGCATAAGCTACGGGCGCACATGGGCCCCCGAGGGGCTACGCCGCCTCAAGCACTTCGCGGACAAGAACCTGAAGTGACTCAGGCTTGTGGCTTGTACGCCACGGCCTCTATCTCTACGAGTATCTCGTCCATCACCAGCCTCGTCACGATCGTCGACCGCGCCGGCGTCGGTCCCTCGAAGAAGGTCACGTAGACCTCGTTCATCTTCTCGTAGTAGTCGATGTCGGCGATGTAGACCGTCGCCTTTACAATGTCGTCCATCGTGGCGCCAACAGCAGCCAGCGTCTTCCGTAAGTCGAGGAGCGTCGCCTGCGTCTGGTCCTCGATGGTGGTCAACTCTTTACCCGATTCATCCTCGAGCCCGATGTGACCGCAGGTGTAGACGAAGTCTCCAGCTTTCACCGCTGGATTATAGTGTGCATCCGGTGGATAGTCGAGTGTAATGGTCTCTTTGCGTTTCATACCGTCGCAGCCTATCCACGCTGGAATGATAAACCCTGCGGGGGAAGCCTTTTCACGGCCGAAACACCATGAGTTTGGCTGAAGGAAGATGCTGGAGAGGGAAGCGGCTAAGTACCCGTTCCTCACGGAGGCGGCGAAGCTAGTTGACTCGCTTAACCTACAGCTAGACGATCTCGCCACCCCAACATACGAAAAAGTGCTGGACAGAGCTGCAGAGCGAGTCATCCAAGCCATCGAAGACGGTGCAGTCGACGACAGCCTCGACGACTACATGACCGAGCTACTCAGCTTCCCCGTCGCCGTCATGTTTGTCTCCGTCAAGGGAGAACAGTTCCTAAATAGGCGCTACGCACTCGCCGAGGCGGTGCGAGTTTACTTCCTACTCCAAGACGAGGACAGGGATAAACTCGCCCAGATAGCACGCGACGACTTTGGCTGGGACCTCAAAGACTCCGGCGAGAAGTACGACGGTGTCCTGCACGACTTCCGCTTACACTTCCACGACTACCTGCGTAGCTCTTCAAGCTTCCACGAGGACAAGTGGAAGCTCGTCAATCGCATAATCAAGAACGGCTATGTCCTCCTCACCCAGCGTGAAGTCGCACGCCTCATACAAGGCGAGGTGGAGAACCTCATCAAGGAGCGGCTCAAACCAATAAAGATCAGCCTCCCTGAGCCTATACAAAGGCGCCTCGACCGCGTCTCCAAGGTTTTCGAGGAGAATAGGACGAGGCTCGGCGGCGAGGACCTGCCCTCTGAGGTCATCAACGCGGCCTTCCCGCCCTGTATCCGCTACTGCTTAGAGGGGCTGCTCGCCGGTAAACGTGCCAGCCACATGGAGCGCTTCGCCCTCACCAGCTTTCTAATCACCGTCGGGATGCCCCTCGATAGCCTCGTAGACCTCTACACGAGCGTACGCCGCCTAGCCTACGAGAAGCCCCAACCCCCGCCTCAAGCCTCAAATACCCCGAAGCCGAGCCAATAGAGGACCATAATTGTCAGACAGCGTCAAGGAGACCATAAAGAATACCGGACTCCACTTCTGCAATGAGTACAATAACGTCGTCAGGTTTAACCCAAAGTTCTGCGGCAAGTGCCCGCACAGCAGCTTGAACAAGTAGGCGCCCGGAAGCAAACCAGTTTTAAAACACGGCGAGCACTTCTACCTGAGCGCCTATGGAATCCGACTGGGGGAGCCCACGCTTCGTCGCGGAGCAATTCTATAGGTGGTACCAAGGTAACGCGAGGAACATCCCCGCTCCCACCGAGATCAAGCATCGCGAGTTCGCCTTCCTCCAATTCGGCGGGAAGACAATGTTCCGCCACATAGGATTCCCCGATGAGGCGACATTCCAGAGATACCTCAAGGATAACGGCCCCGCGCATAGTTACCACAGCAGTAGCTACTACCAGCGCCCCGAAGCAGATATGGCGGGGAAGGGCTGGATCGGAGCCGACCTAGTCTTCGATATAGACGCCGACCACTTCGACCTACCCTGCCAGCACGAGCACGACAAGTGGAAGTGCAGAAACTGCGGCGAGGAAGGCACCGGGAAACACCCCGAGATATGCAAGTGCGGTAAAGCCGCATTCGAAGAGGAGACTTGGCTCTGCGAGCACTGCCTACAGGCGGCGAAGCACGAGACCCAGAAGCTCCTCGACATGCTCATACAGGACCTTGGCTTCAGCCCCGCCGGTGACCTCGTCGTCAACTTCTCTGGCAACCGCGGCTACCACGTACACGTCAGGAGCCCCAGGATCAGTAACCTCGACCAGTACGGGCGCCGCGAGGTAGTCGACTACATCCTCGGAACTGGCCTCAAGCCGGAGTACCTCGGCTTCAATCCACGCGCCAAAGGCGGGCGATCCACACTAGCCGACGAGGGCTGGAGGGGAAGGGCAGGGCGAGCGCTCTACGACTACATCGCGGATACGCCGCCCGAGGAGATCAAGGCACTGAAGCTTGGGCGAAAGATCACGAATCTCCTCGTAAACGAGAAGGACAAGGCACTAACCATCCTCGAGGAGAGCCACCCGAGCGTGCTCCTCAAGGCCGTCGATCTAAGCGACGATGACAAACTCATGGCGGACCTATCCAAACTCATGGAGATAGCCGTCAAGGGACAAGCAGCCGACATAGACACCGTCGTCACAACCGACATACACCGCCTCATACGCCTCCCCAACACACTACACGGCAAAACCGGCTGGCAGGTCCAGACGATCAACCTCGACTCCCTCCCCGACTACGACCCCATGACGAGCGCAATAGCCTTCAGAACCGGCGAGGCGAAGGTATATGTCCGACACGCCCCGAAGGTAAGGATCGCCGACGCCGAATACGGACCATACACGCAGGAGACCGCGACCGTCCCCATGGCGGTCGCGCTCTTCC
>JAPKYO010000017.1 GCA_026394265.1 Candidatus Bathyarchaeota archaeon
AACTTACTTAACCGAAACGTCATAGAAATTAAAGTTGTTGGATGCGAGGCTATGCTATCCCCTTCATTGCGAGGAACCACTTGATAACGGGCAACCCTATGGCGATGAGCAGGGCGAAGCGAATCGTATCCGCTATCATACCGACCTTGATCATGTCCTTCATCTTCACGTAGCCGGAGCTGTAGGCGATCGCCATGGCGGGCGTCGTGCTCGGTAGGGTGCTGGGGATCGTCGTCGCGATCGCCGTGCCGATGATTGGCGCGATTGGGTTTATCCCAGCCGCCGCTGAAAGCGATACCGCTAACGGGCAAGCCACGGAGGCCGCGCCTGTGTTTGACGCCGGGTAGCTCAGCAGGAACCCGATGAGGCAGCAAGCCCCGAAGATGACGAACTCGTTCGGCGCAGGTCCCATTAACCCCTTAAAGATTATACCGACCCAGTTGCTGAAGCCGCTCTTCATCAACCCGAGACCGAGCGTGATGCCCCCACCTACGAGGAAGACTATGTCCCAATTGACAGACTCGTTTAGAAACTCGTCCCACTTAAGGAGAGGCCTGTCCCCAGCCTTCAGCAGCGGGAAGAGGAACATCGCGAGCACGGCTGGAGCCGCCTCAGGCAGCACCTTTGCCAGCAGCGCGCTGAGGGGCTGAAGACCCACGTTATCAACGGCGAAGTTAGCAACCATGCCGGGGATAATCCAAAGCATGAGGGTGAAGAACAGCATTCCGATGGTCATCTTCTCCCCCCTCGTGATCGGGCCGAGGTCATTCAGCTCCTTCTTCAGCGTCGAGGCGTCGAAGGGGAGCGTCTTCACCTCCGGTTTTATGACCCTGAATACGATGATCCAGGTTAGGAAGAGGCCGATTACGGCGTGGATCGTGCCTATGTAGAACCAGTCGACGAAGGTGATGTTCACCCCCGTCGCCTCGAAAACGGTCTTCTTGCCGATGAGATTCGTCGTCGTGCTCGTCAGGAAGAGTAAGCTGCCAGCGGTCGCCGCCTGCCCGAGCGCGAGCATCGTGGCGGAGCCGTATGCGCTCCCCTGCTTGAAGCCCTGCCTCAGGAGGAAGGCGATGACGAAGCCGTAGACGATGCTCGTCGCGGCGGTCATCGAGCCGGTCATCGTGAGCAGGAATACGGGGAGGCAGGCGACGAAGAAGGCCGCAACCGCCGGGTTCCTCGTCTTAGTCAGGCTAGCAAGCGTTAGGGCGACCCTCTTGTCGAGGCCCCACACTTGGAAGGACTTTGCGAAGACGAAGCCGGAGACGATGACCCAGATGAGGGGGTCCATGAAGGGGGCGAGCGCGTCCTTCCAGACGAGGAGGCCGACGATGCCGAAGAGTATCGGCGGGACGAGCGCGGCGAGGCCGAGAGCCGTCGTCTCGAAGACCCACCACGTGGCGGTCCAGAGAAGAACCCCGAGCCCATACTTGGGACCCTCCAACAGGCTTATGCCCGCCGCCTTAGCGGCCTCATTCATCGCCGCGTCGTTTGGAATTAGTAGACAGATTATGAAAAGCAGTGGACCCAGATAGAGACTGATCCTCTTCATGGGCCAACGTGAACCGTTTTCCTTGCCAGCGTCTGAACCCAAGCTGACTTCCTCAACATGAGCCCGATAGCCATAAGAAAAAGATATCTCTAGGATGCTTGGGTCACTTGTAGTTCCCGAAGTTGGCGTGTGCTATCCTCCAGCCGTCCCCCGTCTTCTCGTAGACGATGGTCACGGGTCCCTTCTGGGGGTTCTCGGCGCTTGGGCGCTTGAAGAACCAGACGGCGCACACGATAACGGAGTCACCGAAGTCCTCGATGTCCATCCCTTCGAGCCAAAGTTTGTTCGGCTGGGTCTTGCCTCCCTTGACGAAGCCGAAGCCCTCGTGGTGCTTCACGAGCGCCTCGTACCCCTTTATTACGCCCTGCTTCTCCGAGGAGAAGTACGTGACCCTCCCATCCTTTAGGAAGAGCTTCTCCACCTGGTTGAGGTCGTAGGTGTTCCAAAACTTCACCCACTCATCGACGGTCTTGGAGCTGAACTTAACCATGGCTGCATCATGCGCTCACGTGATTGAAGGCGTTTATGGTCGGGGCACTCGTGGCTCAATACAAGGTATTTTCTAGCGGTCAGACACTAAACATCTGAAACGCGATGAGGATCGGGGTCCTAGCCGACGACTTGACGGGCGCATTCGACACCGGCGTCCAGTTCAGGAGCTGGGGGCTATCAGTCGAGGTGCTGATAGGGGACGTGAAGGACGCCTCAAAGCTTGCATGCGACGTCGTCGTGGTCGACACCGAGAGCCGGCTGCTGAACAAGGAGGACGCCTACTGGCGCGTCTACCACGCGACGGAGAAGCTGATGCAGCTCGGCGTCGAGAGGGTGTATAAGAAGGTCGACTCGACGCTCCGCGGGAACATCGGGGCGGAGCTCGACGCCGCGATGGAGGCGTCCAAGGCGGGCTTCGCATTCTTCGCCCCCGCCTATCCCACATACGGGCGCACAACCCTCTCCGGGAAGCAGCTCGTGGACAACAGCCCGGTCGAGAAGACGGAGTACGTTGATGAACTCGGTGCCAAGACATCCGAGATCGCCGCCATAATCGGCGCCCAGAGCAAGCGAAGGGTCGGCCTCGTCAGCCAAGACGTCGTCGAGGCGGGCGTCGACTCGATCAAGGCGAGGGTCGAGGCGCTCAAGAAGGACGGCGTCGAGGTCGCCGTCTTCGACGCCCTCACGGAGAAGCACCTCATAGACATCGCACGCTCGATAGGCGACGTCAAGCTCCTCGTTGGCTCGGCGGGCTTCGCCAGTGAGGTGCCACCAGGCCTCGGGATGAGAAACCCGAAGCCCATCCTCTCGGTCTGCGGGAGCACGCGGCGCCTCAGCAGGACGCAGGTCCGAAACCTGCATGACCGCCTCGGCTTCAGAGAGGTAGAGATAGGGATCACGAGGCTAATCGACGGGGAGGCGGCGGTGAAGGAGGAGGTGAGGCG
>JAPKYO010000034.1 GCA_026394265.1 Candidatus Bathyarchaeota archaeon
ATAGGTTCACTGATCATGCTCATCCCCGCCTTCATCGTGGCCGGGATCGTCTGGTTTTTTACCGGAAGTGAACTCCTAACGGGCATCGCGTTCCTATTCGTAGCCGTCATCGCCTTCGCCAGAAAATAAAGCCAGGCTACATCGCAATCATCGTCAATTCATAGAATAGAGGCGTTTTAACCGGATGAAATCGTGCGGGGCATCGAGTCTTATAGCTTGGGCTGGAATTATTTGACGAGCATATTGGGGGAACACGGGCGGGCAGTCGACTGGCTGCTTGAGCGCAGCCAACCCTGGGTCAGGTACAATGCACTCGTGTGGCTGCTAGGCGCTCAGAAAGACAGCGGGGAGGCTAGGGAGGCTCTCGCAGAGGCCATGAGGACGCCACCCGCCTCCAAGATACTCGAAAGCCTCGATCTGGGCGGCGGCTACTTAGACAAGAATACGGCGAGGAGGTGGGGCGAGGCCGCCGTCAGGTCGGGCTACGTGCCAAAGTACAGGGGGGCTGCGTGGAAGCTGCTCTTCCTCGCCGAGATCGACGCCGACCAAGAAAATGAGGGGGTCAGGGCGCTCGGGGAAAACATACTCGCAAACGCATTCGATCCGCACTACGGGACATTCAACATCCCCCTCGAAGGCGGCGGGCGCGGCGAATACACCCTGATACCCTGCTTCATGGGCAACATGGTCTGGGCGCTATGCAGGCTGGGCCTCGGCGCCCGCCCAGAGGTCAGGGAAGCCTTCGACTGGCTAGTCAAGTATCAGAGGTTCGACGACGGTGACTGGAGGCCGCCGAGCGTGTTCCCCTACAGGGGGAGCAGGGAGAGGTGCTGGGGGAGGCACACGTGCTACTGGGGCGTCACAAGCCTACTGAGGGCGATGACCGTCGCCCCCCGTGGGTTCTGGACACCCGAGACGGAGACGGTGAAGAGGAGGGGTTTAGACTTCGTCCTCGCCCACCGCCTGCTCTGGAGCAGCCACAACCCCACACGACCCATATCCGCGAAGAACACGCGACCACAGCGCCTCACCGCGCCGCTTACCTACTACCACGACGCCATCGAGATAACCTCGACGATGCTATCCCTAGGGGCACGCGGCGGTGCAGTCGATGAGGCCATCGAGTTCGTCCTCGGCAAGAGAAACGTTACGCGCCCTGAGAATGTTGAAATCGGCGGGCAGATTCGAGCAGGATTAGGGCGTTATTCTCATCATGCCTTTGCCGAGAACGGCGAAGAGGTCGTTAGGCACTTTTCTCGGCGCTAAGGGTAGGGTCCCGACGCTTAAACATCGGGTTACACATGAAAAACCACGCGGGGAGGAAATAAAACGAGTCCATTTTCGGGGCTATTTTATTGTACAGGGGCTTAAAACGGCTTATTTTCGGGTACCCATATCATCCGTCTAATAAGGGTGTTTTTAGGCCTTTTTTCGCTATATCTAAATAGTCGTCACAGGATATGCATCAGGTTCAGCGAAATGTTCACGGGTGGGATTGATGGGCGTCGTAGATCGGGTGCAGGACCGGGGGAGGCTATTCGTCCTCTCGGCCACCTCCGCCCTCAGAGGCATCCGTGACAACCTCAGGACAGTCGTCTGGCAACCCTTCGCCATCAGCCTCGGCCTCGACATGCAGCAGGTCGGCACGCTTGAGAGCCTGTCGGACCTCGTCAAGCTGCTTCTTGAGCCTGCCTTCGGGGTTGTGAGCGACGCACTGGGCAGGAAGCGGCTCCTGGTCCTCAGGGAGGCCGTCGCATTCGGGGCGCTCCTGCTGATGCTCTACGCGAGGAACTGGCAGTACCTCTTCGTCGCTATGCTGCTGATCGGCGTTTCCAATAGCCTCGTCTCGGTGTGGAGCACCCTCGTCGCCGAGTCGGCGCCGGTGGGGAGGCTCGGCTTCGTCTACAGCGTGATGGGGGCTACCTACACCGGCGCTGGCCTGATCGGCACACTGGGGGCGGGTTACCTCGCCGACGCATACGGGTACGGCGCCGTCTACACCGCGGCCACCATCTTCGCCTTCCTGAGTCTGGCACTCGTCTGGCTCAAACTACCTGAGACCCGGAGCGAGGCCCCGGCGAAGGTAGAGTGGAGAATCGCGTTCACATCATACGTGCGTGCCCTGAACCCGCCCAAGGAGCTGAGGGGCTTCTACGTGGCTATGGGGCTCGACCTCCTCGCCTTCTCCATGGGGATGAGGCTCCTTAGCGGGATGCTGAACGCCGGCTACGGGTACACGCCGTGGATGATCGCGCTCTACGTGACGGCGATGACGCTCACCCAGGCCGTGGCGCAGATACCTCTCGGCCGCCTCGCGGACAGGTTCGGCTACGGGAAATTCATGGCGATCTCCCAGTTCACGGCGTGCATCGTGCTGGGCCTGATGATAGCCTCCAAGGAACTGTGGGTGGTCGTGGCCGCGAACCTTCTCTTCGGCGTCGCTAACGCCTTCTGGATGCCCGCCGAGCAGGCGTGGATAGCCGCGAATGTAGACCCAAAGCAGAGGGCGCAGGCCCTCGGGAGCTTCTCAACGTTCCGCGGCCTCCTCGGTCTCCCGGCCCCAATAATCGGTGGGATACTCTTCGATGCCTACGGCTTCAACGTGCCCATCCTGATGAACCTCATAATCGCCTTCATCGACGGCGTCGTTATCCTCGCCTGGGTCAAGGATAAGCCGCGGCGGTGAAGGATTCACCAATTATCGTAGAAGCCACACAGGCCATCCTCACCGATCTTATCAAGCCGCGCCGCGACCTCGCCGGGCGTCGAGGTCTCGTGTATGTCCTGCCTCAGCGTTCTGAGGTTCTGGCACCCTGTGAAGTACTCGGGGAGTATCCTGCGCATGCGGACCGCCGCGCCCTTCTCACCGTAGTACTCGGATAGGTACCGCATGTGGAGTAGGCAGGTTTCCTTCTTGGCCTGCAGCGTCGGCGGCGTATAGTTGGATCCGGAGAACGCTGATAGGATCTCGGGTACGAGCCAAGGGTTGCCTACTATGCCCCTTCCGGGCATGACGGCGGCCGCCCCGGTCTTCTCGACCATCTCCAAGGCGTCCTTCCCCGTGAATACGCCTCCGTTCCCGACGACGGGGATGGCGAGGGCATCGACGACCCTCCTCAGCTCCTCGAAGTCGACGGGCATCCCCCACTTCTTCTCCCCGCTCCTGCCGTGGACGGTGACCGCCGCCACACCGATGTCCTCCAGCTTCCTCGACAGGGAGACGGCGTTCAGGGCACCCCTGCTCAGCCCAAGCCTCATCTTGCAGGTGACGGGGATGCTGACCGCGTCGATGACCGCCGAGGCAACGCTCTGCGCCTTCTCCTCGTCCCCCATGAGGGAGATGCCCGCGCCCTGCCTCGCGACCTTGTTTATGGTGCACCCCATGTTTATGTCGACGTAGTCGAAGCCAAGCTCCTCGACGACCTTGGCCGCCACCGCCATCTGGCTTGGGTCGGAGCCCACAAGCTGCACGCCCTCGCATGGGACCCCCTCGGTCTTTGCCAGCATCCTCCGCGTCTTCTCCCCCCCATGCACTACGGCGGAGGCGCTGATCATCTCCGTGATTACGAAGGGGGGGTTGAACCCAGCCATTATTCGGCGATAGGGGTAATCCGTGTAATCGGCAAGTGGGGGCAGCAACAGCCTCTCAGCCCTGATCCTCCCCGCGAATCCTGCATGCGCCATAATCTGTGCACTTTGGGCTTCTATGTGCTTACTCGCGACGCGGCTCGGATATAATAGGGTTGGCGAAAAGGGCGCAGGGAACACCGCGGGAGACGAGGTTTTTTTAACCCCGCTTCCACAGAAAACCTGATCCAACGATGAACCTCGACAAACCGATAAAGAAGTTCATGAAGAAGAACCCGCTCTTCGTCTCCCCCACCCACACACTCGGCGAAGTCGCCGACGCCATGGGCAAGGAGAAGAAGGACATCGCCGTCGTCAAAGACAAGAAGGGCGAGGTCCAGGGACTCGTGACCAGCAACGACCTCTTCGACGCCATGAGGACATGGGTACTACAGAAGGACATGCTCGAACAGATACCACGCGACATCCGTGAACTCAAGGTGACCAACATAATGAAGGGCGCCTACACGAAGGAGTTCATGGAGGCATGCGGCCTCACCGGCACAAACGTCTGCATAACCCTCGGCGAGGACGACACCCTCACAAACGCGATAAGGGTCATGGCGGTCACCGGCCTAAACCACATCCTCATAAGCGGTGAGGGCGGAGTCGTCGGCACCCTCAGCGACGACGACCTCATCAAGGCCTTCATCGACTAGGGGCTTATTGCCCCTAACCCGTCCCTGTACTCGATCTCGGTGCCGTAGAGTTTGGAGAGGCGCTTGAGATCGTCTATAACCTTCTTCGCCTGCTTCCCCTTCGCCAAGCGGGGTACACCCGCCGTCGTCCTCTGCTCCGAGAGGGGCTTCTTCGAGTCATAATCCAGCACTATGGGTATGAGGCGTATCTCCTTCAGCTTCCCCGCCGCGTAGTCGACCTCCGCGACGAAGCTCTCCCAGTAGGATGGGTCGTCGAAGAAGACCGCGGGCGGCGCCTCCCTCTTCTCGTATAGCTCCACCGTCGACTGCTCCCCCGTCAGCCCCCATAGGTCGAAGAGGTCGCTAGGCTGCCTCCTGATGAGGGTGCTCTGGAAGACGAAGTTGCCGAGGCTGTAGAAGATGGGCTTGCCCTTGTAGATCTCAATGCCCCTCATGACGTGCGGGCCGTGGCCGAGGTAGGCGTCCGCGCCTGTGTCTATGACCTTGTGCGCGAACTCCTTCACCTCCTCTGGCGGCAGGTCGAGCTTCCTGTAGCCCTTTGGCGCGTGGACGCCCTGGAAGTGGTCGTGCATGCTGAAGAAGGCCCAGTCGCTCAGGGAGCGCGCGTCTTTTACAGCGCGTAGGTTCTCCTCGACATCCATCTTGCGCGGCACGTACTCCCTGCGCGTCTCCGCGCCCTTCATGAACTTGGTCTTCCTGTCGGGGAACCTGATGAAGGTGGGCTCGTTCACGAAGACGTCCGCGGCGTGGTCGACGTCGACGACGATCCTCTTGAACTGCTCCCACTGCTCGGGTTTGAGGTGGTAGA
>JAPKYO010000023.1 GCA_026394265.1 Candidatus Bathyarchaeota archaeon
GGCTGGCTCGACGAGAAGCACCTCCTCATCGAGGTCCACTACCCGCGCGGCAACACGGGTGACCCCGCCATCCACCGCGCCAACGAGAGCGGCCACGAGCAGTACGCGAGGATCGTGAAGCAGCAGGACCCCGAGGTTGACATACGCCTAGGCCCCGGCTACGGCACGCGCAAGGGCACCATCCACTACAGCATGATCGACCGCCACACGAGCGTCGCCGACCCAAGCTTCTACGACCCCTACCTCGTCGAGTGGATGAAGAGGGAGATGAACTGGAACTTCATCGCGCCACCGGACGACCTCGTCAGCATCGACACTAGGGGCTTCAAGAAGGGGCCCGACACGGGCGTCGTCCTCGGCCCCATGAAGATCATGGTCCCGACGGGGAGCCCGAAGAACGTCAAGTACCTTGAGTCGATAGGCGTCGATGTGGTGCAGGTCGAGTGCAGCAGCCTGACCCGCCCACGGAACAGCGGCAGCATCCACTGCACGAGCGGGAGCCTCCAGCGCGACCCCGAGCCCTGCGACTAACCCTTTTAACCCCAATTCACCATTTTTAAGCGATCCTTATGCGGAAGATGCCACTATCCACGCTGTCGGCTCTGTGCTTGGCTGTCGTGTTCTGCTCCTTCCTCGCAGTCTCAACCGTCTACTACCCGGAGCCTTGGAGCCCAGTCACCACTTTCCTCAGCGACTTCGGCAACATCTCGAGGAGCCCCTTCGGCGCCCTGATCTACAACATGGGCTGCATCATGACCGCGGTGGCCGCCGTCGCCTTCTACATCGGCCTAGGCGACTGGGAGGCGGGGCCGCTCCTCGGCCTAGGGCGGATGCTCGGCTTGGCGTCAGGCGTAGCACTCGCCCTAATCGGCGTCTTCTCCGAGGACTTCCCGCCCCAGCACAGGTTCTGGAGCTACGCCTTCTTCACGATAAACTTCTTCGCGATGCTGCTCACGAACGTCTCCCTGATGGGCAAGGAGGGATACGGGAAGCCCACGATGCTCGTCGGCTTCGGCATCTCCGCTGTGACGCTGCTCTCCTTCATCCTCTGGGGCGGCGCGCCTGCCGTCGAGTGGTTCACGGTCTTCGCCTCGATAACCTTCGCCCTTCTGGCAGGATACGACACATACAGAAAGGGACAGCCTAAACCCAACTAGGCGGTCAGTCGCCGCGGTACTTGGCCCGCATCTCGGCAATCTTTCCGCAACTGAACCTACCCTCCGGGCAGTGGCCCAACTGGACGCAGTATGGCCCGGCCTCCTCGAAGAGGCTTGGCTCCGCAGTCTTCACCTGCTTGAGCATCTCTTCGGCCATGGCGCGTACCTCCCACTGCGCCCTGTTGCAGAGGCGGAGCCCGAAGAAGTGCATCAGGCTCCCGCCGTCCATGGTCATCAGTAGGCTCGTCTCAGCCGCGTTTGGGAGGACGAAGCGGGCGTCTTCCCTCGGGACGCCCCCGGCGACGAGTCCGGCGTAGGCGGCGCTCGCCTCGCCTATGAATGAGTCGAATCCCTCCTTCACCTTCTCCGCGACTGTGGGCGGGGTCACGACGTGCTCCGAGAGTCTCTTCACCTGTATGTATCTCTGGCTCTGCTGGCTGAAGCTGGCGACCCTGTGTCTGACCAGTTGGTGGCTGCACGCCCTGCTTATCCCCTCGATGGCGAATGTGAAGGATAGGTGGTTGAGGAAATCCTTCACCGGCACCTCGGAGACGGGCAGGGACTGGATTAGTTCCTCGCTGGGGGTGTGGGAGAGTAGCTCGACCTTCATGCGCCACGCCTCCCGAACGCGTAGACTGAGGGCAGCCTCTCCTTGATGGACCCCAATAACAGGTTCCCGAACTCGTCCCCCTCGGCGGCGTACTCGATGACGGCGCGCAGGTTGGCGCTCACGAGCCACTGATTCGAGCCAAACCTCGTGAACGTGAAGAACCGGTTGACGAGAAGGACCTTCAGAACCTCATCCTCCCCCGCCTCGAGCAGCCAGTTCAGCCGATTATGCTCAAGAATGCTCCCGTGCTGCACCTCCAGGCGCCCAACTATCTCCGCGACCTTCGCGGGGTTGGCGGAGAGCCTGTGGAAGAGGTTTGAGGGCGCGGCGCCGCTTGTTGTGGTCAGCATCGCCGTAGCGATTAGGGCGTCAACGTTGGGCGTCGAGGCGAGGAGCCTGAGCTTCAAGGCGCTACACCGGGGGCATGCTGCTCTTCTTCGGCTTGGCCTTGACTGACTCGGGGATGTCGAGCGCCCTGACGACGTTCATCGAGTTGATTAGGTAGACGGGTGCCCCATCGGGCTCGAACTGGTTGAGCCTCTTCACCCCCCTTACTATAAGTTTGACCTTGAGCTTTGTGCCGTCACTCAGCTGGTAGATGTTCCAGTGCTCCTCGATCTCGGTGAAGTCTAGGTCAACGCTCCCGGTGAGAGCATCAGTCTGTATCGCCATAGGGTATACCTACTCAGATCAGGAGGCGTCGGATATTTCATCTTTAGCCCAGTTCGAGGCGTGTGATCTTCTTCGCCGCCTCCCCGCACAGTTCGTTGAGGCCGAGGACGGACTCTAGGGACTCCATCTTCTCGATTCTGCTCCTCGTCGCGGGGGTTGAGGGCACCGCCTTGCAGCCCTCGACCCTGTGAGCCGTTATGGAGTAGGTGCCGATCTCCCTGGCGAGGTCCTCGATCTCCACCTTATCCCAGCCGATGATGGGGCGCAGTAGGGGTATCCTGACTGAGGAGTCTAGGACGTAGAGGTTGTCGAGGGTCTGGCTCGCGACCTGGCCGAGGCTCTCACCCGTCACGACCGCCTTGGCGCGTTTGTATATGCAAAACTCCTCGGCGATGCGGTACATGGCGCGTTTGCAGAGTATGCATGTGAAGCGGGGCTCGCGGGATTCGAGTATGCGCTCCATGATGGGACCCATCGGTGCGGAGTAGAGTGCGAAGCCCTCCGATGGTGCATAGTGTGCTATTCTCCTGAAGGCTTCCTCGGCACGCCGGAGGTAGCTCTCCCCGACGTAGGGCGTCTGGTCCATGAAGAGCGGGAGGACCTCGACGCCGCGCTTCATTATGAGCCAGGTGGCGACGGGGCTGTCGATGCCTCCGCTGAAGAGGGAGACGGCGCGTCCCTGAGAGCCGTAGGGGAGGCCACCGACTCCGTCGAGCAACCGGGAGTAGACGTACGTGTTGTTGTCCCTGACCTCTATGCTGACGGTGACGTCGGGTGTGGTGAGGTTCACCTTTACGCCCCGGTTCTTGTAAGCCTCGTTTATGGCGGAGCCCGCCTTTATCGCGAGGTCTCTGCTCCCGTAGGGGTGTTCCCCTACGACCTTTGGGCGCACCGCGAAAGTGGAACCATCCTTCAGGGTGTCGCCGGCTACCTTCACGGCTAGGGCTACGACTTCGTCGATGCCCGAGGTGGTTTCCTCGGCGGGGATGGCGTGGACGACGCCGAATACGTTCGCCACGATCGCAGCCGCCTCAGGGGGCGCGCCGTCGAGTATTATCCTGCCGAATTGCCTCCTCGCCTTGGCCTCGCCGTAGCCCGCCCTCCGGAGAACGTGCTCTATCTGGGCGGCTAGCCTCCGCTCAAGGGTGCTTCGCACGTATTTGCTTTTGAGGGCGATCTCGTTGTAGGCGGCTAGGATTGGCATATTGAGTGGTGGTAGTCCGCGGCGCCTCTTAAGGTGCTCGGGATAGGCTTAAACCGATACGCGCCACAGTAGACGCGGTGGATCAAAACGTCGTTCTGGGAGGAGTGGGAGAAGCGTAGGAAGCGGGGGACGCCGTTCTTCTTCCCCGACCTTGAGAGGATGGTCGACGAGATGGAGAAGGAGATGGTGGACTTCTTCAAGGAGCTCGAGGGGGAGATACCCGAGGACCTTTCGCAGGGGCACAAGCTCCCCGACGGCTCCGTGAAGAAGGAGCACGGCCCATTCGTCTACGGCTACTCGGTCAAGATCGGTTCAGACGGTAAACCTGTTGTACGCGAGTTTGGCAACATGAAGCCAACCACCCCCGGGGGCGAGGACAAGAAGCCGCTGAGCCTACAGGAGGCGAGGGAGCCGCTCGTCGACGTCATACAGGAGCAGGGGCAGATCAAGGTCATAGCCGAGCTCCCCGGCGTCGAGAAGGATGATATACAGTTATTCGCGACGGATAAGACGTTCACCCTCGACGTGACGAATCCGGAGCACCGCTATCACAAGGAGTTGGAGCTGCCCTTCGAGGTCGATGAGGACTCCGCGACGAGTACGTATCGGAACGGCGTCCTTGAGACGGTTATGAAGAGGAAGCGGGAGAGCGGCTCGGGGCGGACGATAAAGATCCAGTGATCTTGGCGCCGGCGCTCCATGCGTGATTGGTTGGTGTTTGGGGGCGTGTGCATGGGTTTTCTGGCGGCATAGTAACAACAACATCATGCGCCGTGTTTAGCGGGTCCGTTAATTTGGTGGTACGTTGGCGTCGTTTTTTGTTTATTCGCGTCATTTTTGGGCCGTTTTTTGGGTGTTCCCCGGTATTTGAGGGGGTGTTAATTGGTGTAACAACGCGTCCCGGGGGGTGGCGGGGGAACCCATTTATCCCCGGGGGTGTTCATCTTGTTCAGCCGATGATGTGAAGGCATTAGTGCGATCCGTGAGCGATCAGAGTTACACTGAGGCTACCGCTCAATAGTATTATCTTGAGATCCACATGGCACCCAACAGTTTTGGCGGGGTTGATCCTGACCGTTGATGTTTTAATGCGCACGCAGCTCCAGTGAATTGGAGCCGGCGGCTCTATGAGGAGAAACGAATGAAGGTCATCGACGTCCACAACCACGTGAACCCGCGTCCATTCCTGGGGGAGAGTATCGCGGACACTCTCCCGGCTTCGCCTCAGGTGGAGGTGGGGCATCTACTACCCTTGACCTTACCACCTCTACCACCATTTTCAAGACCCTTGGAATCACGCAGATGCGAAAAAGTATACTGCGTTTCGATGTTTATCTACTGTAAATAATGACACCTGAACTTCGACGAAACTTGAATAACATGAACCCGGATACGAGAAGAAGACTAAACGCGAAGGCATAAACGAAGTAACTCAGGATATACCCCTCCCCATGAGTACCTCTAGACATCGCAAAAGCCCAATCTAGCGAAAAGCCCATCAACATGAAGAAGAAGCTCCCCAATATAACAACGAGAGAAGCGAGTCGGAGACCCCATATCTTCAAATCGGAATCTAACCTGATACGGTCAACCCTCTTCATCAGCCAATACACCGGATACAGCCCGAGGACTATTGAGACTGCGAATAGAATGTTCTGAACCCAAGTAGTCATCCATCCGTGGCTGTTCAACGGGGTGAATATTATGTAGCCGAGGACAGCACCATAGGAAAGATACCACACTAGCGGTCTTCGTATGATTCCGACGTTGATGTTTGATGTAGAGAACCGTGGCAATCTTACGCTTGATCTCTGAGAAGCCTCTATACTCGTTTTCTGAGATTCGGTTCTGTTTGAGTATTTTGACCAGTCTCTCTTCCCGGTGTAGCATCCATGTGATTCAGGTAGGCGATGCTCTGAGCAATAGTCTTCACCACACACGCTGCATTTGAATGTCAGATATTCTTCTTTGCCACACTCGGCGCATCTACCCATAGTCAGATCATTTATAGCGACTCTTTATTAGAATAAAAAAACTTTTACAGATATTTTCCAATAATCGAGTTTTATGTAATTATTTCCGTCTGAATAATCTCTTTAAGAAACTCAGCTCCTCATCAACCTTTTTCTCTGATTCTACAACGTGCATATGTTCCCACGCAGTCATCCATCGTCCCTGATAGAAAATGTACTTTTTTTCATCGAGTTTTTCGGTGACTTCGGTTGATTCACCTCCTCCGGGATTAGTATCGTAGTCTAGTTTCATTTCAGCAGGTTCAACTGTTTTGTCTTCGACGATTTTGGGATTCGGATCATAATCTGAGATATCTACCCAATCCTCGCGAGAGGATTCATCTATAGAGGGTTGTTCTTTGATTGTCGGTGCTATGATTTGTGGTTCGATATTTGGTACCCCAGTTTTAAGCAGCTTGTAGGTGTCCCAGCTCTTTTCAGGTAATCCTGTGCATTTATGAGCCTCAGGGAGACGGTGTTCTTCACAGAATAGTTCACCGCAAAAAGGACACTTGAATGGAATGTCCGTTTTAATATTACAGACCTTACACGACATCAACCTGCCTCCATAGTCGAGTTTGATTATCCGGTTAGGTTGATCCAATAATTATTAGAAGCCCACCGAAAACGATTAAAATAAACCAAACCGGTCCCTCGAACGTCCCTATTTTCACCTTCATTTTTGCTTTTTCCTTACCCCTATGACCCTCTTCGCCCACGCCAGCTCCAATAAGAGCTAAAATAAACCCTAATCCCTGAAGAGTTGAGTTCATGTACTTCAAAAGACAATCTCTAGTTTTATCTAAATAATACTTTTGCGCGCGCAAGGGTGGTTACTTCACTGTTTGCTCGACGTCTCCTTCTTCCCAAGTGTGGAGAACACCCCCTGATTCGAGCCCATGTAGAAAAATACTCACAAAGAAAATTCAAAAAAAGTCCTGCGTGGCGAAGAAATATGTCCCATCATAACCCACGCCAACTCCTATCTTATCGTAGCTTGTATTCAGAATATTATCTCTATGTCCTAGACTCTCCATCCAAGATCGTACTGTCGCCTTAGCCACTGAATCCGCATCATTACTCACATAACCATAACCCTCAACGTTCCCAGTTGGCATTTTGGATATATTCTCTCCAATTCCGACAGCATAGACACCACCCCCGAGGGGCTTTCTAGTAGGGTATCCGTGTCTCTGTGCTCTCGCAGTTGGGTCTTCTCCTTTCAAGTTAGTGTGCGAAAAGAAGTTATTTTTTGCCATGTCTTCGCTATGTTCTCTGGCTATCAGGGCAAGTTGATCATCCCATACAAGGTCCTTTAGCCCGTATTTTCTCCTCTCTTCATTTGTGTACTTTAGAATCAGCTTTTCGACATCGTTTGTGTTTACGGGTCTTGGAGTAAGAGCTTTGGAAACTGTTTCGATGACATCTGTGAGCGATAAGGTAATACTAGCCGAACTATTTTGAATAAATGTACTAATATCTGAGATAGCCGACGAAGTTGATATAAAATAAATTCCCAATATCAAAAGGCTTACTACAAAAACTCCTTTTACATATGGAGTCGATCGCTCTTTTCTAAGGGTATTGTCATACTTTTCTTGATCGAATCTATTATACGATTTGATATTCTTAACCGTTCCCTCGTCTCTAAGAAATTGATTATAATGTTTAGGGTTGAAATCAGTTTCTTTTTGCTCAACATTATTTAGTAGCATTTCTTTAGAAAAATAATTCGATTCTAGCAAGATATCAGTTGATTTAAAAACATGTTCTAATTTCTGTGATAACTGGCTTCGCCTATTCTTCAGATAGAATTGATAAAGAGGTCTAAGTGCTGAAAGAAACGTATCAGAATCTACTGTGAAATTAGGCGCTGAATTTCCAAGATGAAATAGGTCATCTCTAAATAGGGTAAGAAAAATCCCCTCACTTGTAAGATTAGTTAAGTCCTTTCTATAGATGGTTCTTCCCTCGTAGATTATATGCCCCATTACCAAATCGTTTGAAATTGGAACCATAAATTCGTTTAAACTAGGGTTATAAATAGTAGTAATAAATTGATGAACGTCTATTTCTTTCATGACCAATTTAGGCATATCCGATTTTTATTAATAATAAGAATTAATATATAGTATATCTATTTTTGGTTGGAACCGGATGTTGTGGTGTCGTAGTCACTCCTCATTCAGCATCTCTGAGAGAGAGAGAGTCGCTCGACATCCATCTCTTCTAGCAGATGCAGGTTTTAGCTTTCAAATTGCACTGTATATAAGTCCAGTAAGGTCAGAGTTACACTGAGGCTACTTTGAATCGAGTGGAGACCCATTGCTCCAATAAAGATGTGGGGTAAAGGGGTTCTTGGGTCAGAAACGCGGCGTCTTCATTTCGAGTGTTTACTCATGTACTTCTCCACTTCGGCGAATTGCTTCTTGAAGTCCTCAAGGTCTATGTTTGAGGCGTGTAGGATCGAGCTCCACCCGGTCGTGAAGCGTGTGAGAAACGCGGTCTCCGCGATCTCATCATCCGTCGCGCCGTGCATCTTCGCTGCGCGTGTGTGGAAGTGGACGCAGTATGGACACTTTATCGAGGCGGCTATCGCCAGCCCCATGAGCTCCCGGTACTTGGCGGGGATCTTCGTCTCCCCGAAGGAGTACGTCTTCATTTCGGCCCACTCGTGGGGGAGGGTGTCTCTCGGGATCGCCTCGAACTGATCGAGAACGACTCCCATGGTCTTCTTGATATCGGCTAACGTCTCTTTCTCATCTGTCAAGTGGATCACCATTTTTTTCCTTGGAAGCCTGATTAATAAACGCGTTAGGAGAAGCTACGCACCCATTAGGGAGCCATATATCACGCGCCGGGTTAGGGCATAACATTATGAGAATGGAGGGTGTTCCCCCACTCGGCCTTTTATGAACTGACTTGATTTATCGTCAGCGTATTCCAGTCTTCTAAACGATTAATATGATTTTATTAAGGCATTCCAGAGGTTTTTAGAGGGTTTGCGTGGCGCGATCCCGAGGCTCTCAATCGGCGGCCTTTCCCCTCCGATCATCGCTGCCATGATCTGGGACTTCGCCGCGTTCTCGAGTGCGATCGTGAGCATGCACGCCTCTTCGACGCTTTGGCCGACTATGACCGGGCCGTGCGCCTTGAGTATGAGGGCATTCGAGCCGCCGATCTTCTTTGCCGCAATCTTCCCCTGAGTCTCGTTTCGTATCAGGGTCCCCACATCCTTCGTGAAGTAGGTGGGGTCGTCGACCTCATCGTAGGTCGGGATGCCTCCCGTGAAGGCGAGGGTGCTTGGGTCGAGAAGCTCCAGTTTTAGACCGAGTGTCCCCATGAGGGTGGCGTATGTCTGGTGGGTGTGTACAACTGCTGCTACGTCGGCGCGTGCGAGGTACATCTCGACGTGGATGGGTAGCTCAACTATCTCGTAGTCGGGACCGGAGACCTTGCGGTAGTCGAGCGTGTAGGTTATCAGGTCTGTCTCTGTGACCTTGTTCCACCCCACGTCGCGTGGCTTTACGACGATCTCGTCGGTCCCGGGTATCCTTGCGCTGAAGTGCCCCATGGGGTTGGGGTTGTGGACGGAGGGCACCTCCCTGTGTAGTGCCCTGCATGATTGTATGAGCTTCTCGATTACCTCGATTCTCGCATCACGGGTCAAGGGGGAACATTGAAGGGGTGTCCGCCTCGCCATAAGTAACTTACCCCGGGGCCCCGTGGCGCGAGCAGGGCGTCAAGATTTATGAGCGAGGCTTTCCCGGGGCAACCCCAAGGGCGATGACACATGGCGAAGACCGTGAAGATAACCCAAAAGACCCTCATACCCGCGACGCCGGGTGAGGTCTACGATGCATACATCGACGCCGAGAAGCAGTCGAAGTTCACGGGCAGCGTGGCTACCTCGGACCCGAGGGTCGGAGGCGAGTTCACCTCATGGGACGGATACATCACCGGGAAATACCTCGCGCTCGAACCGGGGAAGAAGATAGTGCAGGAGTGGACCTCATCGGACTTCCCCGAGGGAGTGCCCCCTTCCAGGTTCGAGATCGTCCTAAGGGAGGCGAAGGGCGGGACGGAGCTGACCATGACCCACTCGGGCGTGCCAGAGGAGATGGCTGAGGATATTGGCCAAGGGTGGAAGGACTACTACTGGGAGCCCATGAAGAAGTACTTCAAGAGCAGAAAACGCTGATTGCGATAGTTCCAGCGGAAGCGTCCCGCGTCGTTGTAGGGAATAGATGCTCCTTTTGCGTAGATCTGCATACAGACGGCGTCGTTTTCAGTCTCCTTTCCGGTGAAACGACTCGGAAACAGGTTATCAGGGATATCCCCTCACACCTACCTTTTTTCCCTCATGGCGAGAAGCGACCGTCTGAGCTCCCTCGTCAGGGAGAGGGATTCCTCGAACTCATCCTCGCTCATCGCCATCAGGGCGTTGTACTGGACGACCTTGTTCAGGAGGTTTGGGTCCATTGGACCGAACTTCGTGAAGTACCCGGATGAGCCACAGAATGAGCAGACGTCCTCTACTACCGCGGGGGTCCGCTTGAGTTGTGATCTTCTCTTGACCAACTCGGCGAGGGCTTCGGCGTTCACCTCGGATACCTCGACGCGTGCCCCTAGCTCGTTCAGCCCGTTCAGCACCTCGATGAACCGGTGCGTGTCGTTCTCGGGGATCTCGTCCTCCCTGTAGACGAATGTGTCGGCGGTCGCCGTGTAGAAGCTCTCGATCAGGTGCCCCGAGCGCCGCTCAGCGGTCTCGACCACTAGCCCGGCCTCGACCAGCTTCTTCAGGTGGTGGTACACGTTCTGGGGCGTCATGACGAGCCGCTCGGCGATCTCCTTGGCGGAGAGCTCGCTCTCCCTTAGTAGGAGGAGCATTCGGCGGCGCGTCCTGTCCTCTAGCAGGGTGAAGGCCTGCTGGTCTATGGTTTTTAGTAGTCTGTGGGATTCCGCGGCGCTTGTCTTCGGGTTCTCAGGAGTGCCCACCATTAAAACCCCATTTTAACATTCAAACGTAACCGATATATTAACTTTAGTGCTAACAGAATCTTGAGGGTGTTGGGAGTGGCGGATGGAAAAAGAGACGCGTTTCTGATAATCGACATCGGGGAATCGACGAGGGCTGCCCTCGTCCGCGGGGAAAACGGGGCATACAGGCTCATCGGGACGGGGGAAGCCGAGACGACGCTTGAAGCCCCGGAACTCGACGTCACCATCGGGATTAGGAGGGCCGTCGAGGGCCTCGGTAAGAAGGCGGGGGGCAAGCTGATGGGGAAAGACGGGCCTGAGGGCGTCAGGCTGCTATGCTCCAGCGGCGACGGGGGAGGGCTGTACATGATGGTCGCGGGTGTCATCGGCATGATAAGCGGCGAGAGCGCGCAGAGGGCCGCACTCGGCGCCGGCGCACACCTAGTCGGGGTCTTCTCAAGAGACGATCCACGACCCGAGTACCGACTCGTCGAGACGATGAGGGAGACGAGGCCCGACATATTCCTGCTCGCCGGGGGTACGGACGGCGGCGCATTCAGCCAGGTGCTGGAGATGGCGGCGATAATCAAGGAGGCGGATGTGAAGCCGCGCTTCGGCGAGGGCTACAAGCTGCCGGTCATCTTCGCCGGGAACGTTGAGGCACGCAAAGAGATCGCGGAGACCCTTACGGAGGAGTACGTGACGAGGGCAGTCGATAACGTCCGCCCCTCGATAGAGAGGGAGAACCTCGGCCCAGCCAAGGAGGCGATATACGACTCATACATGGAGCACGTCATAACCCACTCCCCCGGCTACGAGAGGCTCGCCAAGTGGGTCACCAGCCCGATACTCCCCACCCAGGCCGCCACGGGTAAGATGCTCTACGCCTACGCCGAGCGGAGGGGAATGAACCTCCTGACGGTGAACGTCGGCGGCTCGACAACCGACATCTACTCCGTCTACCGCGGCGTCTTCAACAGGTCCCTCGACGCCGAGGTTGGGCTAACCTACGGGGCGATGAACATCCTAAAGACAGTGGGGGTTGAGCGGATCGAGAGATGGCTCCCCGACGCGATGGATGAGAGGAAGATAAGAAACATGGTTGGTAACATGATGCTGCTCCAACCAAGGGTCTTCTCGGACGAGGAGCGGCTTCTCAGGGGGGCCCTTGCGAGGGAGGCGATAAGGCTGGGCGTCGAGGAGCACAAGAAGCTTGCCAGCCGCCTCAAGGGAGTCACCATCGCGAGAACAATAGCGGACACATTCATGCAGAGTGTCGAGCAGACGTACCTCGACATGTGCGACACCCAGATAATCATCGGCATGGGCTCCGCCTTCACCACCACCAATGAGGCTGCCGCCCTACTCCTCGACTCCATGGAGCCACTCTACCTCACGGAGCTATACGTTGACAGAGCCGGCCTCACACCCCACGCCGGCATGCTCCTCGGAGAAGCACCCGAGGCGGCGTTCAACCTCTTCACGGGGGAGACACTGCAGAGGCTGGGGACTTGCCTAAGCCCGGCGGGAAAGGGCGAGGGGGAGGCGGTGAGGGTCACCATCATGAGGCAGAACGGGACGAGGATCGAAGAGAGCATTGGATTCGGCGAGATCAAGACACTGCCTCTGCTAGATGGCGAGGCCTGCAAGATGGAGGCGACGGCGGGCAAGGGATTCAACCTTGGCAAGGGGAACGAGAAAAGACTAGAAGCAACCATCACGGGCGGGACCCTCGGCATCATAATCGACGCGAGGGGGAGACCACTCAGAACCCCCGAGAAGAAGGAGACGATAAAAGCGTGGGCCAAGGCTCTGTCGCCAAACGAGGCGAGGGCAACGGGGGGATGAGATGCCGAAATACGCGAACATCGAGAAAGGCATCACCATAGGCAAGACACGCCGACTCCCCGCCCCGGGTGAAGTCCTCGTACACCTCGGCGACGCGGTCAAGGAGGACACGCCCATCGCTCGGGGAAGGGTCAGAAACCCCGAGATAATAGAGCTGAGAGTAGACCAGAAACTCGGCGTCGACCCCTTCAACCTAAGCGGCTACATGCTCAAGAAGGAGGGCGACCCCGTCAAGAAGGATGAAGTCATAGCGTTGAGACGCTCATTCTTCGGCACATCCACGAAGATCTGCAGATCCCCCCTCGACGGCACGATCGAGGCATTCTCACATTCATCCGGGAAGGTACTCATCAGGGGGGAACCCATACCCATCGAGGTACGAGCCCACATACCGGGGAGGGTGACGGAGCTATTCCCCGGCGAGGGCGCAGCCGTGGAGTGCAGGGGATCGATAGCGCGGGGGGCAATCGGCGCAGGCGGGGAGACACACGGCCCCCTCGAAGTTCTAGTGGATAACCCCGACGAGGTTCTGACAAACGGGTTGATCACAAAGACCCACTCGGGCAAGGTGATCATCGGAGGAGCCACGGCGACCCCTGAGGCGTTGAGGAAGGCACAGTCGGCGGGTGCCTCGGCGGTCATAGTCGGAGGCATCGACGAGAAGGACCTAACGGAGCTCATCGGCCACGAACTCGACCTCGGCGACACGGGTCAAGAAAAAATAGGGTTCACGCTAGTCGCGCTCGGCGGCTTCGGCGCCAACCCCATGGATGAAGAGGCATTCCAACTGTTCAAGGAACACGCGGGCAGACTCGCCTGCGTAGACGGGACCACACAGATACGGACGAGGATGCTCAGGCCCGAGGTCATCCTCCCATCGTGACCCGCCACCAAATCTCATGCACCGACAAAACAGGGACGCCGTCTTGACCAAAGATGGGCTCCGTTGGCTCAGTGGAGGGCAGACCCGCCTCTACCTGATCTAGTCGTAGCTGAAGCTACCGTAGGGAGACCTGATCTCCAGGGTATTCGCCCCACTTGACTTCTCGCAGCGCCCGATTACCTGGACGCCGAGGCCGAACCCCTCGGCAACCCTCCGAGTCTCCTCGGCGGAGTCTGGGTCGACTATGAACTCGAACCCGACGCCCGCGTTGAAGTCCTGGTACATCTCCCTCCACTCGACGGCGGCCTCCCTCTGGATTAGGTGGAATATGGGGTCGGGCTCGGGGAGGCTATCCTTGACGTATTTTACGCCGTGGCCGACGCGCAGGCACTTCGTCTGCCCGCCACCCGTATTGTGAACCATCCCGTGGACGCCTTCGCCCACCTTCCTCAGGACGGCGGAGGCGACTGGGGCGAAGAGCCGGGTGGGCGAAAGCAGCGCCTCGCCGACGGATTCGCCGAGCCCCGCTGGTTTATCGCTTAGCTCGAACCGCCCCGTGTACCTGCCCCTGCTCGGGTGTGATATCTCTGGGTACTTCTCAAGATACTTCGCTGAGAGGAGGCACGTCCTCGCGAGTGTGTGCCCGTTGCTCATAATGCCGCTGTTCAGACCCTTCTCGAACCTGCACTTGCCACCGCTTCGGAGGCCAATGATGACGTCCCCCGGCTTCACGGCGTCCCCCGAGACGACTCGGCTCAGCTTTACCCGCCCATACAGGGTGACGCAGACATCAAGCGTCCGGAGGAGGTCGGGGAGGTCGGCCGTCTCGCCACCGGCGAACGCCACGGATGACCCCTCGCGCGCCAGCAGCTCCTTACACTCGGCGAAGCCCTCCGCCAACGCGCCGAGCATCGCCACCCGATCAATGCTCAGAGGATTATAGGCAATATAGTCGACGAAGCTGACTGGCTCGGCGCCGACGCAGAGCACATCGTTGATGTTCATCGAGAGGGCATCCTGAGCCAAGCCCCGGAACCACGAGGCGTCCCCCGTCTCCTTGTACATGAGGTAGGCCTGGATCGGCTTGCTCCCGGCGGAGTCGGTGTGCAGGACATGCCCCATGGAGGCGTCGCGTGGATCACGCTGGACGACGCAGAAGGCACCCGGGTACAGGTTCTCTATAGCGCCCTTGAACCGCTCGATGCCAGGCTTCTTAACGTCTACGCCCAGCTCCTTGTAGCGTGACCCCGTAAATCCTCACCGAGAAGTATCAAGGGCTCCGATCGTTATAAGAGGATTAGGGCTCAAGCGGCACGTCCATGCTCTCCTTCACGGCGTCGAAGACCATGATCGTGAGTGTCTTCGAAATCCCCGGGACTGTCCTGAGCTTATCGACGACGAACCTGCCCACGGCGTTCACGTCCTTCTCCTTGACCTTGATGAGGAAGTCCCAGTCCCCCGTGATGATGTGCACCTCCTGAACCTCGGGGAACCTCCCCACCCTCTTCGCGACCTCCCTCTGGTCAAGGTCCTTATCCATCCCCGAGGGGCGGTAAGTGAAGCTGACGAAGATGAACGCCGTCGTAGGGCGTCCCAGCTTCGCCGCGTCCAGTATGGGCTTGTAGCCCTTGATTACGCCCATGTCTTCGAGCCGCTTAATCCGGCTGTACACGGTGGTTATGGGTGAGTCTATCTTGGCGCTGATGTCCTTCGCGGACACCTTAGCATCCTGCAGGAGCATCCCGAGTATCTCATGATCCTTTTCATCAAGCGTAACAGCTGACATATAAAAAATACAGCTTGCTAATCGTATTTAAGTATTATTTCGTAACTATTACATCTTTATATGGAATAATTTTATATTGCGGGCGATGCGCCCGTAACTAGTATCGCCGGTGCATAGAATGCTAGACAAGACAGAGCTAACGACCCAACTACAGACAAGGTACAGGGACATCCAGAAACCAGAGGCAAAGTCCATGATGAGGATACAGGACGAGATCCTCTCCGCCCTACGTGACCACCTCAGGAGCATAGGGTTCATAGAGATACTCGCCCCCATCATCGGCCCCGCCACCGACCCGGGCATCAGGGGCGCGAGCCAGGTCTCCTTCGACTACTACGGGACCACCTACAAGATCATGAGCAGCATGATTCTCTACAAGCAGATGGCGGTCAACAGCTTCGACAGGGTCTTCGCCCTCAGCCCCAACATCAGGCTCGAGCCAGACGCGACCAGGGAGACGGGGCGCCACCTCAGCGAGTTCAGGCAACTCGACCTGGAGATCGCCAACGCCAGCTACTTCGACGCCATGGCGATCGGCGAGCAGATGGTCACCAAGGCCGTGAAGAGGGTCAAGGTCAACTGCGCCGAGGACCTAGAGGCGCTCGGCAGGGACCTGAAGAGCCCCAAGCCGGCGTTCAAGAAGGTCACGCACCACGACGCCGTCGAGCTGCTATCGAAGAAGGGCTTCGAACTCAACCAGGGTGAGGAGATCCCGTGGGAGGCCGAGTCGGCGCTGAGCAAGAGCTTCGGCGACTTCTTCTGGATCATCGACTACCCCCGGTCGGCTCGGGGCTTCTACGACAGGGAGGACGAGGCGCGCCCCGGCACCCTCCTCGACTTCGACCTATTCTACCCCGAGGGCTACGGCGAGGCCATAAGCGGCGGGGAGCGCGAGTACAAGTACGACAGGGTCGCGGGCAGGATGCTCTCCACGGGCGAGGTCCCCGAGGCGTACAAGTGGTACCTGCAGATGCTAAAGGAGGGCACGACCCCCTCGGCGGGCTTCGGCATAGGCGTCGAGCGCCTCACCCGCTACATCTGCGGCAAGGAGTACATCTGGGACTCGGTGCCCTTCCCCAAGGTGCCGGGCATCATCTCACCCTAAGATCCTATCCAGCTCCCCTCTGTTCACGACGTAGACCCTGATCCCCGAGTTTTCGTATGCCTCGACTAGTAGAAGAGGCGAGACACCCTGAACCGCGGAGTAGACCGCCTCCGCGTCACCGCCGTACCTCACCCAGACCGTGACCCTGTGATTCGCCAGCCACTTCACGTACTCGATGGGATCGGAGACACCATAGTACTGGGGGGCGTAGTGGTTGCTGATGAGGCTCTTCTCTGGAAGCTCCCATCGGCTGATGAACCTGTAGTTCATCATAGGGTAGTCGCAGACGATGGTTCCACCCGAGACCATGTATAGTTTCCACGTCTCGTCGGCTATGCTCATCGTCGTCGTTGTTTCGGTCTGGAAGCTGGAGTAGGCCGTGACGACGGGGTAGAAGGCGATGGCTGAGACGGCTAGGAGCAGTATCGAGAACCTCTTGTATTGGCGCCCCCAGCGTTGGAGAAGTGCCGCGAATATTATTGGTAACCCTAGGGCGGCGATGGGGGTCACCATGCGTAGCATGATGAGCAGCATTCTGGGGTCGGCTCCGATGTAGGTCACGAAGATTGGCGTGGAGACGGCGGCGGTCGGGAGGAAGTAGACGAGTTGGTAGTCCCTCGGTTTCCTGAACAACGTGTAGACGAAGTAGAGGGGGAGCGCCGCGGCGGCGGATAGTATCAGTATCCCCGTCGGCTTCGTCGGCCACACGCTCAGCTTCCATGATGCCCACGCCAACATCGCGTCGAGGAACGGCTTACCGCCCCCACCCGGGGCGCCCGAGAAGATGTTGTACAGGCTCCAGTATAGGTTGTAGAATGGGTTCCCCGTCTGGTTGTACAGGTAGTAGGATGCTAGCCCCGTCACGAATAGCCACCCGATGAGCATCGGGAGTCGCCCCGTTGTGAACCTCTCCGTGATGAGTATCCACGCGACGACTATGGCGGAGGCGAGGAGCAGCTCGGTCCTGCTCTGCCCCGCGAGCCCGAGGAGCAGGCCCGACCAGAATGGTCGGCTACTGGAGAGGTATAGCGAGGCGAGTAGGAGGGTGATCGCCATGGTGTCCTGTAGTGCCAGAGCATCGAAGACTGCGGCCACCGGGAACGCGGCGAAGATGAGCCCCGCCCAGAGCCCGACTCGGGGCGAAGCGAACCTCCGACCAATCAAGCAGACCAAAGCCGCGTTGAGGGCGCCCAGAACCATGTTTAGAAACCGGAAAGGCTGGATGCCGGGGGAACCCGCCACGCCCATAAGCGCCGCCTCGACGATGTGCGGGAACATCCCCCAGTAATACTCGCAGCCGTTAAGGTCCCAGAGACGCCACTGGGGGAAGCCCAACCTCAGGCTGAACCAACTGATCTGCCAGTGGTGGTAGCTGTCCCAGTTCCAGTCGAGGGGCAGAAGCTGGAGAACAAGCACCCTAGCGGCTATCGCTAGGCTGAGCACGAGGGATAGATCCCTGACGGGATGGGACGCGCCTGAAGCCACAAAAATATGTAATGGTTAGATGTAGATAAATATTAGAGTAGGCTCTTGAGCCCCGGGTCCTTCTTCTCTAGTTCCCTGCACTTTTCGATGGTCTCGAAGGCGCGCCTTATGTGTGGGACTGTGATGGAGCCGCCGACGATGACGCAGACGTTGAGGGCATCGTATAGCTCCTTGTCGGTTATGCCGAGCTGGATGCAGCGGACGACGTGGTATGTTACGCAGTCGTCGCAGCGCAGCACCATGCTCGTGGTTAGCCCGAGTAGCTCAAGCGTCTTCTCGTCGAGCGCCCCCTTCTCGTAGGCGCGGCTGTCGAGCGCCCAGAACCTCTTCAGCCCGAGGTGGCCGCAGTTGAGGATGCGCTCGTTCATCTCCTTCCGGAACGCGTTGTACTCGTTTAGATCCTTCATGGGGTGGGGTTCATATTCACGAGGCTAAAAACTCTGCCACTGGGGGTGAAGGTTTTATTCCGCCCCGCTCCCATGGTTCGCCGTGAAGACCATATCCGAGGGCGACGACGTCCTTCTCTACCTCGACCGGGAGCGAACCTACCAGCTCAGGGTTAAGGCCGGGGAGCAGTTTCACACACATAAAGGATTCATCATACTCGACGACATGATAGGCAAGCCCTTCGGCTCCACTGTGGCAAGCAGCCTCGGCATAAACTTCTACGCCCTCCGCCCCCTCGTCAGGGACAGGGTGCTCAAGACGGATAGGAGGACACAGGTTCTCTACCCGAAGGACATAGGGTACATCCTCTACCAGCTCGGCATAGGGAATGGTTCAACCGTCGTCGAGGCGGGTACTGGCAGCGGGGCCTTGACGATGTCCCTGGCAAACGCCGTCATGCCAGACGGGAAGGTCTACACGTACGAGATAGATGAGAGAAGTCAGAAGATCGCGGCGGGGAACATCGACAGGTCGGGTCTCCGCCCCTTAGTCGAGATGAAGCTCGGGGACATAACGCAGGGCATCGCGGAGAGGGGTGTGGACGCCGTGACGCTCGACTTGGCGACTCCCTGGCTCGTCATCGACCACGCCTGGGAGGCCCTAGCGGGGAGCGGCGTCTTCCTCAGCTTCAGCCCAACTATAGAGCAGGTGATGAAAACCGTCTACGCCCTCGAGGCGAAGCCCTTCATCGAGGTAGAGACCGTGGAGCTAATCATGCGCCGCATCACGGTGGCGGAGAACAAGACGCGCCCTGAGACGCTGATGATAGGCCACTCGGGGTACCTGACCACGGCGCGTAAGGTAATTCCTTAGCAATTTTATTTACTTACACGAAGTCTTCTATCTCATGGAGCTAGTCAAGCCAAGGCGCCTACGCGTTGGGGACACCATCCGCGTCGTGGCGCCGGCGAGTAGCATGGATATACTCGACAGGAACGTCGTCAACAGGGGGGTAGAGAACCTCCAAAAACTCGGGTTTAAGGTCGAGGTGAGTCCCCACGCTAGCCGCCGCCGCGGCCACGCCTCCGGAACCACCGAGGAGAGGGCGGAGGACTTCATGGGCGCCTTCACGGACAAAAACGTCGACGGCATCGTGGCGGTCTGGGGAGGCTGGAACTCCAACGACATCATCGACCAACTCGACTACGCGGCGATACGCAGGAACCCCAAGGTCTTCATCGGCTACAGCGACATTACGGTGCTGAACGTCGCCCTGCTGGAGAAGGCGGGTCTCGTAAACTTCCAGGGACCCGCGCTCGTCACATGGGCACACGCCCACCTCATGGAGTGGGAGGTGAATGATTTCAAGGAGGCCACCATGTCTACGGTTACCCCGAGGACGCTCGAAGCGGCGCCGACGTACATCGACGACCCCCTCTACTACCTACACCCGGAGAAGCCGCCGCAGGAGACCGCGAACCCGGGGTGGAAAACCTATCACGGAGGCGAGGCGGGTGGCATGCTCGTAGGCGGGCACCTGGGTACACTCCTAGCGCTCGCGGGGACGGATTACTGGCCGGAACTAAGGGGCAGGATTCTCTTCGTTGAGGAGGATGAGGAGGGTGGGCCGACGGGAAGGATCGCCCGGGAGTTCAGGCAGCTTGAGCAGGCAGGCGCGTTTGGGGAGATAAACGGCCTGATGGTGGGCAGGATACCATCCGTCGCAGGGTTGAAGGAGGGCGACTCATTGGAGATGATCCTCGACGATTGTCTGACGGGCTACGATTTCCCGGTAGTTACGGGTGTTGATCTGGGGCACACAAACCCGATTGCCACCATACCGGTGGGTGTTAAGGCTATACTGGACGCAGGCGAGAGGAGATTAGTGTATTTGGACGCAGGCGTCAACGATTAATATTGCCCCATATATTAGGGATAATCCCGGTTATTTGAGTTGTTCTTATTAGATGAGAGAATAACCTTTTAGCTTGATACAATTATAGATAAAAGGTGCCGTAGCCGCGGGCAATGGGCTTCCAAGGAACGGTAAGGCTGCGCTCTCTACTTGCCCAAGGGGGAGGCCGCCCCAACGGTAACGCGGAACGACGTTCGACGCGGCGCGGCTCCTTACTTCTAAAGCCTTGATGACATACGGATAAAACCCCCACCCCACACACTAATAACGATATAATACAAAACAAGTACATGAGATGGGGTGGTTTCTACACCAACTAGTTAAAAATAGGGGGTTCTTCAACACACCCCTGACGGTTCCCAATTACGACACCTAACACGAAACATCGTGGCTTGGGCAGAGCCCAGAATCCCATGTAGAATGCAATCCATGTACGCTTGATTGGTGACATACAATCTAAATAGTATCGAGAGCATCCCAGCCGCCCCTCGACGCGTGCATAAGATAAATCTAAATCATCCTCGAAGCCTACGATAACTGAACCGGATTGTTTGACAAAGAGTCCATGAAACTCATGAAGGAGATGATGGAGGCCTTCGGCCCCTCGGGCTTCGAGAGGGAGGTAAACAGCCTCTTCAAGAAGCACATGACGCCCTACGCCGACGAGGTCATCACGGACAAACTCGGCTCAGTCGGCTTCGTGGCGAAGGGCTCCGGGGATAGGCCCAGGGTACTCATCACGGGCCACACAGACGAGGTCGGATTCATAATCTCAAGCCTAACGGAGGAGGGCTACCTCACCTTCAACCAGCTCGGCGGGTGGTTCGACCAGGTCCTGCTTGGGCAGCGCGTCGTCATACGGGGCAACAAGGGCGACGTCCACGGCATCATCGCATCCAAGCCCCCACACGTCCTGACCGAGGAGGAGAGGAAGAAGGTCGTCGAGAAGAAGGACATGTTCATCGACGTCGGCGCCACGAGCAGGGCGGAGGTGGAGGAGTGCGGCATCAAGGTCGGAGACCCCGTCGTCCCATACAGCACATTCGAGCTCATACAGAACGGCAAAATCGCCATGGGCAAGGCATTCGACGACCGCATCGGCGCCTTCGTCTTCGCCGAGGCAATGAAGAGGATGAAGAAGCAGAAGATGACCCACCCCAACACCGTCTACGGCGTAGCAACCGTCCAAGAGGAAGTCGGCCTCAGGGGGGCGACGACCATCGCACACGTCGTCGACCCAGACGTAGCAATCATACTCGAAGTCGACATCGCGGGGGACGTCCCCGGGATAAAGCCGCAGGACGCCCAGGCGAAGATGGGGAAGGGTCCAAGTCTGCTCACCTTCGACGCGGGGATGATCCCGAACCAGCCATTGAAGGAGTGGGTGATAGAGGTGGCGAGGCAGTGCCAGATCCCGCTCCAGCTAAGCCAGATGAAGGGCGGGCGGACGGACGGCGCACCCATCCACATGAGCAGGGCGGGCTGCCCCACCATCGTCATCAGCGTCCCCACGAGACACATACACAGCCACAGCGGCCTCCTCAGCCTCAAGGACACAGAGAACACGGTCCGCCTCATCATGGAGCTGATAAAGAGGCTCGACGCGAAGACCGTCGAGGGCTTCACCGCCCTCTAGGCGGAAACCTGATACCCACCATTTCTAACATATGCCCCAATGGGCGCAATCACCGTCAGAGACATCACCGATTCAAACATCGACGACGCCTTCAGGGTCTGCAGCCACGGCAAGCTCGACGACCCCCTGCAGATGGAGGGCATAGAGCTGCGCCGCCGCTGGATACGGGGCATGAACAGGGAATATGGGACCTGCATCAAGGTCGCCTACCTCGACGAGAAACCCGTCGCCCTGCTGCAATTCTACGCGGAGGAGGCCGCCCAGTTCATCCCCCGGCCGAGAAGGGGCGTGGTCCTGCTCCGCTGCGTCTACAACCCCTTCGAGGAGACGCGTGGCAAGGGCGCGTCAACCGCGCTTGTGGAGAATCTCATCGAGGAGTGCAGGGCTCACCCGAGATGCCTCAGGGGAGCAGAGTGCAGCTTCATCGCGTCGGAGCCATTCAACACCGGGGAGGGCACCCCGATGGAGAAATTCTACGCCGCGAACGGCTTCGTGAGAATGGGCGACGAGATGATCTACATGATAAACGGCGAATACACGCCGCCTAGGAAACCCGCGTGGAACCCGGACAGCGCAAACAGGGAGGCCGCCACGATCCTATACAACCCCACATGCGAATACTCCTACGTGTCCGCGACGCGTCTAAGCGACGCAATAAGGAGCCTCTACCCGACGCTCCCCATCGAACTCATCGACCAGTGGCAGAAACCCGAGGCATCCCTGAGGTCCGCCAACCAGTGGCTAATCGTGAAGGGCACACCGATAAACAGCGGACTCAAAGACCGAGAGGCATTCGACCGGGAAGTCAGGAAGGCGGTCGAGAAGAGCAGATGAAGGGGCTGATCTTCGACCTCGGCGGAGTCGTCGTTGAGTGGAGCAACGCCGTGACCTACGGGTACATCGAGGAGCGATACGGCATACCGGCGGACGAGTTCAGAAGGGAAGCCGAGAAGGGGATGCCCCGCGTGCAGACGGGGGAGGAAACGGAAGAGAATTGGATGAGGAGCATCTTCCAACGCTTCGACCACCCGGAGGGCTCCGAGGAGGTCTGGGGCAAGACATTCGAGGCCGCAAAGTACAACGAAGAAGTCTTCAAAATAATAGAGAGGCTGAGGGGAAAGGGATACAGGGTCGCGGCGCTTTCAAACCTTGAGCCATCACGGGCACGTTGGCTCAAGAAGCACGGAGTAGACGAACTCTTCGACGCCGTCATCTTCTCGTGCGAGGTCGGCATGAGGAAACCCGACCTCTCACCGGGGAACCAGAACGATTTAGCCATCTATCTGCTGACGCTGAGCCGACTCGGGTTAGAGGCCGAGGATTGCATATTCGTTGACGATAACGTGAACTGCGTGGCGGCAGCCGAATTGACGGGCATGAAGTCGATACTGTTCAAAGACGCGGCGAAGTTGAGTGAAGAACTCCGTGAAATGGGCGTAGTTTGACGCCGGAAACGGGTTAACCTATCGGGAAGGACCACCGGAGGATGTCCTTCACAGACTTGTTCACGTACTCGCCGCACTTCTGGGCGATGTTCGTGGCGGTGATCACGCCGTAGATGACTCCGCCCTTGACGACGGGTACCCTCTTGATCCCCTTCGCCTGCATGAGCTCCGACGCCTTCAACAGGTCCTGGTCGGGATCAATCGTAACGAGGGGGGCCGACGTGATCTGCCTGAGCTGCGTCTTCTTCGGGTCCTTCTCGGTGGCAAGAATCTTGCTGACGAGGTCCCACTCCGTGACTATTCCGTAGGGTTTACCCTTCTCCAGTATTATTATGTAGCCTTTCCCCTGCTTCGCGAGCAGCTTAGCGGCATCGACGACAGATGCCTCGATCTCGAGCGTGGGGAACTCCTTGTCCATGTAGTCCTTTACGTAGTATGACATGTTAGTACCATGAATTGTAGTGAAAACCGGCTATATAGACGTTATTTGATTTGGCGCCGGGGATGGGATTCGAACCCATGTGAGCAAGGCTCACGGACTTAGCAGGCCCGCTCCCTACCAGGCTAGGAGACCCCAGCAGCCTACCCCACGACAGGGGTACGCTTTCATAGCAACTCAACCAGCCATTTTAAGGCTTTCTAGAATACCACTCAGGGGGATTCACGTCATCTTTTTCAGAGTCGCGTCGGGTTGGGGCTTAAGCCTCTTCACCGAGCCCCTTCCGCCGACATACGCGAGGTGGGCGTACCCGAGGAACATCCCCGTCTCGATTATACCGGGGATGGCGTGAAGCTCCCTATTGAGCCACCAGGGGTCCTGAATGGGCCCGAAATCGGCGTCGATGATATAGTTGCCGTTGTCCGTGACGAGAGGGCCGAGTTTACCCGAACTCTGCCTGAGGCTTACCTTTGCGCCGAGCTTCTCAACCGCCTTGAGGGTGGGCGTGACCCCGAAGGGGTGTATCTCGATCGGCACAACCTTCCCGGTTCCGAGGACGTCGGTGAGTTTGGAGTCGTCGGCGATCAGGATATACTCCTTGCAGGCGGCGGCGACGATCTTCTCCCTCATCAGTGCGCCCCCGCCACCCTTGATCGCATTGAGTTTGACGTCAAGCTGGTCCGCGCCATCAATACCGAGGTCGAGCTGCGGGTACTCGTCGAGCGTCGTGAGCGGAATCTTCGCCTTGATTGCCTCAAAGGCGGTCTGTATGCTCGTCGGGACGCCGTAGATGTCGTAGAGCTCGTTGGACGCTATCAATTCGCCGATGTACTTTATGGCGAATGAGACCGTGGTCCCGCTTCCCAGCCCGAGGATCATGCCGTTCTCGATGTGCTTGACGGCCCTCATCGCGGCCTTCTTCTTCGACGCAGTACCGGCACTCAAGTTCAGTTCTCCAGTTCGAGTTTATCGAGCTCGTCTAGTTCCTTCATGACCTCTTTCTTAAGCTGTTCTAGTCGACTCTCGACATCCTGCTTACCGGCGGGCTGCTTCTCCTCGCCATCTGCCTCGGTTGGCTCCTCGGGCTCCTCCTCGCCCTCCTCGGTCTTCGCCTTGGGCACTACGCGCCTCTTCTTGCCGGCTGCGGAGACCTTCGGCCGCTCCTCCTCCACCGGCTTGGGGGGCTCCTCGATCTTCAACTCCTTTATTATGAGGTCTATGCGGCTCTGCGTCTGGCCCATGCTCTCCTCGAACTTCTTCACGATCTCCTCGCGTATCGACTCGAGCTCGGCGAGGCTTACGAGCATCTCGCTCCTCTTCAGGTCGTCGGCGATCTGCTTCATCTCGTCCTCGTAGACCTTGCCCAGCCTGACGCGTTCCTCGCGGCTGATCTCTCCCTCGTCTTCGGCCTCGAAGAGGCGGCGGAGGACCATGCTGTTGATCTCCTGTTTCAGTGTGAGTGTCCTGATCTGGCTCTTCGCCCTCTCGATGTCGTTGTATGCTATCTTCTTGTCGAGCGGGGGGACCTTGACCTTTCTCTCCGTCATCTGTAGCTCTACCCGGAGAGGGTCCTCCTTTGGGGGTTCTTCGGCTGGTTTCTCCTCTTCCTTCTTCTTTTCGTTGTGTGAGACGCGCCAGAACATGAAGATGGCTACTGCTGCGACGGCGAGGATTATGATGCCTATAATGAGATCGGATGAGAGGAGATCGGCCATTCTCTTCACCTTCCCAAGTTAATGGCTACGATATTTAAGCCTGAACCTCGAATGGGTGAAACCATCTCCGGAAACGCCGCTTAAACGAAGGTTTTCATCACGGTTTAGGAAACGACCTGTGTGTGAGCGAGGTTATATTTGGGGAGTTGCCCATGTTTCTTCTCCCATTCCTTTAATGTAATCTCCATATTCTTGTCGGCTTGCCTCTCGTTTGCGGCGTATTCGACCCGATACTGATTAGCGTCTCTTAAGGGGTTGAGTCCCTCCACTAGGTGTGATTTTAGATTCGTCAATATGTGTCCATTGCCTATGTATAGGACGGTATCATGTTCGTCACTGAGATAGTATACGCCGAAGCAGTCGTTTTCTTTCTCAACCCACTCTTTGATTAGGGAGGACCAAACTGAACTTTGCGGCATTCAAACACCCGCGGAAGACCCCTTATTACGCGTCTATTTAAAAGTTTAATATAAATTTTAACGAGTTTTAAATATCATTTAACAAAAAGAATTAACGTTTATCATATGTTAATGATATTTATTAATATGAATTTTTTAGGAGTTATTTATCTTTGTAATGTTTATATGTCGATGATTTGTGAGGTATGCCAGAGGGGAGCTGGGCACAAGCCCGGCTGAGAGGACGGTAATCGTCGACCCTAGGAACCTGATCCGGGTAATGCCGGCGTAGGGAGAGGTGCGCGTTATCGTCAACCTGCCAAGTGGTTGACGCCTGCATCCCCTCTAGGATGCATGAAATGGTATGGAGTCAAGGTTCAAGTCTTCGAGTGGTAAGCTGGCGCTTTTTGCCGTAATGACCGCCGTCACGGTGGTCGCAAACCTGATCATGGTGCCGATGCCCCAGCCACTGGCGCAGTACGACGCGTCGCCGGTGCTGATCTACGCGCTGGGCGTCTTGATGGACCCGCTCATGGCGGGGGTTACGATAGCCGCCGCGATGGGGATCGGCGTCGGGTACAAGATGGTCACGCTGGGTTTCCCGCCCGTCTTCGTGGTGGGTGCGATGCTCGTCAGGGGGCTGGAGGCGGTGCTCATCAGCGCCCTTGTGCGCTGGAGGAAGGGCGCTGCCCCCAAGACGGTTGGGAGGTGGGAGATAGCCGCGATGTGCATAGGCTGCGTCTGGGAGACCGTCGGTTTCCTCAGCCTCGACTGGTTCCTCTTCGGGCCCGGGATGGCGGCGCTGGACGTGGCGACGCTCGTCGACCTGATCTTCGTGCCCGTAGCGATCGCGGTCGTCGCTGCGGTGAGGAGCAGGTTAGTGATTAATAGGCTGACTTAGGAGGTATGAGGGAAGGCTATGAGCGGCGTCCTCGGGCTCGGCAAGGTCTCGCGGGAGGTCTTCGAGAGGAGTGTCCTCCCATTCATCCCGGTGGATAAGGAGCTGGAGCTTGATGGCGCCACCGTCAGGCTCACGGACCGGACGGTCATCTCCCACAGCCCTAGCATAGGCGTCCCGCTTGAGGCGCTCGGCTTCTTCGCCTTCCACTACGCCGCGAGCAACGTCGCCTGCCGCTTCGGCAGACCCACACACATGATCACAGGCATCTACCTCCCCCTAAAGACGAGGGAGGAGGACCTGAAGACGATAGCCAAGAGCCTCGGGGACGAGGCGAAGAAGTACGGAGTCAAGATAGCCGCGGGGCAGACCGCGACATACTACGGCTTAGAGATACCCTTCGTCTCCACGACGTGCCTCGGCGAGCAGACACGTAAGCCCTCGAAGCCCATCGAGGGGGATATTGTCCTCCTCGTGGGTGAGGTCGGGGGGGAAGCGGCCTGGCTTACGAAACTCAGCGGGGGAGCCTCAGACGAGAGCTGGAGGAAATTCACAGCGCTCCAGACGATCCTCGCACTCGGCGAGGTGGAGGGGGTCAAGCTCCTCCACGACGTATCCGAGGGGGGAGTCAAGGGCGCACTCACCGAGGTCCTAACGAGCCTCGGGCTGAGCCTGAGCTTCAACTCCGGGGACGTCGCATACGCGAAGGGTGCGCAGAAGCTGCACCAGGACCTCCTCCGCGCCCCCACGTATGGCACGATCATCGTAATCGTCGACTCAGCGTCAGCAGGGGAGATAATCGGTAGATGCTCCGACTTGGGCGTCGAGGTAACACGCCTCGGCCCCCTGAGGGTCGGCTCCGGCCTCACCGTAGACGGGAAGAGAGTCGGGGAGCAGGCACGGATCGAGATCGATGAACTCTACGGCAGCTTCAGGAAACTCGACGAACTCGAGGAGTCCGTGAGCCACGCCCTGGAGGAGATCGAGCGACTCGGGGGAGCCGGGAAGATAATCCCGCAGGTCGGCCTAAACATGGTGTACGCCAAACCAGATGCCATGGGGCCACTCGACGTCGTCGGGCTGAACGGGCGAGTCATAGTAAGCCGGGGGAGGCCGAAGGCGTGCGGGGAGGTCGAGTACGGTGGCTCGCGTTTCCTCGCCTCAGTCATCGTCGAGGCCCAGAGGAGGGACTCGAGGCTACGCGCAGCCGTCGTTCTACGTGGAGGGGAAGACGTAGCCGGTGCCCTGATTAAGATGGGCAAGCGCGTCGTCGGGCTCCCACCCGAGGCGATAGGAGAGGGGTGCCCCGTCGCCAGATTCATCTTCGCAGGGGGCAACATGGCCGACGCTTACAGCCACCCCGGAGCATTCGGCATAGAGCCGACGACGACCATCCTCGATGAGACGCCGTCGAAGCTGATCGATACGCTGAGAGAGCTGCTAAGAAATGTCTGATGTGGTAGACGCCTTCGATGGGGCGGCTCACGTGTACGATGACTGGTACCGTACCGAGAAGGGTGGACAGGTTTTCCGGGCTGAGAGGCGGATAGTCGATTCTCTCCTCCCCGAGTTCGGTGTCGGGGTGGAGATCGGCGCAGGTACTGGGGTCTTCTCCGATGCCCTAACCGAAGGTGGGCGACTTATCGTGTGCCTTGATCTTTCGAGGGAGATGCTTTCGAGGGCGAGGCGTCGAGGCTTACCATGCGTCCTCGGCAGCGCAGACTCCATGCCCTTCAGGCGCGGGTCCCTCGGGTTCGCCTATATGATCACAGTTATTGAGTTCCTCGTGACCCCAAACCAGGCCTTGGAGGAGGCGTCACGGGTTACGGGGAAAGATGCGCCCATAGTCGTGCTCTTCATCAACAGGGAGAGCCCGTGGGGGGAACTATACAGGGCGATGGCGGAGAAGGGAGACCCCATCTTCAGCCATGCCCACCTGTACTCCCCGGAGGAGGTCGATGAGATAGGCAGTCATGTAGGACTCCGCCCTGCTGGGATGTGGGGCACACTAACAAAGGGACCCACATCCCCAGACGCTGGCGATGAGATCGTGGAGCCAAGCGCGAAGACGGGGGTCATCGCCGTCAAACTCGTGAAACAGGGCGCCGAGTAGATTCTTGGTAAGTTTTATTAACCCGCCCCTTTTCATACGAGGCGAAGGGGAGCTGGGCGCAAGCCCGGCTGAGAGGACGAGAGTCGTCGACCCTAGGAACCTGATCCGGGTAATACCGGCGGAGGGAGCCAAATGAAAACGAGTTCAACGAATACAAGAGTGTTAGCCGAGATGGCAGTAATGGTGGCTTTAGCCACTGTTCTGAGTGTAATTAAAGTTTTTAACTTCCCACAAGGTGGTTCGATCACACTTGGGAGTATGATCCCAATTTTACTAGTTGCTCTTCGGAGAGGGCCAAAAATTGGAGTAATGACTGGCGCTGTATATGGCATGGTGCAATTAATTATTGACGGTTATGTTGGCATCTATAATCCAATATCATTATTGTTAGATTATCCGATTGCCTTTGGAGCATTAGGATTAGCGGGATTCATTCAAAAACAACCTTTTGTTGGAACATGCCTAGGTATAACTGGAAGATTCGTTTCGCATGTAATATCAGGATACGTTTTTTTTGGAATGTATGCACCACCGGGAATGAATCCATTACTCTATAGCATAGTGTATAATATGGCATATATTTTACCAGAGTTGGTGATATGTGGATTTATAATAAGTATACTTCCTAAACAAATAATTAATATGTATTTATAAAAATATTAAAAAAATTACTTTTTTATCTGAATTAGTTTATCTCCAATATCCATTATTCCCTGAATCCAGTAGAGGTAGCTGTTCACCGCAGCGCGAAGCGCCACCATGTCCTCAGCAACCACTTTTACAACGAGGCCTTTCTTCGACGCCTCAACCACCACGTTTGACCTGTCTGAGATGCCAGACTCCAGTTCGGGCCTCAGGGAACTGATTATGATCTCAACGACGCCCTGGGGGGCTTCTATGAGGATATTCGCCTCGACTTGGCTTCGTCGAGGCTCCAAAAGCAGTCTCCTCTATGAGAGTGGTGGGTCTAGACTTCCTGGACCCTGGCGGATGCCTGACCCAGCTTCGTCGTGGGTACGTAGGCTCCGCCCGCGAACTTGTAGCCGCACTTGCTGCAACTCCATATGCCGGCGGCCGAGCGCTTCACCTTTGGGCTCGCGCAGCTTGGGCACTTGTGTGGCAGGTGCATCTGTTGCATTATGCGTGTCCAGCGCTTCTGTACGGCGGCTCCTCCGCGTGTCCTGAGTCGTAGACCGAACGTCTTCTTCTTTCTTGTCATAGTCAGTCGCCTATGGCCTTAGCCCTGATCTGGGGCGCTTTCTCCTGCGCCATATTTATGCATTTCTTATACTCGTCGACCGTTAGGCCTTCGGAGCCGCTTTTCTGCATCGTGCAGACGTTTCCATTCTCCTCGAAGGTGATGGTTAGGCGGGCGTCCATTACGTCCTCCTCGTCGGCGGTGGGGTCGAGGATGAAATTGTCCCCGATCTTGATCACGCTGACGGCGACCGGCTTCTTCCTGACGGCGAGTGGCACCTTCTCCCCTGTGGGCTTCGCTTCCTTGTCGACGACCTTGTAGACGGGTTTCTTCGCGCCCATGAGGGCGGCGATTGCGCCCGCGCTGCAGGCGTCGATGAGGTTGCCGTCGTAGTTGAGCACATAGAGGTCGACGAAGACGATGTTGACGAGCTTGCCGCTGATGATGTTTAGCTCGGCGGTGTCGAGGACCTCGGCGCTGCGTAGGCCCCTGTCGACGACGCGTGCGAGTTCGATGCTGGCCTCGTTCGGTGGGCCGGGCTCCCAGGCGGCGTTGGCGATGGGTGTGAACTCGGCGTTTGTCATGAGTACGCCCTCGTCGGGTGTGTCCTCGAAGGGTGTGCCTGTGCCGACTTTTACGCCGACCATGACGTGTGTCTTCCCGAGCCAGACCTCTGCGCTGCCCTCGCTCTTGAAGAGGACGTTGCGCTTTATGGTGAGTTCGCGGAAGTCGTTGAAGGCGCGCCCGTCCATCCGCTTGCCGGTGGAGAGGACCTCTGAGATCTTCTTCTGCTTAAGGTGGCTGACGATGTTGCTCTTGCTCATTGCTGACCCTCCTCTTTCTGGGGCTCCGCCTCAGGCTCCGCGGGGGGTAGCTCCTGAGGCTTGTCCTGTGGCTGGTCGATGCCGTACTTCTTCTTGAGTGCCTCGCGCTGGACCTCGTAGACCTTCTTGCATCCCTCGATGGCGAGGTTTAGGGCGCTCTCGGCCTCCTCGGTGGTCATTTCGCCGTCCATCTGGAGGAGTGTGACCTTGCCGAGTTTCGGCATGTATGCGATGGGCATGTCGCTCTGCCCCTTCTTGTCCTCGTAGTCTCCGAGGTCAAGGATGAGTTTGTCCTCGATCTTGCCGACTGCGCAGGCGGCGACGAGATCCCTCATGGGTATGCCGGCGTCGACTAGGGCGACCGCCGCGGCGTTGATGCTCGCGCAGCGCGTCCCGCCGTCGGCCTCGAGCACCTCGACGTAGACGTCGATGCTCGCCCGGGGGTAGCGTTCGAGGAATACCGCCGGCTCCAGGGCGGACCTCATGACCATGCTGATCTCCTGATCCCTACGGGAGGGCGCGGGTGACCTGCGTGGGTCGACGCTGAATGGCGCCATGTGGTACCTGCAGCGGAGCACCGCCTCGTTGGGCTTGGCGTTGTGCTTTGGGTGCATCTCGCGGGGCCCGAAGACTCCGCAGAGGATCTTGTTCCTGCCCATCTCTATGTATGCGGAGCCGTCCGCGTTGGGGAGGACGCCGCTCTCAATCTTCAGTGTGCGGAGCTCGTCAAAAGCCCGCCCGTAGGCACGCTTCCAGCTGTCGACCTTCACCTTCTTGGGCTTCGCCGCTGGCTTCCGGGCCGCCGTCTTCTTTGTCGTTGGTTTCTTACTCATCGTGATCTCTCCTTAAGCTGTCTCAAAAACTCTTGAGTCCTGTTTGTGAGGCCGGAGGTGTGCGCCTCCAGCTCTATCTTGTTTATCACCTTGACCACCATATCTTCGCGTTCGCGGTTTGGTCCGGAGATGAGGACGCGACCGTTCTGCCCTATGGCGACGCGGCATCCGGTCTCCTTGATGATCATATTGATCATGCTTCCCTTCTTGCCGATTAGGCGGGGGATCTTCGACGGCGTGATGTGAACTATGAAGCCGTCGTATACCTTGCCCAGTCCGGGGCCGAGTATACTCAACACCGGAGTCCTCCTCCTGTCGAGGTCGACTATCTTGGCGATCATCGTGTCGCCGATGTCTAGGACGCGTGTCATGACGTATTCGGTCCTGAAGGGGCGGTCCACAGCGTCGGGTATGCCCATGACGGCCTCCGTTTCGGCGCCTATGTCGATCCTCCACTCCCCGAGGTCCATGTCGACGACCTCGCCGATGACCACGTCTCCGACCAGCGGGCTGTAACCCGTTGATAGGGCGGTCACCGAGACGTTGTCGGGTGAGTAGTTGACTAGGCCGAGGCGCGTGGCGTATACCTGCTCTTGGCTGCGGTAGGTGTTCTCACCGGTCCTGATCCTCCCCTCGTACAACATGTCCCCCGGGAGTACCAGATCCCTGTCTTGATGGTTCGCGCTCATACCTGTTCAGCTTCACTTTAGTATTTTTGATTGGAGGTTTCCCTGCGTCGCCTTGCCGAGCTTGTCCAGTAGCTCGAGCTGCATAGCGGCGGGCAACTCCACGACAGCCACCCAGCTGCCGTCCTTCTGCCATTCGTCCCGCTTTATCTCGCCGTAGTTCTTCACTATCCCGAAGCACCTCGCGGCGTGTTCCGGCGGGACCTTGAGGGCGAGCTGGATGTTCTCGCTGCTCATGGGTAGCACGGGTCGCAGAAGCTGGACCAGCTCCTTCACCTGCTCCTCAGCCGTCTTGAAGGGGTCAATGTTGAACTTGACCTCATCCATCGCGTTCTCTATGCGCGTGACGGGGTGTGGCAGCTTCGTCGCGGGGTCTACGTAGGTCCGGGAGATGATGGTGATGATCTGTCTGAGCTTCTGCTCGGTCATCTCCTTGCGCTGGGCGGCCGTGAGGAGGAACGTGCCCTTCTCGAACATCAGCTTCGCGACTTCGAGCGGGTCACTTGTCTTGAATTCGTCCTTTAGCTTGGACTCTGACGCCTTCTCGCCCTTGTTTGCGTCGGTGAAGATGGTGTCGATGAGGATTACGTTGGCGATGTCTATTGGCTCGCCCTTCTTGTAGGAGAGTCCCTTGTCGGGGTCTACGAGAATCTCGTACTTCTCTCCGCCGTGCTGGTAACGCACCAGGGTGTAGTTGCTCCCCATCTCTTTGGCCCTTCTACCTCATGTGCTTCTGCACTTCGGAGTCGGGGAGTCTGCGGAAAACCTTCGTCTCTACCGGTACAACGGCGACCTTCACGTTCTCGGGGGTGATGCTTCCATCCGACGCGGTCTTCACCGCCTCAACGGCGAGGCTGATGGCGCCGTCCAGAGTGATGTCGTCCTTGTACTTCTCCTCCAGGAGCTTGTTGGCCTCGTCGCTCTTTCTTCCGACGGCGGTGGCCTTGTATCCCCTGTAACTGCCGCTCGGGTCCGTGGTCATCACCCTGCTGCCCTCTGCGTCGACACCCGCTATGATGGTGCTGACGCCGAATGGCCGGACGCCGGCGTGCTGCGTGTATATCTGAGCTATGTCTCCCAAGCGCCTAGCCAGCATCTCCACGTCAACGGGCTCGTCGTAGAGGAGCCTGTTGCTCTGGGAGAAGACTCGGGCCTGACTGATCAGTACCCTGGCGTCGCTGCTAAGCCCCGCTATGGCCATGCTGACGTGCTCGTCCAGCTGGAATATCTTGCGGAAGTAGTCTCCGTCCTCCAGTACACTCTCAGGGGACTCGTTAGCCGCTAGGGCTACCCCCTGGGGTGACGAGACGCCGACGATGGGTGCGCCCCTCTTCACCAGCTCCAGGGCGTATTCGACCTGGTAGAGTCTTCCCTCTGGTGAAAAGATTGTAATGGCGCGGTCGTAAGCTCCTTCTTTTTCGGCGAGCTCCGCCAGGCGGGAATGGATCAGGGGCCGATTCTCGGGCGAGCCGGGGAGGGCGGCTTCCAGTCTGGCTCGCGCTTCTTCCGGATGGCCTTGGCCCAGCGCTTCCAAGCCCAGAAACAGCTCGGCCCGCACTTGTCCCGGCCCGGCCGCCGCCGCTTCCCGGAACAGGGCCCGGGCCAGGTC